>JABDFA010000006.1:0-44115 GCA_013286795.1 Candidatus Babelota bacterium
TAAAATTTAATTATTCCTGGAAATCTATCAATAAAACAACTAAATCTTTAAAGAAATTTTTAATAAATAATGGATTTCCTTTTGCTTCAATTAAGCTTATTGAATCTTTTAATTATGAAAAATACCAAGTAAAACTTGAATTCAAAATAAATCTTAAAAATAAAAAAAGTTATTTGTTTGAAGGTAATAATTTTTTTTCTGATGAAGAAATAAACTCTTTTTTACTTGATAACTATGATATCTCTTGGGATATGCCTTACTCTATTCTTGCTGAAAGTATAACACAATTATATAGAAATAAGGGTTTTTGGAATGTAAATGTAAAAGTTGAAAAAGATCTGGACCAAGAGAAGTTTGTAATTAATGAAGGAGAAAGAAATATACTCAAGGATGTTATAATAAAAGGTGCTGAACAAATTGATTCTGAGTTTTTAAAAATCAAATTCTTTCATAATCTTCTTAAGCAAAAATATGTAGACACGGATTTACTAAATCATATTTTTGATAATCTAATATCTTTTTATCAAGAAGAGGGTTTTTGGGATGCCAAAATAGTAAGTAAAGATTTTACAATTTTGCAAGGTGAATCAGGTCAATATAAATTAAATATTTTGATAGATGAAGGCAAAAAACGAGTTGTGGATCAGGTTAAAATTTTAGATTATCCTGAACTTGAATCAGAAGATTTATTTTTTAAGTTTAAGAATTTAAAACGACCTAGAGCATTAGATTTTAATTCTTTTGTTGAGCAAGGCAAGTGGCTCCAAAGTTATTTTCAAAAAAAAGGGTATTCACATGTAGAAATAAAACCGGAGTTTCAACCTAATGATGAAAAAAAACTAAATTGGAAAATTGATTTGGGTAATTTTAAAGCTCGATTTGGAAAAACTGTTGTTAGAGCAGCTGGGGATTATGATTTTGATAATATTTTAAGAGAAATTAAATATAACAGTGGGGATGAATGGGATAAAGATAAGATAGAGCAATCTTATTATTCTTTAAATAGCCTTGAAGTATTTCATGCATTACATATGTTTCCAATTTATGAATCTGATATAGAAGGCCTGAAGCCTATAATTTTAAAATTTTCTCCTGAAAATCAAATTGAAGCCAAACTACGTTTTGGTTTTCAACAAGTAAGTAAAAAAACCTCTTTTTTATATGGTACATCATATAAGGTAGGTGCTTCTGTTCTTTACAGAAATCCATTTTCTTTTGGGGATCAATTTAGAATAGATGCTGATGTTACAGAGTTTCAAACAAGCTTTGTAGCGCAATATAAATTGCCTTGGATTTTTAATTCTCCAACTAGAACTTTATTGAAGTTCTTTAATCATCAGTATAATCAACCATTATTTATTGGGAGTAAAAATAATTTATATCACATAAGCCAAACTGGCTTTTTGACTGGCTTATCAAGAAAATATAATAAATTTATTAATTTGGGATTTAATTTTGGAGCAGAAGATCTTAAACTATCTGGATTAGCTTTAGAGCCTGCTGCTGTCATAGACTTTTCTCCAGATTTAATTGGCAAGCATGAACCCTATATTTTTGTAGAACCAAATTTTTTAATAGATGGACTAGATGACCGTATTAATCCTAGGAATGGCTTTTTGACCAGTTTTTTTCTAAAGGGCATGTTATCAATGTCTAAAAATAGCCATTATTTTTTTAAATTTTTATTTGAACAATCAATTTTTAGCTCAGCTATTAAGCCCGGATTAATTGCCGCTAGAATTCGTCTTGGACATATTTTTATTAATAAATTTAGTAATTTAATACCTACAGAGCGTTTTTTTATTGGTGGAGCTACGACATTGCGTAGTTATGAACCTGATTTTGCTCCACCTCTAGGATTATTGGTGGGCCCTGATGGTAAGAAACAATATATACCACAGGGTGGTCAAACTATGATTAATACAAATTTAGAGTATAGATTTCCTGTATTTAGAAACTTTGGTGCTACTGTTTTTCAGGATTTTGGTATTTTGTTTAAAGAAAATTTTAAAGCTAGCTTATTAACTGCTACTGGTTTTGGAGTAAGGTATCAAACTCCTATTGGCCCATTACGTTTTGATATTGGCTTTAGACCTAAACATTATAAAGATGATTCTATTTTTGCCTGGTTCTTGACTTTGGGAAATACCTTTTAGGACTCGCGCTCTATTTTTAGCATTCATAATCACAAACAATATTAGCCAATTCTGGAATTAGTTTGCCTTCTAAAACATTTTTAGTTTCTTTTTCTCGTTCTTTTCTTATTTTTAATTCTTGTTTTACATAGTTACTGGTTTTTTGATCAAAATAACCTGCTGTTCTACCTGTTGTTCTTTCGCCGCGAATAATTTTTGAAGGAATTTTTAAATAGCCTATTGCAGTTTTTCTTTTGCTATCTTTTATTTTTAAACTTGCTCCATTTTCTAAAAGTAATTTTATAGTCTTTAAAAGATTGTCTCTAGTTTCTTCCATCGTTAATATCCGGTCATTGAATAATTGTTGGAATTCTGGCGCGCATAATTTCATTATATTTGTCTGATTATTAATCATAGATCCTAGATCTGTATTTACTTCTATAGCTTTCATTAAAAGGGTTTGGCCGGAAGAATTTTTTATATTCACGTCTTTTTTTGATTTAATAAAATCATCTATCGCTTTATAATAATCAAATTTAAAAAAATCAGATCCGTGAGTTTCTCTTCTTTTGTCTATATTAAATATCTCAAAAATTGGATCTTCAGATATTTCTTTATTTTCTGCTGTATACAGAAAATTAGCTCCAAATAAGAATACTGATAAACAAAGTAATAATTTTGAATTAAAGCTCATATTAACCTCTCATCTATATATTAAACATATTATATATTATAATTGTAATAAAAAACAAAATAAAAATCAAAAAAAAATAATTTAAATTTTATCTGGTTTATAGGGCTGTTTACTTTGATTTTAAATTAGTTATCATTAGAAATATGTAGTTCTATAGGTGTGTGTATTTATATTCAATTTTATAGGTGGATTCTATGAAAATAAAATTAAATCTTTTTTTCGCGCTTTCTTTATTAGGAGCTTTTGCAACTGATTCTGTTGCAAGTGAAACTGGTAGTACAAATATTTCTAACCAGGCAAATAAACAAATAGCTTATTGTAAGTTTTTTGAAGAACTTTTAAAAATAAATGAATTAAAGCTTAGCGACAAAGAATTGTCTGAAAAGATTAATGAAACAATTAATAAGTATGGCATAAATGTAAAAGATGAGTTATTTGATGAGTATTTTATATCTTTCGTAGGAATGGAAGAGATTTCTACAGAGATAATTAGCTATTTAATTAAAGTAGGGGTTAACGTTAATTCTCGTTATAAAGGAATAATCGACTTTTCTAATTCAAGTATTATTGCTGTATCTGTTATGGAAATGTTGCATGAATATTTGATAGATATTACTCCTATTATGGTAGCTGTGCTTAGTGAAGATGTAAAAAAAGTAGAGCTATTGATTCAGAATGGAGCAGATGTTAATGCTAGAATCAATTCTCTCGAGAATCCGCGTTTTGGCGCTTCAGTTCTTTTTATGGTAACTCAGTTTAAATATGGAGAAATAAAAAAAACTGCAAAAATTATTGATATGCTTATTAAAGCCGGCGCAAATGCTAATGTAGCTGATCATCTTGGCAATACCCCATTTATGAATGCTTGTGAGAACAATAATTTATTAGTATGTAATCTTTTAACTAAATGTGATGTAGATATTAATGCTCAAAATAAGGATGGTAAGACCGCGTTAATAAAAGTTTATGATGTGCTGAAATCGCATGATGAAATATATTCATCCACTCTTACTGATGCCCAGAAAGATGTATTTTGGATAAAAAAAACTAAAACTTCTTTGAAAACTTATGATTATTTAATAAATTCAGGTGCTAACATTAATATTAAAGATAAGCAAGATCACAATGGTTTTATTAGCTTAGAAGAAAGAAGTGCGATTGAAAATAAGATAGAACAATTATCTAAGGAGTCTTAAGTTAAAGATTTTGGCGATCTTTAATTAAGAAAAAATTGAGTAATTTCTAGGGTGAGAACGTTAAAACATGTTCTTACCCATTTTTATTTAAAAGGCAGATTAAATTTTTTTTTGATTTCTGTAAAAAAAAGAATATACTCAAATTCAGTGAAAATCATTTTAAATAAGGTATTTTAATGGATAAACATTCACATATTGAGCATGAAATTCATCACCATTCTGTTGCAAGTGAAATAGCTTGTCATCTGCCATATGCGGTATTTTCAGTGGCATTAAGCCTTGTGATATTGAGTATTTTGAACTTTATAGGCGTAGATAAAGATGCTGATGATTTACGATGCATTTGGGATCAACTGTTCCATAATTTTCACTTTATGCATATAGTCTTTGCAGGTGTTGGTACAATGCTTACCTTTTTTAGGTTTTCAAGAAATCTGCTAAGAGGTTTGGTTGTAAGTTTTTGTTCATCTATGATTTTTTGTGTGCTTTCAGATATTGTTTTGCCATATATTGGTGGGACACTATTGGGTGTTAACATGCATTTACATATTTGTTTTTATTATGAGCTAAAAAATATTTTGCCATTTTTATTGGTGGGTTTGTTTACTGGCTTTGTTATGAAAAATCATGCATTAGAGTCACGAGATAAATCAAGTTTGTGGTCCCATTTTACACATATTTTCATTAGTTCCTTGGCGTCCAGTTTTTATTTAGTGTCACATGGATTTTATGATTGGCCATCAAAAATTGGATATGTGTTCTTAGTTTTAATAGCATGTGTATTAGTGCCATGTACCCTTTCAGATGTGGTTATTCCAGTAATTTTTGCTAAATCATCGGATAAAAAAAATGAGAAGCATTAGAATAGTTAATGTTACAAAATCTTATGATGGTGAAAATATATTAAAAGATTTTAATCTTACAATACCTTCAGGACAATTTTTTGTTTTACTGGGTCCGAGTGGATCAGGTAAAACAACCTTACTTAGATTAATTGCAGGTTTTGAATCTGTAGATTCAGGCAAAATTTATCTTGGTGACAATGATATTACCAATGAGCCAATAAATAAGAGAAAAATTAATACGGTTTTTCAAAACTATGCCCTTTTTCCTCATCTAGATGTATTTGATAATGTTGCTTACGGACTTAAAGTTAAGAAAGTACCTAACGATATTATTGAGCAAAAGGTTACAAAGATAATCGAAGTAATGAGATTATCAAAACATATTTATAAGCCTATTCAACAGCTTTCTGGCGGGCAACAACAAAGAGTAGCCTTGGCAAGAGCTATAGTTAATGAGCCTGATGTTCTTTTATTAGATGAACCATTGGCAGCATTGGATGTTAAATTACGTGAAAGAATGTTGATGGAACTTGTTGATTTACAGAATAATTTTAAAACCACTTTTGTTTATGTCACACATGATCAAAATGAAGCTTTAACTGTTGGTCATAATATTGCTGTTTTGAATGAAGATGGAGAGGTTGAACAGTTTGGCACACCAAAGGAGATTTATGAGTTTCCGGCATCATCTTTTGCAGCAACTTTTATAGGGACCACTAATTTACTTAAGGGTGTTTTGGAGATTGGTTCAGAACCTAAAATTATTATTGAGGGTCTAGGATCTTTTTCTGTGGTAATAGATGGGACAAAAAAATGGGCATCCAATGGGATGAACGTTTTTATGAGTTTAAGACCTGAAAAAATCAGGATTACAAAAAAAGAACTTAAATTAAATGAAAACCATATACAAGGTAAAGTTGCTTCTATAATTTATCAAGGCAGATTTACTCAATATAACGTTAAACTTGCAAACAATAGTATAATACAGGTTTTTGAACAAAATGAGGAACATATACCACAAGAAGATATTAAATTGCATGATAACGTTAATCTTTATTGGCAAAAAGAAAATGCTGTATTGTTGGAAAAATAAAGATGAAAAATTTAAAAGAAAAATTTTTTGATAATATCCCTTTTTTTGTTTCTGTTCCAGCTATTTTATGGCAAGTTTTGTTTTTGTGTTTACCAATTTTATTTATTTTTTATATGGCCCTTGCTAATGGATTGTTTGCATTTACTTTTGAATATTTTAGAGGGATTTTGGATTGGGTGCATTTGCGTATAATTGTGCGTTCACTTTTGGTGGCAATGCTTAATGCGAGTCTTTGTTTATTAATAGCTTATCCGGTTGCTTATTTTTTAGCGTTAAAGGCTAAAAAAATGAAAAATTTTTTACTTTTTCTTCTTACTTTACCTGCATGGGTTAATTTTTTAATTCAGGTATATTCATGGTTTTTTGTTCTTGAGAGAAATGGAATAATTAATAAAATTTTGCTTTCTACAGGTATTATATCTGATCCTTTGCATATGATTAATAATCAATTTGCTATCTCGTTAGTTATGTTCCATATTTATTTACCTTTTATGATTGTTCCTTTATATAATATTCTTGAAAAATTTGATCCTCAACTTATTGATGCCTCATTAGATTTAGGAGCAAACAGAATTGTAACTTTTTTTAGAATAACTTTTCCATTATCATTGTCTGGAGTCTATTTAGGGTTTTTTCTAGTTTTTGTTATGACTTTTGGTGAAGTTGTTATTCCAATGTTTTTAGGCGGTAATAAGACTTTATTTGTAGGGACATTAATATCAGAATATTTTTTTGGGGCACGAAATATGCACACTGGCGCAGCATTTACATTATTGAGCAGCATGTTTATGGGAGCAACTTTACTACTGCTTTATATTCTGATGAAAAATAAAATTAAAACTTCTTTATCATTAAAAGGGTGATTAACATTGAGACTGCCAATATTTGTATCTTTGGTTTATCTTTTTTTATATTTACCAATTATAGTTCTTGTAATTTTTTCATTTAATTCTGGTGATAGTTATAGTTGGTCCGGATTTACTTTGCAATGGTATAGAGAACTTTTTCAAACCAAAGAAATATGGTCAGCTCTTATAAATTCTCTGATCGTTGGGGGATCAGCTGTAATATTAAGCGTTGCATTATCAGTTTTTATGATTTGGGGGTTGCATCAAAAACTAACAGCACAAAAAATTAATTATTTAATTTCTCTTTTTTATATAACAATGATAGTTCCTGATATTGTTATCGCAACGAGTCTTTTGGTCTTTTTTTATTTTTTTCATGTATCTTTTAGTCTTGCTACTTTAATTGTTGGTCATACAATTTTAGGTTTAGGTTTTGCAGTTCCTATTATTTATTCAAGATATAAAGAATTAGACAAACGAGTTGTTGAAGCATCTCTTGATTTAGGCGCATCAGACTTACAGACGTTTTTTTATGTTATTGTGCCTTTTTTGTATCCGGCTTTATTATCATCAGCGCTTACAGTTTTTATAGTTTCACTTGATGATTTTTTAATTTCATTTTTTTGTGCCGGAGCCTCTTCTCAAACTTTATCATTATATATTTTCGCTGTGATTCGACAAGGTCTTTCACCAATACTTAATGCTCTTTCGACTTTAATTTTAGTTGGTAGTAGTTTATTAGTTTTCATTTTTACATTTCTTAAACTTAAATCATCGAGTAGAAAATTATGAAAATGAGAGTTTTGATAGTTACGTTTTGGATAGGGTTATTTTTTGGATTTCTATTTTTGCCCAGTCTGAAAAATCTGTTATATCCAGCGCATGGGATAAATATATTAGCTTGGCCCGATATGGTTGATTTTGAAACAGTTTCTAAGTTTGAAAAAGAAACAGGTATTAAAGTTAACGTCAGCTATTATGAAAACAATGAAGAACTTTATGCTCGTTTACGTCTAACTCGTGGCGAGGGTTATGACCTTATGACTATTACAGATAATGCTGTGAATTATTTACGTGAACAGAATTTTTTAAAAAAAGTAGATAAATCTAAATTAAGTTTTTGGTCAGAAATAGACAATCATTTTACTGGCCATTATTTTGATCCAAATAATGATTATTCAATACCTTACAATTGGGATCTATATGGTCTTGGTGTTTCAAATGAATATTTAAAAGAAAAAAAACCTAAACCCAGTTGGTCCTTAATCTTTGATGAGTCAATTGCTCCAAGAGTTTCTATGATAGAAGATTCTTATGATGCAGTTTCGATAGCTGCACAATATCTTTATGGTTCTATAGAAAATTTAACAGAAGATAAACTTCAGGGAATAACAAAGCTTTTAATTAAGCAAAAAAAATGGGTTGAGGCTTATACTGATTTGAGAGCAGATTATTTTCTTAGCTTAGGAATTTGTCCGGTTATGATTGGGCAAAGCGCTTATATTTATCGCGCTAACAAATCTGATGATGAAGAAGATGAAAAACCAAAAGAAAACGAATTTTCTTTTTTAATTCCTCAAGAAGGTGGCTTTTTTATGATTGATTCTTTAGTTATTCCTGCTCAAAGTACCAAAGAAGATTATGTTTATAAGTTTATAAATTATTTATATCAAGAGGATCAGGTAAAAGGTTTTTACGAAAACTTTGGTTATCTACCAGTTATGAAAAAGCTCTTACACAGTGTCAATCTCGACTATATCAATGAACCCTTAGATGAAATTCTTAAGCCTGAAAAGTTTGCTAAATTCTCTCCATTAAAGCGTGAACTTCCTGCTTCACGTATAAGTAAATTATGGATAGAAGTTAAATCTTATTAATCATGAAATTAATTTTTATATTTTTAACTTTTTCTAGCTCATTAATTTATTCTGCTTACGAGATAGATTTTAATAATTTTAAAAAACTTCCTAAAGTTCTTGAATTAGAAATATTTTCATATATTTCTGATGAATTAAAACCAGCATTTGAATTTGAAATTTCAGATCCAGCATTTAATAATTTATATCCAAAAATTTTTGACTCATTAAGGTTTAAAAGAGGTAGATATATTTTTTATCAAACACAATTTTTTTATTTTGGATCAAATAGACCAGCAGGAAAAAGAGTTGAGGTCTATGATCCACAAACAAATAATTTGAAATATGAATTTTGGAATGATTGGAATGAGCCTTTAGATATAAGCAATGATGGTAGATATGCTGTTATGGGTCATTGGGGTGAGGCAAGAGTATTGGATTTAGAGAACTCGCAATATATTAAATATAAATTGGAACACAATAGTAGCTCTTCTCTTCGGTCAATTGTAATAAGTAAGGATGACAAATATATTGTTACTAGTTCTCATGATAGAAGCGTAAAGATCTGGGAACTAGAAACAGGAACTCTTAAACATACGTTTAAATATAATCTTAGAGGCGACTATCTTAATAAAATTATGTTGGCTTTAATAAGTCCAAATTGCCGATACGTTATTATTGTTGCTTATAATAATAAAATACAATTGTGGGATTTGGAGACTAATTCAATTAAGAATACATTTGATCTTAATAGTACGATTGAATCAATTGCAATAAGCCAAGATAATAAATATATTATGGCAAGTTGTGCAGATAAGAGTTTAAAAATATGGAATTTAGAAACGGGAGATCTTAAGTATACTCTCTATTTTGATAATATAGTTAAAGAGATAAACGCAAATGGTGAATATATTTATGTTGCTTTTGATAATGGAAATGTAAATTTATATACTTTGTCTGGGGAACAAATGCGTATAATTAAATCATTAAATACAGATCAGCTCAATTTAGTTTTAGATTTATTGAAATTAAATAAAATTGTTGGTAAAAGCCTTATCACTCTAAGTGATCAACAAGGAACTATTTTTGTTACTTTGCCCCTAATTATAAAAGCCGCTTTAAAGCGAAGATGTAATTTAAGGTATAAAACGGTTGAAGGAGTTATTTATTTTGTTTGATTGTAGCAAACAACTATAGGTTATCGATAGAAATGTTTATGATTTTTTAATAGGTTATATAATAAAATCCGTTCGTGGTGAGTGTTCTACGAAGCTTTAGCGAAGTAGAACGTATCGAACCATGAATTCATATTAAAATTATAAATAAATGGAATACTTTTTTGTTTACATACTTAAATGTAATGATGGTTCTTATTATACTGGCCATACTGATAATATTGAAAAAAGAATATATGAGCATAATAAAGGAATAACTTACTGTTATACTTTATCACGCTTGCCTGTTGAATGTATTTTTGTTCAAACATTTACTTCTAGAATTGAAGCAATAGAAGCAGAACAGAAAATAAAAAAATGGTCACGTAAGAAAAAAGAAGCTTTAATTAATCAAGATTGGAATGAATTATCCAAATTAGCTAAAAAGAAATTTAGATAAGGAGTTCATGGTTCGATACGTTCTACTTCGCTAAAGCTTCGTAGAACACTCACCACGAACGGATTTTATATATTTCAATTTGTCAATGCGATTTGGGTGTAAGTACTGAACCTGGGCACCCTTTTTACAAGCAAACTTATATTTGGTACTCTATTAAAGTGTAGATGTAGATTGAATATTTTAACTAGGGGCAATTTATGAGATTTTTAAGACTAATTATTTTATCACTATTTACCTTAAGTTTGAGTCAAACATCTTTGTCAGTAACACGTAAAAATCTTAAAGATTTTTATTTGACTGCAAAGTGTTGGTCCAGACTAAGTGATTTTAAAGATCCTAAATCAATAAAAGATGAAATTAAGAAGAAGTTGCATATAGATTTAGAATCGACAGATGTTCTTGTTGCAGTTGATATATCTATGATTGGTCCTAAATTATCGAAATTAAAGTCTGGAAGATCAAATATCGACAATACTGAAGGGGTATTAAACTTTATACCTAAGTGGCTTCCAATCAAATACTTTTTTAATGAAAATTTTTTTGGTGAGATTGAATTAAAACAACATATGATGAATCCAAAAACTCCAATGTTAATGTCTAGTGATGATATTGTACAAACAAATATTGTTTTACATCACACAAGAAAACTTGTTGATCGCGTAGAATGGAATATTCGATTTACTCTAGCACATCAAGATTATATTGATAGGTGGATTTCTCAGTATAACGATGTAATAAAGAGTGTTCTTGTACATGAAAATTATGTTACAAAACATTATAAGTTTGTTGAATCTAAGGAGCTTGAACAAGAATATAAAAATTACAGAAGAAGAACGCAGAGTGGTATTAGCAAGTTGTTCAAGAAATTTTAATTTAGATATAGGAGTAATATTATGAAACGTTCAATGTTTTTATCTCTGATAATAAGCTTAGGAGTTATATCTTCTACAGCATTCATTAATTCGGGTATTCAAGATGTGTTTAGCGCTTTGGGTCAAAAGGCAACTTCAGGAGCTAAAGCGGTTGCTCAAGGTTCTTGGAACTTAGCTAAGAAATATCCTAAACCTACTGCTTCGGTTGCTATGCTTGCTGCATTGCCATTTGTTATGAAAAAAGCTGCAAATTCTTACGAGTTTTCAAGCTTTCTTAAAACAAATGTACCTATGTTAGGGTGTTTAGCTTTAGCTGGATATGATTTGACTGTAGGTCTTTTAGGTGATCTTACAGATGCGAGTTCAGGTGTTTTTAATACAGGTAAATTATATTTTAAGATTAAGTCTAATAAAGAAGAGCAAGCTAAATTAGTTGATAAGATTTCTATTCAAGAATCATCACTTTATGCTCAATATGATAGATACTTAATTGCGGAGTTAAAAAATAAACTTGCTATATTAAAGTCTATGGAAGCAGATCTGAAAAAAGAAATGAAAGAAGCAAAAGAAAAAGCTAACGTATCTCAGGTATTGTATCGCATTATGCGAGGTAGCATAACAGGTGCTGCCGGATATCAACTTTTTCAAAAATAATTTGAATTTATAAGCCTGGAAATAATTTTCAGGCTTATTTTATTTAGAGGATAACGTATGAAAATAAATTATTTGATAGTTGCTTTGTTTATTACAAGTTTTCTGTTATCTAATGCAACAAATATTAGTTATAAAATAAAAGGGATAGAGATAGTTTTAGTTCAGGATAATATTCTTAATTTAAAGGTTGATGCGATTGTTAATGCTGCAAATAAGAATTTAGAGCATGGTGGTGGCATTTGTGACGTAATACATAAAGCAGCAGGACCAGAGCTTGAAAAGGAATGTTTAAAGTATCCGTTATTAGGTCAAGATACACGTTGCTATACGGGTCAAGCAGTAATTACAAAAGGGTATAATCTTAAGAATTGTAAATCTGTTATTCATGCAGTTGGTCCAGATTGGAGAGCATCAAATACTAGTGTGGCCCCTGTATTATTGGGTAATGCTTATTTATCTAGTTTAGAATTGGCAGATAAAAATAAGTTAAGTTCAATAGCCTTTCCAGCTATTAGTGTGGGCATTTTTGCATTTCCGCCAAAAAAAGCTACAGAAATAGCAGTTAAAACTATTGCTAATTTTGATTATTCTAAATCATATATTAAGAAGATTTATTTTGTAGTATATAACGATAATAATCTTTTTGAATTTTATAAAAATGTTTTAGAAAAATATGATGAAAAATATCAAGAAAGACTTTCCCCTATTTCAAAATTATAAATCTTTAATTTATTTTGATAATGCTGCTACTACTCAAAAACCACAGCAAGTTATAGATTCGATAATAAATTTTTATACAAAACATAATGCCAATGTTCATAGAGGCGTTTACAGTTTTTCAGAGACAGCAACTACTTTATTTAATAATGCTAGAAAAAAGATAGCAAAATTTATTAATGCAGATGTAAATGAAATAGCTTTTACAAGAGGTACTACTGAGGGAATAAATTTAGTTGCTCTTTCTTGGGCAGAAAAAAATATTTTTGCAGAGGATGCAATAATAATAAGTCAAATGGAACATTTTGCTAATTTAATTCCTTGGCAACAATTTGCTCATAAAAAAAGAGTTAGGCTTTTAATTGTACCTATTACAAATACTGGAGAGTTAGATTTAAAAACTTATCAAGATTTTTTGTCTAATAATAAAGTTAAATTAGTAGCAATTACGCATATTTCTAATGTTTTGGGTACACGTAATGATGTTGAATTTTTGACCCAAGAGGCACATAAATTTGGAGCAAAAATCTTAATAGATGCTGCTCAGTCTGTCGCTCATGAAAAAGTAGATGTGAAAAAAATAGATGCGGATTTTTTAGTTTTTTCAGGTCATAAACTTCTTGGTCCTACGGGAATAGGAATATTATATATTAAATATGCAATTGCTAAAGATTTGGCGCCAGTTGAATTTGGAGGTGGTATGGTAAAACAAGGTGGCTTTGAAAAATCCACTTGGTTAGAATTTCCTTATAGTTTTGAAGCTGGAACCCCAGCCATTGCAGATGTAATAGGATTAGGCAGTGCTATAGATTATATAAATGAAAATATAAACTTTGATGCTTTAAAAAAGCATGAAGCTTTATTATGTTCCAAGCTTATTGATGGATTATCTAAATTTCCTAGAATTAAAATTTTAGGACCAATTGAACAGCTAAAAAAAAATGGACACATTGTAAATTTTGTAGTTGACGGAATACATGCCCATGATGTGGCCGCTTACTTAGATAAACATAATATTTGTGTAAGGGCCGGACATCATTGTGCGCAACCTTTGCATCAAGTTTTAGATCTTGATGCATCTGTGCGTGTAAGTTTTTATGGTTATAACAATGAGCAAGAAGTTGAATTTTTTATTCAAAAAATAGAAGAAATGTTAAAAAAATTATGATTGAAATTAGAGGATTTTTTTCAGACTTTAAAGATTTTGTTTTAAAGAGAAATGCAATAGATATGGCTTTGGGAATAGTAATTGCTGTATCATTTAGCAAGGTAGTCACTTCATTAGTTGGTGATATATTAATGCCTATTATTGGGTTATTAATAGCAGATGTTAATTTTTCTAACTTAAAAATAGTATTAAAAAAAGCTATCTTGGATTCAAAGGGCAAAGTTGTTGAGCCAGCCGTTACTATCAATTATGGTGCATTTATACAAATATTAGTAGATTTTCTAATTATTGCTTTTGTTGCTTTTATAGTTATAAGATTAATTAATAATTTTATAAGAAAAACTCAAGATTCTATAGAGTGGACCGAATTTATAAAAAAATAGGTTGATTATGAATACGAGTAGTAAAAAGAAGATATTTTTAGGTTTTTTAATATTGGGCTTGATTTTGATTATACATTATACAGGCATGTATAAGAAATTTACTTTTGAATGTTTTAAACAGAATCGAGAATATTTGCTTAATTTTGTAGATCAACATTATTTAACTTCTGTTCTTGGTTATATAGCTTTATATATATTAACTGTCGTTTCTTCGTTTCCTCTAGCTGGACTTTTAACTGTCGTTGGTGGCTTTTTATTTGGTGTCATACTTGGAACTGTTTATACAAATATAGGTGGAGTAATTGGAGCAATTTTAGCGTTTTTAATGTTCAGGTATTTTTTTGGAGAGACATTACAGCAAAAATACGGAGAAAAACTTGAACATTTTAACAAGAATATCGATGAATATGGTGCTGTTTACTTACTTATTTTGCATGTTATGTCTGTAATTCCGTTTTTTATAATCAATATTCTTGCATCTTTGACTAAGATACCATTAAGAACCTTTATTTGGACAACCTCACTAGGAATTATCCCAGGTTCCATAGTTTATGCTTATGCTGGAAAGCAATTGTGCCAAATAAACTCTATGAGAGAAATCTTTTCTATTAAAGTGTTAATATCATTCGCTTTATTGGGCTGTTTGGGCCTAATATCATTACTTTTTGAAAAATATAAAAATTCTAAGCATGTTAAAAAATAAAAAGTACTCAATATCACTTTTTATTTTTCGTAGAGATCTTAGACTCGATGATAATACTGGATTAATAAAAGCTTTGAAATTTTCAGAGCAAGTAATCCCATGTTTTATATTTGATCCTGCGCAAGTAGATAAAAAAAATTCTTATAGAAGCTTAAATTGTATTCAGTTTATGTTTGAATCATTAGAAGATTTGAATAAACAACTAATAACGTATGGTTCTAAATTATATGGTTTTTATGGTAAACCTGAAGTGATAGTTAAAAATCTTATCAATAAATATTCTATTGAGGCAGTTTTTGTTAATAAAGATTATACCCCTTTTAGCATAAAAAGAGATAAGGTTATAGAAAATATTTGTTTGAAGAATTCTGTGAATTTTAATTCTTTTAGTGGTATTCTACTAGTTGAACCTGGAAAAATTTTAAATAAAAATGGTGAGCCATATTCTATTTTTAGTTATTTTTTTAAAATTGCATCTAAAAATCAAATAAATTTGCCTGTTGAGAATAGTTATAATAATTATTTTAAAAAAACCTTACACAATAGTATCTCTTTAGAAGAAGTCTATAAAAAAATATTACCTAAACCAAATACTTATATTTGGGTAAAAGGAGGCAGGGGTCAATCTTTAAAAATTTTAAAATCAATTTCTAATTTTAAAAATTATGATAAAACGAAAGATTATCCTGATTTAAGTACAACGAATTTGGCAGCCTATTTAAAATTTGGAACCTCTTCTATTCGAGAGGTTTATCATGCTATTTATACAAATCTTGGGCCATATCACACTCTCATAAGACAATTATTTTGGAGAGATTTTTTTACACATATAGCATATGGTTCTCCATTTGTTTTTGGCCACGCATTTAAGTTTAAATATGATAGTTTGAAATGGAGTTATAATAAAGAGCATTTTAAGGCTTGGCAAGAAGGTAAAACCGGGTTTCCTATAATTGATGCAGGCATGAGGCAGCTTAATCAAACCGGTTTCATACATAACAGGGTAAGAATGTTAGTTGCGTCTTTCTTGGTTAAGGATTTACATATAGATTGGAGAAAGGGTGAAAAATATTTCGCACAAAAGTTAGTCGATTATGATCCTTCTGTTAATAATGGAAATTGGCAGTGGTGTGCATCTACTGGAACAGACTCTCAGCCATATTTTAGAATTTTTAATCCATGGTTGCAGCAGAAAAAATTTGATCCAAAATGCGAGTATATTAAAAAATATGTTCCTGAGTTAAAGAGTCTAGAACCGAGACAAATCCATAATTTATATAAAATTAATACACAAAATTACCCAAGACCTCTAGTGGATCATTTAAAAGAGGCCAAAATTGCTATATCCTACTATAAAAAATTTTAGTAAAACCCTTGATTTTTATTATTTGCAAGTGGTAATATTAAACTAATGTAATAGAATAAATTTTTATTTAATGGAGGATGACATGAATAATCTTAAATTAGTAACGTTATATCTGATTTTAGCAGGTACATTTGCTGTAGAGTGTGGCGAAGATCCTCGTCCGGCTAAAAGAAGAAAAATTAATTCTCAAGAATTATTATTCAATGGAATAAGAGTTAGTAATTTCGATGCAATAAAAAAAGCTTTAAATGACAAATCTGTGGATATAAATGCATTTGATCAAGATGGTGAAACTGTTTTAACTCTATTAGTTAAGAGGTCATCTTCTATGGTCCCTAATTATGACCCGAAGGTAACCTACGCGATACTTTTATATTTATTAACAAAAGGAGCCAGGCTGGATCTTCCAAATAAAGAAGGTAGGTCTCCAATTCAAGTGGCTAAAGACAATAACGACATGGACTTTATTTATGCAGTGGATAAATTTAAGCACCATAAAACTTATATGGATAAAAGAATGGAACAACTTAGAAATTTTACACCGTTAGATGCAAGTACTTCGGGAATAGTTGCAGATTATGCATATGAAATCCAAGATCCTGAAATAAAGGATATTTTGGAAGGAAATGCAAAAGTTGCCACAGAAGAATCTAGATAAACTATTTTTCAAAATCTTTGTAAAGTAGGCTAGGTTGTATACCTCTATTATTTTGGTATTTATTACTATTGTATTTAATATAATCGCCTTCTATAGAGTGGTAAAAAATCTGGCAAATCTCTATTCCAGGATAGACGATTATAGGTTGTACGCAAAATATTTCTAAAGTCCAGAAGCCTTTAAATCCGACATCTCCAAAGCCCGCTGTTATATGAACAAAGAGACCAAGTCTTCCAATGGAGGATCTTCCTTCCAGCATAGGAACATAAGAATGAGTTTCTGTATACTCAATTGTTCTTCCAAGATAAAGTGAATTGGGCTTAAGCATGAGGCCTTCTTTAGGTATTGATATTTTATAGGCCTTATTTTCTCGTTTCATATCCAAAACATGATTTTCATAAACCAGAAGTTCGTTATGTAGTCTTAGATTATAGCTATTTGGACCAAGTTGGCTTTCATTGTATGGATCTATAACTATGTCTTTTGAGAGGTTTCTCTTAATTTCCTTACCTGAAATGATCATGATTAATGTCCTGTTTAAACTATTATTTTTAAAATTTTTGCGTATACTATATTTTATATAGGGTATTTTTACTTTTAGGAAGAATTTTATGCTTTCAGGCAATACTAAAAAAAAAGAAAAAATAGATCAAATTCCCTTAAATGTTTATCTTTCAAGGGGTGGCGTCTGTTCAAGAAGGGCTGCAGTAGAAATTATTAAAACAGGGGATGTTACTGTAAATGGGAAAGTTGTAAAAGAACCTGGCTTTAAAGTATTACCAGATGATGTTGTTAAATATAAAGAAGAGATTATTGATCTTGAACAAAAAGTATACATTTTATTAAATAAGCCACGTGGCTATGTTACAACAGCATCAGATGAATATGGTCGTAAAACTGTTTTGGATTTAGTTGCTTATTCTGCTCAAGAACGTCTTTTTCCTGTTGGTAGACTAGATAGAGATACTACAGGTCTATTAGTTATTACAAATGATGGATATTTGTCCCAGAAACTTGCTCATCCTAAAAATAAAGTTACAAAAAAGTATTATGTTACCTTGGACAGGCCTGTTGCTATAGAAGATATAGAAAGGCTTAAAAAAGGTGTTTTTCTAGAAGATGGCAAATCTAAATTTGATAAAATCACGATAATTAAAAGCAAATTAAGAAAGCATGTAATTGTAGAAATTCATGGTGGAAAAAACCGAATAATTAAACGGATGTTTAAGCATTTTGGATATAAAGTCGTAGGTCTTGATAGATTTGAATATGCTGGCCTTAAAAAGGGTAGTTTGGCTATTGGTAGATGGCGATATCTAGAGGGGTCTGAGCTTGAGTCTCTGCAAAGTTACGATAAAAGTAAATTACATAACACCAAATTAAGAGCTAAAGATTCTTAAAGCCCGTTCGTGGTGAGTGTTTTTGCGTTAGCAAAAATGTATCGAACCATGAATTCAAGCAAAAACAAATTATAATATATTTCTTTTTCTAAGCTTATTGCGTGTTGTACTTGCTTTTTTATGAAGTATGCCATCATCCCATCCTGCTTGCGATGCTGCTTCTAGATTCTCTTCTTGATCATCAATAAAAATACAATCTTTTGGGTCAAGTTTATATTTATTAATAACATATTTAAATATTTTTTTGTTGGGTTTCATTATTCCTATATTACCTGAAAGTATGATATCTTTATCATCAAAAATTTCAAAAAGCTTTGGGTACTCTTCTTTTAATAACTCAAAATGTTCAGGATCATAATTAGAAAGTATAAAAATGTGGTGTCCTAATTTTTTACATTCTTTTGCAAGTTTAAATCCTTCATAAAGTGGTTTCGTTATTTCTAAATAATTTTCGGGCAATACCAGTTCGCTAATTTGCTTTATTAATTTTTTTTCTGTTTTACTCTTGAAGAAATTTGGGTTTTGAACGATACAATCTTGTACCTTCTGACAAAGTTCATGACAGGTCATTTTACCTTTTTGCCATTTACATAATATTGAAGGTAATGGTCTGCCTTTAAATGTTGCACATTCTTTAGGTTCTTCGGGGTCCATAAAGCACATAAATTCAAATGAACGGTTTTCTATATCAGAGTTACACATGCATTCTATTATACCCAATTTTGACATTACGGCAGTTTTTGAGGTATCAAATAATACACCTCCAATGTCAAAAAATATATTTTTGGGTGCTATATCTATTTTTTCTGTTACTATTTTTTTTGTCTTTATTTTAGTTTTTGAAATAAGATTTAATACAGCAGCTACTGATAATAGAAATAATAGTATTCTTAATAGTTTCATTCTTCTCCCCTATAACTCATTAATCTCAATATAAATTAAATAATATAATAATGTAAAGTAATCCAGTGTCTATACGAAATTATATAAAAATAATATACTTAAATTGAGGTTAAAATGGATCTATACAAAGAAGAGCTTTTGGAACATTATAAAAATCCTAACAATTATGGAATAATTGAAAATCCAGATGTTACTACAGGAGAATATAACCCCTCTTGTGGTGATAGTGTGGAATTGACTATATTGTTAACAAATAACGTTATTAGTCAGGTTAAATTTACAGGAAAAGGATGCGTAATAAGCCAAGCAACAGCTTCTATGTTAACTAATGCCTGTGTAAATAAAACTATTGAACAAGTATTGAAACTTGATCAGGATTTTGTACAAAAAATGATTGGCATAGAATTGGGCCCAAATAGACTTAAATGTGCCATGCTTTCTCTGGATGCGGTTCATAAAGGGTTGATGTCCTGGCAATTAAAATTATAAATATTTCTTGGAGGAGTATTTCTCTCTCTCCGTTCGCCCTGAGCGACCTCTGAGCGAGCTTTTTAAGCGAGTCGAAGAGGGAGTCGAATGGGTAAAAAATTATAAAATTTATCTTATTTTTTTAAATTACTTTCTCAAGTATGTTCAATTATAATAGTAGTTATAATGTTTGTTTTAATGTAAAAATGACCCATTCGACTCTGTTTTCGACTACCTTCGCCTCGCTTTGCTCGCTCGGGATCGCTCAAACATCGTCCTTCGACTAGCGCTCAGGACAGGCTCAGAAGACTAAAATCAAAGCGAAGCCCGTGCATACTGAGCGAGTGAAACGAGCCGAAGTAAGGGCGAACGGGCATGGGTTATTATTTGTTAGTGAATTGATATAAGAATTATAAAAAGTGAGATAAGGTTGTTAGACAAAAGTAAATTGTTCAAAGAGATAGAAAAAATTGCAGATACTGCTTTCCATGATTTCAGTGATGAATTGGATCTGGCCCTGCAAGTTTGGCAAGGAATAGCGGATGATAATAGCTTCAAAAAAGAAACAGAAACTTTAAAAACAGAATGGTTGTTGCCTAAATGGGAAGGTAGTTTGTCAGATGTTAATAAGATAGTAAATAAAATATCAGATTATACTGTAATAGCAGTTGATGGTTCACAAGTTTATCCAGACAAACATCAGGGTTCAAGTTGTTCTTTGATTAATATAGGCTCAGTTATTTTGAACTATGGCAAAAGTTCCGGTGTAAAATTCAATTCTATCCCCTATGTTTTTTCAGGC
Organism: Candidatus Babelota bacterium; assembly: GCA_013286795.1. Classification (GTDB taxonomy): domain Bacteria; phylum Babelota; class Babeliae; order Babelales; family JABDEC01; genus JABDFA01. The sequence continues at coordinate 20,376 of JABDFA010000006.1, forward strand.
CAAAATGATGAGGAATCCAGTGTCGAGATAGTTGATTGTAAAAGAGAAGAGCTTGAATTTTCAACTGGATTACAAATAGCTCAAGAACTTAAAGGACAAGAAAATAAGTTACTTCTTTTTGACGGATCTTTGATTTTTTGGCATTTAGAATCAAAATCTAATTTTGCAAAAGAGACTTATTTGGGAAAATATTTGGGCATTTTGCATCAATTTTATAGAGATAAACTTTTAATTGCGGGATATATAAGCTTGCCTAAAAGCAAAGAACTTGTGAATCTCATTCGTGTTAAGTTAACAGATTGGGAGCCACAAAGTTTTGGCAAAATAAAAACTGTGGATAATATCGTTGATTCTCAAGTAATTTCTTTTTTTCTTAAGGATTTTCAATATACAACAATATTCAAAAATAGGTCCAGAATAGTAGAAGATTATCCAGCTCATTTACAACCTTATTTTGTTTATGTTGATGTTGGATATGAAATTGCTCGTATAGAAGTTCCTGCTTGGATTGCTCAAGATAAAGAAAAAATGGATAAAATAATAGCTATTATTGTTGATCAGTGTATTAAAGGTTATGGCTATCCGGTATGCTTGGCCGAAGCTCATGAACAGGCTGTTGTTAAAGCTATTGATAGGGATATTTTTTATCAGCTTATTAATAAACTTGCCCTAAAAAATAAACAACAGATAATTACGTCACAAAAGAGCATGAAAAAGCGTAGAATGGGCATTTAAACCCGAATAATTTCAATTTGACATGTTTGGTTATTTTGGTAAGCTATAAGGTATAGAAGCGCTCGTGAGCATCTTAAATAGTTTTTATATAGGGGAAAAGCATGAAAAATAGATTTTTAGCAGTACTTTTTAAACTTTCTGGATTACTACTATTAAGTTCTTATATCCATTCAATGGACCAAGCACCTTTTGTTTCAAGCTCAAGTAGTCCGTCTACCCATTCAGAGGATCAAGAATCTTTAACTTTTGAACAAAGAGAAAAAGAGGAAGAAGAAGGTTTTGAGGTTATTTCTAGAGAAGAAATAGTTGAAGAACTGGATTGGTATTGTCAGTGTAAATTTGCAACAACAAATCGCGAGCTAGACTGGACAAATGGACTAAGATTTCTTATGGGCAAAAAACAAACCAATTACGATAATATTAAATTATGTGAATTAGATAACGGAAAATTGGGCGTTCTTTATACAGCTACAAAATTTTATACAATAAGAATATTAGACACTAATTTTGGCAATTGTTTGCACATTATTAATCCACTAATAGACGAAAAGGACCCTAAATTAATACCTACACAATTATGTCTATTACCTCAAAACAGAATTGCATGCATTTTAAACAGTTCAGAAAATAAGAAAATAAAAATATACGATATAAACTCCGGAAAATTTTTAAATGAGATAATTATTGAAAATAAGTATTTTGAAGGTATTCCAAAATGGCATGATTCCATACAAGGAATCCATTTGTCTGATAACAGAATGGCTTTAATAGTTAAAGATCTATGTACAGATGGATCGAGATTTATTCTTATTTTAGATTTAGCTTCTGGCAAAATAGTAAAAATTGATTTAATTAAAAAACATGATTGTGACATTTTTAAAGAAAAAACTACTTCGTTAGTAAAATATATAGATATTTTTGGCAATGATACTGGTGGCCAGGCTGAAGTAACGATAAATCAAGCATTACCATTTTCTGACGGTAGATTATTGCTAAGAAGTTTTAACAATATATGTATAATCTCTACAGCAGGTGAAGTTGATGGAATATGGAAAGGAGATGGTCTTGATATTTCAGTGCTGCCAAATGGACAATTGCTAAGTTTGAACCATGATAATGTCTTTAAAATTTGGGATAATGAAAAGTTTAAGTTTAAGACAATTCAGGATGTTTTTCATAAAGAGACACCAATGATACCTGATTTACAAAAAATAGTTCTTGATTATTTACCAAGTAATTGGATTCCAACTATAATTACAGATAAAACTCGGGATGTTTTTGGTAGAAAATTTATTTTAGATGAAAGTCATATATTAGTATTTAATCACTTTTTTTCCAATATTCATGGATATTGTGGGGTATTGAATATTAAAACTGGAAAAATAAAAAAGATTAATTTGAAACAAGATTTCTGTTTAAAGATGTTTGATGAAGAAAAGTGCAAAATTTTAGATAATGGTAAAAGAATAGCTTTTTATGCTAAAGATGGTTCAATAGAGATTTGGGGTAATCAACCAAAAAAAGAAGCTCAAGCTAGTTCTATTGTTTCTTAATAAATCGATTATTTAAGTGGAGAAAAATGAAAAATATAGTTTTAACTTTATCATTGTTTTTAGGTTCTTGTATTTACAGCATGGATCAACAACCTTTTGTTTCAAGTTCTAGTAGTCCATCTGCTTGTTCAGCGGACCAGGAAGCTTTAACTTTTGAACAAATGGAAAAGGAAAGAGAAGAAAAAGAATTGCAAGAAGGACCGGCTGCAAGCCAGTTTCATAAACTTATGGATTTAGACCTCAAAAATAAATATGTTGTACCTCGATTATGTTCTTTGGGTAACGGCAAATTGGGAATTTTGTATTCTCAATTATTTTTTACTGAAAATTCTGTAGAAATATTAGATGTTAATTCAGGTAAAAGTCTTGTTATCGATCCTTTCAAAAACGAAACAGATTTTAATTTAATTCCTGTAGGTTTATGTAAACTTTCAGAAAATCAAATGGCCTGTATTTTAAATAGTTCAGCTAAAGATAAAAAAATAAAAATATATGATGTAAATTCCGGAAAGCTATTGAAAGATATTCTTATTACTGAAAAAGATTTTAACGATAAAAGGCTAAGATCTTTAAGATCAGGAGTGATAAAAAAAGGAGTTTATTTGCCTGATGATAAAATGGTTTTATTTATTGGGGAACCTGATAGTTTTTCTTTTAAACATTATGAATTTATATATATCTTAGATTTAAATACTGGTAAAATATTACACCGATTCGATATTTTGAGTTTAGGAAGAGATTCTTCTTCAAGAATAAAAAACAATTTTGCCATAGAAATTAATCAAATAGGAGTACTTGCTGATGGAAGCTTAATATTGAAATCAGGTCGTCAAGTAGCAATAGTCTCTGAAATAGGTGAAGTTAATGCAATATTCGATTCTGTTGAAGACATTTTTGTTTTACCAAAAAATGAACTTTTAAGCTTAGATAAAGACGGTTTAAAAATTTGGAAGAATGAAAAATATAAGTTTGAAGCAATTCGAAACAATCTTAATGATGGAAAATTATCAATTGCAGTATTACAAGAACTTATTTTTGGTTATCTCTCAAAAGACTGGAGTTCTGAAATAATTACGAAACATTCTTTTGGATGGGATGGTTTTGTCTCAAGGACTGGATTTATTTTAAATAGAGATAATATATTGATTAAGGAAGTATGCCCTTATGCAGCATCAGATACGATTTTTTCTATATTAAATGTTGGTACAGATACAGTAAAAAATGAAAAGATGTTGTCCCAGGTTGCTCGTATGGATAAAATTAAAATTTTAGACGATGGAAAAATAATAGCTCTTTATTATATGGAAGCGAAAAAAATAGAAATTTGGACCAATCAGCCAAAGGTTGCAAAAAAAGAAGTTCAAAGTAATTGCATAATTTGTTAAAGAATTTTTTAAGTGGAGAAAAATGAAAAATATAATTTTAACTTTATCATTGTTTTTAGGTACATGTATTTACAGCATGGATCAGGAACCTTTTATTTCTAGTTCAAGTAGTCCATCTACTCACTCAGCTGATCAGGAAGCTTTAACTTTTGAGCAAATGCAAAAAAATGAAGAAGAATCTAAAGGATCGCAAGATCAAGATTCGCAAGCAGCTTCTACTCCAGAAGTAGATCATGAAGCAGATTGGTATTGTCAATGTAAATTTCCAAGAACAAACAATGAGCTAAGTTGGCTAAACACTGCTAAATCTTTGGTTGGTGCAAAACAGGCCAATTATGATAACATTCAACCTTGTGAATTAGATAACAAAAAATTGGGAGTGCTTTATAGGGTTACGATTACAGGGAAGTTTTGTACAATAAGAATATTAGATACAAATTCAAGTAAATGTTTGTACAACATTAATCCTTTACAGGATGAAAAAGATTTTGAATTAATGCCTACTCAATTATGTAGATTACCAGAAAATCGAATGGCATGTATTTTAAATAGTTCTTTAGGCAAAGATAAGAAAATAAAAATATATGATATAAATTCTGGAAAACTTTTAAAAGATATTACTGTTGAAGGTAAATATGTTGAAAATGATGGAAAATATAGAGAATATGACGTATTTGACATACACGGAACTTACCTAACTGGTAATAGAATGGCGTTGAGTAGACAATGTAGCGCAAGTTCTTCTGCCTTTATTCTTATTTTAGATTTAAATTCTGGTAAAATATTGAAAAAAATTGACTTGCTTGATTTTAAATTTGTCAAAAAATTTATTAATGAAAAAGAAATTATCTCAGCAAAATATATAGATATTTTTAATAATATTTGTAGCCCTAGTGGGCCTATGATAAATGATCCATTAGCTTTTTCTGATGGAAGTCTACTTTTAAGAGATTATTATAATGTATGTATAGTTTCTATTGAGTCAGGTGAAGTTGAAAATATTCATAGAGACAATAATTATTACGGAGTAATGGATGCTATAATTTTTCCAAATAATGAATGGTTAAGCATGCATAAAAATAATATTAAGATTTGGAATAATGAGAAGTTTAAGTTCAAGAAGATTCAAGAGATTCTTAATAGCGATAAGCTTGTAATCAGTGATTTGCAAAATATAATTCTTGATTATTTATCCAAGGAATGGAATTCAAAAATAGTTGCAGAATTTAGTTTTTTTGCGAATGATAGTGTTTCTTCATATACGAGCTTTATTTTAAATAAAGATAGTATACTAATTAAGAAAATGTACCATAATTCATCAGAAGACATATTCTTTTATATATTAAATGTTAAGACTGGCAAAACAAAGAAAGAGGAAGCACTGTCTAAAGCTTCAAGGTCTAAAGTTTCAAGACCATATCTTGACGTTATAGATGAGGGTAATAAAATAGTTCTTTCTTATATAGATGGTTCAATGGAGATTTGGACTAATCAGCCAAAAAAAGAAGTTCAAGATAGTTGCGTAATTTGTTAAAGAATTTTTTTAAGTGGAGAAAAAATGAAAAATATAATTTTAACTTTATCGTTGTTTTTGTGTTTTTGCATTTACAGCATGGATCAGGAACCTTTTGTTTCAAGCTCAAGTAGTCCATCTGCTTGTTCAGCGGACCAAGAAGCTTTAACTTTTGAACAAAGGCAAAAAAATGAAGAGGAATCTAAAGGAACGCGAGATCAAGATTCGCAAGCAGCTTCTACTCTAGAAGTAGATCATGAAGCAGATTGGTACTGTCAATGCAGATTTCCAAAGACAAACAATGAGTTAGGTTGGCTAAATACTGCTAAATCTTTGGTTGGAGCAAAACAGACTAATTATGATGACGTACAAGTATGTGATTTAGATGATGGGAAATTAGGTGTTCTTACGGGTAAAGATAAGTTTTATACGATAAGAATATTGGATATCAATTCAGGGAAATGTTTACATAATATTAATCCATTGAAAGACGAAAAAGGTATTAAATTAATTCCCACTCAATTGTGTAAATTATCCGAAAATAGATTTGCATGTATTTTAAATAGTGATACTAGGTGGGGAGAAGGACAGTGGGAGGAAATAAATAAAAAAATAAAAATATACGATATAAATTCTGGGAAACTTTTAAAAGATATTATTGTTGAAGAGTTTGGTGATATGAATGGGGTTTATTTATCTGAAAACAGAATGGCCTTATTAACCAAAGATTTATACAAGGATTATAGATTTATTTTTATCTTAGACTTATCTTCCGGGAAAATTTTGAAAAAAATTGATTTAATTAAAGAGGAACAATGTGGCTCTTTATTAACATATGTTGATGTATTTGGCATGAGATCAGTTGGATCTTCTACAGGAGTTTATATCAATCAAGCTCTACCTCTTTATGGTGACAGATTGTTGTTACAATCCGGTAATAATTTATGTGTAATTTACACAAATATAGATGAGACTAATTTATTAGATACATGGAATATTCTTGATGTTATTGTTTTGCCAAATGGTGAATTTTTAAGTTTGAGTACGGATTTTATTGTGAGAATTTGGGATAATGAAAATTTTAAGTTTCAAAAAGTTCAAGATGTTCTTAATGAAAATAATTTAATTGTTACTGATTTACAAAATATGGTTCTTAGTTATTTGCCAAAAGATTGGAATTCAAAAATAGTTGTGGATAAAATTGATACTCATGTTGATAAGTTTATATTGGATAATTTTTTTAGACATGGTAGAAAATGTTTTTTAGATGAAAACCATATATTGGCTTTTAATCGATTTTTTGATTACATTACAAGCGGATATTGTGCGATATTAAATGTTGAAACAGGTGAATCTAAAATAATCTTTTTAACAAATGAATTTCTCTCAAAAATGGATAAGGATAAGTTTTGGATTCTGGATCATGGTAAAAGAATAGCTTTTTATGCCAGAGATGGTTCAATAGAGATTTGGACAAATCAACCAAAGGTTACAAAAAAAGAAGTTCAAGAGGGTTGTATAATCTGCTAGAATTATAGCATGTATAAAAAACTATTTTTAATTTTATTATTTTCAAGTTCTTGTATTTTTTCTATGGATTATGTTTCTAGCTCAATAACTCCTTCATCTTCTGAGCCTTTAACTTTTGAGCAGCAACAGAAAAATGATGATGAATTGGCAGAGCAAGCAAGATCTCGGGTTGAAAACTGGCGATTAGAAAAAACTTTTAAAATAAAAGATTTAAAAAATTATTTTATAGACATAAAACAAATCTTAAAAAATGGCTTCAAAAATTCGTTTGCTACTATAGATACTAGCTCGAACTATTCTTTTAATATGTTTGATTTGGGTAAAGGGAAATTAGCGTTATTGATATGGAACTCTAATTTAAGATTGATAAAAATTCTTGATATTAATTCAGGTAAATATTTATTTGAGATTAATGGGCTGGAAACAAAAAAAGGTATTAACTGGTATGTTACAAAATTATGTAAATTGCCAGGTGATCGATTTGCATGTGTTATTAATACTAAAATAAATGACCATGGTAAGGGGCCAAAAAAAATAAAAATATTTGATACGAATTCCGGAAAACTTTTAAAAGAATTTGTATTTGAACTTAATCATGTTTTTTATAACTATTTACATACAGAACAGATGTTTTATCTAGGTGATGAGAAATTAGTTTTATTAATTTGTGATAATGAGAATTTTAGTTTTGAATATTTAGTTGTTTTAGATTTAAAAACAGGTTCAGTTTTACTGAAATTACCTCAGAAATTAGATATTTTTGGAACTGGTAAGGCTGAAACAGAAAAACCTAGCTCTGGGTTAGCTTTGACTGATGGAAACATTCTTTTAAAATCGAATAGAAATAATTTGTGTATTCTTGATCCGGCAACTTGCAAAGTAATTTGGAAATCTAATGGATTATTAAGAGATGAAAATGAAAAACCACTGATATTTAAAAAAACTAGAATTGATGTCGGTGTTGGAAATGGTTTTGTAGAAACAGATGAATCAGAGGTTATTCAACCTAAAACATATGAGTTTAATTTTATAGTTTCATATCCAGATAATAAGTTCTTGGTTCGTGACACTAATGGTAATTTAGTAATTTTTAGAAATGAAAAATTTAATTTTGGAAAAATTAAAGAAGTTTTAAATGATACCGTAATTCCAGTGCTTCAAAAAATTATTTTTGATTATTTGTCAGATCAGTGGGAGGTTGAAACAAGAAAATTTGGTGCGGCTACTACTGTATATTACTATTTAGATAGCGATATATGTTTATTTAATAAAAAGAAATTATTGTTTTATCATTACAATCGAAAAGAGTTGGATATTAAGAAGATTTGTCCTATAGTTTTATATCTAGATACTAGCGAATTGGTATCAATCGATATAAAAGGAAACTATAATGAAGGAATTATACTAGATGATGGAAGAGTTGTTTTTGATTTTGATAAACATATAGAAATCTGGAGTAATCAACCAGAAGTTGAAGAAGATGATCTTAGGGATAGTGGTGCTTGTGTAATTTGTTAGAAAGTTCATGGTCCTTCGACTTCGTTCCGAATTGTGCATAAGCACAATTCGTCACTTCCCTCAGGATGACCGGAGAGAAGCTCAAGATACAACAGGTTTTAGGAATGTTTAGTATCAAGCGTATCAAGCGAATGATTTAATCAATTTCAAAAAGTTTTTTTGCGTTGTCAGTTGTTTGTTTTGCAACTGAGTCAAAACTGATGCCAAGAAGATTAGATATGAATTGGGCAATTTCGTAAATATATTTTGGATAGTTTGTTTTGCCCCGGATTATTTGTGGTGGTAAAAATGGAGAGTCGGTTTCAAGAACGATTTTTTCTAAGCCTATAGTTTGTATTATTTGGCGAAGTTCGTTGTTTTTTGGGTAGGTAATTGTTCCGCCAATGCCTAAATAAAATCCCCAAGAGGTTACAGTTTTTGCAAAATCTATATTTTCAGAAAAACAGTGAATTACACATCTTTTGATTTCTTTTTTAAATTCTTCAAGAGAATATAATGTTTCTTCTGGTGCATTACGCGAATGAACTACAAGAGCCAGATTATTTTCTAACGCAAGCTCTATTTGTGCTTTAAAGCCGTCTTTTTGCCTTTGTAGGTCAAATGGTTGATGATATTTGTCTATTCCACATTCTCCTATTGCTACAATTTTGTTGTCATTTTTGTTCTTGACTAGTTTGGAGATTTGTTTTAACTCTTTTTGCCATTCTGGTTTTAAATCTGTTGGATGTATTCCTGCAGCTGCGAAAATATTAGGGAATGTTTTTGCAAGTGCAACGGAATTTTCACTCTCTATTAAGCTGGTTCCAATATTAATTATTTTTGTAACATGATTTTTTTCAGCTTCTTGCAGAATGTTGCGTACTTTTTCAAAATCACTTTTTTGCAACAAAACATCAAATGTTGGTTTTATTATGTTATTGATATGACAGTGGGTGTCTATAAGCATTGTTTCTTTCTATTTTTTTATTTTTTTATAATTTTGCTTTTGTTGCGCTGTTTTTTCAATATTTATTTTATATCTAAATAAAAGTTGTTTGACAAACAAATAAATCATAATATGATTACATTGTTGAAGTAAGCATCTGGCAACCTATGCGACGGTTAAAAGAGAGTGTTACTGAAGCGAAGCAGTATTAATAAAAAACCTATAAGTTACGGAGGGCATATGAATAAGACAGAAATCATAAGCTGTCTAAGCGAGGAAACCACATTCAGTAAAAAGGATGTAACTCGCGTGCTTGAATCTTTTACACGTATTATTGAACGCACTTTGAAAAAGGGCGAAAAAGTTTCTTTGACAGGCTTTGGAACTTTTTCAATTTCAAGGCGTCCTGCTCGTAAGGGTATCAATCCTGCCACAAAGCAAAGAATTGATATTCCTGCGATTAGCGTTCCAAAATTTAAAGCAGGAAAGAACCTGAGGGAATTAGTCAGATCAGTATAATATTTTTTATTTGACTTTAGAAAAGCTTTACCTAAGATCGCTTTAAAAGGCGGTCTTTTTTTGTTAAGATATATTTATCAAGATTTTTTATTCTGGAGTGAATTTATGATAGATCTTAATATATTACGTAAAGAGCCTGAAAAAATAGTTAACTTAATCAAAAAAAAGGACCCATCATATGATGTTAATGGGTTAATTGAATTAGATAAACAGGTTCGTAAACTTAATTTAGAAATAGAAGCTTTAAGATCAAAAAAGAATGAGCTGGCAAAACTGGCTAGTTCAGGTATAACAGTTGAACTCCGTGAAGAATCTATACAGGTCTCAAAAGAACTAAAAAATAAAGAAGGTGAGTTTGAGAAGATAGAAAAAGATTTTAAAAAATTATATCTTTTTTGCCCTAATATAATTCAAGACGATGTGCCACAAGGCAATAAAGAATCAAATGTAGTAGTTAAGGTTGTTGGAAAAAAACCTGAATTTAATTTCACAATAAAAAAGCATTTAGAATTAATTCAAAATTTAGGATGGGTAGATTTTCAGGCTGCTAGCAAAATGGCAGGCAGTAGATTTGTTCTTTATAAAAATGATGCAGTAAAATTAATTTATTCTTTGACTATGCTGATGTTAAAAAATAATATTAAGCATGGTTTTGAGCCGATTTTACCTCCATATTTAGTCAACGGGGAATCACTTGAAGTTGCGGGAAATTTTCCAAAGTTTCAAGAAGAAGTTTATTCTGTTAAAGATGATAATTTATATTTGATTCCTACTTCTGAAGTTAGTTTAACTAATATTTATAAAGATCATATATTTGTAAAATCTGATTTGCCTATAAGAATGACTTCTTGGACAAGCTGTTTTAGAAGAGAAGCAGGCACTTATGGTTCTGCAGAGCAAGGTTTAATTAGAATTCATCAGTTTGAGAAAGTTGAACTTTATACTATTTGTTCTCCGGAAAAATCCCAAGAAGAACAAGATAGAATGTTAGCTTGCGCAGAGGATATTTTGAATCAGTTAGGACTACATTATCGTGTAAGTCTTTTGGCTGCGCAAGATACGTCTTTTCAGTCAGCTAAAACTTATGATATAGAAGTTTGGCTTCCGGGACAAAATGCATATTATGAAGTATCTTCATGCAGTAATTGTACCGATTTTCAATCAAGAAGAGGAGCTATTAGATTTAAGGATAATGATTCTAAAAATAATCAATTGGTTCATACCTTAAATTGCTCATCGCTTGCATTGCCAAGATTAATAGTTGCATTAGTTGAGACTTATCAAAAAGAAGATGGAGCAATTCAGTTTCCAGAAGTATTAAAGAATTTTATAATTTAATATTGGTAAAAAATGTTAAAAGAAGAGATAAAAAAGAAGATAAAATTAATTCAAATACATACCAGAAAAGTTTTAAGTGGTAATCTAATAGGAGATTATACTACTGCTATAAAAGGAACAGGCACAGAATTTGATCAAATAAGAGAATATCAACAAGGAGATGATGTAAGATTTATTGATTGGAAAAGTTCTGCCAGAAGCGGAAAATTATTAGTTAAGCAGTATTTTGAAGAACGGGATCGCGCAATTATTATTGTGGTTGATGCATCAGCATCTTTATTTTTTTCTTCTAATTCTGAATTTAAATATGAAATTTCTTCTCAAATTGCTAGTGTATTGGCGATTGCGGGATATTATTCTAAAGATAAAGTAGGGTTAGTATTATTTAATGATCAAGTTATTAAATTTATACCTCCAAAATTAGGATATAGTCATTCATATCATATTATGGAAACTCTTTTTGGTGTTGAGCAAAATAATAATAGTACTGATATAAAAATTGCATTGGAATTTGTATCAAAAAATATTAAAAAAAAATCTATAGTATTTTTAATTTCTGATTTTATAACTGATAAAGATTTTCAAAAATCATTGAAGATTGTATCTAATAATTTTGATTTAATAGCAATAAGATGCATTGATAATTTGGAAAAAAAATTGCCTGAATCAGTATTTTTAAATTTGAAAGATATTGAATCTGGTAAAGAATCCACAGTGAATATGAATCATTATAGTAATTTAATTTTGGCAAAAAGAGTAGATGACCAAAATAAATTATTTAAGAAAAATAAAATTGATTTTATTGACATAAATGTAAGAAATAAGAATTTTGTAAATGATATAGTTCTTTTTTTTAAAAATAGAATGGTCTTTTAGATGAATGATATTAATCTGGATCTTGAAAATTATGGTTTATGGTATGTTCCATTTTGGAAAACCAGGCTCTTTTATTTTGCTGTGATTTTTTTAGGGTTAATATTACTTAGTATTATTATCTTTTTAATTTATAAAAAATTTAAACAAGATAATTCTAAAGAGAGTTTGTCTTCTATTTTGCGTGAGTTAAATCAGTTAGAAAGAGATTTGCCGAATAAAAGCTCGAAAGAGTTCTATTTTAAGCTAATTTCTCTAGTAAAAAAATATATTTTTATTTGCTATAATATTGATATAAGCAGTAAAACTGATTCTGAGTTAATAGAATTCTTAAAAAATATGGATAATTCACTGATTTTTAATGATGAAATCAAAGATATTATTTATAGATCAACCAGTGCCAGATTTGCTAGCCGAGAATTAGCTGAGTTACAAATGAGGCAAGATTTGAAAAATATGATTAATCTTATAGAATCAAGCAAAACCTTGATTGGTGAGTAAAATATACAATTTTTCTGTCAGACTTGACATAGTTGTTATAATAAAAAAGACAATTCTTATTACAAATCTTAAAGTTTTTAGTAAAATTAAGTTTTAAAACATATTTATTGGAGCTATTTATGGCTAAGCATGTAGGTGCTAAACTTCCTGATGATTTAATTGAAATTTTAAAAAAAGGTAAAACAGTAGCAGTGTTATCTACTTTTTCTGAAAAAGGGCTTCCACATACTACACCCATTCAATGGGTTTATCCTAAGGAATATGAAAGTTTATTGATTTCTATACATAAGGACCATGCTGGTTATCACAATATGGTTTGGCAAAAAAAGGTGATGCTTTGTTTTCTTGATGAAAATAATATAGCGTATAGTGTACTTGGAAGAGCAGGTGTGGTTAGAGCGCCGTCAATGGTTCATCCGCTTATGAATGTTGTACGTATAGATATAATAGATATTAAAAGTGATCGTTCTGTTCTGACTAGGGTAGATAGTGGAGTTAAATGGAGTTATATTTCTAAGGAAGCTCAAGAGTTGTGTGAGGCTCTTTTGGGTGAATTGAAGGAACTGTCTGAAACATTGTAATCTATTTTTAAAAAAGTATTGAGGGTTTTAAGTTATGAAATTTGAGTTTAAATTTGGGGTATTAATTTTTTGTTTTATGAGTTTAGATGCTGAACCAGAGATATCACTTGATACAGATATTAATTTGCCTGTATCAAATGATAATGTTAAAGTTGACGAATCTAATCAATCTAAAATTGAAAATGCAGTACAAGAAGCTGTACCTGTTAAAGTCGAAGACAAGCCTCAAGAGGCTATTAAAGTTGTTCAAGAAAAACAGGTTGAACCTGAAAAAAAAGAAAATCAAATAGATGAAGAAATAGGCCAAATGTTGGATACTTTAGATATTGAAGAATCTGGTAATTGGCTATTAAAGAGAGTCTGGTGGGAACAAGCTGAATCTGTATTTGAAAAAATAATTAATCTAAATGATTCAATAATCAAAACTCAAATGGATTATTTTGATAAACGCAATGAGGCAGATAAAGCATTAAATCTATTTTATCGCAGCATTGGTTATGAACAAGGTGAACTTAATGAAACTATAGATTATTTAATATCTGAAAGCCAAAAGGAACGTGAGGTATTGGGAGATTTGACTATTGAGGAACGAGAATTTTTAGAACTATTGAATGAAAAAAAGAAAGAACTTGAGCAGCTTAAATCAGATCTTAAAGAGTTAAGCCAAATGGATGGTACATTAACTGCTACGATAACCCAAGTTATTGACCAAGTTAATAGATGTAGAAGCTATGAAAAGGATGCTTGGGCAAGTTTTAAAGAAATTGGCAGAAGTTTGGATGACAAAAAGGCTAGAACTTTATTTTATCAAGCAGAAACGGACTTTAAAAACATTCAAAATATTTCCAGATATTTAAAACAGGATTTAATGAACTATTTTCAAAGTTTGTTGGGTCAGATTGCTCAATTTTCAAACAATATAAGCTCCAAAATTGATTCCCTTAAAAAAGAAGGTTTTGATTTACAAGAGCGCTCTGAAATGCTGAAACGTGCAGATGAAGTTAGAAAACAAAATAAGCAAATGGAAGCTAATAAATCAGGTCCAGATAAACAAAAAACAGCGGATAAGAGCTGGTTTGGTAGAATTAAAACATGGTTCAAATCGACTTTTAAAATTTAGTTAGATTTGCTAAATAGGTATAATTTTGTTACATTTTTTAAGGTATTTTTGAATTGCCGAGGTGGTGAAATTGGCAGACACGCAGCTTTGAGGTGGCTGTGGGAGAAATCCTGTAGGGGTTCGAGTCCCCTCTTCGGCACCATACTTCGCCAAGGCTTCGTATGGCTTCGCCAGTAAGGGCAAGCAAAGTTTATCTTGAGGATGACGAAGGATCTGGCGAGAATATAAACAGTTTATAAATAAAAGGGAAAAATATGTCTTTTGCAGGTAAAAGGTTACTGGTTTCATGGTTTTCTTTTTGGGTTGTTTTAGCGATTCTTTGTCTTTACTATGTTTTACCCTTAAGAAAAAATCTTAAGTATGGGATAGATCTAGTAGGTGGGACATATATAACACTAGATGTTGAAGGTGATAAGGCAGTTGAATATGAACTTAAAGATAAACTTCTAAGAATTCCCGAAGCTTTAAAAGCAGAGAATAGAGAGTTGCCAGTTAAACAAAAATTAGAAAATGAAAAAATCGAATTAGAATTTAATGACGAGTTGGGAGCATCTCAAGCTCAATTAACAATTAAGGAGGATTTTCCTGAATTGGTTAATAGTTTATCAGGTAATGCTATAAGTTTATATTTACCGGACAGTGAAGTTAATAGAATAAAAAAATGGGCCTTACAAAGTAACATTGATGTTCTAAGTTCAAGATTACAAAAAATTGGTGTAGAGGAAATCACAGTATCTGCAAAAGGTTCAAATAGCATCATAGTTGAACTTCCGGATGTAGATAATCCAACCAAGGCAAAGGAAATGATAGGTACTCCGGCAATTTTAGAGCTTAAAATTGTAGAAAAAATGGGTTCTAATCCTGAAACTATAACAGAAGAGTATGGCGGGAGTTTACCTGACGGAATGGTAATAGTACCAGACAAAGATGTAAAAAAAGGTAGAGGGCAATATTATTTAGTTTCAGATCACGCTGAGGTTACTGGCCGAGATTTCAGAGACGTTATGCCTAGTTTTGGACGCGGTGCCGAAGCAGTAGTAAGTTTTAGATTGACTTCTGAAGGCGCAAGAAAATTTGCTGATTTAACAGCAAAAAATGTTGGTAGAGAATTGGCAGCAATCCTAGATGGAAAGGCTGTTTCAGTTGCAACTATAAGAGAAGAGATTCCTAGTGGTGAAGGGTCCATTAGTGGAAGGTTTACTATGGAAAAAGCAAAAGAGTTAGCTAGTTTATTGAAATCAGGCTCTTTTGTTGCGCCAGTTTCATTTGCAGAAGAAAGAAGAATTGGACCTTCTTTGGGTTATGATTCAGTAAAGAGCGGTTTTATGGCCTGCTTAATAGGGATAGGTTTATTGTTAATTTTCTGTGTTGTATTTTATAAAGCATCCGGTATTTTTGCATTTGTTACCTTGTTATATAATTTATTATTAATTTTGGTAGGTCTTTCTGTTTTAAGAGCAACTTTGACATTACCGGGTATTGCAGGAATGATATTAACCTTAGGAATGGCTATAGATGCATCAATTTTGATTTTTGAAAGAATCAGAGAAGCGCTTGCTGCAGGAATGAGTCCTTCTAATGCTGTAGATGAAGGGTTCTCAGATGCTATGTCGGTTATTCTTGACGCTAATATAACACATTTAATTGTTGCTGTTGTTCTATTTTGGTTTGGAACCGGTCCAATTCGTGGATTTGCAGTTACAATGATGATAGGTATAATATCAACATTATTAACCGGTATATTTTTCTTAAGATCAATATTTAGTTTTGTTTTGAGTGCAAAAAAAGTTAAAAAATTAAGTATTTAGTGTATACTTTTAAACAATGGCGACGTAGCTCAGCTGGTTAGAGCGGCGGAATCATAATCCGTAGGTCCGGGGTTCGAGTCCCTGCGTCGCCACCATACTTCGCTTATCCGGGCCTGCCGGCTCGGCAAGCTTCGTATGGCGAGCCATACTTCGCGAAGCCTGCCCTTCGTAGCTGAGTTTATCCTGAGCTTGTCGAAGGATAAGAGCGGAGTAGGGTAGGGCAGCCAGTCTTCGTTACTTCGTAGCTTGTATAGCAAAGTAAGACGGTTTTAAAACTAGGTTTTTACGTGATAAAAAAAATTAATTTTCCTACTTTTCTTACATTATTACGATTAATTTTGTCACCCTGTATTTTGCCATTAGCACTTGTATACTTATTACCTTATAATTTTTTATGGCTTAACTCTTTATTAACTCTATTTTTTGTTTTTCTAAGTTTAACTGATTTTTTTGATGGATATTTAGCTAGAAAATATAATTGGGAAACAAAATTGGGAAGAGCTTTAGATCCTATAGCAGATAAGTTTTTAGTCTCTTCTACCCTTATTGCGCTTTTAGCTGTCAAAAAAATTAATTTTATTTGGGTTCTAATAATTATTGGTCGTGAATTTTTTTTAATGGGCCTTAGGCAAATTGCTCTGGAAAATAATTTTTCAATCTCTGTCTCTTTTTGGGGAAAGCTAAAAACATCTTTACAGCTTATTATGCTTTCGTTTATAATTCTTAACCCGTATCAGGATTATGGGATTAATTTTTCTTGGAATATACTCGAATTATTTCTGATTCTTCTGGCTATTTTAATCTCGATTTATTCAGCATTCCAGTATTATTGTGAATTTAAAAAATCCTTTATAAAAGTTGTTTAATTAAACTTTTTGTTATCAATTCTATCCAAAATCTTTTTCATCAAAATATAATGATCTGGGATTTTGGCGCATATTTCTTTTGAGATTGATTCGACGTAACATTCTGAGGTTCTGTTCTTGTCTGATATTAAAGTTATTATTAATTCAAGATCGTTTTGACTGATTAATTTGGCTGTATAACATTCTTTAAATACACTGTTTAGTGTAAATACATTAAGCTCTAAAGCTTCTATTCTTATTAAATAGTCTTTTAAAAACTTGTATAGTGTATTAACAGAAAGCTCAAATATATGAATAGTTGATTGTCTAAATTCTCTACGATATTTCTTTACATCCGGGCTATTGCTTGCCATAAGGTCTATATCTTCTTTTAATCTATCCAGCACTTTTTGAGAAGATAGATGAAGCCTTTTAAATTTTTCACAGTTTATTTCTTTGTAGTTGTTTAGCTCATTCATAAAAAGTCCTTATTTTTTAGATTTAGAATATAATAGTAAATAAAAGTAAAAATTTTAAGGTTTATCTTGAAAATCAAAAATTTTATATTAATTTTATCTTGTGCTACTGTATTAGCTGTAACTGTTTTTTTGCCAAAATCAGGGAATAAATCAATGTTATTTCAGGAACTTTCAGAATATTTTAATAGAATTGAGCCGGTATCTTCCAGGTTAGAAATTACTCGATTATTAAGTGAACTTTTTTCTAATGCAAGTGCACAAGAAGCCAAAATTATCTCATATTTATCTCTTGGTCAACTTCATCCACCTTATTTGAATGTACAATTTAATTTTGCTGAAAAAAATATTGCTCATGTAGTTCAAGAGATTTTAGGTATTGATAAATCAGAGTTTAATGAAGAATTAAAAAAACATGGTGATTTAGGTTCAGTAGTTTCAACTGGCAATTGGCGTAAAAAATCCAATTTAACTGTAGTTGAAGTTTATAATAAATTAATTGAAATTGAACAGATAACCGGAACAGGATCCCAGGAAATTAAATATGAAAAAGTTTTAAATCTCTTGAAAGAGTTAGATCCTGTAAGTGCAAAATATGTAATCAGGGTTTTAACTGATAGTTTGAGATTAGGTTTTTCTGACATGACATTAATAGATGCCTTTTCATGGTTGCTAGTAGGTGATAAATCTCTACGCAAAGACATAGAAAATGCTTATAACATGTGCGTAGATATTGGCAAAATTGGTTACATAGTTAAAAAAGAGGGTATTAAAGGAATAAAAGATATAAAAGCTGAAGTTGGAATACCTATCCGACCAGCTGCTGCTGAAAGACTTGCAACTGCTAGCGAGATTATAGAAAAAATTGGTACTTGTGTTGCTCAACCCAAATTAGATGGTTTTAGGCTACAAATTCATGTGGATAATAGTAAAAAGGAGCATTTTATAAAATTCTTCTCAAGAAACTTGGTAGATATGTCACATATGTTTCCTGATTTAGTTGAAGCCTTTAAGAAATTAAAGGTTAAAACTTTGATATGTGAAGGTGAGGCTATTGCATATGATCCTAATACAGGTAATTTTGCTCCATTTCAAGAAACTGTAAAAAGAAAAAGAAAACATGGCATTGAAGAAACTATGGCTGAGTATCCCTTACAAGTTTTCTTATTTGATTTGCTTTATTTAAATGACAAATTAATGCTTGAAAAAGGTTATGAAGAACGTCGGGATTTATTGGTTGATCTTTTTAAAAATTATCCTACTGATACCATACAGGTAATTAAAGAAAGAAAAATTTCTGATGCTAAACACTTAGAGGATTATTTTTTAGAAGAAATTTCTGCTGGCCTTGAAGGGCTAGTAGTAAAAAAACCTAATTCTATTTATCAACCGGGAAAGCGTAATTTCAATTGGATTAAGCTTAAGCGTGGAGAGGGTGGCCATCTTAGTGATACAATAGATTGTGTAATTTTAGGCTACAATTATGGTCAAGGTAAAAGATCCCATTTTGGTATAGGCGCATTTTTGGTAGGCGTTTATAACAAAGAAAAAGATCATTTTCAGACAGTGGCAAAAGTTGGAACCGGTATGACTGATGAAGAATGGAAAACATTAAAGAAAAAATGTGACCATGAAAAAACTGAAGAAAAACCTAAAAATATAGAGTGTGATAAAAACCTATATCCTGATGTATGGATATGGCCCAAAATAGTTTGTGAAATTATGGCAGATGAAATTACCGTTTCTCCTATTCATACTGCGGGTAAAACTGAACAAACTTTAGGTTATGCATTAAGATTTCCAAGATTTATGAAATATAGATTGGATAAATCTGCTACTGAAGCTACTACTGTAAAAGAATTAAAAGAACTTTATGGGTTACAGTTTAAGCACAAGTAACTATTAGATTTGGCTTTATAAGTTTAATAGAATATTCGCCCCAAACTACTATTGTTCCATCTTTAAAGATTACTGTTTTTTGAGGATAGTTAATTTTTGTTATATTTTTTATAAATTTTAATGGTTTAAAACTCCAAAGTTGAATGCTAAAATTATCATTCGATACACCCAATTTATTAATAATTTTATTATCTTGTATAAGTTTTATGTGCTGTAGAGGATTGCCGATATCCTGGTAAGTACCAGTCATATTTATATTTTTTTGAATCTCTTCACCTTGCCATTTTTCACTTAAATAATCTAATATAATTTTTTGTAGATCTGGTACAGGAATTTTGTTATTTAAATTTTTCTTAATTTCGTCAAATTTGAACTTCTCATTCGTAAAAATTAATACAGTATATGTAATTGAATTTGGAGGTGGCGTATTTACGCGTATATTACAAGCAATAAATGCTTGCCTATCTTTTAAAATCCTCAAATCACAATTGTCATTATTACATATTTGTATGAGTTTAAAATCCTTGTTTAGAATTACTATTCTTCCCGGGTAAAAACGATATTTGCATACAAAATTTCCATCAGCCATTTGTTTAATGTAAGTTATGCCATGCAAATGAGTAAATGGCCCTGAATAAGATGCTGTATTAAGTTGTGTTGCAGTTTCTAAAGTTAGATCTACAAGAAAAGTTTTGTCCCAAAATGTAAAAATTAGATTATTTTCCTTTAAATAAATAACACTTTTTGGTGCCGAACCCCAATATGATGCATCATTTCTATTTACCGTTATTCCTGTATGTGATTGTTTGAAGATTGATGATTTATCTAAATTTATTACTTTAACAATTGTTTTTCCATAAAACACATCTGTTAAGAAAGAAACATCGATCTCATAAATTATAATAACCAATCTGTTTCCAGGTATTTCAATTATTTTTTGTATATTTTTATCATTAGTATAAATATCCTTTTCTTTTTTTTCTGTATCAATATTAAAAATTTTTATGCAACCCTGTTTGTTAGCAATAGCTATTCTTCTTTTGGATAATTTGCATAAAGCAACTATCTTCTTTGCTGTAACTGAACTTCTGTCATAGATTATTTTTTCTTTCCAGACGCACTCTTTGCGTTCATAATCAGTTTTTTCTTCGAACATACTGTTGAGATTTGAAAATGAAAATAAAATTAAAAGTGTTAAATATTTAAACATAAATTTATGAATTTTGGTTTTGCGTATTTGGTCTGCAAATAAATATATCGTTCCAGCCTTGTAAAACTATTGTATTATCTTCAAAAACAATAAAATCATAAACAGGATAATGTTTTCCATAAGTTTCGTATATTAATTTTTTAATATCTATCTCTTTTATTAATTTGTATGGATTTATTTGGTACAATCTTATATGCTCATGACAATCACAGTGACTAATTATAATGTTATTGGATAAGGCAGTAAAATTATTCAAATCTCTTTCGTTTTTTAAATATTTATCTTCTAAAGTTTTACCTAAATAATCTAATATTATATTATTTATATCGTTTACATTTATATGATCACAAAGCTGTTGTTTTATTTTATCTATATTTTGGAAATTATATAAAAATGCGCATTTATTCCTAAGAGCAAGAAATTGATCGTGATTTAAAGTTTTTATTTTATCTATATCATTAGGGCAAGGTATTGAGTGAGTTATGTTGAAATTGTTATCAAAAATAAGTATAGATAAGGGATGATATTTATAAGCAATAAAACCTCCATAGAAGTTGTGGATATCTCTAATGTATTGTAAGTTTGTTTTTGAGACTCTATATTCTCCTGATTCTAAATCTATAGTGCAAATAGCTTTTTCTGGAAATATTACTAACAACTTTTCATTGTTTAAATAAACAATACTAGCAAAGAAATACATCCCTTTTTTTTCTGAGGAATTAAATATAAATTTTTTTAAAAGCTTAAATGATTTTAGGTCCCACACTTTTACATAGAGATAAGTTTCTTCTCTATTTTCGCTTAAAGAAATAAGCCTATCTTTAGGTATTTCTTGCAAATAATAAATCCGATTACAATCAGGCAAAGTCTTTAGATGTTTTTTAGAATCTATATCGAAAATTTTTATTTCACTATTAAAACAATTAAAAATAATTGCGACCCTTCTGTTTGATAACTTATATATTTTTTTTATAGCTTCTTTATTAAATACTCTATTAGAGCAATGTATTTTTTCAGGTTTTTGCCAGTCTAGCGATTCAAACTCATTTTTAGTTTCATGATCAACCTTTTCTGCAAGCATGCTATTAAGATTTGAAAACAAAGTAAATATTATTAAACTTATGATTTTTAACATAGTTGTTATATGTTTTTTGGCTTTAGAACTTTAACATTATATTCGCCACAAATTACTATTGTTCCATCTTTAAAATAAACAACTTTATCAGTAAGATTTAATTGTTTAATTGTTTTTATAAATTTTGGTGGAAAAATAGTCCAAATTTCAATACAATATCCTTTTCCATTTAGGGATCTTCTATTGATTGAATTATTATTTAATATAATATTAAAATTGTTTAAATAACTTTCATTTGATCTATTATTGTTTGCAACAATTTCATTTTGCCATCTATTGCCTAAATAATCCAATACAATCTTTTGTAGATCATTAACAGGTATTTTATCTATTAAATTTTTACGAATTTCATCAAAATTGAATTTTTCATTGGTAAACATTAGAACAGGCGCTTTTTTATAATCTTTTGATGATGAGCTAATAATAAATGATTTTTTGTCTCTTAATAGCTTTAGATTAGTAATTATACTATTTATTTTTATAGTATCAATTAATTCTAGGTTTGGATTTAGAATTATTAAGGTATCAATGTGGTTTTTACATACAAAATTTCCATCAGCTGTTTTTTTTGCGTATAATATCGTAAAAGGAAGAGTAACAG
Organism: Candidatus Babelota bacterium; assembly: GCA_013286795.1. Lineage (GTDB taxonomy): Bacteria > Babelota > Babeliae > Babelales > JABDEC01 > JABDFA01. Next base: position 42,441 of record JABDFA010000006.1, read on the forward strand.
TTTTTCCTGAAGAAAGATTTACAAGAAGAGATCTGTCCGGAAATGTTACAATTAATCTATCATCTTTTAAATAGATAATATTTTGAGGAGGTACAGGATCAGCTTCTTGAGGATTTATAGTTATTTCATTTGATTTTCTAAATACAAAGTTATTTAAATTATATATTTTAATAATTGTAGGCCCATATATAGCTTCAAATGGTATAACCATAGTCTGGCAACTTATAATAACTAGTCTATTTCCAGATATTTCAATTATTTTTATTACATCTTTATTACCTGACACAGTTTTTTCTTTTTTGCCTGAATCAATATTGAAAATTTTTACATTTCCATTTTGCTGGGCTATAGCAACTCTGTTGTTAGATAATTTACTTAGACAAGCTATCATTTTCCCTTTTTTTAAATTTCGGTCATAAATTAGTTTTTCTTCATAATCTATATTTTCCAGCTCATTTTTAGTTTCTTGATTTAGTTTTTCTTCTTGTAAAGAATAAATATTTGAAAAATAGAAGCAAGCGCTTAGGAGAATGATTTTTAAAATTTTAAGCATGTTCTACACCCTAAATATTGGTTCTAAAACCCTGACCTTATAACTGTCGCCAATTACTATTGTTCCATCTTTAAAAGAAACAACTTTATCAGTAAGATTTAATTGTTTAATTGTTTTTATAAATTTTGGTGGGAAAATGGCCCAAATTTCAATACAATACCCTCTTCCATTTAGGGATCTTCTATTAATTGAATTATTATTTAATATAATATTAAAATTGTTTAAATAACTTTCATTTGATCTATTATTGTTTGCAACAATTTCATTTTGCCACCTGTCACCTAAATAATCTAATACAATCTTTTGTAGATCATTAATGGGTATTTTATCCATTAAATTTTTTCTGATTTCATCAAAATTAAACTTTTCATTGGTAAACATTAAGACAGGTGCTTTTTTAAAATCTTTTGATGATGAACTAATAATAAATGACTTTTTATTGCCTAATAGCTTTAGATTAGTAATTATGCTATTTATTTTTATAGTATCAATTAATTCTAGGTTTGGATTTAGAATTATTAAGGTATCAATGTGGTTTTTACATACAAAATTTCCATCAGCTGTTTTTTTTGCGTATAATATCGTAAAAGGAAGAGTAACAGTTTTTCCTGAAGAAAGATTTACAAGAAGAGATCTGTCCGGAAATGTTACAATTAATCTATCATCTTTTAAATAGATAATATTTTGAGGAGGTACAGGATCAGCTTCTTGAGGATTTATAGTTATTTCATTTGATTTTCTAAATACAAAGTTATTTAAATTATATATTTTAATAATTGTAGGCCCATATATAGCTTCAAATGGTATAACCATAGTCTGGCAACTTATAATAACTAGTCTATTTCCAGATATTTCAATTATTTTTATTACATCTTTATTACCTGACACAGTTTTTTCTTTTTTGCCTGAATCAATATTGAAAATTTTTACATTTCCATTTTGCTGGGCTATAGCAACTCTGTTGTTAGATAATTTACTTAGACAAGCTATCATTTTCCCTTTTTTTAAATTTCGGTCATAAATTAGTTTTTCTTCATAATCTATATTTTCCAGCTCATTTTTAGTTTCTTGATTTAGTTTTTCTTCTTGTAAAGAATAAATATTTGAAAAATAGAAGCAAGC
>JABDFA010000006.1:44215-85289 GCA_013286795.1 Candidatus Babelota bacterium
TTTTCTTCATAATCTATATTTTCCAGCTCATTTTTAGTTTCTTGATTTAGTTTTTCTTCTTGTAAAGAATAAATATTTGAAAAATAGAAGCAAGCACCTAGGAGAATGATTTTTAAAATTTTAAGCATGTTTTATACTCTAAATATTGGCTCTAAAACTTTGACATTATACTCGCCACAAACTACTATTGTACCATCTTTGAAAAAAGCAATTTTATCGAGATTATGATCCTCTATTTTTGTAATAGTTTTTATAAGCTTTGGAGACAAAATGCTCCAGAGTTCCAGATCATAATGGGTATTTTTGAAACAAGCTATGTTAACAATGTAATTATTCGAAATAACTTTAAAATAGTTTAAACTGTTTATAGTGTTTACAACTTTGCTTTGCCATTCATCACTTAAATAATCTAATATAATTTTTTGTAGATCAGATATAGGTATTTTATCTATTAAATTTTTTCTAATTTTCTCAAAATTAAATTTTTCGTTTGAAAAAATTAATGAACATACGTGAGGTGTATGTGTTCTAGTGATAAATGATTTTTTGTTTTTTAGGACATTCAAATCACAAGCGTGATTTTTGTGTACAGTACTAATTAGTTTGAAATCTGAATTTAAAATTATTATGCTTTGTTCATATGTTTCACATATAAAATTTCCATCTTTGAGTTGTTTTGCATAAATTATTAAGAATGGAAATCGTGTTGTAATGCCTGAATCAAGATTTACAAGAAAAGCTATATCATTAAACGTTATAACTAATCTATTATTTTTTAAGTAAACAATACCGTAGACCCACATAATGGGCTTGTGATCTAGGGTTACTGTTAATTCTTTTGATTTTTTAAAATTATTAAGATTATATACTTTAATACTTGTGTACATATTTAACCTAAAATATTCGTTTATAATAGCAAATTTATCTTTAGATATTTTAATAATTTTTTCTACCCAACCTTTGTTTGATATAGCCTTCTCTTTTTTACCAGTATCAATATTGAAAATTGTTACTTTCCCATTGTGCTGAGCAATAGCAATTTTCTTTTCAGATAATTTACACAGAGCTGTTATATTGTTTTTTGTCTTTGGGTCTTTGGAATATATTGTTCTTTCTTCGTAATCTACATTTTCAAGATTTTCAAGAACATTTTTAGATTCAAATTCATGTTTTTCTTCTTGCAAGCAATAAGTATTTGAGAATGAAATTAAAATTAGTGTAATGAATATTAAACCTCTTCCAATACCTAGAGTAGGTCTTTTTGATAGACCGTTCGTGGTGAGTGTTTGCGAAGCAAACGTATCGAACCATGAACGCAATTTTTCATTCACCCTTCGATACGCCGCACGTAGTGCGGCACTCAGGGCGAACGGAAAGTGAAAGGATTTAGTTTTTGAGTTTCTAAAGAGCTCTAGTGTTAATCTGGGGTGCATGTTTTATTTAAGTTTATTTAGTTCTTGTCTATAAAGATTCCATAAGATTTTATGATATGAGTTATGTTTTCCGGTTTTATCTTCTACTACAATTGTGGTACCCAGTGAATTATATTTTTTTATAAGATCGGCAAAAAGTTGATCATCTCTGTTGGAAATGATTTCGTCATTGGCGCAGAAACAAAGGAGTATTTTTAAAGATAAATTTTCAAAGCTTTTTATAGATTCTATAGGTATAAAACCATTTTTACGATATCTTTCACCTATAAATTGTAGTGCAGGAGATGGACCCTTGAAAGCTATAATTTCATCTATAGATTTTAATGGACAGTCAAAAATTACAAAACCATTTTGTATAGTGTTTAAAATTTTATGTTTCGTTTCAGAATTGACACCAATTTTCATTAATTCTTGATCATAATTTGAACTATTTAATATTTTAATTGCATTAATTAGGGCACCGCTTCCGGCAGAAAAACCATAAAAATCAACATTTTTGATATCACAATCTATAATTACTTTTTTAAAGACAAATATAGCCGGTAAAATTTCATCTAGTGAGCCAAAGGTAGTTTTTGTAGGATCAAAATTATCTAATTTAAGGCTGTGATCTGGAAAGTTAAATGTTACTACACTCTCTTTTATATCACCTTGAGATATTAAATGTTTTGCTATTTTATAGTTACCACACAGACCATGCATACAAATTATTGTTCTTGAGTATTCACCTGGAATATATTTGTAATGTAGGTCGTAAGGGAATGGATTCTGGAATTTTTCATGACAACTTTGCTCCCAGTTTTTAAAAACTAAAAAACCAGAGATTAGAATTACGGAAGCTATTATCAGTTTTTTCATTTTTCTGTTTTTTCTTTGTATAAATCGTGTAATTTTGAACCTGGATGAGATTTTTCGAATTCTTTTAGTAATTCAGATAATTCACAAGAATTTAACCCAAAAAATTTTGTAGCTGCTAGCTCTTGAGTAATTAAACAATCTTCTTTACATTGTTTATATTCATCTGGAGAGCTACTAAAATTTTCACATTTTTTTTGACATGCCCAATGGTCCTTCATGGCAATAAGAGCTCGTAATTTTGTAGAAACGTTTATTGATTCACATTTTTTTTGGTTAGGTTCTCTTGTGCAGAATTCCATTGTACTAGAATCAAAACTAAAAGAATTTTGACATAAATTTATAAATAATAAAATTATTATATTTAACAATATTTTCATATGCTCCTTCAAAAAATTAATCTAATTGTTTGCCAAAACAGGCTTCATAGAAAAATTTAGCCTCTTCTTCAGGGTTCTGAGAACCTGTTATAGCTTTGCCTATAACAACTCCATCTGGCTTAAGTTCTAAAATTTTTTCTATGGTATCTCTGTTTATTCTTGCAGAGATAAAAATAGGCAATTGTGTATTGCCTTTAACCATGTCCCATTTATCTAAAAAAAGCAATGTTTGTTTTTCATCATATGTTTGATGAAATAAAATTGCATCAATTCCCAAGCTTTTTGCTTCCAAAGCAGATTGCCCAGGAGAACTAGAATCTACCAAATCCAGCATTACTTTTTTATTTAATTCATGAGCCGTGGTTGCAACTGCATGAATAACTTCTTTACTTGTTCCGGACATTACAGTTACCCAATCAGCTCCAGCGTTAAGAATTAAGTTTGTGACATCTTTGCCTCTATCAATTATTTTTGAATCGGCAAGAATTGATTCTTTAGGTAATTTTTTTCTAAAATCTTCTATCGCTTTAATTCCGTATTTATACAGCAAAATAGTTCCAATTTCTATTATATCTGCATATTTTGCAACTTTTACTGCTATGTCAATTGCTTTATCTAAATCTATTATATCAAAAGAAATTTGAAGCTTCATATTGTATACTTCCTTATAAAATAAAACATTAATAGCTCCTTGTTTATTAAAAATTAAATTGATTAGGGTAATATATGGCTTCTATATCCTAGTGGTCTATCTTGATATACTTTTTTAATTTGAGAGAAAAAGTTTTTAATTGTTAAAACCAGCAAGGTATTTTTTATTATATCTAAACTTTTCTTAACATAAATATCAGGAAGAAGAACTTGATTGCTTTTATTTGCAAGAGTTAACCCTAATGGTACATAAATATCTTTTGGATCTGCTAATATTGTGATTGTATGAATAGGAATATGCTTGTTTTCTGGCAAAGTTCTTTCTTGTACCTGCCAAAAATACAACTCTGTTTCTTTGTCTTGTTTTTTTTCAATTTTATACATTTTAGCTTTTTGGGAGGCTAATTGCCAAAAAGCTATAGTGGCCTGAAACATGAATATAGGATAAATTTGATTGGTTACAAGCAAATTAAAGGAATCAGTTATGGTTCTCCTGGGAAAAGAAATTTGTCCATTCTTGTCTGAATTTGTAATGTATCCTGCATATGTAGCATAAACCCCATTTATTAAGTTTATTTTATGATCATTACAAGCTTGATCTTCATCTATTACATCTTCTTTTTTTTCAGGATATTCTTGTATAAAAAATGTAATTACCTTATCAGTTTCTTCCCCGATAATTATATTTATGTAAAATGGGAATAATGAAAAAAATATAATTTTTGAAAAAATGTGTTTCATATTTTATTTTTACCATTTAAAATAAACCTAATTACATTTATAATATAGCAGTTTTAATTAATAAAAATCTATAATTTAAGTTTTTAGCAAATTATGTGGTTAAATAAATGATTATTTCACCTGAATTACAAAAATGGCAAAGCTTTGGTAAAAAGTATAATTTAACTGAAGAACAATTGAAATTATTCAGTAAATATGCTGCTTTACTTCAGGAATGGAATCAAAAAATAAACTTAACTCGAATTATTAAAACCGAAGATATTATTGATTATCATTTTGATGATTCTTTAAGCGTGACCAATTTTGTTGATTTTAATAATTTAAAAACTGTATGCGATGTAGGAACCGGTGCCGGTTTTCCTGGAATTCCTATTAAAATAATGTATCCCAATTTAAAAGTTATTCTTATTGAGGTTGTTCAGAAAAAAATAATTTTCTTAAATGATGTTATTAAAGAGTTTAAACTTGATAATATTGAGGTTTGTTCTTTAGATTGGAGAACTTTCTTAAGAAAAACTTCTTATAAAATTGATCTTTTTTGTGCAAGAGCATCATTGCATACCGATGAACTTTTGCGCATATTTTCCTCAGATTCTATGTATAAAATTGATAGTAATCTTATTTATTGGGCATCTTATAATTGGGAACCTAATACAGATGATTTAATATATCTCAAAAAGGAGGGAACTTATGAGGTGGGAGATAAAAAAAGAAAATTAATATTTTTTGGTAAATAATTTTAGTGATTTTTAATTTTTAGGGTAAAACATTGAAAGATAAATTTGGGATGATAAAAAAAGGGGTTTTATTAAGTTATTTAGAGGGTATTAAAGATAATGTAAGAGGGGAAAGTTATAAAAATATTTTAAAATATTTTTATCCTGAATATATTTCTGCATTAGTTATATACTCAGCTTTACATCTTTTGGATGCCAGATTCATTTCTCAATTAAAATCTACTTCTATTTATGCTACCGTTGGGGTAACAGCTACATTACTTCATCTTGTTATAAAATCTGCAGAGGGTTTTTCTATAGGATCTGTTATTTTAGGAGGACAACATAATGGTGCTAAAAACTATCAAGCTGTTGGCAGAACTTTAGTGGATTCATTTTGGATATCAGTAATTATCGGTACTCTGGTTTCAGGATTCTTATATTTTAATGCATATTGGATCTATTATTTATATGGTGTTCCTGCAAAAATGATTAATATAGGTGTTCCTTTTTTAAGATTAAGGGCCATAGGAGTATTTCTTACTTTTGTTTATTTTGCATTAATATCTTTTATGCGGGGAATAAAAGATACTCGTACTCCCATGAACATATTTGCAATGGGTGCTATGATTTTTATTTTTTTTGATTATGCCCTTATATTTGGAAAATTTGGCTTTCCTGAATTAAAATTACAAGGTTCTGCTTTAGCTACTATAATTCAGTATAGCTCTATGTTATTAATGGCTTTTTGGTATATTTTTAAAGATGAAAAGCATAAAAAATATATGATAAATATTTTTGATCCCTTTAAAGAGTTTTCAACTGTTAAAAAGCTGATAATGCTTAGTTGGCCCGTAGTTCTTGATAAGGCTACAATTGCATCTGCTTATATATGGTTAGGTACAATGTTGGCCCCTATGGGTAAACTGGCTTTAGCAAGCTTTACAGTCATTAAGGACATAGAAAGAATTGCTTTTTTGCCAGCAATAGCATTTGCTCAGGTAATAACATTTTTGGTTAGTAATGATTGCGGAGCAGACAATTTCGATGCTATAAAAACTAACATTAAAAAAGTTATGCTTTTAACTGCAGGCTTTGTATCTTGTTGTATACTGACTATTTGTTTATTTCCCAAGTTTTTCATTCATTTTTTTGATGCAAAACATGCATTTACAGATTTTTCAGCCAAAGTTATGCCAATTTTGAGTCTATTAGTATTTTTGGATATATTTCAATTAATCTTATCTGCTGCCTTACGTGGTACTGGGGATGTAAGAGTTGTTATGTGGACAAGGTTCTTTATTTGTTTTTGTTGTTTTTTTCCTATCTCCTATTTTATTTCAACTTTGCCTATGCAAGATAATTTAATGAAATTTATTCTAGTTTATGGTACCTTTTATGTTAGTAATGCTTTTGCTACATTTGTTTACGTGAGTAGGTTTCGTTCGGATGATTGGAAGGCATCAGTTTTAAGGAAATTTAATGACAAAAATAAGTAAAGAAGAAATATTAAAACTTGCAGAACTTTCAAAATTAGAGATATTGGAGCATGAAATTGAGCCACTAGCAAAACAGCTCCAAGATATTTTAAGTTATGCATCAAGGGTAAAAGAAATAGCTAAAGATATTGAAATTGAGATAGCGCAAAATGTAAATGTTTTTGAGAATGATGAGATTGTCATGACTCCATTTGAGCCAATTTTATCTCAAGCGCCTGATCGTCAAGATCAATTTTTTGTTGTCCCTAAGGTTTTAGAAAGTAATTAGTTTTACACCCCGGTCATCCTGAGCGAAGCGCTTAAGCGCGAAATCGAAGGATAAAAATTTTAAGGTATTCTATGTCATTAGCATTTGCTACAATCAGACAATTAAAAGAAAAATTAAAAAATAAAGAAATTAGCCCAAAAGAATTGCTTGATTATTTTATAAAAAGATTTGAAAAATATGACCCTAAAATAGGTTCAGCATTAGAAGTTTTCAATACTGATTCTATTTTAGAAAAATCTAACAAGAATGGTTCTTTGTATGCAATACCGGGATTAATTAAAGATAATATATGTCAAAAAGACAGGATAACATCTTGTGGATCAAAGATTTTGGAAAATTTTAGAGCAACATATGATGCTACTGTAATAGAGACTTTAAAAGCTGAAGGTGCTTTTTTGGTAGGTCGTGCCAATATGGATGAATTTGCTATGGGTACATCAAATGAATATGTAGCATTTAAAAAAGTTGTTAATCCTTGGGATAATTCACGTGTTCCAGGGGGTTCAAGCGGAGGATCAGCTGCCGCTGTTGCAGCAGGCTTAGTTCCTTGGGCATTGGGTTCAGAAACTGGTGGATCAGTTAGATTACCTTCAGCCTTTTGTAATTTAGTTGGTCTTAAACCTACTTATGGTCGTGTGTCACGATATGGATTAATAGCGTATTGTTCCTCTTTTGATCAAATTGGAGTATTTGCTCGTAATGTATATGATAATGCATTAATTTTTTCTTTAATATCTGGTCAAGATCGTAGAGACTCTACTTCTTTAAATGTACCAAAAAAGGATTATACACAAAACTTAGATGGAGAACTAAAACCTGGACTTACTATTGGAATTATTGAAGATGCTTTAGATGCAAAAGGAATGGATAGTGAAGTTAAAGAACTTGTAAATAATGCAATTAAAGAATATGAAAAGATGGGCGTAAAAATTAAGAGAGTTAAATTTCCAACGCTTGATTATTCACTTTCTGTTTATGCAATTTTAACTCGTGCAGAAGCTGCATCAAATTTAGCTCGTTTTGATGGTGTACGTTATGGATTTAGGGATAAAGGTGCAAAGACCTTAGCACAAATGTATAGCAAAACTAGACAAAATGGCTTTGGGGCAGAGGTTCGTTTACGTATTATGGTTGGTAATTATGTTTTATCTACAGGGCATGCAGAAGATTTTTATGTTAATGCTCATAAGGTTAGACAATTGATGGTCAAGCAGGCTAAAGAATTATTTAGTGATGTAGATTTACTTTTATTACCTACCCAAGTTATGTCTGCATTTAAATTTGGGACATTTACAGATCCGTTACATATGGATCTTCAGGATTATTGTACGGCATTTGTTAATATAATTGGTGTTCCTGCTATTTCTATTCCTTGCGGTTTTACAAAAAATAATCTTCCTGTAGGTTTACAGTTAGTTGGCCCACATTTGTCTGAGGATTTAATATTTCAAACAGCATACGCTTATGAACAAAATATGCCTTGGCATACAATGCATCCAAAAGAATTGGATTAAAAAAGGATAGAATGTTAGATTTTAAAAACTTTATTAGGCAGCGTGTTGTATATACGCTGCTTTTTTTTGTTTTATTTTATATTTGTTTACAACGACTTTTCTTTTTTTCTTCAGGTATTTTTGAAAACATTTCATCTTATTTTCTCTATCCGGTATTACTTATTCAAAATAAGATTTCAGGTTCTCTAAGATCCACTTTTGAAACAAGAAATTCTGTTGAACAATTAACACAAGAACTAAATAAGCTTAAACAAGAAAATGAAGATTTATTGGCTGATAACATACAATTTAAGTCATCCCTGCGTTATTTGGAAAATCTTCAAGAACTTATAGAATTTAAAAAAAGATATGAAATATCCAGTTTTATGTCAGCTTCAATTTTAATGCGCCAAATATCTAATGATGCTAATATTTTATTTATAGATTTAGGTTCATCTTCTGGCATAAAAAAAGACATGGTAGTTGTTTATAAAAACTGTTTGCTTGGAAAAATTTCTGACGTTTATCCTACTTATAGCAAGTTTGTTTCTATTACTGATAAGTCATGCAAAGTTGCAGCATGTTGTATTAAATCAGGAGCTATTGGCATTCATGAAGGATCTAATCAAATTGACCAAACAAAGTTATCCCATGTAAATCACTTGGATCAAATGTTTGAAGATGATCTTATAATTTCCAGTGGCGATGGCCTTATTTTTCCAAAAGGTTTCGCTTTAGGTAAAGTTAGCAAATTCAGCAAAGAAGGCGTTCAATATAATATAGAAGTAAAACCGGTTATTGATATTAGCAAAATCTCCCATTGTTTTGTTATTGTAAAATAAATTAAAAGTTGACTCTTAATACTTTGATTAACTATCTTTAAAAGATCGTTTAAATTATTAAAAATATAGGAGTAGTTAATGATAAAAAAAACCTTTAATTTGTTATTTATCGCTGGAAATATTTTTGCTTATTGTGAAGCTGGGCAACTTACAACGGCATATAATATAGATAGTGATTGGGGGACCGGGTATCAGGTTACTGTTACTATGAAAAATCCTAGTTCAACTTCGACTACAAGTTGGTCAGCTACATTTAATTTAGAATCTAGCCAAGAGAAAATAAGTAGTCTTTGGAATGGAAATTATATCGCATCCGGAACTCAAATTTCAGTGACAAATCCTTCTTGGACCGGAGGAGGAACAATCCCAGCTGGTGGCTCAACGAGCTTTGGTTTTGTTGTTTACAATTCTTTAGCGCAAAGTCGTACATTACTTAACCTACAAGCTACTGCCAATGGAATTACTCCACCACCACCGCCAAGTTTAATTGCGCCTGTTTTACAACCAGTTAACAATGGAGGTAGTTATCAATTTCAGTTACAATGGAATGCTATTCAAAATGCGCAAGGGTATAAAGTACAACAATCTACATGTAGTGATTTTTCAACTGCGCAAACAATTTATTCAGGTACTTCTACAACATACACGCCCACTGTAACTTCTACTGGCATCTATTATTATAGAGTAATGGCCTATTCAGGAGCTATTTTTGGACCTGTAAGCAATACTTTAACAGTGAATGTAACTCAAACACCCCCCATTTCTAAGGCTATTGTTGAAGCTTATTGGGAGTCATGGAACTCACAGGATCCATTGGATTCGATTGTTAATATGAAAGTAGATGTTATTGATATTGCTTTCATTAATTTTACCACAACAGGAAATCATACTTATACTGTTAGTGGTTTAGATTGTGATCAGGCAACTTTAACTCAATTTATTACCACAGCTCATAATGCTGGTAAAAAAGTAAAAGTTTCTGTTGGAGGAGCAACATATGGACTTTCTGGGCAGCTTTTAACAGTACAAGATGCTCAAGGTATGGCACAGGCAATTTCTACTTTTGTACAACAAAATAATTTAGATGGTGTTGATTTTGATATTGAAGATTATCCGGCAGCGAATTTACAAATAGCTTTGCTTCAAGATACACGACAACTTTTAGGCAATAATGCACTTATAAGCTATACACCAAAAACTCCTGCTTCAACAACACTTCCTTATAGTACTGTTATTCAAGGTGCTTATCAATATCTTAGCGCTATAAGCATGATGGCATATGATGCTTATCCAGGATATAATTATCAAACAGATGTTCAGGCATTATTAAATATGGGCGTACCAGCATCAAAGATTGTAATAGGGCTTATGCCTGGTAAAGATGACATAGGGAATGTTACTTCTTTAGCAGATATCGCTTCTGCAGGGCAATTTGTTTTACAAAAAGGACTTGGAGGTATTATGTTCTGGGATTTAGATCGTGATTATGAAAATATTACTGGTCTTGGAGCAAGCGCAGCAACAAATACTGCCTGGGGTGTATTCCATTAATCAATTTGAGTAAATGCCATAAATGGAAAGTGCATAATTTTACTTACTAACAAACTTGTTATAGACAAACTACCGTTATCATCTTCTTTTCCAAGTATTTTGTTATAAAGGGATGGCTGTTTTGCATGAACCCATTCAATCTCTTTGTCTTTTTCAATTAAGGCAAGCTCTTTAATTTTTTTTATAGTATTATACTCAGAACCAAGTTCATCAACAAGACCTAGTGCTAAAGCTTGTTTGCCTGTGAAGAATTTACCATTGGCCCACTTATCTGCATCTTTTAGAATTAATTTTCTTCGAGCGGCAACATCATTGGTAAATTGATTATAAACATCATCTGTAACTTCTTGAACAAATTTTTCTATTTCTGGAGAACTTTCACCAAATGGATTTAGAGCGGTCTTATATTTTCCTGACTGTTTTATTTGGTATTTAACTTTCCAGTGTTCAGCAAAATCTTTTAATTTTAGTGTCCCAATATATGAACCGATGCTTCCAACAATTGCTGAAGGTGAAGCAATTATATAATCTGCTGCACATGCTATATAGTATCCACCAGAAGCGCAAAGATCATTTGTCATCACAACTACAGGTTTAGGATAATCTTTTTTGTAGGACATAATTTCATTAAATATACTTTGTGATGACCCAGCAGCTCCTCCTGGACATTCAATATGAAGTAGAATCGCTTTTATTTCTTTGTCATGAAAAAATTTTTTTATACTCTTACTATAACTTCCAGCTTCCATCACCGGCTGATCTATTTTTATCAGACCCACTTTTGTTTTTAACTGAAGAATATCATCGTAATAACTTTTAATAAATTTTATAGTAAATGGTATAGCTTGTATAATAACTATAACCATAAATATTATGGTTAAATAACTGGTTAAACTTCTTTTTGTAGCCATGCGGAAAAACTTCCCTGTATGTGTTTGTAATAATAGATATTAATACTTTAACAATAAATCACTGAGAGTCAATTGTATTTATAAATGTGAAAGTTGCAATGCTACTTACTCGTTTATAAAAAAATTATAATACATATCAACTTTATTGGTGAAACCAGATCTTTCGATAAACTCCCGACCTCGCTCATTGAGCTTCGCCGGACAAGCAGGGTAAACTACGTTCGATAGAACAAAAACTGGGCAAAAATTGGACACACTTCGAACTTTTAGATGGAGTAAACTTAAAGGAATTAAAATTTATACCAGCCAAACCGGCTTTACCATTATCATTTCTAAGCAAGTAATGTATCAACAAAATTTAAATCAGGTTGAGTTTTATTAAACGTTTTTTGTCCTTTGTTAGCAAACTCTTCAATATACGGCAGTCCATAATTTTTATAAAAAGCATGCATGAAATTTTGGTAAATCTCTTTTTCAGAACCAATACCATACACATTATGTGTTGATGTTTTTAAGATTAAAAGATGAACTTTTCGATGACCACTTTTTCTTAATTTTTTATAAAGATTTAAAGTACATTTAAATGGAACTACTTCATCAGCAAGGGAAGTTATTAAAGCCATTGGTTTATTCTTATTTATTTTATTAGCACAAGTTAATGGACAAATACCATCAGATTTAAACTTGGTAATCTTGATATTATTTAAAGCTTTAATTTTTAATTTAGCAAGTAAGTTGCCATGATATGCTACATTAGAAAGTGAATCAAAAATACCTTCACAAACTACAGCAGCTACATTGTCTGAATCATGCAAAGCAAAATAATTAAATACAGTAGCTGAGCCTCTTGAAATGCCATATAAAATAATTTTACTATCTTTATCAATTTTTTGCTTTTTTAAGTGTTCTCCAACTTTTGCCTTATAAATATTGATATCATTATCTTGACCTACATTTAAATTAAATAAATTTACATAATGGCCTGATAATGAATTTATTGAATCAGGTTTTGTTTGAATATTAATGCCAAACTGTTTGTGCTTTAAACCAACTAAAGCATAATTTAATTGCTTCCAAAGTGAGAAAGTGTCTTTATTTATACGCAAATTAACTTCTGCAAAGATGCAACCAGAAACATTACTTTGAATAGTTTCCACACCTCTTGTACAAGTCACTAATTCACCTGTTGATGCAATAAACTTTGGACAATATTTAGCAAGTTGCGTTTCAGTAGAACTTAAACCAGGAGCATAAACATATGAATAATTACATTTTTCAAAAGAAGGATTTATCCAGTCTTTTGAAAACAATTGATTAAAAAAAAGAGAAAATATAAAAATGAGTTTATAATTCATAAATTAAATCTCTTATTTAAGTGGTTTATAAAAATTGTTTACTTGGTGCATAATTCAGTTTTGGCTCTTTGATAAAGGTCCTCATATAAACGATTGAATATATAAGCACCCAAATGTAGTCCTAAAATTACTTTACCTTTTTGTTCAGCATTATCCATATAAGGTTCAATAATTTTAAAAAATTCTTCAGCATGTTGCTTGTCTATATCAGCGTGAAGATTATAGTGAACTAAATCTTCTTGTTTTACCCATTCGCGTTCAACAACTTGTTTGGCAAGTAGAGCAGAAATATCAGCAAATGCGTATTCGATTATACCATTGCAAGCAATTGCTATAATAGGATCTTCATGAGCACATGCTCCCATGAGTGTATAATTAAACATGGTGACAGCTGCGCAAGGAGCAAGTTGTTTCATATGCTCCTCAGAAACATCTATTGTGCTTAAAAATTTCTTGAAGGTATTAGAGTGGTAAGATTCAGCAGAAAAATCTCCATGTTCCTCAACCATATTATGAATAATATCAATTCTATCTTTATGTAATGGTAATCTTGATACTACTGCTGCCATAGGCCTAGAGAAGTAATCTACAGCAAAGAAGAATTGCGCTTGAACATTTTTGAATAGTTCTTTATCCATTGTTGGCAAATCTTGAAAGAAGGATCCTTTAATAACTGGGATTTCGTTCAAAGTTTCATCAGCTAATAATTTTACTTTAGGAGCTAAAGAATCTTTATGTTTAAAGCCAACAAAAAAGTTTCTATAAAAAAAGCTGCGGTCATTCTGTAAAAAGTTTTGTGACGCTTTCATGTCCCATTCAAAATCTTCACCAAGTTCAGTGATGTTAACATTAGAATTCAATTGACGTACAACTACAACACCACCAGGTTTTAATGCTCTATGAGCCAACTGTAGGGTTCTTTTTGCTTCTTCCGGTGATAACCAATCTATGATATTAGACAAATGAATTACATGATAACGATCAGCTTCACTTTGTTCAAGAGCGTTATTCATAAATCCATGAAAATAATTAATTTCTGGTAATGATCTTTTGCAAGTTGTTGTAAGCCATGGAAACATTTGATCATTATAAAAATGTCCTAATAACATATTGGCAAGCCAAGCAGATGAAGAAGCTAAATGATTAGATAAGTAAACTCTAATTCTTTGTGCAAAATGTCTTGAAAAATCTTGTACTCTATTTGCAGTAGCTTTTTCTCCAAAAATTTTAACCAAGTTTTCTTGTGACATTACTTTATCAAGAGCCATATCTAAAGCTGTCCCAAGTTTTGTGCCAGGAGCAACTAAAGTTGATTGTGTTTTGATATCAGTGCATGCAAAAAGAATTTCTAATTCAGTTGTATAGTTAGCAAGTTCCTTACGTAATTCCTCAAAAACTTTTTCATATCGACCTTCAAAATCAAGTCCATGAATAGCAATCGTATCAATATCTCCAAAAATATTTTGATCGATATCTAATGCATACATATAACCTTGTATTATGCTTTTTCTTTCAATAGGACTAAGGGGCAAATAACCCAAAATTTCTAATCTTTTTTGTGCAGGAAGGAAAAGTAATTGTATTTTTAGTTTAGATAAAACTAACTGAGCAACGTTAGGATCAACCAAAGTAAGATCTTTAATTCTTGCTTGAGCGACTAGTTGTGCAGCTGTACAACCTCCGGAAGCTACCATTAACATAGAGACTTTATCTTCAGGAAAATATCGTTTAATGATTTCAAGATCTTGAACCGAATCTTCACGTACAACAGAAAATGCAATAGGCAACTTAGATGCTTCTATAGCATAATCTAATACTTTTGAATGTAATATTGTACAAAAAATAAATGGTAAAATTCTTAGTGTATTCATATGTTTCCTTCGTTAAATTTCAGCAGAAGTTAAAAAGTTGAAATCAAAACCGTTCATTCCATAACTCAATATTTGAGCTGTTGATGAAGGTAATCCTAAAATTTTCTTAAAATCATTATCGAGCTTGCTACCTTCTACAGAACAAATCATATAATTTGCATCTTCCTGAAGAGTAAATTCATTTGTGCTAGGTACAATATGTTGTAAGTTCCAAGAGCGAACCTCACCAGTTGTTTTATTAATTATTTCATAATCTTTGCGTCCAGAAGTCGATACAACGCCAAGCTTCATATTACTTTTCATATAACCATGTTTTACTAGGATTATTTGTATATTATCTTGATGTTGTTTAACCTGTTGTCCTGATAAAGTATAAAGATTCAGGGTTTGTGTATTTATTCCCATAATTGGCCCATGTTTTTTGAAGATTCGAGCTGCTTTTGGATCACCAACTGTTGGATTCATGCAAATTGCAAATCCTCGTGGACATTGTTTAAATCTGGAAAAAGCTATTTTTTGTGTAATTATCATTGGTAAATGTTCACCTTGGTACTTTTCATTAACTTTCAAATCACAAATGTACCAAGCTTCTTGGTGTTTGCCTGTACGATCTTTAATATTCCTTAGAACGCAACAAACAGCAGCTGCAACTTCTCCCTCTTTTTGTTTAACAATAACATGTTTTCCATTTACTATTTTTTTAACATCTCTATCTGTTTTGGAAGTTACTACATAATAATATGGCTCACCAAGCTTCTTAAAGAAAGAAAAATAATCGCCTTTGATACCATGCTTAATAGTAAACTCTTCATTGCTACTGAAAGGGTAAATAAATGATGATTCAAACTTTTGTAACTGTGATATGACTTGCTTTGAGGGTTGGTTTACTTCTACTCTGTTAATATCAAAATTAAAACCATTAAAAAAACTTGCTGCTGCCCCAGCTAGCAACTTTAAAGCAATTGAAATGTTATTCATAATAAATGTTCCCCTAGTATTGTTATTTAGAGAATTCTAGAATGTTCTATAACTATTAATTAGGGTGCCCAATTATAAAGTGCTTGTCAAAGGCTATCAAATTACCCTAAAAGAGGAACTTTTTACTTTGCTGCGATACATTTTTACATAGTCTTGACATTCTATATTGCACTTTTATAAAAAAATATTGTTTTAACTATAAGCTTAATAGTACAATAAGAGCTAAAGGTAAGAAAAAATGCAACCTTTAGCTCTTACTTTAAGGTATTTAATTAATAGGGAGATATTATATGAGAGATAATATTTTAAGAGTAATATTAAGATCAAAAAAAACAGTTTTTTCTTTTAAAGAATTGTTAATGTCTTTGCCTAGCATGGATATAAAAACTTTAAAATCAAAAATAAATTATTATACAAAAACAGGTGAAATTTATCATATTCGTCGTGGTTTATATTCAAAAGATAAAAATTATGATCATTATGAATTGGCTACAAAAATACTAATTCCATCATATATAAGTTTTGAAACTGTTCTTAAAAATTCTGGAATTATTTTTCAACATTATGAACAAATTTTCGTAGCAAGTTATCAATCACGAAGTATTATTTGTGATGGTCAAGAATATAATTTTAAAACTATAAAATCATTAATGCTTACAAATATTACAGGTATTGAAATAAAAGAAAATTATAGTATTGCATCTCCAGAAAGAGCATTTTTGGACGTAATTTATCTGAATAAAGATTATTACTTTGATAACCTTGCACCATTAAATTGGGATAAAGTGTATGAGATTTTGACAATCTATGAAAATAAACGAATGGAAAAAATGGTTAAAATGTATCATAAGTCTTTTTTAAAAGATTTTTATGGCTCTGAATTTAATAATTATAATAAATCATTAATCGAATCGTTAAAGAAACCAAAAGAGGCAATTGCATATCTTAATGCAGCATTAGAAGAATGCAAAGATGGAACTCAAGAGTCTCAACAAGTTTTACTTATGGCTTTAAGAAATGTTGCATTAGCACAAGAAGGAGAAACCTTTGCAGCTTTTGCTAATCTTCTTACTGAAGAATGATCTTCTTGCATTATAGCTGTAATTAGCTCTGATAAAATCAACTTTTTATATCTTTTTTCTAGGTCTTTTTTAAAATCTGGGTTTTCATGAATTAATTGCTCATAAGTGGAGGTGTATTTTTTTTTTTCTTTTTTACTCATAAGATTCTCCGCAATATATAAGTAATAACTCAAATTTCATAGCAGCCTCAAATATAAAATTGATTTTATAATTTTGATGTTAAAGAACTAAAACCTGAACTTTGTGGCATTAATTTTTTTTGAATCTCTTTCAAGCTAGGTTGGAATTTTTTTAAATCTATGTTCTTAATTAGCTCTGGGCAATATGGCAAGTTATATTTTTTGTAGAATTCATGTATAACATTTAGAATAAATAAATTCTTTCTAGTCTGGTTCCAGATAACATTTGCATGGTCTCCGTCTTCTGTTTCAATCAAATAAACATTATCTCTATTTTCTTTGATTAACTCTAAGTATAATTTTCTTGAATGTTCAATATCAATTAGAGCATCTTTCTTTGAGTGGAAAATCATTATTGGCACATCTCTTGGAATTTTATTAACTACTTTAATTGGTTGTATTCCATCGGGTTTATAATTTGGAAATGACCATTTAGCCAGTCTGTCTCCACCAAATAAAAAACCAAGTGCTGAATATCTAGCTAATTTGTGATTTCTTACTACTTCGCTTGCATTAGCAAATGGTGATTCTAAGACAAGTGCCTTAATATTTGGTATGGCCTGTGAACCTACAGTATTGATTAATGTAGCAGCACCTTTAGAAACACCCACACCGATTAGTGGGTTAGAAATATTCTTATCCGTGATTCCGTCAGATATTTGTTCAATGTCATCTTCTTGACCTAAGCAGCTCTTAAAAAAAGACCCTTCGTTAACTTCCGGTCCATTAAATGAATGGCAAGCAATTCCTTTTTTTATTACCTTATAGTCTATATATGGTCTTATTTGATTTCTATCTCCACCTAAGCCATGGACAAATAAGTAATTAAATTCTTTTTCATTATCTTGGCAGAATGTTAACAAGTTACATGTTAAAGCTAGTGTTAAGAAAAGTTTTGATAAATTCATAAAAATCCCTATTTATTTTGATACCTATGACTCAATATTCATTAATATATAATATAATACTAGATATATTTAAGAATGTAAAAAGGTGGTTCTGATTCAACACATTTGAGACCATACGAGCAGATTACATATGAAAACAGAATTTGAAGCTAAATTTTTTCCTATAAATAAAGATATTTTCAGAAAAGTGTTGTCAAATGCAGGAGCTAAACTTAAACAAAAAGAAACTCGTATGCGACGAGTTATTTATCAATTAGGTGATAACTCTATAAGAAAATGGTTACGTGTTAGGGATGAAGGACAAAATACTACAATAACGATTAAAGAAATTGTAAATCCTACAGCAATTGATGGGATACGGGAAATAGAAATTAAAACTGATGATTTTATTAAAACTTGCAATCTTTTTGAAAGTATGGGATTACAACTAACCTCATATCAAGAAAATGATCGTGAAACGTGGGAGCTTGATAATTCTATGATTACATTAGATACGTGGCCAGGATTGGATCCTATATTGGAAATAGAAGGTGATAGTATTGATCATGTAAAACAATTAATCCAAAAACTTCATCTAGATTTTAAGGATGCCATTTTTGGATCTATTGATATGCTATATAAAGATAAATATGGTATATCATTACATGATTTTAATAATATAAAACATCTTTCCTTTGATACTGCTAAACAAATATTTGGTAAGTAAAAACGTTCATTAGCAAGATTTTTCGTTGTGATAAATACTTAAAATGAATTCACATTCCAAATTACGCAACCCTCACCTTGCATACGACCATTTAGTTCAGCATCACTTATTATGGAAATATATAGAAACTTTATTTCAGGATAAGATTTAAAGAGTAAAGAGAATTTTTCTTGTCCTAAAACTTGAACCAAGCGTTTTACAGCAACATCTTCTACTTGATCAACTTTTTCATTTAAAACAGGATAAAAATAATCATAAACAGTATAGTATGTATAGACTAAAATATAAGCAATTTTTTTTATGATAGGTTCCAAGAATGTAGAATTATTAGAATAAGGAGAATATAATTTTTTCTCAAAATCATAATATGAATTTTTTGGTTCATTAGGATCTATTTCAATTGTATAAAGATCATTGTTTAAAGTAATATTTGAACTATATATGTCATTTGCTAGAATACTGAAAAATTCAGTCGTATCTATTTTTACAAAATCTGAAAGTTCATTTACATTAGGGGCTTTATTTATATTTTCTAAATTCATTTTAGCAAAAACATATTCACCATCTTTATCTTTACCTAATAAAACTGCATTATAATGCATAGAAAATGTTTTTGAAATCATCAAAAACATAAATAAAATAATTTTCATAACTTGCCTTTAATTATAGTTATTTGAATATTAGGAAACTATTTTTTTGTTTTTATGCTACATTCTCTAAAATATTGCGCAATATCTTCTTTCTTTAAACTTGAATCAGCAACACCAATAGCAAGTTCATAAAGGCTATCAAAATCGTAATGAACTGTTATATTATTTTCTTGAAGAAAAGAAATTGCAACAACTAATCCTGTTCTTTTATTTCCATCAACAAATGGATGGTTTTTTATTATATGATAGAAATATGCAGCAGCCATTTCGAAAATGTCTTGATAAATATATTTACCAAACATTGATATTTGTGGCTGTGCTATAGCAGACTCTAAAAGATTTCTATCTCTTAATCCTTTAAATACCGAACTGTTTGGAATAGTAAATTTATAAATTAGCAAAACCTCATCTGTATCAAAAAAAATTATATCTTTCATGTTTTAGCTAATTTTTTCAAAACAGGTTCATATTCCTTAATAACTCTTTTTGCTATCTTTTCGATTTCTTTATCTCTTAGAGCTCTAGATTTTTTCTTATTAGGTCTAATAATTAAATTTCCATCTTCAATCATTAATTCTAAGTCTGTTTTTTCATCAATTTTAAGAAGATCTAGTAATGGTTTATCAATAATTAAAGCAAGGCTATTACCATGTTTAGTAAGTTTCTTTGTCATATTATTTTCCTTTTATTTTCTATCATTCTTATCTATAGGTTACCACAATGTTGATACTTTGTATATAGATTGGTGCAAAGGTGCAAAATATCTGAGTAAATAGATAAATTTTCTTGTTAAAACATGCTAAAATTGTGTTTAAATTTATTATAAAAAGTTAATGAGAATCTAATTTATGGCGCAAGCCAGACGAAGTTCGATAGAACGAAGACTGGCGGCAACTATCAAGCTCAATCAGTAATAAAAAAATAGAATTTGGTTTTCATCTATCTCATATCCAGACAGTGTTTACAACATTTGGAATTGAAATATAAAAAATAATTTTTGTTGAATAATATAAACATAATATTAAAGTGGATCCAACTCTTTATTCATTTGCTTTGCTAATATTAGTTTATATTTAAGTAATTGGTCTCTTATAATAAATGCTCGATTTATTATATTTAAACAATCATTATAAGTATATTTTTGGTATTTATTACTTATAAATTCTCGTCTAGTTAGATTAATCAGTTCCATAAATTTTTCTTTAATATTGTTAATAATATTATCTACATCACTAGAAATAAATAAGAAGGATGATTCATAATAATTAACAAGAGTGTGTATTTCTTTTAGTCCAAATTCTGGATAATCACTAATAAACTTATCTAAATATTCCTTAATTAATGCTTTTAATTCATTTTCTGTCATATTTTGATTATTACTTATTTTTTTATTAATAATATCAAAAATTACACAGATAGCAGCTGATTCTCTAATCAACAAATATAATTTAGGATAAATTTCAAGAAGGTTTCTTGTTTTAATCTCCATATGAAAATATTTACGCTTGATCTCATATTTTATTTTTTCACTTTCTCTATTAATTTTTATTTGTGACCACATATTAAATATAGCAGACACTATACCAGAAGTTAGTATGGTTGAAATAATATGCTTTCGTTGTTTTATGAAATTTAAAATATCTTGAATCATTTAATTATTATTTTCGTCTTATAATCTAATTTTTAATAAATCTATAATTTCTATAACAATTTAAATTTGCAATATAAATCCATTAGCAAAAAATGAATATTTTTTTGTTATAGTAAAACATGAGACTTCTTGATCATGTATTTCAATATTTTTTATGGGAGAGTAAAATAATTTTTCTTTTAATAATTCTTCAAGGTATGTATGAGGTTTCCTATTATATAAAAATTTAATTAATCTTCGACTAATTCTTTTAGAATTAGAAATTATATTTTTAGGCAACAAATAATCTTTTAATTTATTAGAATCGATTGGATATATATTGCCTGATTCATCTTTGCAGCGATCTACAATAAATTCTACATGTTTTTGCTTTCTTGTTAATCTAAATCCAATTTCTTGGTAAAAAATATAAGCAAAGTATCCTCCTATTTCCAAGTTATAAATTATGCTGGAAACCTTAACTTTTTTTGTAGGCGGTTTTTCTTCTTTTGTAATACTTGATGTAATTCCAAAATTTAAAAGAATAATTTGTATTTCTTGAATTAACTCATAACATGTAGATACTAATTTTATATTACCACGTTTAGTTTTATTGCTATTACTGGTACCGTCAGCATCGAATAAACCTTGTAGAAAGGCACGCATTTGATTTTTAGTACATTGAAATAATTTCTTTGGAAAGGTTTTAAATTTTGAACCTTTTTTAAATCCTAAATATTTTAAAAAATCGCAAAATTCTGTAGATGATAAAGTATGATGTGTTTTTTTGCGTTTACCATGTGATTTAAATTTAGATTTATGTAAAAATTCAATTATTTCTATATCTATGTTAGCAACAGTAACAGATCTTTCACCATAACATCCATCACCTTGTATTAAACCTAATAAATAAAATAAATCATCATTTATATCATTTTTAGCAATTGAATATTTATATTTACATCTTTTTCTAGGTTTAAAATCTGATATATCAAGTCCATCTCCCCAGACATTTTGGCCATACTGAATTGGTAATAAATCATTTATATTTAAATTCTTAGCTTGAATCCATTTTATTCCATTCCAAATATTATTAGATTGCGAACATTCTAATGTATAACCAAAAGAAAGGGTTATTTTTATTATTTTTTTATTTTTAGTGCAATAAGTTTGTATTTCATTATCAATCCCATTAAATCCATATACATTTTTCAAATAAGATGTTGTATTAAAATTAGAAATATCTGAAATTTTAGTTAATCCATTTTCATCTATTATTAAAGTATTCGATGCAATATAAACATCATTTTCTGAAGTTGTAATAATTTGTGATAATGACATATACTTAAATACCTTTTATAGATATTATTAAATATTAATATATTCAAGTTTTTGGTTACACATTTTCATTTAAAAAAAACATACGTTTTATTTGTTTGTTTATTACCCATCGTGTGGAACAGGTTAACCCCCTTTTAGGAGTATGGGGATTCTTTGTTAAAAGAATATAAGATTTCTATTAAATAAATTTTAGTTATTTTTATAATTTGGACATATTCTTTAACATATAATCTGCTAATTTAGATGCTTCTTCAATAAGAATTTTATTCATGGTTGTAGAATCTATTTTTTCTAAAAGTTTACCATATTCTTCATCAGATACTTTATTTAATTCTTGTTTATAATCTGATTCAAAATCTTCTAAACTAGTTGTATAAGCTTTTAAAATACGTCTAATGCGATGCGCTAATAATTCATTAGATTTTTGAGCAAATTCTAATAAAAATTTTGCGCCAGGATTACTTTTTAAATGATTCATAACAAATAAAAATACCCAGTCTGGATTTAAAGATTTAGTAGCTTTATTTAAATCTAAATTTCCCGAATTTAATTTAGAAAGATTTTCAACATGATTTTTAAGAGATTGAGCAATATCATCTGGAAGTCCCTTTCCTATTGATTTGACCGCGGAAATAATTTCTTCTCCTTTTTTCTTATATGCCAAAGTTGATAAACCATTTGATGTATCACAAAGTTCTTTTTTTTCAACCTGTAAGGCAACACAATTGAAGCCACTCAATAACAAACCAAATAAAAATACTTTTTGCATAGTTTTTCCTTTAAATAAATATTTATAATCTAAATTACTTGTTAATATTATAAACAAAAAAAAGAAATGCGAATACTTAATATTCATAGATAATTGAAGATAATTTTTTATTTTTTTCTTGCAATTAATTAAAGTCTAACTATACTCACATGTTAGAAAACATTATCAACCTTCTAAAAAAGAAGAACTGCAATGAAAAAGTTTCTAAAATTGTTCGGATCCCAATGGAATCCGATTCTTCAAACCAAGCATTTATATGATCATGACATTATATGTCATATCACATCTGATTTAATATAAGTTCGTTAATTCATAATATTTTTTATAAATTCGATACCATTTAATGGTAATTGGAGAAACTAAGATGTTTGAAAAGGCAAGAGTAGTTTTGTCTTTTGAAGATCGCAAGAAATTTGCAGCTCTTTTTATGGTTCTTATGAAAGTAGAAAAAGAGAATGTTAAAAAGAAAAAAGCTAAAAAGAAATCAAAAGCAAAACTCAAGTCTCAAGATATAGGGCCTGCTAATCGCAGGTCTTATTTTTTTTCAGCTTTCGCTTAGCTCCTGCAGTCAATAAAAAAGCTTGTTTTTATTTTCCAGTTCTTTATCTTTAAAATATTAATTTTAATGGTATCCATTCGTATCCGGAGTTTATCCTGAGTGAAATCGAAGGAACAAGCTCCCGACTTCGCCAAGGCTTCGACGGGCAGGCAGGACGAACGGATATTAAATCAATTGCGCTCGTGGTGAGCCTGTCGAACCATACGAGCACTGCAAAAAATATGATTGACACAGTAGTTTTAATATTAAACAAAAGTTTATTTCAAATAAGTGATCCTGAAAAATTCTCGCCTTCTGCAAAATGGGCTGAAGACTCTGTTAAGATAATGGGCTACATACAATCAAGACAAAATCCAACAAAAAAAGAACTTAAAAATGGAATCTATAAACCACACCTTACTCTTACAAATCGAATCAACAATTTAAGTAGGCATGAAATAACACTCAAGATTGAACTATCTTTGCCTAAGCTTCTTTTTGGAAATAATTTTGATGAACTTAGCTTAAAAGATTTTGATAAGCTTACAACAAAGCTGGTAAATGTTTTAAAAGAGATGGGTGTAACAACAACTGAAACTGTTATTTCACAAGCTCCGGTTTATGCAATTCATTACTCAAAAAACATTCCACTTACTGATGGTTCAACTCCTTACCATTTTATTAGCAAGATAAAAGCAGCTAATGTAAAACTTTTTCTTGATGTAAATCAAACAGATTATCGTAATGATGGCCACAGTTATAAATGGCATTGTAATGCGTATGAAGTTGTTTTTTATGACAAAATTAGAGATCTTGAAAAGGCAAAGAAAAGTAGTAAACGAAGTTTAGAAAAAGATAATGACTTACAGCTTAATATTTTTGATAATCTTAAAAAGAGGAAGAAGTTAGAATTCCTGCGAATGGAAGTTCGTTTAAATAAACGACAGAAAATTAAGCAGCTTTTTACAAAGCTAAAAATCAAATCTGATTTAACATTTAAAAGTTTATTCAAGCCTCTTATTTCAAAGAAAATTCTTTTAAATTATCTTGATGAATTGGAAAGCCAAAGATTATCTTTGGTGAATTATGAATCTACTAATGACAAAGCTCTACTTACTGATTTGATATTAAATAATCCTGAAATTAGCCCAAAACAGATTTTACAAATGTTTGGATTACGTAAAGCTCTTGATGCTGTTAATATTCGTGAATTAAAGGTTATGTTTACTAAATACAATGCTAGAAGTTGGTACAGATTATTAAGTGATTCTGATAAAATTAGGTTACCTGGCCAAAAGATATCTTTTGGTGTTATACGAGAATCTATTACCAAGTTTAAACCTGTCAAATTAAGTAAATTCTAATTAGAAATAGCGCTTGATTTTCTATTTGTATTTGATATACTTAAAATATATTATTATAGTCGTTTTATTTTTAAGAGGTTATATGAAAATTAAATTGTTTTTACCTGTAACAATCGCTATGTTCACTATTCCTTCAATTAGCTTAACTATGCAAAGAATGCAATGTAATCTTATGATAGGAACATTCAGTAATGATTTAAATCTGGTTAAAGAAGCCCTAGCGCAAGGCGCAAATATTAATGCGTTTGATGAAGATCATTATAATACTTTTATTTCCACATTAACCTCTAATGGAACAAATCCTATAATTTTTGAACTACTAATAAAATCTGGGATTGATGCAAATACAAAAAATACATATGGAAACTCTTTATTATATCTTGTGATTGCAAACAATATAAATATAAGTATTGATGCTATTAAAATTTTATTAAATGCAGGCGCTGATATTAATATAAAAAACTCAAATGACAAAACTACATTAGATACAGCCAAAGAACAAAACGAAGATGTATTTAAACTTCTTGAAAATTGGCCAAAAGAGTTAAGAAAAAAAGCCAAAGAAGAAATTTCAGCGCATTTAATTCCAGATCTTAGCAATATAGCTTGTGATTATCTTGTTGGCTCATTAAATCCAGAAGAAGACAAAAAAATAGAATCTGAGTAAATTTTAAGTTTTAGCTAACTTATCAAGAACAGGTTTGTATTTTTTGATAACCTCTTTTGCAATCTTATCAATTTCCGCATCTCTTAAGGCCCTAGATTTCTTTTTATCAGTAACGATCAAGCACTCGTCTTTTATAGAAATTTCTAATTCAGTATTTTCATCAAATTTGAGTTGATCCAAAAGAGATTCATCAATAATTAAAGCTAGATCATTATCATGCTTAATAAGTTTAGTTTTCATAATCATCTTTTCAAATTTAGCTTGTTTCTCAATTTTTTCAATTTCATTTTTATTAAAACGTTGTTCTAAATATTTTTGAAAGCTTCTTCTTTCAATTTTTCTCATAATGTAAAAAGCGTTTTTTAATAAAAGCTCTACCCGATCCAGATTTTAAATATTTTTCAAAATCAATGGCACAGTTTTTATTGTTAAATTCAAAAGAAACAATTAATTTCCAAGGTTTATACATTGAAGTGTGAACAGAACTGCCTGCATTATGTGTTTTTAATCTTTCTTCTAAATCTAAAGTATAACCGATATATATTTTATTCGAAAACATTATTGATTTGATTAGGTAAACGTAATACATAATTTTAGTAATTTTTGAGGATTAAGGGATAGTCCAGCCTTCGTGTCTAGCTAAAGCTAGCTTACTTCGGTCTCCGACGCGGCATAGCCGCTATGGCGACGACGCGCGGGCAGCTTTCGCCTTTTATTTTTCAAAGTTTAAATCTTTATAAAGTTAATTCCGTTAAATAAACTGGCCGTGCCAGCTGAAGCCTTGGCGAAAGCTGGCGGGGCTGATGGGGTTCGAACCCACGACCTTCCGCGTGACAGGCGGACGCTCTGACCAAACTGAGCTACAGCCCCTAAATAGGGATTTTTGGCTCCTCGGGCTGGACTCGAACCAGCGACCTAACGATTAACAGTCGTTTGCTCTACCGACTGAGCTACCGAGGAATATATGTCAAATTTGAAGATACAGAAATAATATCAAATCTTTTAATATTTATCTAGTATAACCAGTCTATTGAATATAAAAACTATACAAGAGAATAGCTGCTAGTCCGCCTACGCCAAGGCTACGTCGGACAGTCTTCGCTATTAAAATTGGCGAAGCCAGACGAAGCTCGAAGAGCGAAGACTGGTGGGCGGTGCTGGACTCGAACCAGCGACCCCCAGTTTGTAAGACTGATGCTCTACCAACTGAGCTAACCGCCCTTAATAAAATCAAAGATTCTTAAATTTTAATGAATAAGTATTGTAAAGTCAAAAAAAATCGATGATTTCTTCAAATTAATTATACTTGGGTGGCTGAAACGAAATTAACTCGAGGCGCTGTGCTAGGATGAATTATGTAATTAAATGATATAACTGCTCCAGGAACTATAGGTTTTGTAGTGGATGCAAGATCAATTGTCACACTTTGATTGTCAGAGGCGACAACCGTAGCATTACAGAAACTAATATTTGTTATTGGGGCGGATATTTTGATTTTAAGATCTGTAATTGATCGTGTTCCTGTATTTTTTAATGTAGCGCAATATTGTGCACCGTCGGCCCATTCAGAATTCATGTTTTGTTGATAAGTTAGATAAGAGGGAAAATTTGTAAAATTAGAATTTTGCACGGTTATTGTTATTGTATTACTAGCGCTATTTCCAGATTCATCATAAACTACTGCAACAAGATTATGCTGGCCATTGGTAACTTTGGTTGTATCTAAAGAAACTCCATAAGGTGTTGTCAAATCAATACCAATAAGAGTAGAATCAATATAAAAATCTACATTTTTTACATTTACGTTTCCATTTACTTGAGCTGTTATTGCAACTGTACCATTAATTGTAGAAAGATTTGCAGGACTAGTTATATTAATTGTAGGTTTTACAGGATTTACTGTTTGTTGAAAAACAACACTTGGTTGAATAGTTGAATTATCAAAAGTTATAGGAGTTCCTGTAAAAGGTACTTCATTATTATTTGTTAAATCAACAATTGAATAAGAATTTAATGTTGTATTATTTCCAGCAGCCATATCTGCTACAATTAAATAATATTTTTGAGGGACATTTGTTGCAGATAACAAATCAGTTGTATCTAAAGCAAAAGTAGCTGTTTCAAGAGTTGGGTTTTGTCCATCGAATGCATAAGCGCCACCATCTTGATTAAGAGCTTTACTTTGAAACGTTTGTGTTGGTGCAGCTGCGCCTGTGCTAGATGAACCCAAGGATACCTTTAATTCATTACGAGAAGCTTGAGATAAAGAAAATTTGGCTATCGCTTTTGGGGTATAACTTGCTTGTTTTGGGGTTATACTAAATAACATCTGTGCTATTGGTTGACGATTTGTAGTTGGACCATTAGGTACCATAGAGGTACTAAAAAAGGCGTCATATGAAATCCAAACGTAGCCGTTATTTGCCCACCCAGTTCCCCACGAGTTAGCTATTAAGAATGCACCTTTTTCGCCACTATCTACTTGTCCATTACCATTTATGTCGATCCAAACATTATCATCATATCCTACAATTGTAGTTTGATGTCCTCCAGAAGTTCCATTCATCCATGAAATAGCGTTTTGTCCAGCATAAGGATTATTTGGTTGGGATGGATCTGCAGATACTTTGGTCATTTGCCAAGAATAAGCAAATGTTACAAAAGTTACAACATGACCATTGTTTAAAATTTGTTTAACGGTATTAATATCAGTAGGTCCATTTATGTTCATGAATACTGGATTATTCATTCGGTAAGAAAGAGCAGAAATCCAATCTTGGGTTTTTAAATCCCATTCTCTATAATTTGTGTCATAAGGAAAATTAACTATACTAGTAGCGCCATTTGTAGCTAAAAGTGAATAAGCATCTTGTGGAAAGGCTCCGCCATCTTGTCCAAAATTAAGCATATTATAGGTCCATTTTGGAGAAAGGATATTTGTTGAGCTGGTTTTATTATTAATGCCATTGAGAAGACCATATTCATGTGTAGCTTGATAATAAGTAGTGGACCATCCTACGCAAGCACCTAGTTGTTGTTGATCTCCGATTGGTGGAAAACAAGGTAGCTGACTATTGTTAACACTTGGAAGAAGCGCTACTGACTGTAAATAACTTTGTGCATTTAAATTATTGGTATTTGAGTTTTTATTAGTAATAAATTCATCTTGATTATTTGAGGCTACCTCCATACCACCTAATGTAATTCCTTGTCTCTTTAAATGTTCTTGTATTCTAGCAGCGCCATATTTATTAGGTCTAACTCCCAGAACTTGTGGCCAATTTTTTTCAATATGTGCTATTTGGCTTGCTGTTAAAGGTTGGGCTCCTACATGATAATTTTTTGGATCTAAATTTGGATCAATTCCAAATAAGTTGAAAATGGTAAGTAAAAAAAATAAAAATAAATGTTTCTTTAAATTACGAATCCAAAAGCCAAAAAAGTTTTCCATACAGTGCTCCTTTTATTTGTGATTGTTTTTAATAATTTTAATATCCTAAAAATTTTTATTTTTGAAATGCAAGTTTTTTTTATTATTGTTTATTTATTAAATTATTTAATATCATGTAAGAGTAATTATAAAAAAGGAGAAAGCTATGAATAATAATAGTTTAGTATCTAAAAAAATATATCATGTTTGGCTTTTGTTAAAAATTACTTATGGTCTTTTATTTGTGGTTGCTGGGATGGATAAATTTTTTAATATAATCGTTAATTGGGAAAATTATATTAGCCCGTTTGTATTAGAAATTTTACCTGTAAATTTATCTGTGTTAATGTCTATTGTTGCACTAGTTGAGATTGGGATGGGATTATTAATTTTAACAAAATGGACCAAAGTAGGGGCCTACTGTGTTTCTGTATGGCTTTTAATAATTGCTATAAATTTGGTAATTATTAAAGATTTTGATATCGCTGTTCGTGATGTTGTGTTAGCAATATGCGCTATTGCTCTTGCTAAGTTAACAGAGATTAAGAATATAAATATTTAAGTTTATCTACTGTACCAGGTTGCCCGACTCTTACCGCGTTGTGTAATATGATTATTTTTGACTAAATTGGAAATAGTTTTCTTCAATGTATTTCTGTTTGCTTTAGTAAGATTTTCTAAATCTGAAATTGTTAACCTGTCATGTTTTTCTATTAAAGACAGAATCTGAATAGAAAGAGGGGATAAATCTAGATAGGTTCGTTTTTCTAATTCTATTTTAGTTACAAGATGTTGTTTTTGTTTTTGTAATGCGTTTAAAAAAAATAATATCCATGGTTGAAAATCAGGATTTATAGAGCTTAAGGTTTGCTGAGTTTTACGTAGAGCTAGATAGTAACTTTCTTTATTTCGTTCTATTATACTTTCAAGAGAGCTATATAACACGTATGTATAACCAGACTGAAGTAGAAGAAGGGTTGTTAGTAAACGAGATAGTCTTCCGTTACCGTCTTGAAATGGATGTATTGCAAGAAATACTACGACAAAAATAGCAATAATTATTAATGGATGAATTTGCTTATTATCAAGTTGCTCATTGGTCCAAATAACAAGTTCTTGCATTTTAAATGGAGTTTCAAATGGTGAACTAGTTTCATAAATTACACCCAAGCTTTTACCTGACGAGCTAAAAGCTTCGATATTATTAGGAAACTTTTTATATTCGCCTCTGTGACGTTCATCTTTATCTGAAAAACTTAGTAACCAATTATGAAATTGTTTAATCGAATTTTCTGTGAATGGAATAGAAGAATAAGATGTATATATTTCTTGGCAGACTTTAGAATAACCTGCAACCTCTTGTTCATCACGAGAGGTAAATGAATGTTTTTTGATATTGGATAGGATTTGTTCAATTTCAGTATTACTTAATTTTACACCTTCAATACGAGTGGATGAACCAATGCTTTCAATTGTAGCAACCTTTCTTAACTCATTGAGTCTTTCGGGCCTTAATTGTCCTAATAATTGCCAGGCCCCTTTAAATTCATCTAATTCAGATATTATTTTTAATATTTCAGGTGTAATAACAAAATCATTTATATTGATCATAATATACCCACATTTGTACCCAATAATACCCAATTGTACCCGAAATGCACCCAAATTGCAATGGTTTGATTCGGTTATCCTGATTTTTTAATTAAATTTGATAAAGCAAACGATATTTTAGTACCTAGAATTTTTTGTAAAATTCCTGCAATGGGAAAGGGTCGATATGGTGAAAAATAAGGGTCAAGATCATTTCTTCCATCTATAATACTTTCAGCGCTATATTTTCCAAGAGCTGCAGCTATAGGCAACCCTGTGGCAGCGGTAATATAATAAATATAAGATTTATCTTTATCTTTGCCTGCAATAGGACCTATATCTTTAGATATACCGATTAATCCTGGCCATTGGTACTCAAATTGGATGTTTAATGAAGGAAATTTGTTTTTTAAATAGTTGGTTAATTTATAGGTAATTGCACTATAATCATGTTGAGCCTTTGAAGAATAAGTTGTAAGTATTGATCCTCCTCCTAATAAGAGTCTTTTTTCACCGGTAACTCGAAAATAATTGTAAATGAATTCCATGTCCCATGACATGAAAATATTATTGGGAAATATTGTTTTAATTTGATTATCAGTAAGTTTTTGTGAAATCATTAAAAAAGTTTGAGCATGATAAACTTCCTGTTTAAGTAATTGCAGTTGTGGCATAAATCTATCTGTACAAACAATAATATATTCTGCTTTAATTTTTGCATGTAAACTATTTATAATATTTTCATTAATTGAAGTTACAGGTGTTTCTTCATAAATAGTTACACCTAATTTTTGTAAAAGCTTTTTTAGTTCTTGGCAATAAAGATATGAATTTATTCCAAATGTATTACCATATACTATGCCACCGGCATAAGCAGAAGTGTTAATTAAATCTTTAATATCTTTTGAGTCATAGAATTTTGTATCGTAACCGAATTTTGATAAATTATCATATTCTTTTTTTAATTTTTTTAAATCATTATTATTATTTGCTAATTCTAGTGAATCCTGTGGCGCATAATCACATATAAACTTATTTTCTATAATATTATTTTTTATGTCTTGAACGCCACCCATTATAAATTTCCATATTTGATTGGCTATATCCTGATTATAACGATGTGCAAATTCAGATAATGAAAGTTCTGCATTTGGTGTAATAAAGCCGGAACTTTTGCCTGATGCACCGGCTCCACAGTAATATTGTTCTAGCAAAACAACTTTTTTATTTTTTTTATTAAAAGCTTGAGCAGCACTTAATCCTGCCATGCCTCCACCAATTATTGCAATATCAGTTTGTATATCTTCTTTACAGTAGTTTATTGAATCCGGTTTTGTATACCAATAAACATTATCATTAGGCATCCAGATATTTTTCATGGAATTCCATTAATATTGATTTTATTTTAACCAGTTCAATATTATTCGAATCTTTGATGTTTGTGCAATATTATTAATAAAGATTATTTTCTCGTTCTAAAATTTGATCTTTATATATTAAACATAGATTTTCAAAATTCTGTGCTTCTTTTAAAGCAAACTGAAAATCATTTAATAAATGTTTTAAATTACTGTTTAAATCTACATGGGATCTAAGTTTTTTCAGATAAAATTCTACATTTTCTACGGTAATATAATTTTTTTTATTTTTGTGCATTAAGTGTATTATATAAGCTGCTATTATTGTAGCACTTCTGGCTTTTCCTGCCTTGCAATGTACGTACATTAAAGAATGATTGTTTAAATCTCTATTTTCAATATCGCGAACAGCACGAATAACATCTACCATCATGGGAGGTGTATAATCTGTAGTTGGATATTTATACAATTTTATAGATTTATTTTTTGATAATAGCTCTGTTAATCCTGCCCAATCTCTTTCGAAATCTCTGTTCATGCTACAAATAGCTATTTTGTTTAAATCAATATTAAATGTTTTGGCAAGTTCTTCTAGATTTTGTTGAGTACGAACAATACTACCTAAAACTAATGGACATTTTTTTCCATCATTGAGACTTATTATGTTATCAAATTTATCAAAATAAACATCAATTTCATCATATTCTACAAATCTGCTTTTTTCTTCTCCGGCAATTTGGTTGAAATTAAAAATTTTACCTAATTTTACATAATTATAAAAAAGACTAACGTGAAAAAGGCTTGCAGATTTTGTTGTATAATAAATTTCTTTAAAATTTATGCTAGAAAGTGATAAATATATTGAAAGTAATAGCGTATTTAGTTTGAACATCTTATTTCCTGAATTATTTGTGACAACATAATTTACATTTTCCTAAATTTTTATATTTAGAATTTAAATCTTCTATAGAAATTTGAGTTTTTTCAAATTCATTTTTGCCTTCTTTAGCCTTTAGACTATTATGAGGCAAATTATAAAATTTATAAAATGCATGAACTACATTTTCGTATGTTATTTTATCCTGAGGATCATCAATCATATAACATGGATGTAATGATTTTTCTAACACTAGAAGATGTATTTTTTTAAAACCTCTTTTTTTAAGTTTAATGTATAAATTAAAAGCACATTGAGGAGCTGTAAGCCCATCCTTTAGTGATGTTACAAATAATAGTGGAATATCGTCAGTAATTTTATCTGCATAGTCTATAGGAAAATGTCCCTTCTTTTTATAGCTTCTTAAGAAAAAGGCTATTAAATCATGCATAGTTTTTTCAGTTTCTTCAGACTTATCTGAATAAACAAAATGTTTTATGCAATGTGGTACAGTATCGAAAATACCATCAAGAACAGCGGCCTTTACTTGTTTAGGTTTATGTTGAGCAATAAAATTAAAAGTAGTTGCTGCTCCTCGTGAATCTCCATAAAGTACAATATTTGTTTTAGGGTATTTTTTGATATGAGCTTTATATGTTTTATGAAGGGCTTTGATATCTTTTTTTTGACCCAAATTTGCTTGCGTTAAATCGAAAGTATATCCAACAATAGATTTATTTGATTCAAAATTATTTTCAACTGAAAACTCAAATTTGTCCTGAAAAATTCTTTGCACAAAAGGAAACAAATCTCTTCTGAGTTTATTAACTAAACCTGTAATTGGATTTAAAGTAAATCCATAAGGTTTTTTTGTATTAATTTCTGCAAATATTACTCCTGAATGTGGTTGGCCTATCACATGGCCACCTTTTTTCCATGTAATTTTTTCGCCCGTAGATGCAGTATAAGAAGGGCAGTAACGACCCATTAAAAGCTCCGTACCCATCATTCCTGGAGAATAAATATAAGAAACATGTTCGTTTATTGGCTTGGTATCAAAAAACTCTGTATTTGACTGACAGAACATGGTTATTGTCAAACAGAAAAAAATTATATTTGTGTACAGTTTAATTTTTAGCATATTACCCCTATTAAATAATGTTCTAGCTATAGATTTCAGGATATAAGGTATGAAAATTTTTGCAACAGCATGATTTATAGGGCTTTTGACTCTATAATTCTTTAACTTATAATTAAGAATATAGTGGATTAATCTATTTTTTAGGGAATCAAAGAATGTCTATAAAAAACAAACTTATTATATTTTTACTGCTGATTAAGACAAGTTGTGTATTTTCAATTGATGAAACTAATACAACTGCCATAAAACTACAAGTTTTAAAAAGTCTAGTTGCTGAATTAACAAAGGAAGAGGCTGATCAAAAAAAAATTTCTGTAGCAAATATTTTGAATCATCCGGAAAATAAAGATTTTTATATAGAAGAGGTTAGCAAGAATTTTTTGAAATATTCCAATTCTACAAAGTTGATTTGGTTTTTATTTGAATTTCAACAATCTTCAAGGGGTGGCGGAGATTATATTGATGATTCAGTAAGATTCTTAAAAGAATTTATCAATAATAATTTCATTATAGAGACTATATTATTCAAATATCCTGAAGTTGCTCCTACCTTTACTTCTTTATTAGCTAAAAATTTTGAACAATCATATGATCCATTTTTAGCAAAAATTCTTATAACTTTAGATACAAATGCTTTAAATTCTTTTTCTAGGCGTATAGCATTACAAAAAAGTAAAGGTCTAATGAATCCTATAGATTTTTGTTTAATTCTTCCCCATTCTTTAGCGAAAGATACAAACCAATTAATGCCTTTATTTGAGGAATTGATAGATAAAGTTAAAGATAAATCCGCTGATAAAGTTAATGTTGTAAATTTAACTAATAAATTATTTACACAACCTAGTGATAAAGAATTAAAAAGTGAATTTTGCCAAGAAATAATCAAATATTTTTCTGATAACATTAATAAAATAAGTGAAATATTTTATAATTTCAAAATTTTTATGAATCTTTGTTTACAAAGATTTCAAGATTTAGAAAATCAAATTAAACAAGTGGCCATGAAAGATTTTCTTGATATACCAAGAGAAAATTTAGAATCAATTTATTATAAATTAATGAACGATCAAGAAAGGGCGCAGTTATTAGCAATAACTACCGAATGTTTTGGTTTGGAGCCTTTGAATGGTGACCCAACTGAGATTTTATTAAAAAATACTGATGTATTTAGAGGTTATCCTAGCTTTGTGTTAAATCCATGCTTTAACCAGAATACTAGTACTCAAACAGAACAACATTTGGTTAGTAATGTTAGTAGTGTTGTTAAAATGTTAACAGAATCAACTTATGGCTTATATAGCTTGATAGATAATAAAGAAGTATTTAAAGATATACAAGTGCAAGACTTTATATTGAAGATTCATAATAAAGAAAAAGAAGAGATTAAAAAAGGTAACTATGTTTTTTTTCATGGTCGCAATAAAAATATAAGATTTAGTGGAGAGATATATAAGCAACTTTGGAAATTAAAAAATTATTCAAAAATATCTACAAAAAAACCAAAGGAATTTGATGAAAAATTAAATAATTTTATTTTTATGAGATTTGAACCTAAATCAAAAGCTATTAATGAAAGAGATGATTATTTTTTTATGAACCATTCAATTTTTGGAAATTCACATGAAATGTCTGGCGCTTCGACTTTAACTGGTTATTGGTTAAGAGATCACAGTGCGCACTTTTATCCAAATGATCGATTTCCTATAAATAATTTATTTTCAAAGCAAGAGTTTGGTTTACAAAAATATTATAAAAAATATGAAAATGATTTAAAAAAATTAAAAG
This sequence comes from Candidatus Babelota bacterium, assembly GCA_013286795.1. Taxonomy (GTDB): domain Bacteria; phylum Babelota; class Babeliae; order Babelales; family JABDEC01; genus JABDFA01. The sequence goes on from JABDFA010000006.1 coordinate 79,775, forward strand.
AGTTGCATGATGCAGCTACCAAACATGGAGAGATTATATTGCTCTCTATTCCACAAAATAGAATAAACTTAGTAAAACCATGTGGGCCTGGGGGTTATATGGTACAAGTTAAAGTGGGTGAGCAATTAACATTAGATGCTAAAACTATTTTAGATGCTTTAAAACATGATGCTAATAAAGTTAAATTGGAAGATGGTAAAAGCGCTGATTATCTAGAATGGAAGTTACCGTTAGAAGATGCATATGCTCTTGATACATTTAATGGTCCTGATTTTTATAGTTTCTACTTTATGGATGAACAATCTAAAAAGGAATATGAAAACTTACGTGATCAAATTTTTGCTAAAATTAAAAAAGATTATGATCAAGATACTCTTCAAAATACAAGAAAATTACAAAAATTAAGAGCGCGTACTAAAAGAAGATAATAGATTTATTTTTGTTGCATTATTAATAAGTTTATTACTAAAATATGCTCGTATGGTTTGTCCTTCGATTTCGTGCTATGCACTTCACTCAGGATGACCGGGTTTGGGATAAATAAATTATAGTTTATATTTTTTTCAAGAGTGAGTAGTAATGATAAATAAAAGTTATAATTATTTTTTACTTATTTTTTTGTTAATTCAGGAAGCTAATTCTTTTGCTTCTCCTAAGCGAGTTATTGCAACTATTGGTGTAGGAGATACTCCTGCAGGAATTGCAGTTACACCAAATAATCGTTTTGCATATGTCGCCAACAACAATAATGATGGCATTTTGGGTGGGGATACTGTTAGTGTATTAGATCTAAGAACCAATACTGTTATACAAACAATTTCTGATCCGAGCTTTAATGAACCTTATACTGTTACGATTAATAAAGCTGGTACAAAAGCGTATGTAACTAACAGTAATAGTACAACAGTAACTATTATTGATATTGCAACTAACACGGTTATAGGTACCATTGGAGGTTTTGATGGGCCATCTGGCTTTGTTATAACTCCTGATGGAAATACGGCCTATGTTAATAATTATGGTGGCCCAAGTGGTGTTCAAAGTGGAAATGGCACTACAGTAAGGGTTGTTAATTTGAATACTAATACAATTGTAGGTCCGCCTATTACAGTTGGACTTGCTCCTGCTGCATTGGCAATATCTCCAAATGGCGCATATGTTTATGTGATTAATTATGTTGATGGGAATCCCGGCACAGGTACATTGAGTGTAATACAAACAGCTACTAATACAGTAATAAAAACAATACCTGGTTTTTTTGGGCCATTTGGGATAGCCGTTACACCTGATGGTAAATTTGCATATGTTACAAATTTTGGTAGTAATAATTTTTCACCATATGGCACAAAGGTAAGTGTTGTTGATTTAAAAAAATATGTAGTAAGTACAACTATCAGAGTTGGAATTCAGCCATCAGGGGTTTCTATTACTCCAGATGGTCGTTTTGCATATGTTACAATTTATCATACACTTTATCTTGGTCCGAATTTTACAAACTTAACACCTTTCACAGGCAAAGTTATTATTATTGATATTGCTACCAACAGAGTGATATGTCCTGTAATTATAGTTGGATCATCTCCAGCAAATATAGCTATATCACCTAATGGGCAACGTGCATATGTTACTAATTATTCATCTAATACTGTTAGTGTTATAAACATTAGGTACGGTTGTTAGTGTGATTTTATCTAAAAAATAAGATAGAATAGAATTAATCAATAAAATATTTTTTCTTTTTTGCTAGGATTTTAATAAATATATGAGCAAATTATTAATTGCATTAATTCTAATATTATCAAACAAGCTTTTTTCACTTGAGTTTCTTTGTTTTGAAAAAAAAGCAGAATATTTAGAAGGGTCAAAAGAGTTTATAAATCTTTCAAAAGAGGAATTTGCAGATTTAATTAAAAAACAAATACAAGAAAAAAAAGTTAATGTGTGTGATGTTAATGGTAACACTTTGTTGGCTGCCTCATCTTATTTAGATGACATAGATTCTGTTAAGAAATTGTTAGAAGCTAAAGCAGATCCAAACATTGTAGATATTAGAGGACAGCTGCCTTTAATGATTATATCGTCTAAAAAATTGCCGGGGCGATTGAGTATTGCAAAACATTTAATTGAGAATGGAACAAATATAAATAAAAAAAGTAATTCAGGTAGTACAGCTTTGATTTCTGCGGCTTGCCATAATGATTATGAATTGGCTCAACTTTTATTAAACTATAAAAGACAGGCTGTTGATATTGAAGCTTACGATCGTGAAGGAAGTACAGCATTAACGTTTGCAATGGATGGAAGTCTAGAAATTGCTAAATTGTTAATACTCAAGGGCGCAAATGTAACAGTAAAAAGTGTAGAAATGTCGTTTCGTTGGGATTCTGAAGCTAGATTGAAGTTAATAAAATTTTATATAAAACATAGATTATTAATTCAGTATATACAAGTTGCACCTCTGTGTGATGTTGTTTTAGAATATTATGTAATAGATGAAACAAAAATTGTGTAGAGAGCATGATAGATTATATTTAACTTTATTTTTAATGAACTGTTGAGTTATCTTTTTTAAATAAATTATTATAAATGATTAAAAATAAGGAGAGAGTATGTTTGAAGATATATATAAATTGTCTGTTAAATTCTTTTCTCATCATCCTGTATTAAATAGTTTAGCGCATAGCGCTGGTGGTTTTGGTTTAGCTTTACTTTTACAACAGATGATAAAAGGGGATGCAATTATTTCACCAGGTATTTCCTTATTGCTTATAGCTTTTAGTGTAGTAATTCATGTTTGGTCATTTGTTAAAAAATAGTTTTTAAAAAAAAAGGATAAGAAGTTATGTCGATTAAGTTTAATAAATCTGGTTACAATAGAGCAGTTGAAATTATAGACAATGGTTTAGAAGTTGAACATGACACAAATAATTGGGAAGAAGTGAAACCTACAGTAGATGAAGAACTTCAGTATATTGATACTCACTCCCTTGATGAATATGGAGAATGGTTTTTAGGAATTAGATCTGAGCCTGAATTAAAGGATGACATAAAAAAATTTGTATATCCATTTGGAGATTTTAAGGTTTTACATAAAAGTGCTTTACTTTCCTCTAAGAAGCTAGCTGAAAAAAATAAAGATAATGAGATTGCTGGTAAGATTGATGAATTACTGGATATGATATAATAATTTACTAGAAAATAGTAGATAATCTTGTTACTCTAATCAAAAATATATCAATAGATATTATTGAAAGTTTTCATGTTTCAGGAAATAAAAAAACTTATTAATGGCAATAAAGAATTTAGAAAGAAATTTTTTAGCCAAGAAAGTAGTCTATTTGATACTTTACAACATGGGCAAAAACCTAAGACAATGATTATTGCTTGCTCTGATTCACGAGTAGATCCAGCAATGATTTTTGATTGTCAACCAGGAGAGCTGTTTGTTATACGTAATGTTGCTAATTTGGTACCACCGTGTGAAAATAATAATACATATCATGGAACAAGCGCTGCTTTGGAATTTGGTACTTGTTTTTTGGAGGTTAGAAACATAATTATACTTGGGCATACAAGATGTGGTGGGATTCAGGCATTATTGCAAAGTACGGATAAAGTTTTAAGCAAAGAGTATCATGGTTTTATTGCTAAATGGATGGAAATTGCTCGTCCAGCATATGATAAAGTTACGGCAGAAAATTCTAATACATCTTTTGAAGATAAAGTTACATTGTGTGAAAGATATGCTCTAATTAATTCTCTGAATAATCTTGCTAGTTTTCCTTGGATACAATCACGAATAGAAAATGGTAATTTGTTATTACATGCATGGTACTTTGATTTAACTACTGGTTTAATTTATGCATTTAATGAAAAAGAAAAAAGTTGGACCTCTCTTTAATTTTTAAATTATAAAGTTTCCTCATCTTCTTTGAGTTCAGGTTCTTTAGTAATTACAGGTTTTTTAGGGATAGGTTTTTTCATAGAGGCTTCTAAAAGATCCATTATATTTTTATAGATTCTTTTTTGATCCGGATCTCTTTCTTCTTGATATCTTTTGCGTGCAGCTTGCATAGCTGTATTTGGTAACTCTCTTATATCAGGTCTGGGACGTTTGCCATATGGATTAGCTCCATGTTCTAATAAAGTTGCAACAATATCTATTTTTCCATAATTTACAGCTTCCATTAATGGTGTTGTGTGCCAACTTGACAAATTAACATCAGCTCCTAATTCGATTAGTAAATCAACAATTTCTTTTCTTTGTTGAGGATTAGGAATGCCTATGGCCGCGATAAGCGGAGTATAGTTCATCCCTTTTAAGTTAATATTAGCTTTTGATTGGATTAAAAATCTAATCATGTCTAGATTTTGAATAGCTTTTCTTAGAGGTGCTCCGGGATCAGATAAACCCATCGCTCTATCTCCAATAGACGTTAAATCATAATTAGGGTCGGCTCCTTCATCTATAGCCTCTTTTGCTAATGCTAAGTCATTGTTTTCTATAGCACTCATTAGCTTTTGATTAGCATCCATGCAATACAGCGATTGGCTAAGAGTTAGCGCTATTATTACGAAAGCTATTAATTTTAATTTCATAAAACCTCCTCATCTTCTTTGAGTTCAGGTTCTTTAATTGCCGGTTTTTTATATTTAGGTTTTTTCATATACTCCTCTAAAAGATCCATTATATTTTTATAGATTCTTTTTTGCTCTGGATCTATTGCTTCTTGGTATGATTTTTGCGCAGCTTGCATAGCTGTATTTGATATCTCTCTTATGTCAGGTCTGGGACCTTTGCCATACGGGTTAGCTCCGTGTTCTAATAAAGTTACAACAATATCTGTTTGTCCACTTCCTGCAGCTTTGATTAATGGCGTTACGCTAGCAGCTGCCAAATTAACATCAGCTCCTAATTTGATTAGTAAATCAACGATTTCCTTTCTTTGCTTAGAGTCATTAATGGTTAAGGCTTTGGTAAGCGGAGTGTATAAATACCCTTTTAAGTTAATATTAGCTTTTGATTGGATTAAAAATCTAATCATGTCTAAATTGCGATTTGAAATAGCCCTTCTTAGAGGGTCTCCGGGATAATTGGATTTTCTTCCTCCATATCCAATAAAAGGATCGTCATAATTAGGATCAGCGCCTTCATCTATAGCCTCTTTTGCTAATGCTAAGTCATTATTTTCTATAGCCCTCATTAGTTTTTGATTAGCTGCTTCTTTGTCTGCCATGCAAAATAATTGATTGGAAGATAGAATGATTAGTGAAAAAGCTATTAATTTTAATTTCACAAAGCCTCCTCGTTTTCTTTAAGCTCTGATTCTTTAATTGTCGGTTTTTTATATTTAGGTTTTTTCATATACTCTTCTAAAATATTCTTTATATTTGCATAGATTCTTTTTTGCTCTGGATCTATTGCTTCTTGGTATGATTTTTGCGCAGCTTGCATAGCTGTATTTGATATCTCTCTTATGTCAGGTCTGGGACCTTTGCCATACGGGTTAGCTCC
>JABDFA010000006.1:85389-97685 GCA_013286795.1 Candidatus Babelota bacterium
ATTGCTTCTTGGTATGATTTTTGCGCAGCTTGCATAGCTGTATTTGATATCTCTCTTATGTCAGGTCTGGGACCTTTGCCATACGGGTTAGCTCCATGTTCTAATAAAGTTGTAACAATATCTGTTTGCCCATATGCTGTAGCTTGGATCAATGGTGTTTTGATATTATCTGGTAAATTGACATTAGCTCCTAGTTCAATTAGTAAATCAACTATTTCTTTTCTTTGTTTAGAGTTACGAATGTCTAAGGCTCTGGTAAGCGGAGTGTACGTATCCCCTTTTAAGTTAATATTAGCTTTTGATTGGATTAAAAATCTAATCATGTCTAGATTTTGATTTGAAATGGCTTTTCTGAGAGGTTCGCCCGGATCATTTACTCTTTCCATAGACCTAAGAAAAAATTCGTCATAATTAGGGTCAGCACCTTCATCTATAGCCTCTTTTGCTAATGATAAGTCATTGTTTTCTATAGCACTCATTAGCTTTTGATTAGCATCCATGCAATACAGCGATTGGCTTAGGGCTAGTATTATTATCCCAAACACAATTAACTTTAGTTTCATGGGTTGTTTCCTGTTTTAAAAATAATTATTCATAATAATCATCATAAGATTCTTCAGATGAGCAACAGCTATTGGTTGAACATCCATTTGAGCAGCATCCATCTCCTGGTACTATAGGGAAAGCTACAGGTAATCCATTATCAGGAGAAGGGCCTACGCCAATTATTGGACCGTTAGAAGATCCACCTAGACCAAAAGTTACCCCACCTAGTTGAAGGCCCAATGCACCTCCATCAGCAAGAACCTTATTTGATATTACAAATACTGTTAAAATTACGGTTAAAATTATCTTTTTCATAGTAACCTCCTTTGTTTTATTTAACTTATTTTTATTATAACAGAATTAAATGCTTAAATAAAAGAGTTTTAAAAATTTGATAAAATTGACATATTGACAATTAAAATAACCTGATTTATGCTAATATTTAGGATAAAATAGGATATTTAACAAAGTTGGTTATTGGGATAAGAGCTTTATTTACAAAAACAGATTTTTAGTACATAATTGGGTAATATTAAAGCAATATTTTACGAAAGAGGTTAAAAAATATGAAAAAATCAATTCATCCGGAATTAAATGAGATATCAGCAAAATGTGCTTGTGGAAACTCCTTTAGGACCCATTCTACAGCTAAGGAAATAAGGGTTACTTTGTGTTCAGCATGTCATCCTTTTTTTACTGGTACACAGAAATTTGTTGATACAGCTGGTCGTATAGAGAAGTTCCAGAAGAAATATAAAAAAAAATAATCTATGTTGCCAAATGAATTTTTAGATATTCAGAAAAGGCATGACGAAATAACTGCTAAGTTAAGTTCATCTGATCAGTTAACTGCTAATGATAGAGGAACTTTACAAAAGGAACTTGCTTATATTTCTAATGTTTTAAAAAAATATAATGATATTCAGGTTATAGAGAAGAAAATTGAAGAAGCTAAAGATCAATTGCAAAAAAGCGATGATCCTGAATACAAACAACTTTTTTTAGATGAAATTGGAGAATTAGAAGTAGAGCTAAAAAGAGAAAGAAATGCTTTTGAAGATTTTATGTTTCCACCTGATGAATTGGATAAGCTGTCTGCTTTTATAGAGATTAGGGCAGGGGCAGGAGGTCAAGAGGCAGCTCTTTTTGTAGCCGATTTATTACGTATGTATACCAACTATGCATTAAAACAAGGCTGGGGTGCATCATTAGTTGATTTCAGTCAGACTGATTTAAAAGGTTATAAAGAAGTAATTTTGCATATAAAAGGTAAAGGCGTTTATGGAGCTCTTAAATTTGAATCTGGCGTCCACAGAGTTCAAAGAGTGCCAGCTACAGAAACTGCTGGTAGGGTCCATACCTCAACAGTTACAGTAGCGGTTTTTCCAGAAATCGATGATAATGTTCCTGTAGAAATTTCTCCTAATGATATAAGGTTGGATGTATATAGAGCAGGAGGGGCAGGTGGACAACATGTTAATAAAACTGAATCTGCTGTTCGTATAACTCATATCCCAACAGGCATAGTTGTTACATGCCAAGATGATCGATCTCAGCATAAAAATAAAGAAAAGGCATTTAAAATGCTTAAATCTAGGCTTGCTGCTTTTCAAAGAGAAAAACAGGATGCAGAGATGAGAATTAAAAGAAAAGAGCTTGTTGGACGAGGTATGAGAGCTGAAAAAGTTAGAACTTATAATTTTCCTCAAAACCGAGTAACGGATCATCAAGTAGAATTAACTTTAAGTAAATTGGATATGGTTATTAATGGTGACCTTGATGATATAGTTGAAGCATTACAAAATCAAGAAAGAGAGGATCGTAAAAAATATGTGGTATCAACACTTTCTAGAAAATAATAGATTTATAAATCTTATAGGTATTTTTCTTATTTTGTTTCTTGCTTTTATTTTTTCAAAAAACAAGTCTAAAATAAATTTTAAAATAGTTTTTAGCGCTTTGATTTTGCAAATTGTTACTTGTCTGACTATATTAAAAACTTCTATGGGTCAAGCTATTGCTAATTATATTGTAAGACTTGTAGAAGGTATGTATATGTTTGCAGAAGCAGGTACAAAGTTTGTTTTTGGAAATTTAATCAATGTTGATACGCCATGGGGGTTTATTTTTGCATTTAAGATTTTACCTATTATAATATTTTTTGGTGCAGTAGTATCGCTTTTGATTCATTTTGGAGTAATACAGTTTTTTATTTCTTGTGTTAATTTCATATTAAGACCAATTCTTGGTACTTCTGGATCAGAAACTTTGTGTGCTATTGCTAATAGCCTTTTGGGTCAGACTACCGGCCCCTTTTTAATTAAAGATTATTTACATATTATGACTAATTCTGAAATTTTAGTTGTTATGATTAGTGGAATGTCTGCTATTAGTGCAGTTTTATTAGCTGCTTATTCAAAAATGGGGATACCTGCAAATCATCTATTAACTGCGTCAATAATGTCCATACCAGCTTCTATTTTAATATCAAAAATTTTATATCCTGAAATACAAGAACCTCAAAATCAGGATAATGTTATGATAAAGTTCCATAAAAAAAATGAGAATGTTTTTGATGCAATAACTCAAGGAACCCTTGAGGGATTAACACTATCTTTGAACGTTGGGGCAATATTAATGGTATTTATTTCATTGATAAGTTTGCTAGATTTTATTTTAGCTTTTTTTGGACAAAAATTAGGTATATCGGATACCTTAAGTTTGGGATATATTTTTGGAAAAATATTTTTGCCATTTTCTTATATGTTGGGACTTTCTGGTATAGAGGCTGCCAATGGGGCCGAACTTCTTGGAATAAAACTTACAATTAATGAAATGGTGGCTTATAGCAAAATGAATTTACTTGATTTATCTGATAGAACTAAAGCAATTTTGACTTATGCTTTATGTGGATTTTCTAATTTTGCTTCTATTGGATTGCAGATAGGAGTTATTGGCTCATTGGCTCCTGAAAAACGTAGTTTAGTAACAGAATTGGGTATATTGGCCGTGTTTGGTAGTTCTTTGGCTAATTTATTATCAGCTTTAATTGCAGGACTTATAATTTAGACTGAAAATTGACCTTTTTACAAATCGTTAATTATGGTGTAATATTTAATTATAGGTGAAGGATTGTGTTTAGGAGGATCTTATGAGAAAAATTATTCTAATTCTCTCTCTATTTGTTTCTATGCAGTTATTTTCTAACGATAAATTAGATGATTTGGATAAATATGAATGGCAAGAAATCGGTAGAATTGAATATAAAAGTTGTTATTACGTAAGTTTTTCTTCTGATAATAGATTACTGGTGAAATCCGGACTATTTACGTTATCATTTATTGATATACATTCATATGTAAACATGAAATATAGTATAGTTGCTACAAATCCACATAAGTTATTGGGATATTTAGGTTTGTTATTCGTTCCGGGTCAATATTATGATATATCTTCTAGTGGTTTATATCGAGCAGAAATAAATTTAGATAAAGGCAAACTATACGGTAATTCTATAATAATATATAAAAAAGTTTTGATTAAGGATCTTATTGATGAGCAATATAAAAACTATTATTATTGGCAAAAAATAAAAAACAATTGTATTTTTTCAACTTGTTTTTTAGGGACATTAGGTTTAGTTGGATGGTGTATTAAAAATAGAAATACTGTTTTATAGTTTTGAAATTGTAAAATCTCGAACTTTATCCATATCTTGCTTGAATAATTTTATTTTCTTCTTAGGGCAAATCTTGTAATTTTCTAAGGGAGAGCTATTTTTTTTGATATTGTTAAATTCACTGTTGTACAGTTCTAAAAGTAAAACGTCATCAAGAATAACAATATTTTCACAATTAAGTACATTTGCACTATATGTCAAATTAAAAGATCCTGTTAGTAATATTGATTTGTTATTTATGTTTTTTTCAAAAATTATAAACTTATGGTGCATTAGAGGCAAAAGAGATTTTTTAGATTTGCTCTTTTTTTTCATTAAAGCTGATGTATTAAACACAGATAAATTTATACCGTTGTTATACAGAGCAAAAATTTTTTCAGGTCTATCATATAAGTTCGATGAATCCAGTATAATGTCGATTTTGACATTTCGTTTTTTTGCTTTTATTAATTCTTGCATGATATATTTGTCTGAAAATGAATAAATAGCTATTTTAATTTCTTTTTGTTCGTTTTTAATTAATTCTATTATATATTGTCTAATATTATCTCTAGGTGAAAATAGAGCATGTTTTATACAGTTGTTCTTAATTAAAATTTTGCTTAGATCAAAAACAGGTTTACATAAATGTGTTGTGAATATGTTGTATACATAAACAATAAATAGACATGTAAGTATAATTTTTATTTTTGATTTCATGTTATTTTTTTAAATACTCTATAATCTTGGAATGGTAATGAGCATCCAATGCCTCTAATTTTGTAATCATTTCTTGCAAAAGCTTATGGTCGTTATTATAAAAATATCCATCCGCTGATTTTTGTAAATATTTGATAATTAATTCTGGTTCATAATTTTGTGTTTTTATCATTTTAATGGATATTTGCTCATAGATTTCTGTTAAATCTTTGTCTATTTTTTCTAGAACTTTTAATAATTTTAATGCATCAGATAAATTATTATTTTGAATATAAATTTTACATAATCTTTTTTTTGTCAATATTACATTATTCTCTATGTCTAATGTTTTGTAAATATCTATTAATTGTTTTATATATTCCTCATTTTCTGGCCGCAAAGTGGCAAGATGTTCATACACTCCTGCTGCTTGGATAAGCCTATTTTCTTTTAAATATAAGTTTCCTGATTTTATATATTTTTCTATAGCAGTATCATCTTGAAATAACATGAGAAGATCCCCCTCTAGTTGATAAGAAAATGCATGATCATCAAAGGTTAAGATTAATAGTTTGTATATACCTATGGCTCTCTCTTTTTCTCCTCTGGCTGCATATTCTGCCAGTTTAAACCAAGCTATGTTGCATTTATCTGAAAATGGATACTTCATTTTTCTTCCTTAAATTTTTAATGAACTATTATTATAATACCATAGCTTTCATACAAAATTTTACCAGAAGAAAAAAAGAGTTATTGAAATTAGGAGAATAAGTTAGCCCTACTTCGCTCTTCGAGCTACGAAGAGCTGGCCTGCCAGGCATTCGTGAAATTGATTGGGCCCTACTTCGCTCTTACGAGCTACGAAGGGCATACTTCGCTTTCAAGAACAATGTCAACGAATTAATAGAATTAATCCCTTGAAGAAAATGGCTTGCCATACGAAGCTTTAGCGAAGTATGGTGCCGAGGGGCGGGATCGAACCACCGACACTGTGCTCTTCAGGCACATGCTCTACCACTGAGCTACCCCGGCTTTCTAAAAATGGAAAATAAATGAACTAGATATACTGTATGATACTATACATAATAGTTTTGTCAAACATTTTGCAAAAAATGAATTGTCAATAAACTTATGCTTTGTTAATATAGATCCGTAGTTATTAAATAATGTATGGGATAATATGAAAGATTTAAAACATCAGATAGAATCATTACATAAAGAATTTGTCCGAAATCTTGAATCTGCAACAAGGCCTGATATCATTGAGCATATTCGTGTAAAATATTTAGGTCGAACTGGAGAAATTGCATCTTTAATGTCAGTTTTGCAAACTTTGTCTTCTGAGGAAAAAAGAATATTCGGACCAATGTTAAATGAATTAAAAAAAAATTGTGAACAAGCTTTTAATCAAAAAAAGGAAAATTTAGAGAAAGAGAAATTTTTTATTTTAGAAGCAAAAGAAAAAAATTTTGATGTTACAAAATACAAGCCGGATAGGCTTACTGGAAGTTTGCATCCTTATACTAAAATTATCGAGCATATTCAAAATACATTTATTTCAATGGGATATGAGATTGTAGATGGTCCTGAGCTTGAAGAAGATTATTATAATTTTCAGGCCCTTAATATACCAGAGGATCATCCGGCTAGAGACATGCAAGATACTTTTTGGCTTACTTTACCAGGCAAACTTTTAAGAACCCATACATCCTCTGTACAAATACGTACAATGGAAAATAGACAACCTCCAATTTCTATAATTTCTTCGGGTAGAGTTTATAGAAATGAAGCTACAGATGCTTCGCATGACTTCGTTTTTATGCAGTTCGAAGCACTTTTTGTAGATAAAGATATTTCTATTGCTAATTTATTAGCTACTATAAAGCAGTTTTTTCAAGCTATATTTGAAAGAAAAGATCTGGAAATTAGAGTTAGACCAGGTTATTTTCCATTTGTTGAACCTGGCTTGGAAGTAGATGTCCGTTGTCCATTTTGTATAATAGGGTGCTCTGTTTGTAAAAAAACTAGATGGATTGAAATGGGTGGATCAGGGCTAGTTAATCCGAATGTATTGAAATATTGTGGCATAGATAGTAAAAAATATTCAGGTTTTGCATTTGGTTTAGGATTGAGTAGATTTGTTATGTTAAAATATGATATTAATGATGTAAGATTATTAAGTAGTGGAAGGTTAGAGTTTTTGGAGCAATTTTAATAAAAGGAAATTTAATTGAAAATAAGAAAGGTGGTAATTCCTGCAGCAGGTTTGGGTACTCGTTTTTTACCTATCACTAAAGTTATACCTAAAGAAATGTTGCCGCTGCTTAATAAGCCTGCAATTCAATATATTGTTGAGGAGGCTATTGATTCCAAATTAGATAATTTTTTAGTGGTTATTAGTAAAGGTAAAGAGGCGATAGAGAATTATTTTAATTCATCTACTTATTTTGATTATTTACTCAAAGAAAAACAACAGACCCATTTGCTTTCTGGTTTATCGAATATTATAAAGTCTGCTAAATTTTCTTATGTTGAACAAAAACAACAACTTGGGTTGGGACATGCTATTTTGATGGCTAAGGAGTATATAAAGGAAGATTACTTTTGTGTAATGTTACCTGATGATATTATAGTTTCAGATAATCCTGGTATTAATCAATTGATTGAAATTGCAACTAAAACGAAATCTACTGTAGTTGCAGTTCAAGAAATTCCTTTAGAGTTTGTTTCATCTTATGGCATAGTTTCTATAAAAAGTAAAATAAGTGATAATATATTTCAATTAAATGGTTTAGTGGAAAAACCAAAAAAATTAGCTCCTTCCAACTTGGCAATAGTAGGACGATACGTGATCTCTAATAAGATATTTTCATCATTAGAAAAAATTAGTTCTACAAATTTAAGTGAATTACAATTAACAGATGCAATAAGTCATATGTTACAAAATGGTGAACCTGTAATCGCGGTTAAAATTGATGGTGAGCGCTATGATGTTGGAACTCCCCAAAATTGGTTAAGAGCAACTATTGAGCTTGATAAAAAACAAAAATTTAATGATAATAACTTAAATTATAAAATTACAAAATCTATTGAAGTTCCAGATTATCTTTAACTTAAACAATTCTATATTTTTCAATAATAGCTTGATTCAAATTTGTTAGGCAGCTAACAATTGGCGTTGGTGTTATGCTTCCAATATATCTTGCTAGGGCAAAGCTAGATGCAGATGCTGGAGTAGTGATAGAATCAGAAAAGCCAGCTATTACTATTTTATCATCAGTTTGTATGACCAATCCCTGTGCTATAGCTTCAGAAACTGCATTGAAAGATGAAGGAGGGGTAATAACTATACCATTTGTACCAAAAGTTAAATCAAGTGTTCCATCTGTATTATATCTTGCTAGTGCTACAACTGTATTCCCACTTATATCATCAGCTTCTCCAGCGACTACAATTTTTCCTGTGCTTTGTATGCCTACACCATTTGCTTGAGAAAATGTTATACCAGCTTGTGTAACTTGGGTTCCTGTTCCATTAAATGTTGTATCTAAAGTGCCATCTGGGTTGTATCTTGCTATAGCAAAGCTTTCATTAAATAGACTATCTTCTATAACTCCTGCAGTTATAATTTTGTTATCATTTTGTATAGATAGAGCCAGGGATTGAACAAGCTGGAAACCAGATCCAAAGGCAGAAGCAGAGGTTACTTCAACTCCATTGAAGCCTGCTCCAACTCCTGGATTAAATGTGGTGTCCAGTGTGCCATTTGCATTGAGCCTTGCCAAAGCTATGCTAGAGTTCCCTGGTGCTCCAGTACTAACATTTCCGGTAACAATTATTTTTCCATCAGATTGTAAAGAAACAGCTGTTACTTCAGCACGGGTGAAAGTACCAAAAGTAGATGGTGTAATATTTATAAACCCAGTTCCGTTAAATGATGTATCTAAAGCCCCTGTTGTGGTATATCTTGCGATTAAAAATTGCTCTAGGTTTGGTGAAGTAGTTGATAAAGTTCCGGCAACAACTATCTTTTGATCTATGGGCTGAATAAGCACAGAAGTTGCAACTGCACGAGATAATGCTCCGAAGGAAGATGAAAAATTTGTTGTTACCATACCTGTCCCATTGAACGTAGTATCCAATGTTCCATTAGTATTGTATCTTGCAATACTGAATCCACCATTAAGCGAATTATTAGTGCCTACTCCAACAATTTTATTATCATTTTGTACTGCTATACCATTTACTTGAGCAGCAAATGAATTAGTTACGGTTCCTGTTCCATTGAATGTCGTATCAAGAGATCCGTCTGTATTATAAACTGCTATTGCAAAGCCACTTGGATTATGAGAAGTACCACCTGCAACTATTTTCCCATTTGATTGTAGAGCTATTGCTAAAGCTGAAGCAGCACTAGTTGCTCCAAATACTGCGGGAGCAGTGATTACTGTGCCAGGTGTGCCTGTATTTATACCAGATGGATTGAATGAAGTATCAAGACCTCCAACTGAACAATAAATTGGAATTGTTACAATAAAATTTAATATTAATATAATATTCTTTTTCATAAAACTATACTCCATATTTTTCAATTATTGCTTGAGTAAGATTAGTAAAACAACTTGTTAATATATTGAATCTTGCTAACGCAAAATTACTTGCTGAAATATTGTCAAATAATCCTCCTGCCAGCAACTTTCCATCTGATTGTAATAATATACTGTTGATCGATGCGTCTAATGGATTAGCTCCGAATAACGTTAATGGCAATACATTTACTATACCGTTGGTACCGAATGAAGTATCAAGAGAACCATTAATTAATAATCTGGCAAGAGAAAAAGTTTGAATTCCTCCTGGATCTGCTGAACCACCTGCTATAATTTTGCCATTTGACTGTATCGTAATAGATTCTAACTCTGCAAATGATGTCCCTGCTCCAAATACACTTAAAGGAAGATCAACTATTCCGCCCGTCCCAAAACTATTGTCAAGTGAACCATTTGTTAGAAGTCTTGCAAAAGCGAATGTATCGCTTCCGTTTATAGTAGCTGTTCCTCCCACCAAGATTTTACTGTCTGGCTGAATCAATACAGAAGTGATTGAAGAAAAAGTTGAAATAGGAATTGTGACTGCTCCTCCTGTGCCAAAAGTTGTATCAACAGAGCCATCTGAATTAAATCTTGCAACTGCAAATTGTATAACACCACCTATGGTTGTTCTTCCTGCAGCTACAATTTTTCCATCAGATTGTATTGCAATTGAATCTATTTGGGATGATGTGCTTCCAGGAAATTGGAATGTAACAAAACCATTAGGATTACCAAATGAGGTATCAACAGTACCATTTGTGTTAAATCTTGCAAGAGTGAAGCTTGTAACACCACTCACTGTTGATCTGCCACCGGCTACAATTTTGCCATCCGCTTGGATTTTTACAGAGGTAATAAATGAATTAGTGCCAATGACTAATGTACTTATTCCCCCTGTGCCAAATGAGCTGTCTAGAGATCCATTTGCCTGAAGTCTTGCAACTATAAATTGTTCAACTCCTCCTATGAAAGCTCTATCGCCAACTACAATTTTATCATCAGTTTGAATTGCTAAGGTTGTAGATAAGGAATCATTTCCTGCTCCCAAAGATATGCTAGTGGTTCCATTTGTACCGAATGTAGTATCTAGTGAACCATTGGTATTGTATCTTGCCAATACGGCTATAATATCTGATCCTATGTCAGACGTTCCAACAGCAATAATTTTCCCTGTTGATTGCAATCCTATAGAGAATACTTCTGCAAAGTTAGCCCCACCAAACGTTGTTGGTGGTGTAATTACTGTACCATTCTGGTTTGGTCCAAAGGTTGTATCTAAGCTACCATCTTGGCAATAGATTTTTGTTAATGTGCATAAAACTAAAGAGAATATTAATTTTTTTATTTTCATAAAACTATATTCCATATTTTTCAATTATTGCTTGAGTAAGATTGGTAAAGCAACCTATAGTTACATTAAATCTTGCTAAGGCAAAATATGAAAGCGTCGTGCTACTAAAATGGCCACCGGCTACTATTTTTCCATCCGGTTGTATTAATATATTAGCTATTACTGCACTTGATGGATTTGGACCGAATATGGTTAAGGGTAATACAGTAACTGTTCCATTTTGTCCAAAACTGTTGTCTAGGATGCCATTTGTTGTAAATCTTGCAAGCGCAAATGTTGTGACTCCTCCAGGATTTGCTTCTCCACCAGCTACAATTTTCCCATCTGATTGTATTGCAATAGAAAAAAGATTTGCCGAAGTTGTTCCTGAACCAAATGTACTTAAAGGCACAATAGCTATACCAGCATTTCCAAATGAGGTGTCACGAGTACCATTTGTTTGCAATCTGATTAATGTAAATTCATTGGCTGGTGTTGCAGCTATTCCGCCAAGAACAATTTTGTTATCGGATTGTATAGAAACAGCAGTAAATGCCGAAGCAGTTCCAAGAGGAAATGTGAAAACTCCATTATTTCCAAAGGATGTATCAAGAGAACCATCACTATTAAATCTTGCAACAGTAAATTGTACAACTCCTCCTATTGTTGCTTGTCCTGAAGCAACAATTTTCCCATCAGATTGTATAGCTATTGCATTTATTTGAGATGTTGTACTACCAGGAATCTGGAATGTAACAAAACCATTAGGGCTACCAAAAGATGTATCCAGTGATCCATCTGAATTGAATCTCGCAATAGCAAATTGATTGACTCCGGATACTGTTGCTTGCCCTGCTGCAACAATTTTTCCATCAGATTGAATTTTTATAGACGTTATAAATGAATTAGTTCCAATTAATAATGATGTTGAGCCACCCGAGCCAAACGAAGTGTCTAAAGTTCCATTGGGATTAAGTCTTGCAACTATAAATTGTTGTACTCCTGCTTTTAAACCATTGATTCCAACTACAATTTTATCATCAGTTTGAATTGCTAAATAAGATGCAAACATTAATGTTACTCCGGGTGGAGTTATAGTGGTTGTGCCATTTGTCCCAAAGGTAGTATCCAAAATTCCACTGGTAGTATATCTTGCAACTGCTGCCGTAGTTAGGCCTGCTTCTCCACTTGCGATTATTTTGCCTGTAGATTGCAATGCAATACTTGTTATTGCGGCAGATGTTACAGGAATGAATGCTGAAGGAGGAGTGATTACTGTACCATTTTGATTTGGTCCAAAGGTGCTATCTAGCGAGCCATCTTGGCAATTGATCTTTGTTATAATTGAAGAAAATAAAATTAAAGATAATATTATTTTTTTTATAAACATTTTTTTAACCAATATTTTTAATATTAAAATTCGCCAATAGCGGTACCCACAATTCCCCATTGATTAAGAGCAGTTCTTTTA
>JABDFA010000007.1 GCA_013286795.1 Candidatus Babelota bacterium
TAGGAAATGCTTATTACAATTTAAACCAAATGGCTCAAGCTAAAGTTGCATTTTTACGCGCCAAAAAAATAGCTGGTTTTTTAGATTTAACAAATATTGATAACTTGATTAGTCAATTGAATCAAAAAATTAATATTAATGATAATGAAACTAAGCTGGAAACACTTTTTAATTTTATATCAAAATATTTATCTATAGTAGCATTTATTGTATTACAGGTTTTATTTTTGATTTTGTGGTTTGTAACAAGTTTGTTTTTTATTAAATTTATACGTAATAAAAAATATTTTTTATTATCATTTTTGATTGTTTTGAATTTTCTATTTTTAACATGTGTGGCTATTAGGAGTTTTGTAAATAGTCAGGTAGTTGGTATAGTAGCGTTGGAAAGTATAGTTTTAGCTGGTCCTGATAAAGATTATCACCAGATTGGGGTGTTAAAAATTGGTGATAAAATTGCAATTTCAAATGAAGTGAATGGTTGGTTAAAAGTTAAAAAACCGGATTTAATTGGTTGGACATTATCTAATTCAGTGTTAATAGTATAATTATTAAAAAATTGTGGGATAGTATTATTAAGCTTAAATTTGGTGCTATAAATAAATATGTCTATGCTTTGTTTTTATGTTTACTAATTTTGGTAGCATTGCTTTTAATGAAAGAATATAGATTTTTTTATGAGCAAACTAACCAAATGATAGAGCTTCAAAAAGAATATAGAAACTATATTTTAACTTTGAGGCAGTATATAGATGAAAACGAAGTAAAATCTCAGGATTTAAACGGTTCAGAAAAAAAAAAATTAGATGAAAAAAAAAAGCCGTTTATAGTAGTAAACAGGCGTCCTGAGCATTTAAGACAATCTTTAGTTAAATATTTGCAAGATAAAAAGTTGCAATCAAAGGAGTTTCAACATTTTCTACCAAAAAAGAAAAAGACTAAAATTGCTAAACCTGATAAACTTATAATTACTAGAAGAAGAGTTACAAAAATATTTGATAGCTTAGCAGACTTTATTTGGCCATTGAATGCTGGTCAATTTTATATAAGCTCATTCTATGGCTATAGGAAATTAAGAGGTAGGACCAAATTTCATAGTGGTATAGATTTGGCAACAGTTCGGGGAACTGCAGTTAAATCTGTTGGTGGTGGGATTGTAAAAGAAGCTTGCTACTTACCTGGCTATGGAAATACTGTTGTAATTTGGCATAATAAAAAATATAAAACCCGTTATGCGCATCTTGATTCAATTAAAGTTAAGTTAGGACAAAAAATTTCCAGAGGAGATAAAATTGGAACAGTGGGAAGCACCGGTCATGTAGTAAGTAAACGGGGAAGAGATGCTTCACATCTTCATTTTGAAGTGTATGCTCTTGGTAAGCATATTAACCCTTTGCACGTTTTACCTTAAATATTTTTAATGAAAGGACATTTAATTTGAAAAACACAGTAAAAAAATCATATTTAGATTCAATTTATGAATTTTTTAAAGCTCTAGTTGTTATTGTACCAATAGCTTTTTTAATAAGAACTTTTGGCTATGGATTATACCAAGTCCCTACAGGTTCCATGGAAACTACGATGTTGGTAGGTGAAAGATTTGTTGCAGATAAATTTTCTACAGTCTTTTATTATCCAATTCGAGGAGACATAATCTCATTTAATGATCCGACTTACAATTATTCTGATAATAAGTTTATGAATTTATGGCAAAATTATGTATGGGGTCCATCAAATTGGACAAAACGTGTAATTGCTGTTCCTGGCGATGAAATTAAAGGTGATATAGAGGATGGTAAGACAGTAGTTTATTTAAAGAAAAAAGGTGAATCTGATTTTGTAAAATTGGATGAAACATATTTAAATAAATACCCATTGGTTAACGTTTATGATCCTACTTGTTATAATCAATTTCTTTATAAAAGTTATGACCCAAATTTTGCTCCAGATAATCAACCATTTTATTCTACTACTCAAACTTATATAGATATGGGCAAAAAAGTTGCGTTTTTAAGAAATGAATCAGATGTAAGGTATCCTGGTACCCCATTTATATCCCATGATGGTAGAAATTTAGATATATATCATCATAAATTAGGAGAGGACCAATTTTGGGCTATGGGAGATAATAGGCTAAATAGTTCCGATTCAAGGGTATGGGGACCGTTAAATGGAAAGCTTATTCATGGAAAAATAGTTTTTAGATTATGGTCAATTGATAGTCAAGAATCTTGGTGGATTTTTGATTTAATTAAACATCCAATAGATTTTTTCAAGAGAGTGAGGTGGACAAGATGCTTTCAGCGTGTTAAATAGTTTAAAATTACTTGCAAGTCATTGAAATTATGTTAGATTTTATAATATTTTAAAAGTTTTGGAGAATTAGATGAATTTTTTTAAAAAGGTATCGGTTGTTCTATTCGTATCTGTAATTGGTTTTATTTCAGGATGCAAATTGGGATGTAAAAAATCTGAAATGCAAGAAAAAAAACCAAGTTTAGTAATCATGAATGTTTTGGATAAGAATTTATATGACAACTGCCATATTAAAGGTTCAGTAAGCGTACCTTTTTCTGATGTTGAACAATACGCAAAAGATTTGGATAAAGATACGCATGTTGTTACTTATTGCGCAAATTATCAATGTTCAGCAAGTGGTGAGTCTGCACGTAAATTGACACAAATGGGCTTTAAAAATGTATCAGCTTACGAAGCTGGTATTGTTGAGTGGAAGCAGTCTGGTCTACCTGTAGAAGGACCATGTGCTGTTGAAGGTGAATCCTCATATTTAGTTGCAGCTAACGAAAAGCCTGAAAAATTTGAAGAAGGCGTGAATGTTATTACAACGGAAGAATTGAAGAGCAAGATGATGGATGCGGGCCTTTTAAGCTAAGCCGTTAATTGAAATTTATGGCGGCATAGCCAAGTGGTAAGGCATGGGTCTGCAAAACCTTGATCCCCGGTTCGAATCCGGGTGCCGCCTCCAAATTTTATAATTTTTTGATATATTTATTATGTGCCGAGATGGCGAAATTGGTAGACGCAAAGGACTTAAAATCCTTCGGACTTAAACGTCTGTGCCGGTTCGAGTCCGGCTCTCGGCACCAGTCTTCGCTGCTGCGCAGCTTCGTCTGGCTACGCCATATTGAATAGCGAAGACTGTCCGACGAAGCCTTGGCGAAGACGGACCTGCATATAATTTATTTAAATTATTATAAATTGTACTTGACAAAACCAAATTACTTTATATTGTTACATTAGGTACTAGTTTTGTCTGCCCAATTTTTTAGGTAGAAAAAACTTAAAACGTAAGGAAGTTATATTATGAATAAGGCAATGTTAATAGAGCAAATGGCAAAAATGTCCAAGTTGCCTAAATCAACATGTAAATCAGCTTTAGAATCTTTTATATCTGTAGTTGGAACTGCTCTTAAGCAAAATAAGCCAATTGTATTAACAGGCTTCGGTACTTTTTCTGTAATGAAAAGAAAAAGTAGAATGGGCGTAAACCCAGCAACGGGTAAAAAAATGCAAATACCAGCTAAAAAAGTTCCTAAATTTAAAGCAGGAAAAGCTTTAAAGGAATTAGTTAGGTAAGAGCATAATTAGAAAGTAAATTTGCTTTTAAAGAGAGATATTAACAATATCTCTCTTTTTTTATTGCTAAAAAAGGACGAATTTTATCATAATTTAAATAATAATCTTTAGTTCTTTGCCAAAGAAAAGGGAGTTTGATGAAAAACAATACAATAGAACAATTAAATGAACCAAGCATAATAGAAAAATTTAAGGTATGGGTACTGGACTGGTTTACAAGACTTGATTTATCGACTGCTAAGATTTTAGAGCTGCTTACTTATTTTGGAGTAGGTTTTTTTGTAGGCTTTTTACTTAAGAAATATTTTAAATATATTTTTATTGCGATTTTAATTTTAGGACTAGGTTTATTTATTCTACAAAATTCAAATATTATATCTATAGATTGGGTAAAAATTCGTCAACTTACTGGCGTAAGCCCTGAAGATACATTAGGTTCTTTGTTTCAAATTTATCTGGATTGGATTAAACAAAATTTATTAATTATAATAACAGGATTTGTTGGCTTGTTGGTAGGTTATAAAATAGGTTAATTATATGGATGAAGTTAAAAAGAATTTTGTAGATAACTTTTGTGATATTTTAGTAAAGCAAAAATCAGTTAGTCAAAAAGAAGCTGAAAGTATGCGTGAAGATTTTCATAACAACTCCCAAGTTGCATTTGATGACTTTCTATTAAGTGAAGGATTAGTTTCTAAGGAAAATATTCTTAGAGCTCTAAGTGAATATTATGGTGTACCATCTATGGACGTTGTAGGATTTTTTTTTGATCATGATTTAGTTAGGGATTTTCCTAAAGATTTTTTATTGCAAAATTTGATTATACCAAGAAGCGTTGATGGTGAAGCCGACATGATCTTTTTTGTAGCAAATAACCCTGATATTCCAGGACTTAAATCAGAAATTGAAAAATATTCACCATATGTTCCCGAATTTTTGGTAGGATTGGCGCAGGATATTATTGATGAAATACGTAATGCTTGGGATAAATCTCCTACTTATATAGATGATTTGACAGATGAAGATGAAGTAGAAGATAAAATTTTTGAAGAAGAAGAAACGGTCGATGAAATAATAGATAAAGAAAGACTTTAAATGTTTGATGAATCTCTACCTGTAGTTGATCTTGTTGATACTATTATAAGACTTGCAATTGAAAAAGAAGCTTCTGATATACACTTAGAGTCAATGGAAGATTACTTAAGAGTAAGATTTAGATTGGATGGAATGCTTTGTGACCAGCCTCAAGTATCTAAAAAGATTATGCATCAAATAATTTCACGAATTAAAATTTTATCAAATATTGATATTGTTCAAAAACGTATTCCACAAGACGGAAAATTTAAACTTACATTAAATGAGAAATTAATAGATCTGAGAATTTCAACTTTTCCTTCAGTATATGGGGAAAAAGTTGTAATTAGGATTCTTGATAGATCAAAAAATAAAATTAGTCTTGATGATATTGGTTTTGATTTTGAAACTTTAAAAATTTTTAAAAATTTAATAAATCTCCCTACAGGATTTATTTTGGTAACAGGACCAACAGGTTCAGGCAAAACAACAACCCTATATTCTTGTCTTTCACAATTACATACGCCAGATAAAAATATTATTACATTAGAAGATCCGGTAGAATACCATATTGATGGTGTTACTCAAGGACAGATTCATCCTGAAGTTGGATTTACTTTTGCCAAAGGTATAAAATCTTTGTTGCGCCAGGACCCTGACATTGCAATGATAGGAGAAATAAGAGATAAAGAAAGTGCTAAAATAGCAATTGAAGCTGCTTTAACCGGACATTTTGTTTTTTCTACATTACATACTAACAATTCCCCTGGTGCTATAATGCGGTTAATGGATATGGGGATTGAACCATTCTTGATTAATGCCTCTTTAACAGGCGTATTGGCCCAAAGATTGGTTAGAAAAATATGCTCTAATTGTGTACAACAATTTGAACCTACCTATCAAGAAAAGACATTAATGGATTTTTTAAAGATAGAATTTGACTATGTTTTGAGAGGGGTTGGCTGTAATATTTGTGATGAAACAGGCTATAAAGGTCGCACCGGTCTTTTTGAGTTGTTGGTCATGACAGATGAACTTAGGTCTTTAATAGTTGAAAAACCAAGATTTAATGATATAAGTTTCCAAGCAACCAAAGATGGAATGATAACATTGTTACAAGATGCTACTAAAAAGGTCCAAGATGGCATTATTACTCTTCAGGAATTGACCAGAGTTGTCTCATAATTTACCCCTATTTGACGAATTTTTACAAACCACTTGCTTTTTATTTTATATTTGATAATATTTATATAGGTATATATTATAATCAATATTTTAAATAAATATGGAGGAAGCATGAAAAGAATAATTTCAATCCTTTGCTTAGGATTTATTGGGTCACTTTATTCTATGAGTGACACTGCAAATGAAATGCTTTTGAGAGGGGCCAGAGACGGTGATATAAAAGTAGTTGAAGAAGCGCTCGCGCTTGCAAAAAAATCTATAGGAAGATTTGATATAAATACTAGAGACGCTAAAGATAATACGGCATTATTGTTTGCTGTTGCAAACGATAATGAAGAAATAGTAAAACTATTGTTAGAGAATCAGGCTAATCCAAGCCTTAGCAACTATCTCGGTATGACACCTTTAATGTGGGCTGTAAGCAACCCAAACTTTAATATAACAAAACTATTATTGAATAATGGAGCTAATCCTAATCTTAGAACTAACGGTGGTGAAACACCTGTAATGAGAGCCGCAGCAAGGAATTATAAAGGCATAGTGGAACTATTATTAGATAATGGTGCAAATCCTAATATTATAAATAATAAAGGTGATACAGCTTTAATGAATCTTTTAAGAAATTTGGAATATGGGTTTAGGATGGCTAAACGTCGAGCTGAAGGTGAAGAAGGTGAAAGAGTTCCACAGGAAAATGATTTTATAGGGCCATATTTAGATGTGTTAAACATATTGTTAAGAGTTACGAATTTAAATTTAAGATATGGTGGAAATACAATTTTAGAAATGGCAGATCAAAGTGGTCTTCTTCGTATTGTAGACTTAATCAGACAAGAACTTCAAAGAAGAGAATTAGAACTTCGAATAAGAAGGCTAGTAGAAACTGAAGTTGCAGATCTCTTACTTCCAGAACTTGTAGGTATAGTTTCGGGTTATTTATATCCACAATAATAAGTTTAAAATAAATGTGCTCATACAAATATATTATAATCAATTATTTTAAAGAAAATATCGAGGAACCATGCAAAGAATGATTTCGATCTTTTGTTTAATTTTTGCTAGCTCGCTTTACTCTATGGGTAAAACCCCCAATGAAATGCTTTTGAGAGGGGCAAGAGAAGATGATATAAAAATAGTCGAAGAAGCGCTTGCGCTTGCAAAAAAATCTATAAGAAAATTTGATATAAATGTTAAAGACCCTCAAGGTCATACGGCATTATTGTTTGCTGCATGGAAAAATAATGAAGAAATGATAAAACTATTGTTAGAGAATCAGGCTGATCCAAACCTTAGTAACGATTTTGGTGCGATACCTTTAATGTTTGCTGTAAATAAAGAGAAATTTAATATAGCGAAATTATTATTGAATAAGGGCGCTAATCCTAATTTTAGAGGTACATTTGGTGACACACCTTTCAATAGAGCTGCGGTAAATAATTATCCAGGGATGTTAGAGTTATTATTAGATAATGGCGGAAATCCGAATATCTTAGACGAGCGGGGCGATACAGCTTTAATGAGGCTTTTAAAATTCAAGGTTGAGGATCAGACTTTCCGTTCACCAACTGAAGATCGTTGTGGTGAAAGTGAAAAAAAATTAAAAGAATCTGATTTTATAAGACTATATTTAGATGTGTTAAATATGTTGTTAAAAGTTACAAACTTAGATTTAAGATATGGTAATGATAAGAAAACTTTATTAGAAATAGCAGATCTAAGGGGTCTTAAAAATATTGCAGACTTAATCAGACGGGAACTTCAAAGAAGAAGGCTGATAGAAACTGAAGTCGCAAGTTGCCTACTTCCAGAACTTGAAAATATTGTTTCTGGTTATTTATATCCACAATAATAAGTTTAAAATAGAGATGCCTGTTTTGTGAGCATCTCTATTATTCTTAGAACTATTTAATGATTTTTAAATATTTTAATACATCTTGAGCATGTGTTTTTGGCACAACATTTGTAAAGATGTGATTAATGATACCGTTTTCATCGATAATATAAGTAATGCGGCTATTAAGAATTAACCCTTTTGCTTCATAAAGTTCAGATATTTGTGATTCAGGATCGCTTAAAAGAATAAATGGTAATTGGTGTTTGGCTTTAAATTCTTGATGTTTTTCAACAGAATCATAACTTACGCCTAAAACTTCAATATTGTTACGCTTGAAAAGCGCAAAATTATCTCTGAATCCTTTTGCTTCTAGAGTACACCATGGGGTGCCATTTTTTGGATAAAAATAAAGAACTAATTTTTTACCTTTATACTCACTTAAATTATGTCTTTTGTTATCATCGCCAATTGCTGAGAATTTGGGAGCCGGAATTCCTCTTTTAAGTGTATTGCAATTTACATACAAACTTGAAAGAAAAGTTAAAGAAAGAAGTGCTACTTTTAGCATAGCGTACCCCTAAAGAATTAAATTAATTAAAATGACTACCAAGTTAGCTTAATATATTTATTGAAAAAATCAAACTATAAAAAAAATGCATTAAATAAGTGTTACTTGTGCTTGATTTTATAATAGTAATATTTATAGTATAGCGCAAGCTCTCTTGTTTTGCTGCGCTTTTTGTAAGAATCTTAATCTAATAGATCTTTCAATTAAAGTAGCTGCATTAGTATTTTGAAATTTGACTGCTATGTCTAATGGGGTATTATTACATGAATCTTTGAGAGCTAAGTTAGCTCCATTTTTTACCAGCCAACCAATGACATTAATACTATTATAAAAGGCTGCTATGTGTAACATTGTGATTTTGATACCAAATAGTAGAGAATCTATGTCTTCTAATCCACTTATATAATTTTCAAGATTATCAATATTATCTTTGTATATAAAATACAAAACAAATAATTGTGTTGAGTTATCTAATGCTGGATGAATATTTTCTTCATCTGTGAGTTCTGTGTACTTAGAATGAAAATCTAAAAAGGTCTGAGTAATTTTTTCTATATCTATTTTATTATCGTTTTCAAAGCAATTTGTGTTTGTGATTATTAATAAACAACAAAATATTATTTTATTCATTAAATTCCCTTTTTTATAATATCTATATTTTGTGTTTTAATTGTCAATTAACTTATAATATAATGCAGTCTGGGCATCTAGATTTGCGCTTTACTTCTTTTAAAGCGCCATGTTCTGACAAGAGTTCATAAGCTTCTTTATTTTCATAATGCTCTGCTATTGCTAGTGGTGTATTTCCATATTGATCTATAGGGTTTATATTTACCCCATTGTTTATTAGATGATTTATAATCTTAGTTCTATTATATTTAGCTGCAATATGTAATATTGATATATCATACTTCAAGCAATAATGTAAATTTTTTGGTTTCAGAAAATATTTAATCAGAAGATCATCTTTGTATCGTTGGATTAAAAATAAGATTATAATAATGGGCCCCTTGCTTTCAGCGTCTTTGAGAAACTTTAAGGCTAGATTTGTGTCTTTATTATTGATTCCTGGATAGTCTTTGCAGAATTCTGTAATAGTTTGTGTGAAAATTTTCTCACGATCTTCATATGGGAGATGTTGTGCAAATAGATTTAAAAGTTCTACATGTTCATTATTTTCTAAAGACACTCTTTTTTTTGGTTTACCGGAATATAAAGTTGTAAATGTTAATAATATTAAATATAGAATCTGTTTTTTCATAGTGAGCTTCTTTAAAGTTTAAATGTTATAAAATTATACAAGATGAAACTGGTTTACTAAGAATTTGTAAATCAAATTCAATTTTAAGTTCTCTTACTATTAATTCAATTATAGCCAGATATTCTTCAGCTTCACTGAAAAACCTAGCTTTAAGTTCTTTTTCAAAAGAATTCTCTGCCTGATCTCTTACCAGTTTATACATTTTAACAGTTGTATCTAAGATTTTTGTATTGTAACATTTTTGTTTATTGATCATAGCCAAAGCTTTGCAGGGTTCAAATTGTTTTAAACTTGCTAATATTGTATCAATAGGGTTAATTAAGGTCGAAATACTTTCATATTCAAATGTTCTTAATGTTTGAGTTGCTACTAATACAAGTAATACACTAAAAATTTTTAAAATATTATTCATGTAAGTAATGACTTTAATAAAATTGTTATTTTAAGCTTAATTTGATACAATTTATATATTAACTTTTTTTTAAAAAGACGCAATAAAAATGAGCTTTATGTTAGAGATAAAAAATTTATCAGTTTCAATTGAAAATCAAAAAATAATTAAAGATTTGAGTTTAAAAGTTCAAGCAGGTCAAATACATGCCCTTATGGGTCCTAATGGTTCGGGAAAATCTACATTAGCCTATACTGTTTTAGGGCATCCTAAATGTAAGGTTGATAAGGGTGCAATATATTTTAATGATCAAGATATAACTGATTTAGCTGTTGAAAAAAGAGCTAAGTTAGGAATATTTTTAGCATTTCAATATCCACAAGAAATTCCAGGATTACAAATATTTGCTTTTTTAAAAGAGATTTATACTGCATTCACTGCAAAAAAGATATCTGTTCAGGATTTTAAATTGTTGCTTGAAGAATATATGAAGTTATTAGATATAGATCCTTCTTTTGCATATAGAAACTTAAATGAAGGTTTTTCCGGTGGGCAAAAGAAAAAGTTAGAAATGCTACAATTAATTTTATTACAACCAGCTATAGCTATTATTGATGAAATTGATTCTGGTCTTGATATTGATTCATTAAAAATTGTTGCTAATGCTTTAAATATTTGTAAAAAATCTAATCCTAAATTTACTGTCCTTTTGGTTACTCATTATCAAAGAATTTTAAATCATATTATGCCTGATTTTGTGCATGTGTTTTCGCAAGGTTCTATAATTAAATCCGGAAATTCTTCTTTAGCTCAGAAAATAGAAGAAAAAGGTTATAATGAGTTACATATTTAGGTCCAAAAAAGGACTTAATCGTGAAATTGTTATTGAAATTTCAAAGCAAAAGAATGAACCTGCATGGATGTTAGAGTTTAGGTTAAAAGCTCTTGAAGTGTTTGAAAATAAACCTATGCCAATTTGGGGAGCTGATCTTTCTGAATTGAACACAGAAGATATTCATTTTTATGTAAAACCATTGCAAGAAATTCAACGTTCTTGGGCAGATGTTCCTGAAAAAATTAAAGATACTTTTGATAAACTGGGTATACCTCAGGCGGAACGCAAATTTTTGGCTGGAGTTGGAGCTCAGTTTGATTCTGAAGTTATATATAAGAACTTGAAGCAGAAATGGAAAGATTTAGGAGTAATTTTTCTTGATACAGGAACAGCATTAAGAGAGCATTCTGAAATATTTAGAAAATATTTTGGAACTATTGTTCCGCCCAATGACAATAAGTTTGCTGCACTTAATTCGGCTGTTTGGAGTGGCGGTAGTTTTGTTTATGTTCCAAAAAATGTTCAAATAGATATGCCGTTGCAAGCATATTTTAGAATTAATAGTTCTAGCATGGGGCAATTTGAAAGAACTTTGATAATAGCAGAAGAGGGTAGTTTTGTGCATTATGTTGAAGGTTGTAGCGCTCCTGTTTATAAAAATAGCTCTTTGCATAGTGCTGTTGTAGAAATAATTGCTCATGAAAATGCTCGTGTTAGATATACAACAATTCAAAATTGGTCAGAAAATGTTTACAATTTAGTTACAAAAAGAGCGATAGCAAATGAAAATTCTACAGTAGAGTGGGTAGATGGTAATTTTGGTAGTAAGATTACTATGAAATATCCAAGTATAATTTTAAAAGGTACTGGTTCCAAAGGACAAATCATTTCTCTTGCTGTTGCAAAAAAGGGGCAACATCAAGATGCTGGAGGCAAGGTTATTCATCTGGCAACTAATACTACTTCAAATATTATTTCAAAATCTATCAGTAAAGATGGTGGTAGATCAAGTTATAGAGGGTTACTTAAAGTTGTTAAAGGAGCAAGACATTCTAAATCAAAAGTTCAATGTGATGCTTTAATTTTAGATAAAACCTCTCGTTCTGATACTTATCCTACGGTTGATGTAAGTGAGCCTGAAGTTGATATAGGGCACGAGGCTTCTGTAAGTAAAATTAGTCAAGATCAGCTATTTTATTTGATGAGTAGAGGATTTACTCAAGCTCAAGCGAATGCAATGATAGTTAATGGATTTATAGACTGTTTTGTTAAAGAATTGCCCATGGAATATGCAGTTGAAATTAATCGCTTAATAAATATGGAAATGGAAGGTTCTATAGGGTGAAACAAAAGATTGTTTTTATCGACGAAAATTACCAGGCTAGCTATTCAAATAATTTTTTGGATCTTGAAGCTAACATTAATTTTATAGTTTATAAAAGAGCTACTTTAAATTATTTCTTCGATCAGACCAGTTTTAGCGGTAAAAATCAAGCCCTAAACTTTAATTTATATATTTATGATAATGCACAA
This sequence comes from Candidatus Babelota bacterium, assembly GCA_013286795.1. Classification (GTDB taxonomy): domain Bacteria; phylum Babelota; class Babeliae; order Babelales; family JABDEC01; genus JABDFA01. Next base: position 12,279 of record JABDFA010000007.1, read on the forward strand.
GTAAATTTTAGTTTTAAAATTTCTAATTCTTTTTTTACTAGTTTAACAATAAACTCTTTTCTTGTTGGTCAAAATTCAACTGCTGTAATCAAGGGAAGTTATATACTTGATGGTTTAAAACAAGTTAGAATTATAACTAACCAAACACATCTAGGCACTGATTCTAAAAGTGAAGTAATTATCAGGGGTGCTTTATTTGGGAATTCTACCGCAAATTATTACGGAACTATCCATGTTGATACAAAAGGTCTTAGGACTTGTGCATCTCAAGAGAACAAAAATATCTTATTTTCAAACTCTGCGCGAGCTACATCTATACCTTGTTTAGAGGTTTTGACTGATGAAGTGAAATGTTCACATGCTAGCGCTGTGGGGTATTTTGATAAAGAGTATCTTTTTTATATGGAATCCAGGGGGTTAAACGAGCAAAAAGCCTATGAATTACTTCTGGAGACATTCTTGGTTTAATTCTGACCTTTTGACACAGTTCCGGCATATGGATAGGATAAAGAGTATAGGTGGGTTCAATTTTTAGACTTTTACCCTGTAAATTTAACAAAAATCGCGCATTGACAATTTGGAAAAGTTATATATAATTAATATTATAAATATTGTAGTTGTAATGTTTTCTTATTTTTATAAATATAGGGGTATTTTATGAACTTTTCAAATGTATTGAAATTAATGTTTCTTACATTAGTTTTTCAGGTTTCAAATTCTATGAGAGCTATGTCTCATGAAGATGAGTTGAATCTTGCTAGTGCGTTGTCTATTTCTGAGCAAACAGCTAAAGAAGAAGAAAAGAAGCGACAGCAGGATGATAAAATAAGAGCTGATGAAAAAATCAGACAAGAAGAGCAGATAGCGTTAGATGCTGCAATAGCATTAGCTTTATCTGATGGAGTTGTTCAACCTGCTGCTAGACCAGCACCTGCTGTTCCAGCTCAGCAACCAGTTGCTCCTGCGCCTGCAGCACCAGCCCCTCAACCGGCTGTTCCCGCAAGGCCTGCAGCTAAAAAGCAACAAAATACATGTAATATCTGTTTAGACGATGAGGTTAAGGAAATAGTAGAACTTGCTTGTAAGCATGCTTATTGTAAAAATTGTCTTACAGGTTTAGTTGATACTGCTATTAAGGATAAAAGCTCAAAAGGTTTACGTTGTCCTGAACCTAAATGTAAAGCAGCTATCTCGCATGCAGATGTCGCTAAGATTACGCAAGATCAAGAAAAAATAAAAGAAATAGGTGAAATACAATTCAAAGAATGGATATTATTAGCTGGTGATGCTAAAAATTGCCCTACACCAGGTTGTACTTATGTATTTATCAAAGATAACAGGGCACCTCATAATGTACAATGTCCTAAATGTGTAAAACATTATTGTTCAGGTTGTTATTTTACTCATGGTAAGGATATGTCTTGTAAAGATGCTGTATTAGCTAATGATAAAAATGCATCCAATAAGGCAAATCTTGACTGGATTAAGAAAAATACTAAGGCTTGTCCACATTGCAAAGCAGCTGTACAGAAAAATGGTGGTTGTAGATTTATGGATTGTATTAGCTGTCATAAAGAATTTTGTTGGGTTTGTTTAGCTAAAACAGCAGGGCATGCAGATCATGGTTGTCCTGGTGGATCTGGCTATCATATGGTTGATTAATAAAAATAACTAATATAACTATTTTAAAATATAATAGGTCGTAATAAAATGCGACCTATTATTTATAGAGGCATTAACTATGAATAAAATAACAGTAATCTCTTTGGTGTTAGCATTGCCATATTGTATAAATGCAATGTCAGAATTAAAAGAAAAAGAAGAAGTGTCCTCTGCGCTAGAAACGAAAATAAATGGATATCGCAGAGAGCTTCTATCTCAATATCTGATTCCAGATTTAGCTAAATTGGTTGAGGAATATGATCCAATTAAAGATAAATGGAAATGTGAAACTAAACTAGAAGATGATAATATTTATACTCACGTATATTCATTACCAGGAAATAAAATAGCTTCTGTGTCTACTGATTATGTAATAAAAATATGGGATCTTACATCTGGTATATGTAGAACTCTAGAAGGCCATACTGATAAAATTAATTCAATATGTGTATTACCGGGAAACAAATTAGCTTCTGGGTCTGCTGATCATACAATAAGAATATGGGATCTTGCTTCTGGAAGATTTAAAATTCTAGAAGGTCATAGTGGTGCTGTTAATTCAGTATGTAGATTATCAGAAAATAAATTAGTTTCCGGATCTGAAGATGGGACAGTAAAAATATGGAATCATAATTCTTACAAATGTGAGGCTACTTTGCATATTCATTCCAACATTCGTTCAATATGCGCATTATCGAGAAATAAATTTGCTTTTGGGTGTGACGATGGAACAATAAGAATATGGAATATTTCTTCAAGCAAATATGAAGCTACTTTAAAAGATCATACTGAGGGAGTTCATTCAATATGTGTACTACCCGGAAACAAATTAGCTTCTGGGTCTTTTGATGAAACAATAAAGATATGGGATCTTGCTCTGCCCGTCGAAGCCTCGGCGAAGTCGGGTTCTGGTAAATGTAAAACGCTAGAAGGTCATACTTATGTTGTTACTTCAATATGCGTATTGCCAGGAAATAAATTAGCTTCTGGGTCTATGGATCATACAATAAAAATATGGGATATAATTTCTGGTAAATGTGAAGCTACCTTAAAGGGTCATTTTAACGAAGTTAATTCATTATGTGTAACTTCAGAAAATAAATTAGTTTCTGGATCTAAGGATGGAATAATAAAGATATGGAGTAATTCAGCTATATCATCAGATTTTGTAGATGAAGAATATATAAAATTTATGGCTGAAAAAGAATCTTGGATAACTACCAAAAAACAAGAAAAATCGGGTTGTATAATAAATTAATAGACTTTATGCGTAATTAGCGCAAAAAATATTAGGAATAACTTTATTGGCTCGCATGGTTCGACAGGCTCACCACGAGCGCGGGGAAAATTCTCTGGATGAGCTCGTTCCTGCCTGCACGCTATAGCTTTGGAGCCGCCTGGGAGATCGTCGAGATCCGACGAATTTAATTGTGGATAAGATCTAATATCTTTTTTTTCGATTCTGATCTCTTCTTTTACTTCTATTTCTATTACCACCAAATCTATCTGAGTGCCTGTTTGAGCTATCTTGTTTTGGTTGACCGTAAGTATCTTTTACCAGAAATATTTTGTGAGGGATATTGGCAATAGGGCTTGCTTTCATAGCATCCACGCAATTTTTTAGGCGATTTTCTGGTATAGAAATATATGTCTGCTGTTTTAAAACTCTAACTTTACGTAAGTCTTGGGGAACTAATTTACACGTGCGATATAGATAGTCACGTATCATATCTTCTGTGAAACCATTTTCATGACCGAGACCAAAAAATATTTCTTGAGGTATATTATCTGAACTTGCAGAACTAACAGAACTAAGATTTTCATTAATAATGTCTTTGAAGAATTTATCTTCAAGCGCTGCAGCAAGAGCATTCTTGACTTCATTTTCTGTAAAGGAGCTCACTAGTTCCATAACAACCTTGTGTACTTCAGAAAGTTTTTTGTTTGGTTCTTTAGATTGTTCTATAAAATCTGAAACTGCTGCCATTTTTGAATTAATTATAGTGTCTATAGGTGGTATAGGTATTTCAAGCAAATTTGTTTGAGCTAGTTTTTCTATTCGTTTAATCGAACGAATTTCATTTGGAGTCACAAATGTTATTGCTATACCTTCTTTACCTGCTCTGCCCGTTCTTCCTATTCTATGCACATAACTTTCAAGTTCCTCAGGAGTTGAAAAGTTTATAACATGGGAAAGGTCAGAAACATCAATACCTCTGGCAGCTACATCTGTTGCTGTTAAAATGTTAAAATCTTTATTTTTGAATCCTCTAATAACCTTATTTCTTAATGGTTGGTTCATATCTCCATGAAGAGAATTTGCTTTGAAGCCTCTTGCTATTAATTGTTCCATGACTTCGCCTGCAAGCATTTTTGTTCTGCAAAATATAATGCCATAAAAATCAGGTGCGCTTTCTATAAAACGAGCTGTAGCTTCAACTCTGTTACGCATTGGTGCAATACAATAATATTGCTTAACTTGTACGCTGGTTATTCCCTTTTCACTTGCTTTAGCGGTTAAGACATTTTTCATATGGGATTTTATCAATTGTTTAATGCCGGGTCTTACAGTAGCAGAAAACAACCAAATTTGTCTGTCTTTAGGCGCAGAAGTTAGAATATTATCTATGTCTTCCTTAAAGCCCATATCAAGCATTATATCTGCTTCATCAAGAACTAATACTTTAAGAGATTTTAGTGATAATGTTTTACGTTCCAAATGATCTATTAACCTGCCCGGGGTACCTATTATTACTTGTGCGCCGCGTCTTATATTTGATATTTGTTTTCCTATCGGCATTCCACCATAAACAGGTTCTATGATAATATTAGTTTCTCGTGAAATATCTCTAAGGCTTTCATAGATTTGCAGGACCAATTCGCGAGTTGGAGCTATTACAAGAGCTTGAACATCTTTTATTTCAGGTTTTACTATATGTAGCAACGGTATTCCAAATGCAAGAGTTTTACCTGTTCCAGTTTGAGCTTGTGCATGCATATCATTTTTTGGATTATCCAAAAGCATAGGGATTACAATTTCTTGGATTTCAGTTGGTTTTGTAAAGCCCAATGCTTGTAGAGACTTTTGGATACTAGGTAATAATCTTGAACTTGAAAAAATATTCACAGTGGTCTTTCGTTTAATTTCTTAGTAAATTATAAATCTAAGATTAGGGAAAAAGTAGCTTATAATCATATATTATCTCACAAATTTCAAATAATTGAAATTAAATTATTCATTCTATAATTATATCACAATTGCATTCGTTGTTACTATTAGCATTTAAATTGCATTTTTCTGAAATTTTCAGGCTAAAAGATGTTTTATTAGCAGATATTTTTTCAATATTTGAAGAAAGATTACAAACTATTGATTTCGGTTTTTTGTTTATTTTTTGTTTTACTGTTCCAGAACATTTAAAACTGTTTGCTTCATGTGGGACTTGAACTGTTTGATTTCCGGGTTTTAATATGTAACTTTTAAAAACATTACTTGTTTCTTTTTCAAAATCCCGGTATTTACCTTCTTCTTCTCTCCACCAATCTATTTTTAAATTGTCACCTGCTTCCATAGGGATTTTATTATCTATTTGAATGCTGCTAATTTGGGTTGCTTGTGGCGCTTGTTGTGCATTTAAAATTGAAAAAAATAATATTTGTGCCCAAAAAAAAATATTCATATTGATCTCCTTTTTTATAAAAATTAATTAATTTTATAGTTAAGAGTCAATATTAGCCTTAAATAGGGTAAAAATCATTTATTAAGGTTAAAGAATTGCTAAAAATTTTCATTAATTGTACAATTATTTCTAAGCGATGTTTAATTTCTGAATTAAACGAATAGGATGATCTATGGAAGCAATAGAATTTATGGCACAAGCTAAAGAGGGAAAAATTATAGAAATTCCAAAAGAATATTTAAATGAAATATCTGGGGAATTTCGTGTGATTATTCTTTTGCAAAAAAAAGAATCAAAAAAATCTTCTGAAAGAAAGTTTCAAGCTTTAAATATTGACACTAAGAGTTTGAAATTTAACAGAGAAGATATATACGATGACGAATAAGATTTTTTTAGATTCTAATATCATAATTTATTTATATTCAGGAGATGAACCTCAAAAAAAAGCAATAATTACAAACTCATTAAAAGAATATGAAGATATAGTAATCAGTACTCAAGTTTTATTTGAATTTACACATATAATCCATAAAAAATATAAAATTGATTATTCAATTATAGAAAAAGCACTCGAAGAATTTTATAAATCTTTTGATATTGCGCTAATAAAATATGATACTATTCAAATGGCAATTAGAATAGCAAAAAGATATAAATATTCCTTTGCTGATAGCCTAATTATTTCTACAGCTATTGAAAATGGTTGTGAAATTCTGTACTCAGAAGATATGCATTCTGAACATTTTATAGAAAACTTTCTTAGAATTAATAATCCATTCAAAAGCTAAGTTTCAAGTTTTTGACACACAAGATTTTATAGAGCCAAACTTAGTAGGAGCATAAGTTAGAGCCTGCCTTTCCTTCGACAAGCTCCCGACTTCGTTCTTCCGTCTTAGTTGAAACTTCGTCGGACAGGTCGAGCTTCGACGGGCACGCAGGATAAACTCCGCTTTTAGCGAAGTAGGAGCCTGCCCTTCGTAGCTACTTTAGTAGCGAAGTAGGGTTAAAATAATAATCAAGCGAATATTTTCCACCGCCCATTATAAAAAAGCTTACAAAAATTACCAACATCATCAATGGAAAACCAAAGACAGCTATAGGATCACCGTTTTTCATATGCATTCTTAGTGCAACAATCATTACACAAATTAGAAATATAGTAGCTAGCCTTGTGCTGAGCCCAAGAAGTAATCCTAAGCCTCCAAAAAATTCAGCAGATGCAGCTAAAATTCCCCATGCCATAGGCCAGAAATAAATACCAAAATTTTGCATAGCAGAGCCAACCCATTTTAACGTTTCTGGACCACCCATAAATTTAAGTGACCCTTCTGTAATCATAAATAAACCTACACAAACACGCATAAAAAGAAGAGCTTTTTGGGTTAACTCTGGTGAAGAATAATTAATTAGATCTAAAAATTTATTCAAATTGATCCTTACTGTAATTTTAAAAGTAAAATGATTAAAATTGTAAAATTAATTATGTAAAGTGATGTGCATAAAAGACAAAAAGCTTTTACTTTAAAATAGAGTAAATAAGCTAAAATACAGGAGAATATACAGCTGCCAATTGCTGAAATTAATAAAAGATTTATTCTACCCAACCAAGCCAATAAAAACATTAGTGCATAAAAAAGCATTCCTGCAATTGCATTTGAAAAGAAAAATATGTTTGAATATTCGCTTTTGATTGGTCTAGAACAGGATATTCTGTCTGACAAATCACATACAGGCTTGTATTGTGTATCTATTTTGATTTTTTGTTCAATAAAATATGTATATAAAGAGATAGCAAAGCCTACTATTGCCAGGCCCATTATGATATTAAAGTACATAAATAAATCCTATTTTTTTATCTTATTTTACAGATACAGATTTGTTTACTTGCAAGATAAAGCAATAATCCTGTTAAAACTAAAACTCCAAAGCCTATCATGTAATTAAGTTTAGGCGTAAACATTATTCCAAACATTTCATATTCTTTGCCTGATAATGCAATTCCGATATGACAAAGGGCATCCCAAGCTGCTGCACCAGAAAGAAACACTAAAATACATTTTTTACACATAAATACTCCTTCTTTATTATAATAATTTTTATATTAATATTGGTTCTATCAATTTTGCAAGTATATCTTTTTTTATCGATTTCCAGGTTTAGGTGGGGGGCTTTTGACAGTAAAATCATATGTTTTAAACTTAATAATGAGTTTGAAATAATAGTTTTACTGGAATTAAACTTGATAGGAGTTAATTATGAAAAACTCAATATTTAAATCAGCTGTATTCTTAGCTTCTTTAGGTGGGTTACAAATGTCTTGTAATGCAAACGAAGAGCTTTTTATTAATAGAATATATGAGGCAGCTGTAAGATTTGCAAACAGAACGCCTAATTGTTCTGAGCAACTTAAACAAGTAGCCTCTATGGCAAGTAAAAGCTATGAAGAAAGAAAAGGCTTTTATAGCAATATCAATAAAGACACAAAGCGAGAAATTGGGATAGGGTTGGCGGAAATGTTCTTTGATAGAAATCATTCAGATTCAGTTCGTACACATGTTGATGTAGCAAAATATTTGGCTACTACAGGTGTACCTCTTGAAGCTCATTATACAAATATTATAATGGAATTTGATAAAATCAAAAACTCAAATATAACGCATTTTATTAAAAAGCTTTTTAGTATGAAAGCTTTATTGAGACATATTCCTAAGAAGGAAAAAGAAAAAATAGATCGTGAGCTTGAAAGACTTAAAAAAGAAAAGGGAATATCAGAAGCTGGAGCAACTAATATTCTTTCTAAGAAATTAGGCTAGATCTATTTTATGATCTTTAAATAATTGAATAAAGATTATTAAAAGGGTAAACTTAAAAAAGTTTATCCTTTTAATTTTTTTAAATAGAAAAATATAATGCAAAATTTTGATGTCATTGTTGTAGGAGGAGGGCATGCTGGTATAGAAGCGGCATATGCAGCTGCAAAAATGGGCTCAAAAACTGCATTGATTTCCCTAGATTTAGATAAAATAGGCTTAATGCCTTGCAATCCTTCAATTGGTGGGGTAGGAAAAGGACATATAGTTTTTGAAATAAGCGCATTGGGTGGCTTAATGCCTAAGCTTTGTACTCAGACATATTTACAAGCAAGAATGCTTAATACTAGTAAAGGCCCAGCGGTACAAGGGTTACGTTTACAAATAGATAAAGAGGCATATAGAAAATTAAGCAGAAAAATGCTTGAGCTTGTACCTAATTTAACATTAATTCAGGGTAAAATTGAACAACTTTTAATAAATAATAATAAAGTATTTGGGGTTAGGTTAAATGGTCAGGAAGTTTATGCAAAATCTGTGGTGTTAACTACTGGGACCTTTTTGAATGGCTTAATTCATGTGGGGCATAAAAATCATACAGCAGGTAGAATGGGTGAACAGGCTGTTACTAATTTGTCAGGAGAAATTGTTTTTGCGGGTCTTCAAATGGGTCGACTTAAAACAGGAACTCCACCTCGTCTTTTAAGAGAAAGTTTAGATTTTACAAAGATGGAGAAACAAGAAAATCCTGAAATAAATTATCTTTATGAGTTTTACCCTGTCAAAATTGAACAAAAATTGCCTTGTTATATAACCTATACAAATGAATTAACTCATGGACTAATTAAAGAAAACATGCATCATTCGCCTATTTTAATGGGAAATATTAAGGGTAAGCCTCCTCGCTATTGTCCTTCTATAGAAGACAAAATAAAGAGATTCCCTGATAAAAATGGGCATCATGTGTTTGTTGAGCCTGAAGATGCGAGTTATGTTGAAATTTACCCTGCAGGATTATCTACTTCAATGCCCTTAGAAATACAAGAAATTTTTATACGATCCATCAAAGGTTTTGAAAATGCAGTGATAACAAAACCAGGTTATGCGGTTGAGTATGATTTTGTTTACCCTGACCAATTAAAGCATTCTTTAGAAACTAAAGCTGTAGAGAGTCTATTTTTGGCAGGTCAAATAAATGGTACTACTGGTTATGAAGAGGCTGCTGGCCAGGGTATAATGGCAGGGATAAATGCTCATTTAAAACAATTTGGTCAAGAATTTGTATTGAGCAGACAGGAAAGCTATATAGGTGTTATGATAGATGATTTAGTTACTTTGGGGGTAGATGAGCCGTATAGAATGTTTACTTCTAGAGCAGAGCGTAGAATTTTATTAAGACAGGATAATGTATTTTATAGATTATCTTATAAAGCATATAAACTAGGACTTATTGATCAACGACTTTTTAATGATATTAAAAAAGAGCATGATCAGGTTATAAGTTGTGTAAATAAGCTGAAATCAAATAGAACTAATGCTCAATTATTGCAAATGTTTGACTTATTTGAATTAAATAAAGTTAAAATTAAACAAGTGGTTGAAGATTTTTGCCAAGAGATATTATCTGATAAGGCAATTGAAGCTATTTATTCTGAAATTAAATATTATGATTATTTAAAAAGAGAAGAAATTGAGGTTCAAAAGTATCAGAAATATAGCTCCTTGGCTATCCCTTGTGAGCTTAATTTAGTAGGTATGCCTGGATTATCCAAAGAGTTGCAAGAAAAACTTAAACAGCATAAACCTAATAATATTGCTCAGGCTATGTTAATATCAGGAATAACTCCTGCTGCAATCTCCTTACTTATTTTTAAGATAAATGAGCTAAAAAAAGAGAGAATTAAGGATTAGACAATTAGGTTTTGGTCTGTTATATTAAAAAAGTATATGTTGACCTGTGTTTTGGTTAATATTTTGTTATTTGTTTTACAATTGTTCAGTTCGAAAGTTAAGATCACGAATACGTGTTCTGGAATTTTATCTTTCGCTAATTGAAAACACACGAGGTGTTTGTACATGGTTCGTAAATTATATGTAGGGAACTTGCCTTACTCAGCTACCGAAACTAATCTAAAAGATTTATTTGGACAGTTCGGCATAGTTGAATCTGTTAAAATAGTAACAGACAATTTTGACGGTCGCTCAAAAGGCTTTGGTTTTGTTGAAATGTCAACAGAAGAAGAAGCTAATGCTGCTGTGTCAGGTCTTAACGGAACAGAATTAGAAGGTAGATCTCTAAAAATCGACTTAGCTCGTCCAAAAGAAAATAATGGCGGCGGTCGTTCACCAAGACCAGGTGGTGGTATGAGAAGAGGTCCAGGAATGGGTGGAGATCGTAGAGGTCCTCGTCCTATGGGTGGTGGCAACGGAGAACGTAGAAACCGTTGGTAATCTCTCAAAAGATTAACTGTATGTTTTTTAAATAAAACATAGAATTAATTTTGATTCGATAAAAAATAGGCTCTGGATATGTAAAAATATCTTGAGCCTATTCGTTTATTATACAAATTTTACTGTTTTTTTAACTTTTCTATTTATCTGAATCGGAATCAGATTGGCTTCGTATTTCTTGCTAGTTAACAACTCTGACATTTCCTTATTAGCTTCTTTTCTTTCTATTGAGCTGGCTAAATCTAGTGCTGTTTGCCCTTTTGGAGATTGTAAATCTCTATTTGCTCCTAAGTCTAATAATGTTTTTACAAGTATAGCATCGGATGATAATACTGCATAGATTAAGGGAGTATTGCCTTTTGCGTCCCGTGAATCTATCATTTTTGGATTTTCTTTAATTAATAGTTGAACTTCGCCAGAATTTCCCGATCTTATTGCATTCCAGAATCTAGTTTCAAGTGATATCATTATGTCTAAAAGATTTTTTAAATCTACTATTATAATACTTAAATTCTGTTTTTCCGGACTTGAAGTTTGTAGAGAATCTAGGTATTGCTTAGCTATTTGATCTTTACTTTTATTTTCGTTTGCTTTATTTGTTAAAATTCTAGCTATTAGCCTAAATGCTTCTATTTCAGATAGCCCTTTTGAGTGACTTGCTATTAGAACTAGAAAATGATTTTTTTTGGGATCGATATCAAATGTTCTAATGTCAGTTATTGGCAGCTTTTTTGAATCTATTAATTTTTGATATGCGCTTAAGGGAGCAGCAGAGAAATCTTGGGAATGGGTACCTTCTTTTCTAGTTTCGCTAAATATGCCTTTGGATGATAAAGATTCAAAGCTTCCATCTTTGTTAATTATGATTGCTTTAAAATCACCGTTCCATGCAATATGTAAAGTGTTATTTAGAGGATCGAATTCTTTATTTAATAAAGCTATTATGGTATTAACTTTTTCTTTATGTGGGATATTTTGAAAACTACTTATTATTGCTTCATTGGTTATTTTTCTGTAGTTTGTGCTTCCAACTTTTCTAATAGCTTTGTTGTATATAGTTTTTTGTTTATTAAATTCTGATAATTCCTTTTCATCAGTTGTTTTGATATCAAAAATGTTAGGAGGCATTACTCCTGCTAATTCCTCTTCATCTATGCTGCGAAACCCGCTAGATTCAAATAAAATCTCTTCTTGAATGGTATTGGGTATGTTTTTAGCTATATGTAGAGATTCGGCAGAAGATGCTCCCTGGAATATGCCAAAAATTGCCATTTTATCTAATATTTTTATACCATTTTGAATATACGGTTTTTGATGATTATAAACCTTTTGGCCATAAATTAGATTTGCTTGATTTTGATCATATTCAAATTCAGCGCAATTTAATTTATTTATAAGCTGAAAAACTGCTGTTATAAAGTATAAAGTTAAAATTTTATTATTCATAATTCTTTCCCTATTTTAATTATTATTTTGTTACACATAAAATTTAAGCTACTTATTCTTCTATATCTTCCTAATTTTCAGATTCAACTGGCACATCTGCCCATTTTTCTTTAGGTTGAGCTGCTGCAGCTGCTATAGCTCGGCGAGCTCTTTGAGAGCGCAATCTTTCTTCTTCTTGCCTTTGGCTTTTTTCTTGGGTGGCTCTATCTTTTGCAGCGTTAAAAACTCTTAATCTTTCTTCTCTTTCCTGTTGCTTGCTTCTTGTCATAGCTTCATTTAATTCCTTAGCCTCTACTTCTGTAGGTTCAGGTGATTTTTTTATTTGTGGCGTAAATGGTTTAGCTTTAACATTAATTTTTGAAGTTCTTTCTTCTTTGGCTGTTTTAGATTCTGAACTATGCGCTGAACTAGGCGTGGGCATTTCTTTATAGCCTAATAATTCTAATATTATAACCCTTTTTTCAGGGTTTTTTATATTTTTGGCAATATCCAATGTTGTTTTTCCATCTTTAGATCTCCAACCGCTTATATGTATTGCAACGTGATCTCCGTAAAAAGGCAATATGGCCTTTATGAGATCAACGTTTTCCAAATAGACAGCCTGCATTAAAGGTGAAAAATTATTGCTATCCCCCTCTAATAAATAATATTTACTACGAGAGAGAAAGTTTTGTACTTCTTGAACCCTGCCTTCATTCATTGCATTCCGTAACCATTCTCTATTCATTGCAGACCGAGTTACTTCCTTGGCGGTTTCTCCTTCTCTGAATTCTAAATCATTCTGAGTAAATCTTCCATTGGGACCCATAGGGTATGCAGGATGCCAATAATGTAATGGCATAAAGAAGTTTCTCACATATTCGGGGTCTTTATAAGGAATATAATGTTGTTTATCTTGCTGCGCACAATATATTTTGTCAAAAGATTGAATTATTAGTGATATAACTAAGGCTGTTAGAAATTTTTTACATATTTTATTCATATTGCACCTTTCATTTGGTTTAATAATTGTAATATTGATAATAAATATATTTGTACCAATATTAACTTAAGTGTATATTATATTAATTCAAATTGCAAGAATTTTTTGATTGGGTTATAAATATTAGAATCTGATATGTCATTTGCCCTCTCTGGGTTATTGATGTAAAGTTATAATTATTTAAATTTTAATTAAAGTAATTATAAAATGATTCCGAATATTTATATTTATAAACCTTATTTATTCATAAATTTTTATGGTTTGGCCATTTTTGTTGGACTACTAATATTTATAGCCCTTATAAAAAAAAATAAAGGTTTCAATAATTTAATCACAGAAGATCAGTTTTATAATGTTATTATATTAAGTATTATAATGGGTTTTATAGGAGCCAGGTTATTTTGGACAATAGATGAATGGAAAAATATTGAAAATTGGTATGAAATTTTAATGTTTTGGCAACCTGGTTATTATCTTTTAGGTTCAGTTATTGGAATTTTAGTTGTTTTACCCTTTTATTTAAAAAAAATTAATGTTTTAGTTTTACCGTTTTTGGATCTTGTCGCTATTTATGCGCCTCTTTTACAATCTATATCAAGAATAGGGTGTTTTTTAGCTGGCTGTTGTTATGGTTTACCTACTAATTTACCTTGGGGAATTATTTATAAAAATCCGGATTGTTTGATTTCTGACCATTTAAGGTATATTAAAATTCACCCAACACAGCTTTATAGTTCTATATTATTATTAATGATATTTTTTATCATGTACTATTTTGTTCAAAAGAGGACAAAAAAATCAGGAGAAATTTTTGCAATATATCTTATACTAATGATCTTAGAAAGATTTGTTGTTGATTATTTGAGAGCTGATAGGGAGTTTTTTAATACAAAATATTTGAGTTTTTTTTCTATAAATCAATGGGTAGCAATAGTTATTTTAACTATTACTATATTAATATTTGCATATCCAAAAAGGCAAAGAGGGATGGGAAATGGACCTCTTTAATTTTTTGAAATTACAATTGCCTATTATTAATGTTATTAATGAATATTTGGCCCTAAAAAGAGCGGGACTTTATTGGAAAGCACCTTGCCCATTTCATTCTGAAAAAACAGCTTCTTTTACCGTAAGCCCACATAAAGATATCTTTTACTGTTTTGGTTGTCATGTAAGTGGGGATGTAGTTGGGTTTATAGCTAAAATGGAGAACTGCTCTCAAATTGAAGCGGCTAAATTTTTGGTGGAAAAATATGGTTTGCAGCCTCCTAAAGATACAAGCTTTGAGTTTAAGAAAATAGCAGAAAACATTGAAGAAAAAAATAAATATTTTATTTTGTGTCAAAAGGTTGCTCAATGGTGCATTAGGAATTTAAATGATGATTTTGGCGCAAAAAAATATTTGCAAGAGCGGGGTTTTAATCAGGAAAGTTTGAATAAATATACCATAGGCTATTTTCCTAGTGGGTCCAGTAATATTAAAATATTGGCAAAAGAGTTGATTAAGGAAGGCTTTTTGTTGCAAGATTTGGTTCAAGCAAATATTGTTATGGAGGGCAAAAGCTTATATTCTCCTTTTGAGGACCGTATTATTTTTCCAATTAAGGATTCTATGGGAAGGTTTTGTGGTTTTGGGGGTCGGATATTTAAAGATAATGATACAAGGGCCAAATATTATAACTCCCATGAAAATTTATATTTCAATAAAGGATCATTACTTTTTGGATTAGATTTGGCAAAAAAAGATATTCAAGTCAAAGGACATGTATTTTTGGTAGAGGGCTATACTGATTGTATATTTATGAGTCAAAGGGGATATACAAATTCAGTTGCTGTTTTAGGGACTTCTTGCACTATAGAGCATTTAAAGATTTTGAGCAGATTTACCCAAGTCGTTTATGTTCTTTATGATGGAGATGAAGCTGGGAGAAATGCTATGTTAAGGTTGACTCAATTATGTTGGGAAATAAATTTAGAATTGAAGGTTATTTGTTTGGTTTCAGGCGAAGACCCAGCTTCTTTTTTGAAGAAGAATGGTAATTTGAAAGAATTGATAGATCAAGCTAAAGATATTTATTCATTTTTTATAGAGGGTTTTGGATCGAATTTTTCTACTAAATCTCTTCAGGAAAAACTTGTGGTAGTAAAAAAAATAACAGAGGTTATTAAAAATATAAATGATCCCATTAAAAGAAACATTCTATTGCAGGAAACTTCAATAAGACTTAACATACCTTTTGATTCGCTAAAAGTAGAGTTTGAAAATAAAGATTTTAAAAAAAAAATAATATCTGATAAAATAGTAAATAAAGAAAATTTTGAACTATCAAGTTCAGAAAGGGATCTTTTAATAGCCATTTTGGAAGACTTTAGTTTATTAAATAAAGATAATTTTTATATAATTAACTATTTTAGTTATTATGCAAGAGAAATTTTGTTATTATTATTTGAATTAAAGAGTCGAGACCAAAGTTTTGATTTTAACAAGTTATTATTAATGCTTTCTGAAGAACATAAACAATTTTTGAATAAGGTTTTTGTAGAACAAGAAAGTATGGGGACAAAAGAGTTCACTAAATTAGTTGAACAATTTAAAAAGAAGAGTTGGAAAAAAATAGCTTATGAAATAAAGTCTAATCTTATTATGGCACAAAAAAAATCTGATTATAATGAGGTTAAGAAGTTAGTTTTGCAATTTCAGGAATTAAAGAAAAAATTTGTGGATGGAGATGAAATATGATTAAAAAGCAAATTAAAAAATTAAAGACAAAAATAGAAGAAAAAAAATCTATAAAGATTTTGAATGTTTTAAAGTCTAAATTGGGTATTAATTCGAAGATTGAAAAAGAAAAGAAAATAGTAAAATCTTCTAAGTCTAAGCCTGTATCTAAATCAAAAGTTATAAAGAAGAAAGAGTCTTCTGGTGTAAAAA
The DNA here is from genome assembly GCA_013286795.1 of Candidatus Babelota bacterium. GTDB lineage: Bacteria > Babelota > Babeliae > Babelales > JABDEC01 > JABDFA01. Next base: position 28,242 of record JABDFA010000007.1, read on the forward strand.
AATCTGAAACAAAGGTGGAGTTACTGGAAGATCTTTTAGAAAAAGGAAAAAAAAATGGTGTTATTGCTTATGAAGAAGTAATAGAATTTGGAGAGAAAAATCAATTTACTGAACAAGAAGTTAATGATTTATTGCGTCTTTTTGAAAAAGAACATATAGAACTTGTAATGCAAGAAGAGCTTGAAGCATCAAAAGAATTTCAAAATTTTGAAGAGATAGATAATGTTGCTCAACCATTAAAATCTATTTCCAGTACAGTTTTTTCTGAAGGAGAAGAATCTGCTGAACCTGAAGAAGCAGAAGTCGAAGAATTAGTAAAAAGTGAAACTACGGCAATTGCTGATGGTGTAAAAGCATATTTAAGAGATATCGGAAAAATACCTTTATTAACAAAAAAAACAGAAGAAGAAATTGCTACAAATATTAGGGATAGCAAAAAAGATTCTGTAGATGCAGTGGCTCAATTTCTATTTATGGCAAAGGAATTAGTTCAATTAGGTGAAAAAATTCAAAAAAATGGTATTGCCCTAAAAGAGATTATTCAATTTTCTGAATTTGATGAGGAAAATATTCCTAAGTTTGAGGAAGAAAAAGCTCATCTTTTAATTATGATTAACAAAATTAAAGATGTTATGAATAATGAAGGAGCTATTTATCTAAGTTATAGAGGTAAATTGGATAGCCAATCTAGTAAGAAGGAGATGCTTTCTAAAGTTAAAAAAAATAAAGAAGATCTTATAAAAGAGGTTAAGGCTATAAAATTTTCTAATAATTTTATTCGTAAAATGGGAAAGAGGATAGAAAAAGCAGTAGCAAAAATCGCTGAAAAAAATGAGATAATAAGAAATTCTGAAAAGAAAATTGAACTTTTAGGTAAGAGTAAAAATTTACAGGAAATCGAAGAATATAATAAAACAATACGAGCAGCACAAAAGGCAATAAAGAACATAGAATCAGAAATGGGTTTGCCTTTAGATAAAATAGAAAAATATTTTAAACAGCTTACTACCGCTCAAAGAAGAGATAAAATAGCAAAAGATAATTTAGCAAAGGCGAACTTGCGCTTAGTTGTTAATTTAGCAAAAAAATATATCAATAGAGGATTGCATTTTCTTGATTTGATACAAGAAGGTAACATTGGCTTAATGAAAGCTGTTGAAAAATTTGAATTTGAACGAGGGTTTAAATTTTCTACATATGCAACTTGGTGGATAAAGCAAGCTATTACTCGTGCTATAGCTGATCAATCAAGAACAATACGTGTTCCTGTTCATATGGTTGAAACATTAAATAAAATTAATAAAATAAAGCATACATTTTTACAAGAGCATGGTAGAGAACCAAGTTATGCTGAGTTATCAAAGGAATTGAATATTGATGAGAAAAAAATTAAAAATGTAATAAAGATTTCCAAAGAGCCTGTTTCTCTGGAAACTCCTGTAGGGGATGGTGATGATGCCTTTATTAAAGATTTCATTGAAAATGAAAATGAGCTTTCTCCAGCTGAATCTGTTTCTAGCAATGATCTTAAAGAAAGAGTGAGGGAAGTTCTAAAAACCCTAACTCCGCGTGAAGAAAAGGTTCTAAAAATGAGATTTGGTATAGATGTTGCATCAGAACACACTCTTGAAGAGGTAGGCAAGGATTTTTCTGTAACTAGAGAACGTATTAGGCAAATAGAAGTTAAAGCTTTACGTAAGCTTAAACATCCTTCAAGAAATAGAAAGTTAAAGCCATTCTTTGAAAAGAAAAATGAAGAAGAAGGGGTTATTCTTGCTGAAGATGAAGATGAAAATTTATTGTTGAAGAGTGATATTGATAATCAAGATGATGAGTAATATTTAAAAAAAAGGAAATGAATGGAAGAGGTAACTAGCGGAAGTTCTCTTTATCTTCAATTTTTAGGTTTTTTTATTGCATTAGCTATATGCGCTTTTTTCTCTTTTTTAGAAACTAGTATAACAGCTTTGAGATTATTCAAGTTAAAAGAATTAGCTGAAACTACAGGAAAATATAAATCTCTTTTTGATACCTTAGAAAAGCATCCACATAGAATAATAATTACTATTTTAATAGTGAGTAGTTTAGCAAATGCAACAAGCGCTGCATTAATAACACGTATAATGGAAGAACTGTTTAGTAAGATTAACTTATCTCAAGGGTTAGGGTTTTCTTTAGGTATATTTATCGCTTCATCTTCAATTCTAATTTTTGGTGAAGTTATACCTAAGCATTTAGCTAGATCCCAGGGTGAAAATCTTATAGGCTCAACCTTATGGATTACAAATGCAGTATATTATTTGCTCTTTCCATTAGTTGAATTTTTGACTAGAATTTCAGACTTTATAACTAATAAAATTAGTCAGGGAAAGCCAAGTTTTGAGATAGAATCATCAGAAAAAGAGGTTCAGTTTTTGATTGATTATATTGATGAAAAAGGATTAATGGAGCCTGACAAAATTGAAATGCTTCAAAATGTTTTCAGGTTAGGAAGAAAACAGGTCAGAGAAATAATGGTACCTGAAATTGATATAATAACTGTAGACGCTAATACGTCTTTAGATGAATCTTTAAAAATTTTTTCTAAATATCAATATTCTAGAATGCCTGTTTATGAGGAAAATGTAGATAATATAATTGGTATAGTTTATCAAAAAGATCTATTTTTATTATTTCAGCAAAAACCTGACAAGAAAATTATTAGGGATTTAATCAGACCCATTATGTTTGTTCCTGAGAGCTTAAGGGTTAATCAGTTATTGCGTCAGTTTAGACAACAGCATATGCATATGGGAATTGTATTAAACGAGCACGGTGGTATTAGCGGACTTGTGACTTTAGAAGATGTTTTGGAAGAAATTGTTGGAGAAATTGCTGATGAATATGAGTCAATTTCAAAAAAAGTTATTTTACTTAAAGAAAATGAATGGCTAGTAGATGCTAGTATTAGTCTAGAGGAGCTTGAAGAAATTTTAAATATTACTTTCGGGACACATGATGTAATTACTTTAGGTGGATTTTTGACCGAACAATTGCAATATTTACCTAAAAAAGGGGATAGAGTTTATTATAAGCATTTTTGTTTTCAAATTCAAAAGTCTAGTCCAAAAAGAGTGTTACAGGTATTAATATTTAAAGAACATAATAATTAAAAAAGGAATCTATGAAGAAACTAATTTTGGGAATTTTTATATTAACGTTTAACTTGGAAGCTGAAGAAGAAGTTATAAGAGCTCCTAAGCCCCAGCCAAACTGTCAAGAAGATGAAAAAGATCCAGCAACTGCAGAAATATTACAAACCTTTGCGGGAGTTGTTGTTAATTTTGGTAAAGTTGTTGCAGATCCTAATAATCCACAAAATGTTGCTGAAAAGGTTGCTAACATGGTAGCTGGAATGATTAATATTGCTTCAATTATGACCAAATCACCTATTCTCAAAGAACATGGTATTAAACAAGTTCTTGATTCTATTGACCCAAAAATTATTGCAGAATTAGAAAAAATTGCAAAAGCTCAAGCGATAAGCTTAAGGGAATCCTGTATTCAGTAATCTTATTTTATTATAAAAGTTAATCCCTCGCTACTGGTCCAGGATAATTATCTAAATCCCATTGCTTACAGTAGCAGTAGACCTCATTTGGATCATTTTCGACGTAAATTGGTTTGTCGTCATTTTTTTTCAGTCTTAAGGCACCTATGCCAGAACAATAACATAAGCATCTGTTATTTATGTCTACGCATCTTTTTTGAGAAGTACATACTCTTTTGAATTTTTTCTTTACTGTACCATTTAAAAAATTAGAAAATATTAGAGCGATTGCTAGAAACAATAAATTATTTTTTGAAAACATATTATAACCTCCTATTTTAATATAAATATTACTAATATTATAATATATTATTTTTAAATTAATTAGCAAGAGTATCTGAAATTAAATTTTTCAGGGTATAAAAATATATAAAAACTGCTTAACAAAGGCTATTAATTCCCATACAATAAAATATATGTCTATTTTATTTAGTAGGGTCAAAAATGAACAAAATCCCCAAAATATCTTTATTATTATTTTCTATTTTATTTTTTAACAATTATGCAGAAGAATATTCAGCATTAAAGTTAGGGTATGAGCTTTCTAACAAAGAAGTCCAGGGTATTCATGATATACCAATGCAAATTATAAAAAATGAATATAGTTCTTTGAAAAATGAATGGAATGTTCCAAAAAATAGGAAAAAAAAGCCTTTTTGGAATAGATTAACTTATTGTTTGGGTTATCAAAAGATTGATGAAAATAGTTCGCCTTTTTTATATAAAACCATAATTGAATTGGCTGATTTATTGAAAATTAATTCACCTAAGAAAAAATTTGGTTGTGGTGTTTATATATGTAGAGGAAATAAATGTCATGATATTAGATCCTTTTTTACAGGTAAAGATGCTAAATTAGATGCTTATTCGCTTGCTATAAATCAAAAAAGAGGTGTAATTTCTATAGGTGAAGAACTCATCACTAGTTTATCTTATCCTGAATTAAGAGTTGTACTTGCTCGTAAACTTGCTGGAATAAAGAAGAATCATTTAGTTAAAAATTTGATTTTAGCTAATCCATTTATGAGTTTTGGTATGTATGCAGGTGATGCATTTACTACTTGTTTAGGGTTTCCACCTTTATTAAGTTTAGGTTGGAACTATACAACTTTAAATGCTTTTCATACAACTTTTGATATAGGTATTAACTATGCTTTTGATCCTGTATCTAATGTTATAGGAACAGCAAGTGATGTATTTGCAGCTGGTGTATTAAGAAAGAATGAAAAAGAAGCAGACTTATATGCTTATTATGTGACGCAAGATAAAGAAAATTTGATGAGTGCTTTGGAAAAGATAGAAAATTTGCAAAAAACTAAACATCCATATTGGTATAAATTTAATAAAACAATGGAATATATTAACCCTATTTCATTTATTACTTCCCATATTTTACCTACCAGCAGTGAACCTTCTGAAAAGCAAAGAACTAAATATCTTGAGCAAGCTTCAAAAGGTGATGTTTCAAAAAATAGTTTTTACCACAAAGTTGTTTCTGATATGACTAAAAAACCGGAAATTAATGACCCATCTTCAATCGTTTTAGCAAGTGCTAAGGTATAAAAAAACATGAATAAATTTGAAAAAATAATTTTATCAATTTTCTTAACAGTAAACTTAAAATCTAATTGCTCTGATCATCAGCCAGTTGTAAATTTAGCCATAGATCAGTCAATGAATATAGTTCGTGATGAGTATAAAGCATTGCAGGATTATTGGAGGGTTCCAAAAAATAGAAAATCCCAACCATTTTGGTCCAGAGTTAATCATTTTCTTGGGTATTATCAAATTGATGAAATAACCTCTCCATTATTATATAAAACAGTAAAAGAATTAGGTGAGAAATTAAATATTTTATCTGTTTCTAAAAAGTTTACTTGTGATATTTATATTTACGAAGGTAACAAGCTTTCAAATTTTATGTCCTATCTTACAGGAGCAGATTTTAGAGTCAATGCATGGGCCCAGTCAAGAAATCAAAGATCAGGCTCTATTACTTTTGGCTCAGATGTAATAGATAATTTTAATTACGGAGAGCTTAGATCTGTTGCTGCTCATGAATTGGGGCATATAAAAAGAAATCATGTTGTAAAAGCCTATTTTCTTAGCCTTGGTTTAACTTTTATAACAGGGTTTGCTGCAAATTTACTTTTGCCATTTGTGGTTCCAGTTACAATAAAATACGGGTTATTTGGATTACCAAACTATACAGCTAATACTGTAAGTATAAATATTTTGCAAACATTCGCTCTTGAAGTTATGGCGCGTGCAACCATAATGCCGCTGGCTGGTTTATCAAGAAAGTTTGAAAAAGAAGCAGATTTAATGGCATTTTATGCTACTAATGATGCTTATAGTTTAGTAAGCGCATTAGACAAATTACATTGTTTGTATAAAAAAAGACATCCATTTTGGCATGCTATTGGAGAAGGCATGGAATATTTAGATCCATTTTCTTATTTGATGCCTGTAAATTCACATCCTACCCTAGAACAAAGAGCTGCTTATCTTGAAAAAGTTGCTAAAGGTGACGTTTCAAAGAACAGCTTATATTACAAAATTGTCAAAGACATGGAAGCTGATAAAGGCCCAGTATTGAGTCTGAGTCAAACAACGTTGGTTCTTGGTAAAGATGTTACACCTAAGATAGCAGGTTAAATATGTATAAAAAACTTTTTACTTTATTATTAATTTCTAAGTGCTTAAGTATTGAAGCTATGAGTGATTTTACTATTTCAACAAAAGATGTTTCATTTCGTGGGCAGGCACAACGTGGGGATGATCTTTTTGAAAACATTAAGAAAATTGTAGAAGCTAAACAGGACATTAATGCTTTTATCATGCAAGATGAAAGTGGAGACTCTCTTTTAACTTATGCGATCAAATTATATAGAACTGATATAGTTTCTTATTTATTAAAAAATGGATCTAATGTTAATTTTGTGAATAAAGAAAGAAAAACTCCATTGATGTTAGCTGCTGAGCAATCTAGCTCAGAGATAGCTGGAATGCTGTTGAATAATGGCGCATATGCTGGCATTGATGCAGCAATTCATAGAGCTATGGGAGAGTATTATCCGGGTGATTTTGGTGGTTATATTCATAGAAGTGATAGAGAAAAAGAAACTTATAGGATTTTATCTCAAGGAAAAGATGAGGCACTTAAAAATCATTATCGTGATTATGTTAAGTTTCATCTTGATATAGAATTAAATAAAGACGTTTCGGATATTGTGCTCTCTTATCTTGAGTAATCTGTAGGTTAAATATGTATAAAAAATTTTTTATTTTATTAGTGTTAGGTAGTTTTCAATTTGTTACTTTGGCCATGATAGTTCAGAAAGAAAAATATTTTCCGGGCGATATTGGGTCCGGTGTTTGTAAGATGGCAAATGATGGTCGTTTAAAAAAGATTAAAGAGGCTGTTGCAGCTGGTTATAATATTAATTTGCAAAATGAACTTGGACAAACTCCATTGATGTTTGCTGCACAGAATGGACATGATGATATAGTCTCATATTTATTGGATCATAAAGCAAATGTTGATTTGGAGAGTAATGAAGGTTATACTGCATTACTTTTGGCTGCTCAAGCAGGTAGATTAAATATAGTTGGAATGTTGCTTAGAGCTGGTTCTAATTTTTATGCTAAAAATAAAAAGGGTAAGTCTGCATTGATTTTAGCAAGAGAAGAGTTTGAATATTATAAGAAATTTGAAGACAGTAATTATGAAAAATCAAAATTTTATTCTGATTCTGAAAAAACTGTAGATGTGTTGAAGCAATGGCCAGATAATCCTGAATTCATAAGCTCAATGGTTCAAAAACATTTAAAAATTAATGACCTTTCAAATATTGTAATGTCTTATTTGAACGAATCTAATTAATTATTATCGACAATTAAAATCAAAACAGTCTATCTTCTTGGTAGACTGTTTTTTTTTAAGGGAGTGTATGATGGAAAAAAATAATTTTTTTAGAATCTATTTTTACGAATGTCCCAAAGTTTTATATCATTGGTTGAAGGCATTGCCTAGACTTGTTTTGGGTGCAGGAAAAGTTTTACAATTAGCAGAACCCAGAATAACAATTTTTGGAGGATCTAAAGTAACTACAGATCCTTATGTAAGAGAAGCCCATTTATTAGCAAAAAAATTAGCTGAGCATGATATTACGATTTTAACAGGTGGTGGACCAGGTATAATGGAAGCAGCTAATTGTGGGGCTGCAGAGGTTGCTAAAATAAAAAATAAGAAAATGAGTATAGGGGTAAGTCTAAGAAATGGATTTTTGAATGAAAAAATGAATTTATGTGCACAAGAGCATATATTAGTGGAGCATCTTTTTGAGCGAAAATATTTGCTTACTAAGTTCTCATCAGCTTTTATAGTGTTTCCAGGTGGTTATGGGACACTTGATGAACTTAGTGAGATTTTGACCTTAATGGAAGTCAAAAGAATGCCATGTTTGCCTGTAATCTTGTTTGGTCGAGAGTTTTGGCAGCCTTGTGTAAATTGGGTAGATGAATATATCTCGAAAAAAAGCTTAATTCCTATGAGAGCTATAGAATTAATTACTATTACTGATGATATTGAAGAAGTTTTTACTTTAATACATAAGTCCTGTACTTATTATACAGAACCGCCAAAGACTCCATAGTAGTAATATTTGTAGTTTTAGCTATGCTAATAGCGTTATTATGATTTCTTATTTAAATATATTTAAGGATTTTGATGAAATTATTATCTACATTAATGTTACTTAGCTTTGTTTCTATAACTCGCTTTAGTTCTGCAGCAGAGTTTAGTCCAAATCGAAATAATATAGCAGAGTTTGGCCATGATGATGAATATCATACGCAATATAAAGATTCTAGAGAAGAAAAAATATTTATGTATTGTGTAAAGAATTGTGAATCAACTGAAGATCTAGAATTATGTAAGATGAAATGTTTAGTTTTGTATAAGCACTTGTTGATGCGAAGAGGTACATACGACGTAAAAGTTTCTGGAACAGTTCATACGCATAGATAATTCTGTCAATAATTATAAAGCTATCTCTAGAATTAAAAATTCTTAAAAACCGTTCATGGATTCGATACGCCCTTCGGGCTACTCACCACGAACGGTTTTTTTATTAATGTTTGTCTAAATAATATTTTGTAGTTAAGTATCTAACTTATATTGATTTATATATGATCAATTCTTTTTTTGAAAGATACAAAACAAAAATAAGTGAAAATTATTGTTGCAAAAGATAGAGCTGAAATACAATAAATAAATGGAATATAGATTCCATTGCCTAATATAGCGCCTCTTATACCTTCTGTAATATAAAGAAATGGGTTAACCAGTATAATATAAGCAAGAAGAGGAGAAGCTTTTTGCATAAACATCCATGGAACCCAAGCGCCACCTAACATTACTAAAGGGAAATTGAAACGCCTCCACCATCTTCCCATTACATGTGTACCCGACATATTTAACATTGCAAGAAGGGCATAGGAAGATACTGCTAGGGTACTTAGATATAGAACAATTAAGAATTTTATTATAGATAAATGTGTTGTATCAAAACTTTTAAATAATAATAATTTAGATATAGCAAAAAATGGTAACAAGAGAAAAAAACTAAATAAAGAAGAAAATACTATTTTTTCTAATACAAGTAAATTTGGTCTTAAAACTGTAGCTTGATATTTGGTAAATTGATCACTTTCGAGATCTACCAGCATAAAAATATTTGTAGCAATTACTAAACTTAATATTGCACTTATTATTGTTCCAGTTAACATTACGGCAGTTGCGGGTAGTTTTGAAGGATCAAAACATGTATTAGGTATTATGTAACCATAACTGATTGAAAATAATGTTGGGTAAATAAGTGAGTAATTAATTATGTATCGTTTTATTTGTTTTGATTTTAAATAGGTGAATAAATCTCGCCATAAAAAATTGGTAAATATTAAAAATTCTCTATTCATTATATTAAATCTAATTTTTTGTTAAACATTTTATATAAAGGTATAACCATTAAAATATCAAGAATAAGTAGTACTGAAATAGAAGCTAACATTGGTAGATAATCTTGATTACCCAGCAAACTTGATCTAAAACCTTCAACTATATAGGTTATTGGATTTAAAAGTGTTATATATGTAAGTGGCAAAGAAAAACCAATTAATTTTTTCCAAACATAGAAAATACATCCAAACTGAATAATAGGATTTAAAATCCTTTCCCATGTATTATTTACAAACCATTGCCAATTAAATATAAATACTATTGTGAGCATAAATATAGAAAAGAATATTGCGCTTAAAATATATATTAATAAAAATGCTAAGATATTTACTTTAAATGCTATCATAGGAGATAATAAGATAATAGTGAGAATAAGTACTGGTAACATAGATAATATAAGATCTATTGTGAATGATGTTATATATTCTGCTATGAGCCACTTTTTAGAAATTGGCAAAGTAATTTGGTAATTTATAAATTTTTTAAATTCTAGATCTGATTTTATAGCCATGCTTCTATGAAAGCTTGTAGAAATTATTGAGTTTACAAAATGGCCCAAGGCAAGTGGGAACGCTAATTCAATAGCCATACCTAAAGCTGGGAAAAATCTTCCATAAACAAGAGCAAAGAAACTAGATAAAATCACAGAATCTATAAATATATTTTTTAGATTAGAGCCAAGCCCACGAAGATCTCGTTGAATAAGCACTGCAAAAATAAAAAAATTATCTTTAATTTTCATATAGCTTCTTTTTCTTGTTTTATAAGATCTATGAAAATCTCTTCAAGTTTATGTTTTTTATGTTTTGCTTTTAAAGCGCTTATTTCTTCAGTTAAAAGGATTTTGCCTTTGTTTAAAATACATACCCTATCTGATAATACTTCTGCTTCATCTAAGTAATGTGTAGTTAAAATAATAGTTTTGCCTAGCGTTTTTAAATCTTTTACAATTGACCAAAGCTCTTGACGAATATCTGGATCTAGACCAACTGTGGGTTCGTCTAAAATTATTATCTCTGGATTATGCATTAAAGCTCTTGCTATTAATACTCGTTGTTTTGTTCCACCTGATAAAGCGTTAATATTGAATTTTGCATAGTTTATTAATCTTAATTTTGTCATTAAATATTGAGCTTTATTTCTTATTTCATCCTCAGGCATTAAAAAATATCTACCAGAAAATATTAAATTTTCTTCTACATTTAAAAACTGATCAAGGTTAGGTGTTTGGGGACAAAAGCCCATATTTTGTCTGTATAAACTTACATTTTTATATATTGATTCATCATTATATAAAATATCTCCGGATGTTGCTGGATGCAATGTAGCTAATATAGATGAGAGTGTAGTTTTACCTGCCCCATTAGGTCCAAGAAGAGATAATATCTCTCCTCTGATTATGTTTAAATTTATGCCGTTTAAAGCATTAACAATGCTACTTTTTGTTTGATATGTTTTTTTTAAATTAACTATTTTTATAATGTTCATTATTTAAATTATATTTAATGAGATCTGATATTACAATATCTTTATACTATAATACTCTAATTATAAGTAATAATCTGCTAAACCTGTTGATAAATAATCAAATAGCTCTTCGTACATGCTGATTATTTGTTCACATTCTGTAGAATTATCCCGAATTCTTTCAATGGTTTTGTAGATATTTGATAAAGGTTTTCTAACTTCATTCATTGCTTTTAAAGTTTTATCTATATCTAATCTCATCTTAGCTTTTCGAGCTTTTATTAGTTCTTGCTTAATCGTTCTTTTCTTTTTAAGTAACTCTTGAAGCTCATGATATATTTTCGAGAATTTTTTGGAAACTATTTTTATCGTTGGAAAAATAGTTTCCTTTTCTAAGTTTTCTTCAATAATCTTTTCCCACTCTTCATCAAATGTATTTAGCCATGAGTTTATAAGAGGATATCTTTTAGGCTTGGGTGATTCAATTTTTGGAGATTGCTCTTGCTCCATAGGTTTTAAATTTATGGAATGGCAAACTATTACTAAAAATAATAATTGAATTAATTGTTTGGGCATTGATTATTCCTGTATTAATAAAAATTATACTATGTTTGTAATTATATTATTTTTAAGTAATTGTGTCAAAAAATTTTCAGGTTAAATTTAGCTGTTTTTTAAAGTTATATGGCGCTGTGAATATTAAAGCAGGCATTCCAAAAGAAATCGAAGCTTTGATATTTTCTATTTTATCATCTACAAATATTACTTTTGATTTTTCTAAATTAAATTCATTTAAGAATTTTTCAAAAGCTCTAGTGTCAGGTTTTCTAATATAATTGTCATTTTTACTGGTAGAAGATATCCCATCAAAAAATGCAAAAATATCAGGATATCTTTTTGCTAACATAGCTATTGATTGTTCTCCAATGTTAGAAAAAATATAAACTTTATGACCTCTTAATTTTAGTTCTTTTATAATATCTATAGTTTGAGGAATTAACCTTTGGGAGTTAATTATCCTTAAGCCTGTACATATTAGATTCTTAAGTTCAGGCTCTTTTTCTAAAGAAAGAACAACCTCTTCTGCGACTTCTCCCTTTTTCATTAAATGTAACGCGTTTAATAATGCATAAGGATGCATAAAAGCATAAAATAATTTTGTTATGGGAGTATTTAGTAATTCTTTTATTACTAATATTGGATCCAAGGTAAAGATTACTCCGTGTAGATCAAATGCAAAAGCTGTATCCGGAGTTATTTGAGTTTGAAGGGTGTTATTTTGGGGAAATTTTTGATTTAACTTTACAACTTTATAAATTGTTCCAGTTATTATTAGTATAGATAATAGAATAATATTATATACTGGTATACTATTTGATTTCATGTGTATTATCCTTCAATAATTTTTAGTTATTATTAAAGTATACTGGAAATATATTTAAAATTTGAAGTTATTGTTAATTTATGTATCTAATCTTAATTCAAATTTTATGTGCTGCATCCAGAGGTTACCTCTTATAGCTTTTTTGACAAGACTTGGTATTTTTGAGTTTAAGTATTTTATTTTTTTTAAATTAAAATTCAAGATTGGTAATTGCAGATTTTTGTTTTTTAATATTATATAGTTAATATCTCTTATAAAAGTTTTGCGTTTTTCTTCGTAATTTTCTTTTAATTTTGAGATATTTAATGGTACAAATATGCTTTTTAAGCAAGATAAATTGAATCTTTCATCTAATAAATTATCTCGCGCATTTTTTTCCATTTGGAGCCTAAATTTAATAAAATCATGGGATTTTACGAAATCTACTAAATCTATAAAATGTTCTAATTCAACTTTAAGTGAATATAAATAATCTAAAAAATTGTTGGTTATAACTTCATCTTCAGTTTCTTTTTTATCTTCTTGAAAATCTTGATCTAATTCTATAGATGTTAAATCTATTTTAAATTTGTTAGCATTTAAAATTAGTGTTGTTAATTTATCTCTTTGTCGTTTTTCTTTCAGCTGAAATTTTGTAATCTTTTCCATTATCGAAGCAGTATATTGAGTTATTTTTTGTCGTTGTTCTTTATTGCATCTTTTTAATACGACTTTAAAACAGTTATTTAATTTTTTATAAATACTCTCATAGTTGTTTTTATTGAGCTCTGTTTCTAAAGTATCAATATTATTTATCAAAGACGATATTAGTCCTAAATCTGTTTGTTTAGATTTGTCAATGCAAAATATTTGCGATGTTAATAGTAATAATAAAAATAATAAATATTTATGTGTCATTGGTTTAGATTTTTTTTAAAATATTATCCAAATTAATTTCATGGTATTCATCTATTATGATGTCAGCTTCTTGTAAGAAATCCTTATTTTTTGAACTATTTATTCCAATACAAAACATATTAGCAGCCTTTGCAGATTTTATTCCATGTGCAGAATCTTCTATAGCTATACATAGTTCTGGTTTAATTTGTAATTGTTTTGCTACATGTAGGTAAATATCAGGATTTGGCTTATAAATATTATTTACTGATGATATTCCATAAATATGTTTTCCAAAGAAATTTTCAAGATTTAATAAATTTTTGGCTATTGCAAGACTTGAATCATCAGCGTTGGTCGCTATTCCAGTTTTTAGTTTGTAGTTTCTTGTTTTTTGATGAAATTCTTGGAATCCATTTATGAATTTTAAATGTTTTTCATATAAAGAGCATGCTATATGAGTTTTTTGTTTTATCAAGTTTTCTACAGATTCTTCTAAATTAGCCATATCTTTTATAATTTGACAACTTTTTATGACAGCCATGCCCATAATTTCTTTTTGCAATTTTGCTTCTAGTTCTTGGTTAAAGTCTTTGCTGTGATTTTCAATTAGTTTTTTAGTTGCTGTTTTCCAAATATGGTCAGTATCTATTATGGTCCCATCCATATCAAAAATTATTGCTTTGTATTTCATGATTATATTCCTTTCTATATTGATCTTAATTAAAATTTTCTACATACTTAAATAAAAGTTTTTTCTTTAGGAGAATGTGTGTCAAATAACAAAATTATTACTAAATTATCTAATTTAACTTTAGCTACATTGTTTACAGGATTAGCAAAATATGCCACAATTACGTTTTTAGTTGGTTCCAAAGCAATGTTATTATCCGCTAGCTCTATAATTTCCCCTATGTTGGGAATTTTGGGTGGTAAGAGATTTAGCCTATTATATTTTATATCTCAATTTTTTTTAAATTTTTTAAAAATTACCCTTTTGGGATACAAATTCATACTTCTAGGATATCAAATTCCTCAATTTTTTGCATCTTTTTATTGGTTGTCCTCCTCTAGGCTTGCTAGATCAATTGTGCCAATAATTTCAATTATTCTTTTTATAGCGCATCCTACAGGTTATTTGGCTTGGAAATACGCTACTTTATGGTTAATACCTATATTAATAAGTTTCTTTGCATTTGATAAAATTTTCTTTAAGGCTTTAGGTGCAACATTTACAGCGCATTCTGTAGGTTCAGTGTTATGGATTTATTCTATTCCTATGTCACCAGAGAGCTTTATTTCTTTAATACCCATAGCTATTATAGAGCGAATTTTATTTGCTTTAGGTATGATATCAGTTTATTATTTTGTAATTTTTGTAAAATCTTTAAAAGGACAAACTATCGAGTTGCATTCTCGTATGATTGGATTTAATGATAAAGCATTTAGCAATAATGATGGATGGCAATAGGCGCTGGGCATTAAAAAATAAAATTGAATCGTTTTTGGGTCATAAAAATGGTGTAAAATCTGCTGAAATTGCAGTTAATTTTTGTTTAGATAATAATATTAAAATTTTATCACTGTATACTCTTTCAATAGAAAACTTAAAAAGATCTGAAGAAGAAAAAAAATATCTCTTTAATTTATTGATAGAAGAAAACCAGAAAAACTTAGAATATTATATTTCTAAAGGGGTTAAAGTAAGATTTGTCGGAGATAGATCACTTTTTCCAATAAATTTGGTTGATGTTATAAATCAAATAGAATTTAAGACGCACCATTTAGATAAGTTGCAATTAAACTTACTTTTTTGTTATGGTTCTAGACAAGAAATTTTAAGCGCCGCTAAACTAATGGCCCAAGATTTCAAAGATGGCAAAATTTCTTTAGATAATATTACCATAGATAATTTTACTGATTTCTTTTGGCCTGGTAATTTGCCGGATCCTGAATTAGTTATTAGAACAGGGGGGGAATTTAGAGTAAGTAATTTTATGCTTTATCAATTAGCTTATAGCGAGTTATATTTTATTGAAAAACTATGGCCAGAACTTACTTATGAAGATTTTAAAGAAGCTTTAAAATGGTTTTCGCTTCGTAAAAGGAGATTTGGTGCCTAGAAAAATTTGTGTTTTAGGAGAAGGAGCTTGGGGGACTGCAATAGCTACTTTGCTTACTGATAATGGCCATGAAGTTAATATGTGGTGTCATGACATTGATGTAGCCCATTCTATTAAAATTAGTCGTTCTAATAAATATGTTCCTAATTTAAAAATTAGTTCAAAAATAATCCCATTTACTCATATTAAAGATGCTTTAGAAGAAGTTGATTATATTTTTGAAGCAATTCCAGTTAAATTTTTAAGAGAAGTTGTTGTACAAAGTAAGCCTTTTTTTAAGGATAATCATGTATGGGTTATTTTAAGCAAAGGAATAGAAAGTGATACTTTGATGTTACCATCTCAAATTTTGGATGATGTTTTTGGAATATATGTGAAAAAGGCAGTTATTTCAGGTCCAAGTTTTGCCAAAGATCTGATATCAAAAGATCTAACAGCTGTAGATTTGGCTTGTGGAGATGAAGCTGTACAAAAAAAAATTATAGAAATTTTATCTAATAACTATTTCAAGATTTTTAGTTGTAAAGATTTAATGAGCGTTCAATTTTGTGGAGCCCTGAAAAATGTGGTATCAATTATTGTGGGCATGGCAGATGGTTTTGGGTATGATGATAATTGTAAAGCTTATTTAGCCGTTCTTGGACTTAAAGAAATTTCTGGAATAATCCAAGAATTTAGAGGTGATAAAAATATAGTCTATGGTCTGGCAGGAGTAGGAGACTTAATACTTTCATCCTTTGGCAAATCAGGTCGCAATTTTTTGATTGGGAAAGAAATTGGACAAGGAAATAAATTAGATAATATTTTAAGTGAAGCAAAGATTATGCCTGAAGGCATAAACACAATAAAATCTGTTTATCAAATAATTAAAAAATATGATTTAAATTTACCATTGTTTTCTAATATATATAAAGTAATTTTTGAACAGCTATCATGCGAACAATTTTTTAGATTAATTTAGTTGTAAAAAAAGAGGAGAAAAATTGTGAAAAAGAAAGCTTTATTATTAATATTTATCTTGTTTTCATCATTTTTGACTAATCTTAATAGTTTTGAGGAACAAGACAGTCAAAAATTTATTTGTAAATGTGAATGTTTTCATATGGGCTATGTCGAAACTTATTTAATTGTATTTTTGATAGCGGCCCTAATATATACGAAATATAAACTCCATAGATCTGAGTTGCGTCAAGAATGGATGAGAACTAATTTAAAGCGTAATGTTGAAGAAAAAGTGGAACTAGAAAAAAGTGATTAAATAAGTTCTTTAACTAACAATTGTATATTTATTTTGTCTAAAGATAATATTGATCCTGCTATTGGTTTTTGGTCTACAACAACATAGTTTTTATTGTCATTATATATACTTTCATTGGTTGTTATAACCTTAAAGTTTAATTTGTTTAAATTTAGTAAATAAACAACATCTTTTAAAGATCTATTCTTAAAATTAGGAAAGAGAAATGGTTTATTATTTCCTGAGCTTATATATAAAATTATATTTTTTTTATCGTAAATATAAGAAATACACCTATTTTCTGGTTGATCACTAAGATTATAATAAATTTTAATTTTTAAATTATTTTGTTTGGCTATATCTTCTATTTCTTTTAAATTTTTTTCTTTTAAATCAGGTAGTAGAAATTTTGGGCTTTTTTTTGATATTACTACGTAAATAGATTGATTGGATTTTATTCTTTGTTTATTTGGTACCTGACTAATTATAATGTTTTCGGGTAATTGGTCATCCTTTTTTTCGCCTGATATCCTTAAATTTAAATTTTTTTCAGAAGTAATTCTTATTGCTTCGTTTAAGTTTTTACCTATAAGATTAGGGACAGAAAATTCTTTGTCTTTTATGAAAAGATTTATTATTTGATATCCGACTAGGAAACTAAAAAATGGTAATAGCCATAAGTTTTTTTTAAAATTCATAAAAATAATTTCTTTCAGGGCAGACTTATAAGCCGGATTCTGTTCTTTTAATTTAATAATTAAAAGTAGCAACCATTTATCTATGCGACATACCCACACGTTTTAAACCGGAATGAAGGACCGAACGTGTCTATTTTGTCTTGCTCTAGGTAGGGTTTGCCCATTTAATCCATTACTGGAATAAATTGTGCGCTTTTACCGCACATTTTCACCCTTACCGTTAATAAAAACGGCGGTTTTTTTCTGTGGCACTTTCCATGGAATTAAATCCTCCTTGATTGAGTTATTTTCTCTTTCAAGGTACCTTCTTCATTTAGAGTCCGGACTTTCCTCTTATATTTTATTAAAATGTAAGCGATTGCCTGGTCCACCCTGAATTAATAATTTCAATATTACACTTACTATAATATTAACAAAAATAAGTAAAAATGTGTAGTTTAGGCTTAAATTAAAGCCTAAAATGAGTTTTTCCAGAATAAATATACGCAAGAATAGATAAGTTAAGATTAGAAAATTTGCTATTAAATATGGCATAGTAAATAGTTTATTTAGGTTCCTTGCAATAAAAATAAAGGGGATAATTATTGCTAAATCAAATCCAAATTTTCCATAAAATAAACAACTTTCCAAACTTAACATTATTAATGCAGAACATGTTGCTGATATGGCAGGTTTTTTTATAGAACTCAAAATTAGAAAGCATAATAAAATTTGAATAATCTGTTTCTCAAAATAACCATTTAATATAATATCGATAAAAAAAAATATAAAAGTTAATGGATAAAAGTAAAAACTTCTAAATGTTAAATTATTCATAAAGTGTCTCCTTATTGGTTTTTAATAAATTTTAATTTTTTTCGTTTATTCAAGGTTGACAATTTAAAGGTTTGGCGTAGTATAATTCTACATGTATTTTATTATAATTTAATCAAAAGGATTTTATATGAAAAATAAATTTTGCACAATAATTCTCGCAGCAAATTTTGTTACATCATCAGCTTTATTTTGTGGAAATGATACAACAACCGCTTCTACCGTAAAGGCTCCCGCTGCAACAACAGCTCCAGCTACCACTCCTACTCCAGCTGCACCAACAGCTGCAGTTGCTCAGCCAGGTTTGTTATCACAAGCTCTCGATTTAGTTAAGGGTTCATGGACAAATCATAGAAATTGGTATTATGGTGCTGGCGCATTAGCAGTAGTAAGTGCAGTAGTTGTAGCTCATAAAAAAGGTAAATTACCTAGATGTTTGCAAATGAGTTTTTGCAAGAAAAAAGATAAATCTTCTTAATAATTAAAAAACTTATGAAAAAGAAATTTTCTACAATAATCTTAGTATCTTGCATTTTTACATCACAGGCTGGCGCAGGTATAGTTGATTGGGCAAAAGAAAACCCAATCGAGGTCATGTTAGCTAGCGTTGCTGGTGGTGTTGGAACTATGATTCTTTATAGTATTTTGAAACATAAAAATTGTAAATGTTGTAGGAAAAAGTAATTTTCAATAAATTTTGTTAAAAAGGGTCACTTTAAAAGGTGGCCCTTTTTGTTATAATTAATTAAGCGCTTGTCCCGGCTATGCATCACTTTCGTTTTTATATAACATTACAGGTTGTTTATAGAATAATTTTATACAATCCGTTCGCCCTGAGCGACCTCTGAGCGAGCGTTTACGCGAGTCGAATGAGGAAGTCGAATGGGTAAAAAATTTAAATAAATATATTTTTTTTTAATATAGATAACCCTTCGACTCTGTTTTCGACTCCTTCGTCGCTCAAACATCGCTCAGGGCGAACGGAGAGAAATAAAAAAAGTAGGTAACGCATGGCCACGGCGACGAACTAGAGAATGTTATTGGTACGAGTGATTGGTATGCGTTTATACTATTTTTTTATTTTTATTTTTTTACTAATTTGTTTAATTCTAGGAATTATCGCTAATATTTTTAATAATAGGGTTGTAGATTTTTCTGTTCTGGAAAATTATAATCCGGGAAAACCTTCAATTCTACTTGATGATGAAGGGAATGAGTGGGCAAGATTTGAACTAGATAAACGGGAACTGGTAAATTTTGATCAATTTCCTAAACATCTGATAGATGCTTTTATTGCTTCAGAAGATAGGGAGTTTTTTAATCATTCGGGTATTTCTTATAAGGGCATTATACGTTCCATTTTTGTTAACATTAAACATGGTGGTAAGTTAGTTCAGGGTGCAAGTACTATCACTCAACAGCTTGTTAAATTATTATTTTTTGATTCGAAAAAAACTTTCAAACGTAAAATTAAAGAACAAATTTACTCATTACTTGTTGAAAGACAATTTTCCAAAGAACAAATATTGCAATTATATTTAAACAATATATATTTCGGGTGCGGTATTTATGGAGTTGAAGCAGCTAGTCAACGGTTTTTTGGCAAAACTGTCAAAGAGATTAATATAGAGCAGGCTGCTAATTTGGCGGCTGTTATAAGATCACCAGGTTCATATTCTCCTATGCTTAATTTATGTGCTTCTAAAAAACGTAGAGATTTAATTTTAGATTTGATGAGAAAATTAAAATATATCGCAGTGCAAGAATATGATCTTGCTGTATCAACTGATATTAAATTAGTTAGCTCTGAAAATAATAATCTAGCATTACATTTAAAAGAAACTATTAGAATATTTTTAGAAGAAAAATTTGGCAAAGAAAAACTTTATTCAGGTTCTTTAAAAATACAGACTACTCTAAATCGACATATTCAGGAAATATCACAAAAAGAATTTTTAAGTAAATTTACAAAATTAAAACAAGAGATTAATCCAGATGTTGATGGAGCATTAATAACCTTAGAATCAAATTCTGGAGAAATTAAAGCTTTAATTGGAGGATATAATTTTTCTGCTTCTAAATTTAATAGAGCATTTCAGGCAAAAAGACAAATGGGATCTATATTTAAACCTATTGTATATGCCGCAGGAATTGAATCTGGGATGAGTTTTGATGATGTTGAAGTTGATGAACCTTTAGAGATTAATATAAATGGATCAGTCTGGACGCCACAAAATAATACAAGAGATTTTGAAGGGCCAATGAGTTTGGTTAGAGCTTTGTCTTATTCAAAAAATACTATTGCCGTAAAAACTTTGCTTAAAGTTGGTTGTAATAAAGTTGTTAATTTAGCAAAAAAATTTAAATTATCTAGTAAAATTGAACCTTATCCATCTTTAGCATTAGGTTGTGTGGACGCAAGCTTAAAGGAATCAGTCGCTGCTTTTAATGTCTTTGCTAATAATGGAACTTATATTGAACCACATTTTATTAAATGGATAAAGGATGAACATGGTTTAAAAATTTTTAAACCTGATGTCAAAAAAGAAGAAGTTTTAACTCCCGTTGTAAACGGCCAAGTCTCCAAAGCTCTTTCTATTGGCATTCAAAGATATCTTAAAACTTTTTTTGAAAGCTCTATACCATTTGACGCAATAGGTAAAACGGGAACCACCAATGATTCTAGAACTTGCTGGTTTTGTGGCTCTACTCCTGAATATACAACTGCTCTTTATATTGGGTGTGATAGTAATAAGTCTATGGGAAAAGCTGTGTATCCTGTTAAGACTGTTTTTCCAATTTGGCTTGCTTTACATAAACAAATTGGATCAGATAAGAAAAGATTTTCATATGATCCGTTACTTAAAGAGATACATATTGATTGGTTTACTGGTATAGAAACTAATGATTTAGATAATTCTAATGTTGTATCTATTTTAGTTTCATAGTTTCTATTTCTTCTTCTGGTAAATCACAGGCATATTCTGCAATGATTTTGTTTAAATCAGGGATTAATAAATTTGTTTTATCTAAAGTAATGGCAATTTCTTCAGTTAAAAATTTACGTATTTCTGGCCATGCCTGTACTATTGCAAGAGATCCGGTATTAAGTGATTCATCAAGAGTTCTTTTGTAACGAATAATCGGTCCTCTCAAGGCACCTGCTAGTAATAAGATTATAGTAATTTCTGGTTTGTCATCCATAATAACCGCCTTTCCTAAAGGTATATAGGTAGGGTAATCAAAATCGTCTTCTTCATGCTCATTTGGGTGTGCTCCATGCTTTAATAGAAATCTTATTAATTTTATATCATTGTGTTCTTTTACTGCATATGACAAAGGAGATGTATTTCGATATATTTTATTTATATCAGCTCCCTCTTTTAATGCCTTTTCTATCATTTTGTAATCAATTGCTTTTATGCTTTCCAAAAGAAAATCTTGAGGGTCTTTTTCAACAGCATTTATTGTTGAACCTATTAAAAAAATTGAAATTATTAGATATTTATTTAAATTAAGTTTTGACATGATCCCTCTATTAATAATATATAAATTGTATATTATTGTATCATAATAGACATAAATTTAAAAATTTTAGGATCACATGAAACGTTCAATATTTTTGCCCGTAATTTTTAGCTTGAGTTTATTTTGCCCATATTCACAAAAAATTGAAGCTAATGTTAAAGCAACTGTTTCTGCAATTGGTGCATTCATTTTTGTTGGTACCATGATAAACAATCTTGGACGATCTTTACCAAAAAACACTCCTCAAAAAGATATGATGGTGAGTTTAGGTATGGCTGGTGGTGCTATTGCAGCCATAGTTACCTATAAAGCTTTGTCAAAAGAGAATAAGTAAATTTAGATAATTGTTTTTATCTCATAAAAGATAATATCTGGATTTTTTTCAATATCTTTTTGTCTAATAACTTTAAATAGATCAGGATGGTCTTTTTCTAAAGCTTGTGCATTTAAAAGTTGATGACTTGTTGTTTTTGTTTCTAATGGTATGGTTATACATTTTTTACCAAAAAATAGAATCTCAGCTAATGTTCCAGCGCCAGAGCGACAAATAATCAAATCTGAAGCGAGATAATAATTCTCCATTTCATTATTAAAATTAAATGTTATTGCTGGGATGGATTTTTGTTTGTAAAAATTTTGCCAATCAAAATCAATGTCTCCAGTTTGGTGAATAATATTGATATTATTTACTGTGAAATTTGAATTTATGCGTTTATATCCTTCGACTCTCTCTTCGACTCGCCAAGGCTCGCTCAGAGTTCGCTCAGGACGAACGGATCCAGGAAGCATTGATTTATTTAGTAAGAGATCTGTTTTGTTTAGTTTATTTACAAAATCTTTAATTAGATTGTTGATAAATAGAGAACCTTGGGAGCCGCCTAAAATTAGTATGGTTTTTCTGGAAGGAGATAAATTGATTTTGGTTAAAGCTTCTTGTTGAGTAATGTTTTTAATTTTTGGATCAAAGCGAATTGGGTAAGGTGCAATAATACACTTATTTTTTGGTAAATAGTTTTGGGTAGAAGCAAAACAAATATAAATTGTTGGGTTACAAAATTTTGCTAAAAAATTTACAGTCTTGCCAGGTTCGACATTTAATTCATAAAGATCTATGGGTATCAATAAAAATTTTGCCGCTAGACAGACAGGTACAGAAACTAGACCTCCAGTGCTGATTATTTTGATTGGTTTAATTCGTATTAAATAAAAAAAACTTTTAAAAAAGTTGTATATAAAACTTAGAATAAATTGGGGATAATTTAATTTATTTTTGGGGATGTTTTTTATGGGAAGATTTATTTTTTGTGTTAATATTTCTTTATAATTATTTAGAATATTTTTATCTGCTTGATTGTTGGTAGTAAAGAAAAATATTTTATTTTCTAAATTTTTTTTTGCCAAAATTATAGTTGGTATAATGTGGCCACCAGAATGTCCGGCAACAAAACATATATTATTTTTCATTTTTACATCTTATTAAAAAATTTTTTAAAGCTATAGAGAGCTGTTCATCTTGAATTTTTTCTAAGGCTTCTAATTCACTTGTTGTTAAATCGATTTTGCGTATTTCGCAACTTTTTATAAATAGTTTTTCAGGCTTAGGTTTTGATCTATCAGCTAATTTAAATTTAATTTGTTTAATGCGTTCTTGACCTAATTGATTATTTATATTTTGCATTATATCTTCTGAAAGCAGGTATAATTCTTGCATCCAAGCAGAATCATAAACTCCAAGAACAAGTGTATCATTATAAATTTTTTCTAATTTCACACGACAATTTAATTTTCCAATAATGTTTTTCCAATTCGTCATTAGTGTAGTTTGCCATGAATTATTATTCATGGATTTTATGATTTCTTCAGCTATATTTTGAATGTGTTTTGACATTTTTTTACATTTTAGATTTAGATAAATAATTATAGCAGAGATGTGATTATGATAAAGGAGATTAATTTTGTTGTTTGTCTTTGGTGATAGCAAGTTTTAAAACAACCCATAATCCAATTCCAAACATTACGATTCCTTTTACTATATTATTTGCAAGTGAAATTATATTTGTAGATCCTAATGTAATAATCAAAAGTGCTATTATTGCAGATCCTGTATAAATTATTATTGATGCATTTCTAATTCGTTCTTGATCTATCGGCATATGGAAAAATATTATTCCTAAGTTCTGTAATGCTTCTAAAATATAATGCATTAAAAATGATGCTAAAAAGAAAGACAATGCAACTCGAAGTTTTGAAACCTCTGTTATAGCATTTGTGTATATCAACAAAATAAGGATTCCAATAATTAGTACATTTTTTTTTATTGGATGTACAGGTCTATTAGTCAAATTTGCTATTGCAAAACTTATTAGTATTAAAATGATTCCTATTAAGAATCCAAATCCTAATAGATCTATTGAGTTAATTTGCATTTTTTCTCCTAATTTTATGTCAAAACAGTTATAAATATATTACAATCTGTATTGACAATGGGTTTGTTTCTATGATATAATTATCATATATATAATTTCGATAAATTTACAAGTTCATTTTAGTTAATATATTGGTGGAGGTTTCTATGTTATTTTTAAAAAGTATTTTTAATGTAAGAGTAATATTAATTTTTGCTATAACATCTGTTTTTGTTACTTGCTTAAACGCAATGACCAAAAAAAGTTTTCCCAAGTCTGGCGAATTCTTGCAATATGTAATGAATGAAAAACATTCAAAAGTAAAATATTTACTAGAAAATAATCTTGTTAATATTAATATGACTGATTCATTAGGGCAGACTGCTTTAATTTTAGCTGTTCGTGGAGAAGACACAAAAATGGTAAAAATATTATTACAATATGGGGCTGACTTCTCTGTAAGAGATAATTCAGGTAAAACTGTATTTGATTATTTAAAAGAAATTGAAGATAAAGAGATTATAGAATTAATAAATAGTAAAAGAACTGAAAAAAGTAGGTTACCCAAAAAATCAAAAGATTCATTAAAAATACAGGAATTAAAGAAGAAACTTGCGCAAGAGCCTAATGATATAAGTTTTAGTAACAATATATTGAAAGATGCCATTAAATCTAAAGATATCGAAGCTTTAAAATTTTTAATATTTTATTATGAAGATAATTATGGATTGACAGTTGATTCAAAAATAGAAATGTATGCCCCTAGAAAAAGAAAGAATGTTAAATTAGTCTCAGGAGAAGATCTTTCTTATCTAATGCAAATTTTTAAAGATTACATTGAAAAAGATAATGAACAAGGCATGAGAGATTTAATAAAGCTGGGTGCAGATGTAAATTACAACTTTGGAAAAAAAGAAGGAACACCATTAGATCTTGCTCTTAACGGAGTTACTTGGGGTCACAGTACTGATATTATTAAATTATTAATGGATTTTGGAGCCGATCCAAGTTTGAGTGGTTTGGAAAATAAATTGCTTCGTGAGTATAATTGGAGAGAAGAATTTGATGAAATAGAAAAAATTTTAAAAGAAAATATAAGTGTTCCTGTAGAATTACTAAAAAAAGCAGAGGATGTTATTCGGGAATTTATAGCAAAAGAAGAGTTAGCGAATATCTCTAATTGGCCAAAAGAGCTTTCTGGTCTTGTTTGTGGATATTTATAATTTAGTTTTTAAAGTGATATATAAATTTTTCCAGAAAATTTTACTACTACCTGGCATAGGTGGTTGTTCTAGAGCTTTTGATAGAACCTTAATAATTAGTGATGAAAATTTATATTTTTGAATGTTATTTTCAAGTAAAGCTGTTTTGTTTTCTTGTATCCAATAATTAAATATAAAGTCTAAATTTTCTAAACTGTCTTGTTCATTTGGGTTGATTTTTTCTAAAGTTTTTAGAAAAATCTCTGGATTAGAATTTTTGATATTTATAAAAAAAATATGAAATTCATCAAAACTATTTTTTTTATTATCAGAATATAATGTTGTAATAGTACATCGTGATTTGATGGTAGGTAAAATAAGATTCTCTCTTTGGGCTAATAAAAAAAAATAATAACCTTTTTTTGGCTCTTCTATTGATTTCAAGAGTTTATTTGAACAGTTTATTCCTAGAAAGTCTGCCTTTTCTAAGATTATAAAAAATTTCTCATCATCATCGAGAGTAAATGAAATTTTATTAAATATTATTTCAATATCATCTAGAGTGTACTGTTTTTCCGGTTTTAACCAAATTATTTTTGAATATTTATTTTCTTCTATTTGTTTACAAACTATGCATGTTTTACAACTATTATTTTTACAAAATATATTATTTAGTAATGCTTTAGTATAAATAATATTTTGTTCTTCAGGGCCTATTATAAGTTGAGCCTGGGTAGTTGGATTAAAATTTATTGGTAACATAATATTTTAGAAGATTATTTAAGTTATTTATAGTGTCTTGTGTAAGTTGTTCTATACTTTGGCATCCATCTAAAATTATAACATTTTTTTTGTTTTTAAAAATTTCATTAAATCCATTAAGAATTTTTTCAGTAAAAGATTTTTTTTCTTTTTCAAAGTGTGTTAGATCTTGATTGCGTTCTATAATTCGTTTCCATGCTGTTTCTGTATCAATTTTTACATAAAAAATGAGATCGTATTCTATATTATTCATGGCCCAGTTATTTATTGTGTCAATTATTTTGGGATCAAGCCCTCTTGCATAACCTTGATAAGCCAGTGATGAATATTTTGATCTATCTGATATAATAATTTTTTTTTCTTGTAAACTAGGTATAATTATTTCTTTGCAATGCTCTGCTCTATCTGCAGCAAAAAGAAGATATTCTGATTTGTCACAAATTTTAATTGTTCTTTCTTGTAAGATCTTTCTTAAATTAATACCTAATGCAGTTCCTCCTGGTTCTTTTGTAATAATATGTGGAAAGTTTTCTTTTTTAAGATATTGCGCTAAATTCTTTACAAGAGTTGATTTGCCTGAACCATCTATTCCTTCAACAGTTATAAGAATGCCTTTAGCTAGATGTTGCATTTTTGGTTCCTTAGAACGTTTTTTTATTTTATATAGTATAGCTTAATAAATATCATGTCAAAATTAAGAATATTGCATATTACATCAAGTTTAAAAATTGGAGGAGCTGAGTCACTTTTATTTGATATTGTAAGATCTTTAGATAAAAATGAATTTGAAAATTTTGTTATATATTTTCATAATGGTCCTAATGTAAAAAAAATAGAAGACTTAGGCGTTCCCATTTTTCAAGTTAAAGGATTGATATGTAAATATGATCCTATATTTTTCTGGAAACTATTTTGTTTAATAAAAAAAATAAAACCAAACTGTATACATTCTTTATTATGGTCAGCAAATTTTTTTTCTTCTATTATTGCAAAATTGTTAAATATACCTATATTTTGTGTTTTACATTCTGGATACAATTTGGGTTCTAATCGTGATAATAAATTACGTTCGTTTTTAGATAAAATTACTTTTTTTTGCGTAAATAAAATTATTTGTGTGTCGCAAAATGTTTATGATATTACTGTCACTAAATATCCAATGATCTCTGGAAAAACTATTATAATTAAAAATGGCATAGATTCTAATTATATTGTTAATAAAGGTCTAGAATTATGCAAAAAAAGGCATGAATTTGGAATTA
Source organism: Candidatus Babelota bacterium (assembly GCA_013286795.1). Lineage (GTDB taxonomy): Bacteria > Babelota > Babeliae > Babelales > JABDEC01 > JABDFA01. The sequence continues at coordinate 55,610 of JABDFA010000007.1, forward strand.
AGGATTCAGATTTTGTTATAGGAACTGTAGGTAGGTTGGTTCCCGTTAAAAATCATGAGTTTCTAATAGAAATTACTGTGCTCTTAGATAAAAAACATGACAATATAAAACTAATAATAGTTGGTGAAGGACCACTTGAAAATTTACTTTATAAAAAGGTTAAGGATTTGGGTATTGTTGAGAGGGTTTTTTTTATAAAATCTTGGCAGGCTTATGGTTTTTATCCATTATTTGATTGTTTTGTCCAGTGTTCTCAACAAGAGGGTTTATCCATAGCTTTGCTGGAAGCAATGAGTTTTGGGGTTCCTTGTATAGTAACGTCTGTTAAACACGAAGTTATTGTGTCAGGTTCTAATGGATATCTATCAAATATGAATCTTTTTGATTTAGTTAGAGCAATCGAATTTATCTATAATAACCATAATTTATCTAGGAAAATAGGGCTTGCTGGCCAAAGAACAATTATAGATTTATTTAATTTGCAAAGAATGATTGACTCATATCAAAAATTATGTAAAAGTTTATGCATAAGAAGTTAATTGAATTTGATTTTTTTGTGATTGTGTTATACCATAAGGTATATCAGTAAAAGTTTTAACTTAGGATAACCTCCATTTCCCCTATCCAGGAATTTTTAATTACTGGATGGGGAAAAATTTTTTAAAGAGATGTTTTCAAATCAAAAAATAAGACCTATTTTAAAAAATGGTCGATTTTATAATTTTCCAGACGAACCAAAGACTGGGCTTAAAGGTTACTCTTATATGCTTCGGTCTCTTTTGCATGAAATCTATATTTTTATTGTTTCATTAAAAAATGGTAAATCAAGGCTTCCAAAAAATTCGGATCAATGGGTTGATAGTTGTAAAATTCCAATTAGAAGTCAAAGGTTATTAATTACCTGGATAGGACATGCATCGTTTTTGATACAAGTTGGTAATATTAATATTCTTACGGATCCAATTTTTGGCGACGCTACATTTTTTTTCCCAAGAATTTTTCCGGCTGGTATAAAGATTGAAGATTTGCCATCTATAGATTATGTAATAATTTCACATAATCATTTGGATCACATGGATAGCAAAAGTTTAATTGCCTTAAAGAAATTGAATCCAAATATATCAATTCTTGTGCCATATGGAGATAAGATTTGGTTTGAAAAAAGAAATTTTTCTAAAGTTTTTGAAGCTGTTTGGTGGGAAGATTTTGTTTTTGATGCAATGAATAAAATTAAGTTTACCTTTTTGCCAGCTTACCATTGGTCACAAAGAACTTTATTTGACCAAAATAAATCATTGTGGGGTAGCTGGATGATAGAATGTAGTGGGTATAAAGTTTATTTTGCCGGAGATACTGCTTATTCTAGGCATTTTGAAAATATTTCTAAATATTTTCATCATATAGATGTAGCATTGATGCCCATAGGGCCTTGTGAGCCTAGAGAAAAAATGTGTCTTTCCCATATTAATGCCGAAGAAGCAGGGAGAGCTTTTTTAGATTTAGGAGCAAAAAATTTTATTCCAATGCATTGGGGTACTTACCATTTTGGAACTGATAATGTTGATACACCACTAAATAGAATTAAAATCTGGTGGAATAATAACCAATTAAATTTAATATCAAAATTTTTACATTCCTTAAAGATTGGTCAATCTATTGAATTTAATTTACCCCAAGCTCAAAAAATTATATCTCAAGTAAATTCCCAAATACTCTCCTCCAGTCATCCTGAAAATTAAATCTCAAATTCAAATTCAAAATCTAAGGATTTAAGACATTTTATAAAATATTCTGGTAAAGAGTGAAATGTTTTAGTTTGATCATAATCTAGAGATAGTTGAGTTGGATGGCTATCACGATTTAAGCAAGGTTTTCTTGAAGAATTTTTGTAAAGCAAATTCTCTTTTTTGAAATATTTTGTTCTTTGGAAATCCATTAAAAGTTTTATTTGTTGTAAATTCATTTTTCTTATAAAACTTAAAAAATATTTTTTGGTCAGACTTAAATACAGAACCTTCTTGCTTCTTTCACCTGAACTACCAAATTGTGTTCCACTACATATAAATTTACGATTTTCTTTAGGATAATGTTCTTCTTGGTTTTCCCACATAGTTCTTAATTTAGCTTTGATTTCTGGAATTATTGGATCAGATAATGGTATTTGAGTAAAACTAGATAAATATAATAGATCTGCTCCCTTATCGTCATAATATCTAGCTAAAATATAGTTTTTATCTTCATCTACTATTACTGTAGCAAATGTAGCTAATATAAGTCTGAATCTGTAGAAAGATAAAAGTTTATTAAAACTTGGATGATATTCTATAATTTTTGAGATTAATACCTCTGGTAATTTCTTGAAATTTTCTTGGGTTAAAGAATAATTATATTTTTGTTTATATTCCGTACCATTAACAAAAAAATTTGTTAATAATACACTTAATAAAAATTTAAAATTAAACTTGAAATACAAATTCACATTCTCCAAAAGCAAGAGGTGGCTCCATTAGCTGATGATAATGTCTTAAGAAAAACCCTGGCAGCGAAAAAAAAGTTTTTGTTTGTTCTTCGTTAAAACATAGATGATGAGGATTTAATACCTTATTTTTAGCTATAAATCTATACCTATAAATTTCTAAATATTTTTGTATATCCATTAATAGTTCAATTTGCTTAAGACTCATTTTTCTTACTAGTTCTAAAGTATATTTTTTAGTAATGCCAACTTTTATGTCCCATGGGCCATAATATATAGTGAAGTTAGCATTTTTATCTGATTCTCCTTCAATATATGTAACTGAAGGGGGTAATGATTTTATAGAATCTAAAGCTTCCTTATATCTATAATCATTATATTTTAACAATTTTCCATCATTTAAATTAAAGACAAATCTATTTTTTGGGAGTCTGTTACTTTTTATAGCCAAATATCCCTTGATTAAATCCGCAAAAAATGTTGCATATACCGTATACCAAAACTTAGTTTCGCGTGAATTCAGATATTTTATTGTATCGGTATGATAAAGCATAATTTCTATAATTATTGCATTAGGCAATTTTTTCTTTAATTTTTCTAAAGATAAAGAGTAGTTATGTTTTTGTTTATATTCTATGCTATTGACAAAATTTATTAATAATAGTGATAATAATAAAATTTTTTGTTTTGTCACAAACTTATCTCAGGTTCTTTATATTCTGAATAAATTTTTGTTTCGTTGTTATCAACAGCATAAAAACCTTTGCTTAAGTAAGCTCTGCCGGAATCTCCAAAAATCATTACTGCTAAATCATTAGATGTTAAGTTTTTTGCATACTCTTTTACGGCCTGAGCTACAGCTCCGCTACTTCCTCCAACTAACAAACTTTGTTCTGTAGCTAAATATTTGAGCATTTCTATGGTGTTAGTATCTGAAACAGGAATGATTTCATCAATCACAGATTTATCAAGAACAGGGGTATCAAAATCTATACCTATTCCTTCTATTTTGTATGGCTTAGGATTACCCTTGGTTGATCTGAATGAATTTATAGAATCTACTGCAATAATTTTTATTTTTGAATTTTGTTTTTTTAAATATCTTCCAACTCCGCTAACTGTTCCTCCTGTTCCTGCTCCTGCAAAAAAATGGGTTATTTTTCCCTCAGTTTGTTTCCATATTTCCGGTCCGGTTAATGCTTCATGACCCATCGTATTAACAACATTAAAATATTGGTCCGGCATGAAAGAGTTAGGAGTATTTTTATGAATTCTAGCAGCAACACTATGATAACTTTGTGGATCATCTATAAATGCTGTAGAGGGACACATAACAATTTCTGCGCCATAAGCCTTAATTGTTTGTAATTTTTCTTGGCTAACTTTTTGTGAAACAGCAATAATAACCTTGTATCCTTTTGCTTTGCCAATCATAGCTACAGCAATTCCATGATTTCCAGAAGAAGCATCTACAATTATTCCTCCGGGGTTTAATAATCCATTTTTTTCTGCATATTCTATCATGAATAAAGCTGATCTGTCTTTAATACTACCACCGGGATTTAGATATTCTAATTTTGCATATATTTTTGCCTGTGTATCATATTTAACTTGAACTAATGGCGTATTACCTATTGCATCTAAGATGTTTTTGTACATTTTTTCCTTAAAAATTTGTAAATTTTTTATATAGATTAATATGTTTTTGTAACATTACAGAATCTTTAAAATCTGTTAAATCTTCTTTATAATTTTTTAGTTTATAACAAAGTTTTTTATTTTTCATCAATTTTTGCATTCCCATACTTAATTCTTGCCAATTACCTTGTTCAAATAAAAATCCATTCTTTCCTTGGGATATTACATCTGATATCCCACCTGTTTTATAAGATAAAATTGGTAATTTTAAAAGACGGGCTTCAATTATAGCGCATGGTAAACCTTCCCATAAGGATGACAAGACAAATGCATCCCAGTTAATCATAATTTCAGCTACGTTGTGTTTCCAGCCATGTAATACAATTTGATTTTCTAAATTATTTTGTGTTATCCAGCTTTCTAACTCTGGTCTTAGTTCCCCATCTCCTATAACCTCTAAAGCGCAATTATTGTTTTCTTGGTAAGCTAGTTTAAAAGCCTTAAAAAGATCAATTAAATTTTTTTGTTTTTTAAAGCATGAAATTGTTCCAAAAATAAATTTATCTTTTGTTTCGTAAATTCTTTTTGTTGGATAAAATTTTTCCCATTCTACAGCGGCTCTAATAATAGAGTGTTTATTTTTAAAATTTGGTAATAACTTAATTCCCGTTTTTACATCTTCAGATGACACGCAAATAAAATGAGTTGTTATTACACTAGTTATAAGTTCAGGCAAATAAGTAAAAAGCCAAGTTAATTTATTTTGATAATTATTAAAACCGTAACCATGGATTGTATGAATTCTATTTTTCACTCCTGCAAATAGCCCTGCCCATCGCCCCAAAAGGCCTGCTTTGGTGCTGTGTGTATGAATTATAAGATTAGGATATATTTTTTTTAGTTCTCTAATTTTTTTAATTAGTTCTATAAAATTTTTTATTTCTTTAAATATATAAAAAATAGAAACTTCTCTTTTGAAATTTGCAAGCATAATTATATCTGGCGAATCTTTTAATTCATTTGTTAGTATACCATCTGTGCCTGATATTAATTTTATATTATTGCCAGATTCTTTTAAACCACGCATTAAGCTTAAGCATACTTTTTGAGCACCTCCTAATTCTAATTTTGTTATTATATAAAGAATATGAAGTTTATTTACATTTCCCATTTTTTTCCCTTTTTTTTTTAATATTAATTTTTGATGATAATTATAGTTCTTTTTATAGAAAATGGTGATAAAATTATTTAGTAAGAAAAATAATAAAATTAAATACAGGATAATTAACGTGAGTTTGAATAAAATTTCTATTTTTGTTTTTATATTTATAAGCCAAAATATTCTTGGTATGTGGCCCGGCAATTTAACATGGAAGCAATATATGGAAAAACGAGAAAAAGATAGGGTAGATAAAATAATCCTTAAGAAAAAGATTGATTATTTAATAGAACATAAAAAAAATTTAAATGAATATAGTAAATTCGAAATAGTACTTTCTTTTTCGGATATTGGATATAATGGATTTACCCAAGAACACAGGTTCAAATCAAAAGAATTTATAAGTGAAGGGAATCCTTTGCAACAAGCAATGTTTTTTAAAGATTTTGTTTTAATAGAATCTGTTTTGAAAGCCGGAGCAGACGTTAATCAGCTTTTCTCAACCGGTATTGGTCATAGGAAGGAATCAGCTATGCATTATGTGGCCTCAAAAGGCTATTTTGATTTAATGCCACTTTTAATAAAATTTGGAGCGTTAATTGATATTGAAGATTCTAATGGGGATACGCCTTTACATTTAGCAGCTAGAGGCACGGAATTTAATGGTTTGGATACTTTAGAGTTTTTAATTAAAAAAGGTGCTAAATTAAATTGTATGAATAAGGGTGGGCTTACCCCATTAATGGTTGCAGCTGAAAATCTTGGGGAAAAACATGGAGATAAATTTGCTGTTATGAAGTTGCTTTTATTTAATGGAGCAAATCCTAATAAAATTGATTTTAAAGGTCGTGATGTTATTGATTGTTTTAAAAAATATGATGATAGCGTTGAATTTACTAAAATTTTAGAAGATTATAAAAAACAGATAAAAGATAAATTGCTTGAAAACTCTTCTATGAGTAATGATCCTGTTAATATTGTTGCAGATTATTTAGTTGCTGTTTAAATTTTTAGGAGAATAGTAAATGAATATTGTAAGATTAATGATCTTAATTGTAACATTTTTTACATTTTCAATAAAATCATGTTGCCCTTGTTTTAAAGAACCCGTACCCAAATCAAATTTATTGGATGCTAAAAATAATAAAAAAGTTCTTCTGAAAAAACGTATATTATCTGCAATTGAATCAAGAAAAGATTTAAATTTGCTTTATGAATATCAAACTTTAGATGGAGAAAATTGGAACGCACCACTTATAGCATGGGCCGTTAATTATAAAGACGAAGAAAGTATAAGATTATTATTGGCAAATCAAGTAAGAGTCAATAGACGATATCCTTTTGAAGGTATGGTTATTGGATATAATGCTATCAATAAAGAGTTGATAACTAGGTCACAGACAATTTTAGAATACTTGAATAATTTGTTATGTTTTAAAGAAAAAGAGGTTGCTGAATCAGGCTTTAAGGTAGCTGATATGATAGAATTATTTATAAAATCAGGAGCAAGGTTTCATCAAGACATATATACTTGGCAATCGGTCAAAACAGAAATATATGATAAATATAATCTTACAAATGTTAAAGTTGCAAATAGCGTAAGTGATGTTGTAACGGAATTTGTGGTTGAAGAATTAAAAGAAGATAAAGAACAGGTTTATGAATTTCATGTATGATAAAAAGAAAGTTTTGTTTTTAGTTTCTATGTCAATATTCTCAAATGTGTTTAGTGGCAATGGTTGCGGGAAGGGCCATGTAGAAGAAAAAGAGAAAAAAGAAGAAGTGACAATTGTTAAGATGAGCAATATGCAGAAAATTTATACCTTAAGAGCAACAATTTATGGAGTGATACGTAACAAAGGAGATATTAATGCAAAATATAAATTGGTTGCAGAATCTGGACGTGTAAATGAAGCTACTCTTTTAGAGTTTGCTGTCAATTATTATGATGCAAAAAGTGTAAAAAAATTACTTGAAAATGGTGCCAATTCAAATATAAATTTTACTATAGATCATGATAAGAGAAAACCACTTCAGTCTATTTTAGTGCATCTGAAAAGTTCTGTTTACTTGTTTGAGTATGAAGATGTGCATAAGAGAATATGTCAGCTTCTTACTTCTAATATTAATTCTAATACTCTAACAACATGAAATTATTTTTAATACTTTTGGTGTTTTCTTCTACAAATTTATTTTCTGGTAATACTTGTAGCAAGGGACAGGTAGAGAAAAAAGAGATAGAAATAGAAAAAAAAGAAATAAAAGAATTTGAACCTATCAAAAAGCTGCCTGCTTTATCTGGTATAAAAAAAATAAGTATCCTTAGAGAAACAATTCGTAATGTGATAAAAAATAAAGGAAATCTTAATGATAAGTTTTCTTTATTTTTTAGGTATGGTAATAGGCTTACTAGAGCTAATCTTTTAGCATTTGCTGTAAGTTATTGTGATGTGAAAAGTGTTAAAATTCTACTTAAAAATGATGCTGATATAGATATAGAATATTTTCCATATCTTTGTGGTTATGATTATAATATGATGATTTTGTCGGATAAAGTTTTTAAATCCAATACATGTTTGCCCGAACACGAATTTGCTTTACAAGAGATGTATAGTATGGTTTTGGTTAAGAAATATTCGAAAGAGTTAGAGATTCTTTTTCCTTCAGTGCTTAAAGATATTGTTTTGGAATATTTGCAATAATTATTACTTAATGCATGAATTCAACAACTCCAATCCGTTCGCCCTGAGCGATGTTTGAGCGACGAAGGAGTCGAAAACAGAGTCGAATGGGTTATCTATGTTTTATTTAAAACAAATTTATAAATTTCCAAGTATTCTCTAATTTAATACTTAAAATCACTTAAATTTTTTTACCCATTCGACTCCCTCTTCAACTCGCGAAAACGCTCGCTCAGAGGTCGCTCAGGGCGAACGGGCAAGAAATTAAGTTTTAAGTTTTGTAAGAGATTTATTTAACAAATAAAATTAGCATTAAGGAAATTATCCAGCCATAAATTGTAAATGAATCAATCATACCTTGGGCTAACATGCTGGCCTTGGAAACTAAAGGATAGGCACTTTGGTTGTAAGAAATCTGTTTACATGCTGTAGCAGCTATTTTGCCGGAACTTATGCCAGGTGTTATATTACTTATGCCAGTGCATAGAGCCGCTAAAATTACAACAATGGAATAAAGCATGCTATTAGGATATGACCTTGTTAATAATAATAATGATGTAACAAGTCCAAAAACTATTGGGGTTTCGATTAAAGCTTCACTTAAAAATACAAAGGTGATGATATTTGAGTAAGAATGTCTATTAACACCAAGTGAATAACAAGCCTCTTTGGAAAATAGAGCTAATCCAATAGTTGGTCCTACAGCTCCTAATCCTACACATAATCCACTTGCAACCAATCTTAAACTATCAGTTAAATTAATAGCTTGAGCTGCCTGAAAATTTATTAATAAAGAAATTATAAATCCAAAAATTATTGGAGTTTGTATAAATGAAAGTGTTAGTAACATTACATTAAAAATTTGATTTGCAAAGAAAGGCTGTCTTGCTATTGCAAGACAAGTGTAACGGACAGGATAAGAAGACGCATATCCAGTAGCAAAACCTGCAATGCAAATCGCAAAGATTATTCCTAAGTTTGCAATTGCATAGTAAATATTTCCGGAGCTGACTAAACTTTGAGTATTTGTAAGTAACAATATTCCTACAACAAAACCTATTATTGCAGCTGTTTCAGTGAGTGCCATTCCAACAATAGAGGCTTTTAATATACCGGTTCTTGCTCTTGGCTGTATATTTATAGACTCTGTTGTAGCAACTGCGGCTATACTGCCTCCAATAGCAACTCCCATAGAAGTTGCTGCAATTACTAAGCCTATAGTTAAAAAATTAAATAAACTTATTAAATCCGTCATAATTAACCTTCTTCACCGACATGATGTCCCTGAGTAGCAATAGAAAGATATGTTAAAGTTAACATAGAAAAAACAAAAGCTTGAATAAAACCTTCAAATAATACAAAAAAAGAAACTATTACTAAATTTAGTCCTAAGCCAATAACTTCTGTTATAAATACTCCACCTATAGCAGATGTCCATAACCTAGTTATTATAGAACCACCAAAAATATTTCCAAAAAGACGAAAAGAAATAGATACAACTTTTGCTAATTCGCCTACTAAATTTAATGGTAAAAATAAAATAAAAGGAGAAGATAGTTCTTCAAAAAACCCTACTATACCATTAGTGCCAATAGCAGTAGCCTGTACATAGATAAAGGATATTAGACCAAGTGCCAAAGTTGTACTTAAATCTGTTGTAGGCTCTTCAAGCCATGGAATTAATGGAATTATGTTACAAGTAAAGATAAAAATAAAGAGTGATGTGATAAAAGCAAAATGGGAATAGGAATATTTACCTAAAGTTTGTAAAACAAGATCATAAAAAGATCTTATAAAACTTAGCACTAAAAATCCAGAAACGCTGTTTTTATTTTTTAAAGCTATTTTGCTCAAAATACATAATATCAGTAAAACTAATAGAACTGCCCAAGTAAATATTATTGGTTTTGGGCTTATTGCCCAGAAGGGGTGTTCAAATCCAAATTTTTTTAATATATACCAAAAATGATTATCAAATACTTCAAATTCCATTAAAGTATTTTTCCTTGTTTAAGAATTACTAACCAAAAACTTATAAAAAAAGTAATCATTACAATTATAAAGTTAATAGTTATCAAGGGCAACAGATAATATAAAAAAAATAGTAAAATTGATATTCTGACAATAGAAAAAATTACAGAGCTATTAATAGAAAGGGTCTTCTCCCATTTGAAAATGAAAGAAAACCCATAAATAAGTCCTGTTATTAGCCCTACAATTACTGAAATTATAAGGGAATTTAAAACCATAGTTTATAGTTTCTTGATACCTTTGTAATTCCAATATTCGCTTACTATAGATGGAGAACCCGTAATAAGAATTAAACCATTTCGCTCATCTATAGATTGTTTAGCCTGTTCAAATGCATCTGCGAAATTTTTGGCAGTTTTAGCCTTGATTTTTGCGTTCTTAAGGTCATTTGCAACTTTTTCTAAATCAAATTTAGAATCTTTGCTTACAGGTGAGAATATAATTTGACCAGAGTTTTTCTTAAAGAAATAACGAACCATTTTTATAAAATCAGGATTATCATTAAAATTACCGTCTTGGCAACCTACAATAACTGATAAACCTTTAAATGGACGCTTATAGTTTAATAATCTAACACCTAAAAATATGTTAGTAAGTGAATCAATATTTGATGCTACATCTAAAAGAATTGAAGGTTTTTCTTTATCCAATATTTGGAATTGTCCGGTTAATGTAGTAGATATATCTTTCCAGAATTGCTCTAAAGTGCGTCTAGGATTCAATTCTAATTCACGTTTTTTCTCAAGAGTTGGTCTGCCACGTTGACTTTCAGGTTTTACTAATAAACTTGAGTTTAGTATAGTAGCTTCTTTTGAAGTGAAATTTTCTACATAAATTTGAGCTATTCTTTCAGCAAGAGAAGCGCATCTTCCGTGTAATTGTTCAAAAGGATAAGCCAAAGGAGCAAGTTTTCTTATAGGCATCATCCAATTACCATTTTTTTCTGTAACTAAATCTTGCATAATTTGAAGATTGATTTTACTTTGATCAGCTGATACAACATAAGTATCTTTTTTTGTAATGTCAGTTATAGCTGTAATTCTATTTTTTATTTCTTCACTATTAATCTTTTCCATATCTGAAGTAACACGTGTTATGGCCAAGATTATAGGTTTGCATATGTTAACTGGATCTGTTACATCATCATTGTTTAATTCAAGTATAGCAACATCCACTTTATTTTTTTCAAAGCAAACTAGTGCCATCATCGTTAAAAGCTCTAAGGTGTGAAATTTTGAATTTAAAGATTCAGCTGCGTTTATAACTTCATTTGCAACTTCTGTAAATAATTTATTTGGCAAAGATTCGTTTTCTAACGCTATTCTTTCATTATATGTTAATATATGAGGTGAATAGAAAGAACCTACTTTAAAGCCTTCTTCCTTTAAAATTTGATTTACAAAGTTAACAGTTAAACTTTTTCCATTTGAGCCTGAAACGAAAATTGTATTTAATTTTTTGGAAGGTGATTTTAAAGCTACATTTAATTTTTCAATTCGCTTTAAAGTTTTATCAGGTTCTACGTTCCAGCTTTTCTCTAAAAGCTCTATTATTTCATTGTAGCTACGTTGCTTGCCTAGGCTGATAGCAACATCTTTAGCCGATTGTTTATTTTGTATCATAATGTTTTCTCCGTTAAATAGCAATATTTACAAACATTTCATTTAAGGTTATAAGTATTATAAATTGTGTTTAGTTAACTAGCCTTAATAATTATTAACTTCCAATAGAAATTTATAATACATAACTTAATTATAAGCCTTTTGACTAAATTGTCAATCTAAAATAATATTGTTGGGTATGGTTTTTATTTATTTACAAAAAATAATGAAAAAAAGAAGTTTGAACTGGGATAAAAATGACACTCTTTCTCTCCTGGAGGCTTCTTTGACCAATAATAAGGTTATTTTGGGGGATTCAGATACAGTGTTGGGCTTGTTGGCCCAGGTTTCAATTAAAGGTAAGCTTGCATTGGATACGGTTAAAATAAGAGAAAATAAGCCATATATAGTTCTTATTAATTCTATTGATAAACTAGACAATTTTATTTCTCAGGATATTAATCCAAATTTGCAAAAGTTGATACAGAGATGTTGGCCTGGGCCATTAACTTTAATATTTAATTGCAATAAAAATATTTTCTATTTGAATCAAGAGACTGTAGCAATAAGGATTCCAAATCATCAAGAATTATTAAAATTGCTTAAGTTTTTTCCAGGGTTATTTTCTACTAGCGCTAACCTTTCAGGTCAACCTGTACCTAAAAGTATGGATGACGTGGATCTTAAAGTTTTAGAAAAAGTTGATTATATTGTTGAGAATAAACAAAAGTATCCAACTCTTATTCCTTCAACTATCCTTGATTGTACCGGTCAAAGAATTAAGGTTGTCAGAGAAGGAGCTTACGATATTAAAGAACTAGAAGAAATTTATGGCGAACCTTTTATTAAAGAGGAGATATGATGAAAAGTTTGGGTTTTACATTAATTGAGTTAATGATAGTTGTAGCTATAATAGCTTTTCTTGCTGTAGTAGCTATACCTAATTTTTTAGGATATGTTTCTAAGGCAAAACGTTCAGAAGTTTATTTAAATCTTGGATCTATTTATATGGCTGAAAAAGCTTATTGGGCCGAGCATGGGACCTATTCTAATATTTTAACCTCTGAAGGTATTGGATGGAAGCCGGAAGGTCAGACTAATTATACTTACGGATTTCCTGGAACTGAAGGAATTAATTATGTTTCTGGTAAACTTGGCGGACAAGCTTCTGATTTATCTTTGGCTAATGCTGGGAAAGATACGTTTATTGTTGCTGCGGTTGCTGATATTGATGGTGACGGTCAACCTGACGTAATTACTATCAATGAAAAAAGAGAAATAAACATATTGCAGGATGATCTCAAGACTAAATCCTAATTATTATATCGATTTGATAATGCTTTTTTTTCAAGGCAATTTCTTGACTTGTTTAAATATTTCAGCTAGAATAATACTATTATATAATATATCTTATTAAACCATAGGGGATGTGTATGAAAAATAAATCATTGTTAATGTTAATTGCATTGATATCTATAAATCTAAACATAAAAAGCATGGACTCTCATGAGTTAATAGGTGAAAAAGATGATTATGAAGAGTTATTGAGTAAAGATGATTCGGCTATAGAAAAGCCTAAAGAAATAGCACATATCGCATTTTTGCCCGGTAAAGCATACGCAGGTATAAAAGAAGGTATTATACCATATGCATTTACGAATGAAAGAAGTCCTGAGGGACATATTATGCGTGTACCTAGATATATGTATAAACAGCGAGAATACCATCCAGAAATGGGACAGCCTGAAGAGGCTATACCGAATAAGAGACAAAAGTTAACTCATTTATCTAGACCCTCGGTGGCAGCAAGAGTAATAGTAGCATCAAAGATAGCAAATAGTTATCAAGAAGAATCAAAAAAGAATTCTGAAGTTTCTATTAAACCACTAGATATAAAGAAATATGCATGCACAGAAGATGGGTGTACCAAATCATATGATTCAATGCGCGGTCTTAAAAATCATATTAAAGCAGTGCATGAAGGACAAAGATATGCCTGTGATGAAGCAGGATGTGGTAAATCATACTCATTGAAGGGAAGTCTTAAAACACATATTAAAAAAGAACATTTAAAATAAGTAAAATAGAATGTATTAATATGTATTTTAAACAATTATTTTTAATCTTTATTTTATATATATCTTCAGCTCAGGCAATGCAAATCATGAAGCCTAAGGCTAATGAATCATGTCCAAGAACTACTGAGTTTTTGATTAGAATTTTAGGCTCTCAAAAAAAATGGCCTGCCAAAAGACTTAATCTATAAAATTATTAATGAATTCTTGAGTCTTAAATTGCATCAACATCCATTACGTGATCCTGACGGCTCATTTGTTAAGTGGGTAATAAGTAAAAGTTTTGATGATATGTTAAAAAACATTAATAATAGAGATGGTCAGGATCGATCCAAATTTTTTTTAGATAAACAGATTGTTCTAAGAAACAAAAAGATAAAGGTTAAAATTTTCTCAAATCATCCTGTTTATGGAAGAGTTGGATATGAAGAAGAGTTTTATACAATGAAAAAACCTGTTATAGATGTAGATCCTACAATACCTGCTATACAACAATTTAAGACAGAAATATTAACAACTAAAAGTTTATTAATATTTATAGGGTTTATAGTTTTTCTATATACAGTGATGGACGTAATAAACTAACACCAATACGCTAACAAATAAATAGGAAACCCATTCGACTTCGCACTTCGTGCTTCCCTCAGGGTGACTGGAAAGATAAAATAATTCTTAGAAATCGACAATGTATTGGTATAAATTTAAAATCCAAAAATAAGATTTATAATTTGGTATTGATAGAGAACATAAACCATAGCACCTATGGCTAAAAAAGGGCCAAAAGGTATTTTGGTTGAAAAATTTGATTTCTTAAAAGTTATTAATAATATTCCAAATACAGAGCCCAAAATAGAACCAAATAAAAGGCTGATCCAACATCCCTTAATTCCAGTAAATGCACCTATAAAAGCCAGAAGTTCTATATCTCCTTGTCCAAGACCTTCTTTTTTTGTGAAAAGCTTAAAAATTTTGCTTATAAATAACAAGAACAGAAAACCAAAGATTGTGCCAGTTAAAGTTTCTTCAAATGTTAAAGGCAAATAATGAACTAAGTTAAAAGAGAACGCTATAGGAATTAAAAAAAGAGTCATGTATCTAGAAATTAACATTTCTTCAAGATCTGTTCTTATAGTTACAATTAAAGCAGAAAAGAATATAAAATAAGGTATAAAATAGGGGATTGATACATTTTTATACAATGTATATAAAGAAACGGCTGTTATAACTTCTATAAAAGGATAAAGATAAGAAATTTTATTTTTACAACTTCGACAATTTCCTTTAAGAAGGAACCAAGAAATAAGAGGTATAAGATCATACCATTTAATATATGATTTACATTTTGGGCAAAAAGATCTTGGTTTTTTAAAATCTTTAGGATTTAAAAAACGGTAAGCTAACATATTTAAAAAAGAACCCCATATTAAAAATATGGGTATAGTTAATAAACTTGTTATAATTTTTCTTCCCTTTTAATTTTTTCTAGTAAATTTTCTATTTTTTGTTGTTTTTCAAATTGATGATCATATTTAAAAACTATTTCAGGGGCATACCGTCCCTTCATTTGGCTTATAGCCTTACGTAGTGACGGTTTATATAATTTTAAACTTTCAAGCTTCTCATTGAAAACCTTCTCCCCATCTTCAGAATAGAAAAACACGTAACATACACTTTTACTTGGAGACAAAGTTACTCTATTTATAAATAAACCCCTCAAACTTGAGTCATCCAAAGAAGCTGTTAAAAAAAGTTGAGAAATTTCTTTCATTAAAAGAGATTCTTTTTGCTCTCTTCTAATGGCACTAACTTTTGGGTTAGACATTGGACCTACTCAACTAACCCTTCAGATACTCTACGTATAAAGTTTTGTTTTATAGCTCTAATTAAACGCTTACGTTTTTTTTGAGTTGGAGATTCAAAATAAATTCCACGCTTCATGTCTCTAACAACGCCTTCTCGTTCAATCTTTTTCTTTAGCTGTCTTAGTGCTTTATCTATGTTGTAACCTACATATACAGTAACATTTGACTTTCTTGCCATTAATTTACCACCGTAAATAATTTGATTAAAATTAACAATTCTTACCATATATTTTAACATTACTTGGCTCTAATGTCTATACACAACTAATATACCATTTCCATGGAAAGCATATAAGTGGTTGATTTATATGCATTTCTTCTATCTAAAGGAATCTGCATAGAGAAACCAAGAGAGAAATTGCCTGAAACATCATAGTAAAAGCCATTATTTAGTAATTGTACCATCCAAGGGCTTTTGCATTCAAGGTTGCCTGGTTTAAAGGCTGGATCAGAATTTGCGATGCAAAATTTATCTTCAGAGTGACTTACATACAGATACTCGCAATAAAATGATAAACAGCCTAAGAAATGGTATGCGTTCATCAATATACCTATATGCCAGGTATTTCCAGGGCTTACACATACGTCTGTTGTATAAGGATAGAAGCCATTTTGGAACTCATTGACAGGCATTCTATATTCTTTAAAGCGTTTATCAAAGAAATGGGTTACGCCACAATGTCCGCCAACCTCTATAGTTTCATCGAAATCAAAGGTAAAGCCTGCGTTAAATCGTACATCATTGTGACCATTATTACCAAAAGGTACAGAAAAGGCTAGATTTTGATTCTTTTTGGCAGCTATACCTATATCTCCTCCAATAGAGAAAAATGGAATAAATAAGAAAGGAGATGTGCAGAAGTCTCCATCATCTACCCTTAAGGCTTTTCTCCAGAATAATTCTATATGAAAATCTTCTACAGAAGTCTTGTTGAAATTGCAAAGATCTAGATGGGATGCATCAGCAATTGCTTGTAGCTGGTTCATAAGTTGAAGGTGTGTGCAATGTACAACATCTTGCCAAGCTGCATCAGTTAATTGATTCATATCACTAAATGGGTTTTGGCAATAAACTGATGGGTTAGTTGTGGTTGGACAAGGGTTTGTGGTACCCCCCAGGCACCCCTTAGGTAAACACTGGGTTGGTGTTGTTGTTAAATCAATAAATCTTCCTACTTGTGATATATCTGCGACACCCGTTTGCATAGCTATACCAAATCCTCCCCATAACATTATATTACTACTAAAGCGTACACCTCTTTTGTTATATTTTATCGGTACTGAAAAGAATCCGAATAATTGTTGTGGTGTTTGTAATGAAATTAAACCTGTAACTGTTTTTACTTGATCAGGCAAGTGGCCACTGATTGTGCTTATACAATCAAATAAGTTTTGTCTTACTGACATTAAAGTCTTTAGGGGCTGATCGCTTGGCGTCACGCCCATGGGTATATCGCTTCCTACATTGGTATTATTATTAGGAAAAGCAGGAGGCGGAGATTGATTATATGGTAATGTTGCGATCATGTTCCAATGACCCGTTAAATCACCATTTTCACATAGTTGTCTGTTTATGTTTTTACCACGCGTAGAGCGTTGCCAGAAAGGACTAGCACTAAGACTTATATATTCATTACTCCAGCATTCAGTTTTGTTTTTCAAAAACTCTTTTTCTTTTGCATATAAATACATGTATGGATATGCAGAATTATACATAGGTGCAGGATCAATGTTGCTTAAAGTTGTTATTAGAGACGATTTTACGTTAAAAGTAACTAAAACTAAAATTAATAAGCCTAGAATATAGGCTGAGAATTTTTTCATTACATGTTTCCTTTCTTCAGCTCCTAGAATTAACTTATAGTATTGCATGTTTAAAACGTCAAATTATTTAGAAAAATATTGATAAAATTTTTACGTAAAATAGTATAATCTATGATAAGCGTAAATATTTTTTTTTCCAAATTCTTTGTAAATTTAATCATTATGAAACAACATTATTGTCAGTATTATCAATCAAAAGTTAACTCAGGTAAAACTTGGTTTTTTGTTGCAGCTATTAGAAGCTGTGAAAATCTAGTTTTTGACAGAACTTTTGATGTTCAGAATGGAATTTTTGAATTTTTGGTCCCGGAAAACTTTGAAATTGAGTTTTTAAAATTTATGAATTATATGGAATCTCGTGGTATAATTTCTGATTTGAAAAAATTAGACAATAGATTTATTCTGTCTTAAGTATGTTTCTGCATCCATTCCTGCTATGTATCCAAAATTTGCTGATACCGGAGCTTGATGATAGTCGCCGTTGTTTGCTACATCTCCTACCGCAAAAAGTCCTGACATTGAAGTTTGAGTGTTATTATAAATTTTCACTCTTTTTTTTCTGTCCAATTCTATTTTATTTTCAACTAATTGACTAGAAGGTTTCCATCCAACTGATATAAAAATCCCTTCTGCAGAAATAATTTCATTTTTATTTATTTTTGTATTTAGAATTTTTACTCCAGTAACAGAATTACCATCCCCTAAGATTTCTTGTGCAGTACAATTATTCATGACTTTTATATTTTTATTTTCATTTATTGGATTTAATAACATAAGTGGACCTTCTAATTCAGGGTTTTTATTAATTATAGTTATTTTATTAGTATACTTTGATATAATTTCTATTTCTCTTAACGCACTATAATCACCACCTATAACTACAACAGATTTGTTTCTGTACAATGGAGCATCACATATTGCACATATAGCTACTCCTTTGCCCAGATATTCCTGCTCTCCTGGTATTGCTAATTTGCTTGGTCGAGCTCCTGAGGCTAAAATTACAGACCTTGCAAGTATATGTTTTCCATCTTTGAGTTCTAAATCAAATAGGTTCCCCTTTTTTGATAAGTTTCTAACTTGAGATATAATAAATCTTGTCCCAAGTTCTTTTGCCTGTTTTACCATTAATTCTGCAATCTCTCTTCCTTGCATTGCTGGAACTGCTGGCCAGTTACTAATAATATTAGCTTTATTTAATTGACCTCCTAGCTCATCTTCTTCAATTACTAATGGCTTTAATTTGGCACGGGCTAAATATTTTGCTGCAGCAAGCCCTGCTGCTCCTCCTCCAATTATTGCCACGTTATATATATCATCACATTTTATTTGGCTTATAATTACCAATAAAGTTATAAATAATAGTTTTATTCTCATTATTTTCTCCATTTTCCCCGACCCCCCTGGTCATACTGCTTGCCCGGCGAAGCCTTGGCGAAGCCTGGGAGCTTGTCGAAGGATAATATTATAATACAGATAGAAACTAAATAAAATCAAGAATCTTGTTTTTGCTGGAAAATATGGGTTTAAAGTAGGGTTTTTTATAAACTATTGTTACCAGCATTATAAAGCTGTTAAATTATTATTAGAATATATTTATATAGGAGGTAGGTCATGAAAATTTTATCTAAGTTATTAGTTTTAGTTCTTATTTTTGTTCATAATATTAATTCAAGAACGGTTAATATAGCAAATATAGCCAAAATATCTCTTAAAGAGATACAGAATTTAACTGCAATTCCTGGTGTTAATAGTACTTTGGACACAGGGTTAACTGCAAAATTTGATAACCCAACACCTATAGGAACTCCTGGAGTTAGTATCAATTCTGTTGCTGCTACTGGAAGTCATATGCAACAATATACAAATACTATAGGTTATGTTTTAGATATTAATTATCAAACATTAGATTATGCCGGTTATCTTTCAAAATCTAACAATCTTAATTCTGTAGTAAGCTTATGTTTAGAATTTAAGGATCCAAGAAAAAATTTGAAGCAAAGTCCTGCAACTTTTAAAAATATTTCTAATCGAAAAACTGTTTTTACTTTTACTAATAACATACGTAATACTTTTTACTCAGGTTACCAAAATAAGAAAATTCCAATGTTAAATGTTAAATTAGTTTTACCTGAAGGCAGAGAATTGGATACAGTGTATATTCTTGTTAATGAAGAAGGCGCTAAAATTGTATCTAAGCCAGAAATGGATAAGGCTATAAGGGAACTTAAGTGCTTTTAAGATACAATCTTAATTAAGTTTTCAAATCTTTGTTTAGATTCTTCTGGTCCTAAGATATTAATTATATCATTAATATGTTGACCTTGAATTGATCCAGTAAGAGCAACACGCAAGAACGGGAACACTGTATTTAGTGTTAAGAAATTTAGTTTTGCTTCTTTTTTTATCTGGTTAACAAATTCATCTGGTGAATGTAGAAGATTAATATTTTTTTGTACAATTTCACTTAAAAGTTGCAAGTTTGTGTTAGATAGTTTTTCTTGAATCTGTTCTTTGGATAATTGCGGTTTTTCAAAATAAAAATTCAGAATTTTTACGCAATCTTTTGCAGTAACAAGTTCAGATTTTATTAAATTTAAAAGTTTAACTAAAATATTATTATCTATTTTAGAATGAGGATAAGCACTTTTCAAGAATGGTAAGCATATATCAACTAATTTTTGTTCAGTATATAAATTTATCCATTTATGATTTATCCAATTCAATTTTTCCAGGTCATATTTTATAGGACCTGTTGAGTGCATGTTTTCAAAATTAAAATTTTTACTTAGATCATCCAGAGTTTGAATCTCATTTTCAAAAGTATTGCCAATAATTGCAAGATAGTTGCAAACAGCTTCTGGTAAATATCCTGCATTTTGTAAATCATTTAAAGAAAAACCAAAATTTCTTTTAGAAAGCTTTCTTCCATCTTTCTCACAAATTATAGGCATATGGTAATAGGTTGGAAAACTTTTACCAAAAGCTTTAAATATTACCAATTGGTCCACTGTATTTGTAATATGATCTTCACCTCTGAATATATGAGTGATTTCCATTTTTATATCATCTATACAGTTGGCAAAGATAAATGTGAAGCTACCATCTTGTCTAGTAATAGGAAAATCTGAAAAATTCTTAAGATCGAACTCTAAAGTTCCTTTTGCAAGATCTAAAAATTTTATTTTTTGATCCTGTTCAATTTTTACTCGCCAAATAAATGGTGTATTGTTTTTTAATTTAGAATCTATTTCTTCTTGAGTTAACTTTAAGCAAGTTTTATCATATCTAGGAGGTTGTTTTAAAGCTATTTGTCTTTGTCGCTTGCGTTCAAGTTCTTCAATAGTGCAAAAACACCTATAAGTAATCCCAGTTTTTATAAGCTCTTGTAACGCTGTTTTATAAATTTCTGTTCTTTGTGATTGAAAATATGGAACATGGGGACCACCTTTTACTGGACCTTCATTATATTGCAAATTTAGCCAGTTTAAGTCAGAAATAATTTTTTCTGCTTTAGGATCCATATTTCTTTGAGTATCTGTATCTTCAATTCTTAAAACAAATGTTCCTTGTTTTTGTTTGGCAAAAAGAAAATTAATCAAAGCTGTTCTAACATTTCCTAAATGCATAAAACCGGATGGAGCAGGAGCGAAACGAACTCGAATGTTGCCAGTTTTTTTTTCTTGCACTATTTGCCTTTTTGATATTATAAATCTATTAATAAATAATTATTAATTTTACTATACTTATATTTCAAGTCCAGTTTTAATTATTGAAAAAAAGGAGCACTATGAACAGATGTCTTAAGATTAACATGATTATTGATATTAAAGATGGTTTATTAGAAAATTTAATACAAAAAAACGCCCAAAAATTTAAAATTGAAGGTTATGCTCAGGCTATGGATAAAAAAACTGTAAAAATAGTAGCCTGTGGCAAAAGTGAAGATATGGATAATTTTATTGACGCCCTTTATAAAGGCCATAAAAGTACCAAGCCTTCATCTTTAGAGGTTGATCCATTTTTGCGGGATAAAGATTATAGAGGTGTTTTTAGGGTTATTGAGTAAATAGACATATCAGCATTCTATATACCTAATTTTTTAAAAAGATCCTGAACATTTTTTGATTCTATTAATTCTTTGTTGTTTTCTATATTTTCTAGTGTTTTTAACGTTTTTTTGTTGGGGGAATGGTTGCTATAAAGGCATTCTTCGCCAATTGATTCTATAGCTTGCATAACAAGATCTTTCATGCTTTTTCCAGTTAAAGCAGCAATGGATTTAAGTTTTCGATGATAATTTTTTGGAACATCTATTGTTATTCTGAATAAATTATATCACAAATAATGAAACAAGGAAAACATGACCAGTGTTTTTTGTTGTAATCTTAAATTAATTAGGTTTGTTTTTATTTAAAAATCGTATTAAAATTTGTATTTCCATAAAAAGGAGGTGCTTGACAATTGTAGGGTGTGCGCTGTAGGATAATATTTATGAATAGGCAAATAGTTTTAAGTAAGTATTTTGACAAATGTATAAAAACTTATATTTCAAAAAATAAAATTTTTGCTAAAGACTTTGAATCTTTAAAGAAAGAGTTAATAGAAAATCCTGAAATGGGTGATTTAGTTCCAGGTACTGGTGGGATGCGAAAGATTAGATTAAAATCTACTTCAAAAGGGAAAAGTGGGGGCTTTAGAATCTATTATTTAGATAGTCCCATTAAGAAAAAATTATTTTTAGCAGATATATATCCTAAGAATGAGAAAGAAAATCTTTCAGCTGAAGAAAAAAAGATTCTAAAAGATATATCAATCAAACTTAAATCAAAGGATTAAGATGAGCAAATTATTTAAAAGATTAAAAAAAAGCATGGATGAGTTTATTGCTTTTGAAGAAGGCAAAATTACTTTAACTACTGAGTATATCGAGATCCCTGAACCTCCTGCAAAATATAATCCTAAAGAAATCAAAAAAATAAGAGAGGGTAAAAACTATTCGCAAGGTTTTTTTGCTAAAATTTTAAATGTTAGCCCAAAAACTATTCAATCTTGGGAAGCTGGAACTCGGAAGCCTGCTCACACTGCTTTACGTTTACTTGAAATTATAGATAAGGGAATTTATGATCCTATTCATAGGAGATAATGTTATCGATTCTGGTATTCATTGAACTTGTACAAGCATTTTACTAATAAAATCATACATGTTAAAATAATAGCGTTAGAATCGAAATATTTAGAATTTAAGGAAATGTATGAATTTTTTCAAAAAATTATCGCTATCTGCAATTTTTGGAATAAGTCTTTTATCTGCCATTCAGTTTGTGCAACCTGCTGTCATAGTTTGGGATATAGGTGAAACCTTAGTTAAAGCAGATGGCTTGAAATGTTGGTCATATTTGGGTCGATTAGACATGCTTAATTATATACGTCAATATTATACCAATAAATTATTTGGTTATAGAAATTTAGGTACCATAGAAATAGGCAAGAGTTTTACTGAGCATATGAAAAATCTTTTTTATACCTTGGCTTTAATACCATCTCCTATGGAAAATGATGCGCCGTATTATAAAAATGAGATAAAAGGTGTGGATGGAAGAATAATGCCTGCATTGCAAAGAGATTTCTTATTGGGTAAAATCACTTCTAAAGAAGTTATTGATATAGTTGAAGATTGGATAGAAAAAAATAACTTTATATAATGTCATTGTTTTGAAGAACATCTTCAGCTTGTTCAGGTAACATACCTTCAATACCAAACTCTGATGCAACTTTTAAATTCTCTTCTTGATCATCAACGAAATACCATTTCTCATTTTGCAATTTTGGAAATAAATTGCGACATTTTGCAAAAATCCCTTTTGCAGTCTTCATAAGATTATTATCTGAAAATATTCCTGCATCACTATATCTAAATAAATCAGGAAAACATGATTCTAAATATG
>JABDFA010000008.1 GCA_013286795.1 Candidatus Babelota bacterium
TGCCTAAACTTCTTTTTGGAAACAATTTTAATGAACTTAAATATAAAGACTTTAAAAATCTAACACAAAAGCTTGTTAATGTTTTAAAAGAAATGGGGATAGAAACAACAACTGCTGTAATTTCAGCTGCACCAATATCAGCGGTTCATTATTCCAAAAATATTCCATTAACAGATGGTTCAATTCCATACCATTTTATAAACAAGATTAAAGAAGCAAATATAAAGTTAACACTTGATGTAAATCAAACAGATTATCGTAATGATGGCCATAGTTATAAGTGGCATTGTAACAGTTATGAAGTTGTATTTTATGACAAAATTAGGGATCTTGAAAAAGCTAGAGCTAGTGATAAGAGATGTTTAGAAAAAGATAGTGCTATACAGCTTAATCTCTTTGAAAGTTTAAACATCCTTCGACAAGCTCCCAACTTCGCTAAAGCTTCGTCGGGCAAGCAGGGTGATCGGGGTCGCTTAGAATTCTTAAGAATGGAAGTTCGTTTAAACAAACGTTCAAAGATTAAACAACTATTTAAAAAACTTAAAATTAAATCTGATCTAACTTTTAAAAGTATATTTAAGCCTGCAATTTCTAAAAAAATTCTTTTACATTACCTTGATGAGCTTGAAAGCAAAATGATTCCTTTAGTTGATTATAAGGTTCATGATAAAGTTTTAGTTTCTGAACTAATAGCTGCCAATTTCCCTCCAAAGAAGATTATGCTTATATTTGGATTTAAAAAGATTCTGGAAATATACAATACTCGTGAATTACATACTTTATTTAACGTTAAAAATAAAAGAAGCTGGCAAAGGTTAATTGCTGAAATAAAGAAATCAAATTTATCTGTAAATCAAGGTTCTTTGGAGGTTATAAGAGAGTGTATAGTTTTGTTTAAACCAATCGAATTAACTAAGTATATAAATTAATAAAATTAACTTTATTATATACTTTCAGTTAGATTTACAGCGTATAGTGATAAGTTAATTAATCCATCAATACCATAAAAGTCTTCAAATAATACAGTTTTTTTATACCTTTCACTTAAGGCTTTAAAATTAAACTCAAAGCTTATTTCAGCGCTTACTCTATTATTTGAGATCTTTTGCATAATTTCTTTAAGAATAATAACTTTATAAGTTTTTTGATATTTCTCTTTTATATCCCATTTAGGGTGTATTGGATCATGTGCAAAAGCACATCGAAGCATATAAAAAACATTACGTAAACAATTTATACTATCAGTCCCATCTGGATTTTTAGATTTAAATGTTGCATCTAGAGCTGTATCAATCGCAATAGTCAAAGTTCCTATATTAGATAAAACTAAATTACGAAATTGAATTTCTAATTTTTGTCTATCAAAAGTAGACTCATTAATACCCATACCTTTTTTGCTATCTATTAATATACTTTTTGTAAAAGCTTGTTCATCTATTAAATTTTCTTTGAAAGCATTTTCTAATCTAAATGCAAGGGTTAAGATATTAATAACTTCTACTATACCCTGAAATGCATTTTGTGGATAAGTATTGGAATTTTCAATGTTTGTATCTTTTAAGGATTCTTTTTCTATCATTTTATTTTTTTTATTTTAAATAATTTATTATCTAGTCTTATAATATCAAAAGCCATTAGAAACTTATACTTCTAAAAAATTATTCTATAGCATCTATTCGCTTTATGATAAAATTTAGAAAATTAAATTTATTGAAAACTAAATAAGAGATTAAATCATGAAAGCCATACTTATTGCACGAGTTAGCACAGAAGAACAAAAAGAAGCAGGAAACTCTTTGCCAGCACAAGTAAGCAGATTAGAAAAATATTGTAAAAATAAGAACCTTGAAATCATTAGAATATTCAGCTTTGATGAAAGTGCATATAAAGATCAAAGAAATGAATTTGATAATATCTTGGACTTTGTTATTCAACATCAAGAAAAAGTGGCTGTATGTTGTGATAAAGTTGATAGATTATCCCGTAATATTTTTGATAAAAGAATTTCTATTCTTTATGAAAAAGCATTAAATGATGAAATAGAGCTTCATTTTATATCTGATGGTCAAATTGTTAGTAGCAGAATTTCAGCTGCTGAAAAGTTTCAGTTCCAAATAAGTTTAGGGCTTGCTAAATATTACTCAGATGCAATAAGTGATAACGTTAAACGTGCATTAGAAACAAAAATAAAAAAAGGTGAATGGGCATCAAAGGCGCCATATGGTTACCAAAACATTAAAGTATCAGCAGATAGAAAAGATATAGTAGTTGATGAATTTGAAGCTTATATTGTTTTAAAAGCTTTTGAGCTATATGCAACAGGTGCATATTCATTAGAACTATTGGCCGATAAACTTAAAAATGAATACAAAGCAGATGCTATTTATAGAAGCTATCTTGATAAATTATTAAATAATCCATTTTATTATGGGCAGATGTTAGTCAAGGGCAAGTTATATCCACACAAATATCCACCTATCATTACAAAATCTCTTTTTGATAAAGTTCAGGAAGTCAGAGCAAGTTTTAACAAAAAGAATCGTTACAAATATAAAGGAAGACCATATATCTATCGTGGTCTTATTCGTTGTGCAGAATGTGGTTTAGCAATAACTCCAGAAAAACATAAAGGGCATGTTTATTACCATTGCACTCAATATAATGGTAAACATGGTGCAAAATGGTTAAGAGAAGAAACATTAACAGAACAATTTATTAAAATATTCAAAAGACTACAAATGCCAAAGGAGATAGCAAAGCAGATTAAAGAAACGTTAAATGAGGTTCATAAACATAAAGTAGAGTTTCAAGAAAAACAGTTCAGTCTCTTAACTAATGAACACAAAGATTTAACTAAAATGATGGATAATCTTTACCTTGATAAACTCAAAGGGAGAATTACTGAGAGCGACTATGACAGATTTTACCAATCTTTAAGAGATCAAATGACCAATGTTGCTGTAAAACTTGAGCAATTACAAGAGGCTGAAGATAACTATTATCTTACTGCAAGACACTTGCTAGAGCTAACAGACAAGGCATATGATCTTTTTGTTGGTTCTGAAGTTGATGAAAAAAGGCAATTGGTTAAGTTTGTACTCTCGAACTTGAGGCTCGATGGTGAAAACCTCGTCTACGACGCACAAAAGCCATTTGATTTAATCCTAAATTCGGATGATTGTACAAGATGGCGTCCCTAATGGGATTCGAACCCATGTTTCCGCCGTGAAAGGGCGATGTCCTGGACCGGGCTAGACGATAGGGACGTATTAAATTTTTTGATAGAGCCTTATTAAAAGAAATTTATATTTAAATGAATAGTCCTTTAAGAAGCTGGCCCGCCAGGCATTTGTTTCACAAATGACTGGTGAGCCGCGTTGGAATCGAACCAACGACCCACAGCTTAAAAGGCTGTTGCTCTACCGACTGAGCTAGCGGCTCAAAAAAATTTATAAAAATATATGTCAAAGTTGTTTTGATAAGTTAAAATTTATAGTTATAGAGCTTTTTTGTCAAGAAAATAACTCATTTTAAGTTAAAATTAGCTTACTTATATAACAATAAATCAAAATTCCCAGAATATCCATCAAGGTTGCCAAGAAGGGGCCTGCTGAAAAAGCAGGATCTAAATTGAGTTTTTTGAGTAGTAATGGAATAAAGCTTCCAAAAAGCATTGAAACTAGAACTATTATAGCCAAAGAAAAGCTGATAACTAGACTATATGATAAGTTAAATAGTTCTCCTCCCTGAAGTAGATAAACTCTTGCAAATGCTACTGCTCCTAAAACTAAAGCTAAAACTAAAGATATAAGAAACTCTCTCTTGAAAAATTTCCATACGTTTGCATAATTAATCTCTCCTGTTGAAAGACCTTGAATTGTGACAGCAGATGTTTGGCTACTGGTATTACCTCCGGTACTGACTAACATTGTGAGGAAAATGTTTAGAAAGCAAAAATTGGCCAAAAAATCTTGATACGATTTTAATATAAGACTAGAAATAGAGCCGAATAATAATAGTGCTACTAAAATAAAACCTCGCTCAGAGCATAGTCTAATAAATGATGTTTCAAAATAAGGTTTTTTAATGGGAGCCATCGCAGAAATTTTATATACGTCCTCGCTAGCTTCCTCTTCTATAATATCAACTAAAGTTGTGGTGGGTATAACTCCCAAAAAATAGTCACCTTTACCTACTACTGGTACGGTTATTAAATTGTAATGGACCATTTTCTTTGCAATTTCTTCCTTGTCCTCATCTACATCTACAACAAGTTCATTGGTTCTCAAAATAGTTTTTAGCTCAGTTTTAGGGACTTTAAGGACTAAATCTTCAAGCATTATATAGCCAACCAACTTATTATCTCTATCTGTTATATAAATTTGCTGATGAAGGTCTCTGTTAGGTCTAATTCTCTGTAAAATCTGAATACTTTGCTCAACTGTAAAATGATCTTTTAGGCTAACTACGTAAGGGTCCATGATTCCTCCGGCAGAATCAGGACTAAACTTCATTAAGGTTATAACCTCTTCTCTATCTTTTTTGTGTAATAATTCAAAATATTTTCTAACCTCTTCATCAGAAAGATAATCAAAAAGATCTGTTATTTTTTCTATAGATACACCTTCTAGTAGAGCTGCCCTTTCTTTGTCTATTGAAAATGAGAGACTTAAGGCTTTCATGGAATTTGATAGGTAACTAAATACAGAAACTCTTAATTTATCGGGCAAATGGGTAAATAGTAGTTTAAAGTTTTCTTTGTTTATTGTGGAAAAAAAAAGAGCAATATCAGCCGGATGTATTTTTAATAGTTCATTCCATAACTCTGTTCCTAGGGCTGAATCTCTTTTAACTACGGTTTCAATATTTTGTTCAATTTGAGAAAAAATCTTTTGGGATATCATGGCATAAGCTCCTTATGACCTAATAACTTTATTAATAGTATAAACAATAATTTTTTGATTAAAAATACGTATAATTAAATAAAGTATTCAATAAACCCGTTTTATAATTCAATTATATTGTAATTTTCAAAAAATATTAAAACCTATTAAAAAAGTGTATAATTGAATTAATATCTATAAGCGAGGGAATCATGGAAAAATTACGATGAAATTGATAGAACCCAATTCGGTTTATAATTTTGAAGTAACTCAAGATGAAAATAAAACTCGTCTTGATACATTTATATCAAAAAAAATTGAATCTTATTCAAGATCAGCGCTTAAAAAAATTATTGAAAATAATTTGATTACGGTAAATGGTAGAGTTATAAATAAAGGGAGCTATGTTCTTAAAGAAAACGATAGGGTTGTTGTAACGTTTCCTGCAGAGCCTGAGCCGGTAGATTTAAAGAAATTAGATAAAGATTTAGGGGTAGAATTAATTTATGAACATAAAGATTTTTTGATAATAAATAAACCTGCAGGATTAATTGTACATAAAGCTAATAGTAGTGCTGAAAATCAAGTAACACTTGTTGATTGGTTATTGCATAAGTTTAAAGAAATAAAACAAGTTGGGGTTCCTGAAAGGCCGGGGATAGTTCATAGATTGGATATGTTAACTTCTGGGATAATGGTAATACCTAGAAATAATTATTCAATGATGAAGTTTAGCCAGATGTTTAAAGACAGATTAATAAAGAAAACTTATATGGCTTTTGTAGAAGGTCGACCTGAAAAAGCTGGGTCTATTGTTAATGCTATTGGTAGGCATCCTAGTGGGCATAAAATGGCCCATGTAAGTGTTAGCAATAAAAAGGCTACTGTTATTGCACCTAGAGAAGCTGTAACTAATTATGAAGTAATTAAATATTTTAAAGATTATAGTTTGGTAAAAGCAATGCCGTTAACTGGTAGAACTCATCAGATAAGAGTTCATTTTGCTGCTATTGGTCACCCTTTACTAGCTGATCTACTTTATGGAAAAAAATCTAATTTGATTTCTAGGCAGGCTTTGCATGCATATGAACTTGAATTTGATTATGAAGGGGAACATTTTAATTTTAAAGTTGATATGCCCAAAGACATGCTTTCATTGGTAAGATGATTAAATCTTTAGGCTTAATTTATGCATCGTGTCCCTCGACAAGCTTGGGACGAGCGCTCGTGGTGAGCTTGTCGAACCATACGAGCTAATAAAGTTATAAATAATATTTTGCGCTAATTGGGTCTATAGCTTCCAGCGAACTTCTAACTCGCCACCCAAGTTGCCTTGCTCATCTTTTACCCCTCTTAAACTAATATCATCAGTTAATGTATAATCAACTTCTAGTTTAGTATCTTCAGAAGAACTAAAATTCTTTTTAATATTAGCGTGTAATCTATCAGTTAAATCAATTTCCAGTGCTCCTTGAAAGCCCACCCCTTTATCATCTGTAAAAGTAGGTAAAATTCTGACATTCTTGAAAGGTTTAAGAAATTTGTGAATATATTTTTCTACCTTTGAGTAGGTGCTGGATGAGCCTAAAATTATATTTTTAATATTTTGTAATAACAGAGTAGGCATTACTAAATTAAGAGAAGCTTTTTCTGTACCAGCAATAAGAAGAGAGCCAATTTGTTCATCTGATAATACCGGCGAAGATTCAAAAATTATTTTAGGATCATTAACTGAGCCCATTATCTGCATTGTTATTGTAAAATTTTGGATTTTGTTTTTTGCTATTAGGTGAATAATTGGATCTTTAGAATCATTGATAAAATTAACTGAACCGCTAACAATATTAAGCGGTTTATATGGAAAAATAATCGATCCTCCAGTTAGCTCTATTTGACCAGATATTTCAGGATTTAAGATGGTTTTTGTTATATTTAGATTAAGATTTGCCTGACTTTCAAAAAAAGTAGTTTTTATTTTTATTGGGTTTTTGCTAACAATTGATAAATTAAGGTTTGCATCTATTGAAGATGTTTGATTAGATGGATTTAAAAAGAAAAATTCTTTATTAAAATCTTTAGAAAAAATATTATTTTTAATTTGGGAGTTATAGATAATTAAGTTGCCATCTATATCTAAATTTTTTTGTAACTTTTTTTGTAATAAAATTCGACCATTAATTCGTGCAAAGAAATCATTTTTCCAGTTAACAAAGCAGCTTTTAAGTATTAAAGGAAAATGTATAAAATCGGGTTCTAGCTTATTGTAAATATCGCCAAATAATAGAACTCCCTTTTTGCATTCAATAGAGCCTTTATTAAGATTTAATATTAAATCCTGAATGGTAAGACTTTTGTTATTAAAATCTATACCAATAGAGCTTTCAAATTCTTTAATAATATTTTGAATATTTATTAGCTTCAGGCTACCTTGAGATAAACTTATTTTTCCTGCAAAATTATCTTTAGATAAGTTTCCGTCAATTCTAATTAAACCTTCGCCACTTAAAAAGGGGTGAAAATCATCTACGAACCAGTTTTTAATATTTTGGTAATGAATTAAGCATGAAGTAGAATATGGTTTATTTTCTAGGTTAGTAATTATGGAGATACAATCTTTGCCATTTTCATCTTTAAGTAAGAAGTTATTTATGATAAATTGGGGCTTTAATTGACACTCTAAAGTTAATGTTTTGTTTGCAAAATTTCCATTTAACTTAAAAATATTATCAAGATAATTAATGTTTCCATGACAGGATATATTTTTTTCTAATTTACTGTTTTGAATTTTAAATTTGTAATTACCATTAATTTTAAAGTTCTTATTAAAATTAAGTTTTATGGAGAAATCTTTTGGGTTTATTGTCCAATCTTGATTTTCTATTGATAAGAGAGAATTATTATTTAAGTGTAGATTGCCTAAACCTGTATTTTCGTCCCAGCTATAGTTACCTAAAAACTTAAATTTTTTATATAATATATCTAGATTGCCCTTTGTGAGATTTCTTTTTTTATTAAATAAAATATTTAATTCATCAATTTTTAAACTTGGATATTCAGTGTTAAATAGATCTTTTATATTTAGATTACCTTGTAGGGAATTTTGCCAATTGTTTAAATCAAAATTTAATTGAGTTGTGCATTGTCCTTCATAGGGTAGATCGATTTGAGCAACTTTACTTATACATGACAAAGAAGAGCTGAGATCTATTTTTGTTGTACATTTATTATATATATCTGATATTATAGAAGTAGCTTTCATTTGACCATTAAGAGTACCAAACTTAAATTCAGATATATTATCCTGTAGTTTGCCTTGTAAAAAACAACGGTTATCAGATAGTTTTAATATGTTACAGTTACCTAATAAGTCATACTTTAAAATTGGATAGATTGAGTTAGATTCAAAAGTGGCTTGTAAAGATCCGGAAAGATTATTGAAATAGCTTTCACCATCTTTTTCTAAGTTTCCATTATTAAAGTAAATATTAGTTTTAAATGAATTTTCAACTAACCTGGAATGACTGTTCCAATTTAAATAACTTTTTAATTTTAAATTAGGTTCATAAAAAACTATAGATGCATTATTCATGTAAGCATTCTTAAGAACCATAGGAAAATCAGAATCAACAGCAAATAACTTTTTTATGTGGGGAAGAATTGCTAAATTATTATCTTTATAAATTGAATATCCTAAGAAATTGTTAATTTCTAAAGTCGAATAAAATTGTTTTCTAAAAATAAAATCTATCCAGGAACAACTAAATTTTATAGAATCACATTTCCAATTCCAGTTATTATTTTGTTTTTCTTTAATTATGACATTTGAAATTTGAATTGAAGGGAAAAACATATTTATATTGGCTATTTCAAAATCAACTTCACAATCATAAGATTGCTGCAAAAATGTTTGTAATTTTTCTTTAACAATATTTTTAAATCTATTTTGCTTTTGCAAAATAAATAGTGTTACAATAATGCCTAATAATAAAGCACAAATAAGTTTTTTGATTGTAGTAAATAAACGCATAAATTCTATACCTTTAATTCCCTATATTATAGAGTACTAGAGGAGCGTAAATTGGCAAACTTATACTTGATTTTCAAAAATTATTTTAATTATTATTAAGCGTGAATAAAATATAGGAAAATATGAGAATAAAAAATATAGTTATAATAGTTTTATTTATATATTCACAAATAATTTTTTGTAAAAATATAATCTTTGACTTAGGTAACGTATTAATAGACAGGCCATGCCCTGAGTCATTTGCCAAAATTGTCTGGAAAGTAGGTCCTGTAACAATATTAAAGTATATAGCAAAAAACGGAAATGTTTCTGTTCAAATGATGCATGACAAACTCTTTAGTTTTGCAAATCTAACTTTAAAAATAACAGATACTGTTGATCAATGGTATTCAGGACTGATTTTAACATCGCACATAGAAAAAACCTTAAAAGATCATATAGATGATTGTTATTACAAATATTTTTTTAAAAATAATCAGGAAAAAGAGCTTTTAAAAAATGCGATAGCCTTTTTTAACCCGCAAAATATAGCTGAAATAAGCGGAATAATTAAAGAAGGGCTTAAAGTTGTAAAAGAATGCAAAGAAAGAGGTAATATTATTTTTGTTCTTTCAGATTGGGATAAGGAGTCTTTTCCCTTTGTAGTAAAGAGACTTCCTGAGTTATTTGATCTTTTTGACAAAGAAAAAGTAGTAATTTCTGGGAATTTGGGCACCAAAAAACCAGAAAAAAAGATTTTCGATTATATGATTCAGCATTTTAAGCTAAATCCACCTGATTGTATCTTTATAGATGATACTGAAGCTAATGTTATTTCTGCACGAAATTGTGGCATGCAAGCGATACATCATAAAAAGGACCCTGAAAAATGGTGGCCATTTAATAATGCCTGGAAAAGAACCAGATCTGAACTTGTAAAAATGGGTGCTTTGGCTTAAAATAGCCTGAAATAGCTTATTTTTTAAACCATCAGTAAAATATTTTCAAATTGTTGTTTTTACTAAGAAATAGTGTTATATTAATAGTGTAATAGTTATATATAATATTTACTGATCTAGGAGGTTATGATGAACTTAAATAGATTAAAAATTTTATTAACAGTAGTTTTAATTACTTTTGGTTTTTCAGCTAATTGTTTTGATAAAGAACCATCTGCTATGAAAAAGCTGTATTGTAAAATAAAATATAGATCTCTTTCTGAAAGGGATTTGACTGAACAATTTTTGATAGCAGTAGTCAATGATGATATTAACAGGGTTAGTGATTTACTTTTATGTGGCGCAGATGTTAATTCAATATATATTGTCCCTGATCTTTCAAATGAAGAATTAAATCGATTAGGAATTGGGTTGGACTGGCGTGTATATAAGAATAGGTCAGCTCTTATGTTAGCCCAAAGTTTTCCAATGGTAGAATTTTTGATTAAAAAAGGTGCTAATGTAAATTATGAAGCTCCAATTCCAAACGATAGAGCATATCATCATTTTATGAATATGGCTAATGTGCGATTACATGATAAAAATGTATTTGATGTATTAATGTTTACTTCTGTTTTAAAGAGTAAGCCAGAAATGGCCATATGGATATTAAAAGCTGGTGGACAGCCAACCAAAGAGGCTATTGATAGGCTAGAAAGATTATCTGTAGATGGATCTTTATCTGAAAATGAACGTAGAACTGCACGTGCTATTTTAAGATATATTGAATTAACTAATCAAATAAAATTAGCAAGAAACAAAGCTCAAAGACAAAGAATAATACAAGAAGTGTCAGGACTACCAAGAGATTTAATAGGTTTAATGGGAGATTATATTGTTGGTGAAGATGAAGAAAAGAGAAATCAAGAGCCGGAATTAGTTGTTCATTTTCCTGAAGGTGTTTAATTTGGAGTCTGAAATGGTTAACAGATTAAAAATTTTATTATCAATTACTTTATTTACGCTAGTTTTTTCAATTATTTGTTCTCAAAAAGAGCTATCATTTAGGGAAAAATTGTATTGTAAACTTTTTATTTCACAACGAGAATTAAATCAAGCATTCTTGGCTGCTGTTTTTCAAAATGATTTAAAAAAAGTAAAATATTATATCGATTGTGGTGCAGATGTTAATGCTATAAATATTTATACTCCTGAAGAATGGGAAAAAGTGGCTGTTGGATTCTTACATGACTATCCAAATTATTCAGCCTTATTATTAGCTAGAAGTTTTCCTATGGTAGAATATTTACTTTCAAAAGGTGCAAATGTAAATTATATTGCTCGTTATATTTTTAATAATGAACCTCATCAAAAAAATATATTGGATACATTGATTCCTATATCCATAATAAATAATAAGCCAGAAATTGCTATATGGATATTAAAAGCTGGAGCTAAGCCAACTAAGGAAAATATTGAAGGATTAGAAAGATTTTCTAGAGATGGATTTGAAGATGAAAATCAACGCAGAACTGCAAAAGCTATTTTAAGATATATTAATATAACAAAAGAGGCAAAGCTGAAAAGAAACAAGGCCCAAAGACAAAGAATTATAGCTAAAGAATCAAATTTACCAAAGGATTTAGTCCATTTAATAGGAGGATACGATGTTGTGGGTGAAGATGAAGAGAAAATAAATCAAGAGCCAGAATTAGTTGTTCATATTTCTGAAGGTGTTTAAAATATAGAAAGCGCTAATTTATTTTTTCTGGAGTATTTGGTATTATAATTAGGGTTTAATCTTAATTGTTAATGCTTAAATACGAGGGGTAATAAAATGCGCTTAATTTCTGTGATAATGTTTTTGTTATTGTGCTTCAGCAGTTTTTTAAAATCATTTAATTTTGATCATAAATCTAAAAAAGTAGAGAGTCGGTTTAAAAAAGACCCTAAAAAAATTAATATTGTGAATTCTTCTGTTTGGTCTGCCTTTATATTAGGTGCTTCTTACAAGACTTTGCAGCAGATGCATGAAATGCGTTTGATTAGAGGTAATGAGTATAATATTATATTTAGGACTATATTTATTATTGTTGCAGCAAATATCATGCGTAAGTTGTATGCAATTTATAAGCAAAAAAATTATATTATGCAACGCAGTAAACGTGAGGTTCATTTTGAGGATGATACTCCTGTATATGTGAATCAGCTTGAACAATATGAAAATCCTCCTTCATATGAAGAAACTATTACACTTACAGTACCATCTGCACCTGAATTGGAGTTGTTAAAGTGTTAAAAAATATTTTCGTTTTAAATTTATTACATTTTTCATGTTTGTATTCAGCGCATCAAATGGATGATAATTTTGAGAAGACAAAATATGAAGAAATTTCTCAAGATGAAGAAAAAGTTGTTATAGAAAAAGATCCTGTTTTAGTACAAAAATTTGTAAAAAATGATTTTGAAAATTTTATATTTTTAACAAAAGTTTTAAATAGAAAAAATGTTTCTAGAGATATTAGAAATAAAATTTTACGTTTTTTATATTTGCCTTATCCTTCAAAATTAAACACAATTTATAGCTCTATATTTCATCCTAGAAATAGCTCCATGATATGTTCTTTGTTGCAATTTAATGAACAATTTTTAATTGTGGGATACGCGTCAGGACATATCATGATATGGGATATGAAAAAAAATAAGATGCATAAGTATTTTAAGGCTGAACGAGATGCTATTGTTGCTTTATTAAAAATGAAAAATAATATCTTTGTTTCATTTTCAAAGATGGAACGATCTCGTGGGGGTAATCATGAATATTTTCTAATTATTAAAGTTTGGAACATTAATTCAAATAGATGCTTGAGTACTTTTGAAGGTGGACCGTATGTTGGAACTATGAGTTATTTGAATTGGATGTCTATTGGGAGTTTGTTTAAATTATCTGATGAACTATTGGCAGTTTCTACTAGATTTGGAGATGGATGCGTTTTTTCAATTTATTCTGGTTTGCAAACACGCCATGAAGATGTGGGAAGAACGTTGCCAGTAGAACATATGCAAGAAATCGAAAGGATAGAAGGATCTCTTGAGCATCCAATAAGAAATTTTATATACATGGGAAATAATATAGTTTTTTTAATACATCCCTCTGGATTGTGTCAAAGAATAGTAGTATTTAATATTGATTCTAAGAAATATATCAAGCAACATTATACTCAAGGTAATAGTTACGTAGATTGTTTGATTAAAATTAATGATTTCATGTTTGCATCCCAGTTGAGTCAAGATGGAAATATTAGGGTTTGGGATATAAGAAAAGATGATTTCTTATTTGAAATTAACAAAAGTTATTATAGTTATGGAGTATTGAATAGACCCGATGGAGATCAAGTTAATAGATTAATTGGAATCAATAGTGATTTATTAGCTACATCACAAAAAAAAGGTGCGGGTGGTGTGGATAAAGTAGCGGTATATGGACCGAGTTTTGATGTTAAACCACCAGAACCGCAGCCTTTGCCAGAATGTTGCTGTGCAATTTTATAATAGATCTTTTGTGAAACCTAAAAATTTGTCTTGTTCCATTCACCCTAATTCATGGTTCGATACGTTTGCTTCGCAAACACTCACCACGAACGGGCTTCCAAAATTTAAGCGCTCGTTGGGGGTTTGGTAGTAGGCATATCCCAAGTGCTTAGGTATTCTACTAAAGGTTCAATGCCTGACTTTGAAAGTGCTGAAATTATTACATGTGGATTATATTTGTCTATTAAGTATTGAATATTTTCTAAATCAGGGATTTTATCTGCTTTATTGAATACATAGAGCATTTGTGAATGAACATCCAAATCTTCCAGAATTTCATGAACAACTTTAATTTGGGATTCCCAGTTTTTGTCAGAAATATCTACTACATGCAATAGTAGGTCAGCATTTTTCAATTCAAAAAGAGTTGATTTAAAAGCCTCAATTAAATTTGTTGGAAGTTGTTGTATAAAACCAACTGTGTCAGAAATAACTCCCTTTTTTTTATTATTTATATAAATTTCTCTAGTTGTTGTATCAAGAGTGGCAAACAGTTTATCTTCAGCTAAGACTGTGCTTTTAGTTAATATATTTAAAATTGTAGATTTGCCTGCATTTGTATAACCAATAATACATATTTGAGGGATATTTTGAGAAAGTCTCTTTTTTCTTTGAGTATCTCTAGTTTGTTGTAATTTTTCCAGTTTTTTATTTAATTTAAGAATTTGATCTTCAAGATGTCTTAAGGCTAACTCTTTTGCAGTTTCGCCTGCACCTGAAATTACACCTCTAGTACTTCGTTGTTGTTCTAAATGGATCCCTCTTCCTGCAACTCTGGATTTTTTGTGCTTTAACATTGCGATTTCAACTTGAAGTTTACCTTCTGATGTTATTGCTGCTTTTTCAAAAATTTCTAAAATGAGTTCTGTTCTGTCAAAAACAGGGCAATTAAGTAAATCAGTCAAATTTCTTTTTTGTCTAGAAGTTAAAGGTTCAGATATTACAACTTGCTCAATATTTTCTTTTTTACAAAATTCTAGTATTTGTTCAAGTTTTCCTTTTGTTATGAATGTAGAAGGATCAATTTCTCTGATTTTTATACTAACAAATTCAGGATTTTCTATGTTATTAGTTTTTGCAAGATTTTTAAATTCTTCAAAGTAAGAATTTATATCATTTGTTTCATTGTATGGAGCATCAACACCTATTAAGAGTGTTTTTGGATATAAATTTGTTTCTTGTGTTTGTCTTGCCATTTTTTTAGATCCTCACTTGTGTGCAATTTTATCCTCCAGTTTAATTATATATTAATTTTATAAATTAACACTTGAATTCTAAATCTAAAATATGAGATTATTGGTTTTAATCAATGTGTAGGGGTAAATAATATGAAAAAAATTTTTTTTGGTGCTTCTGTAATATTTTTGGGTTTAACCTTATTAAATTATTTTTCATTTTCTGATCAATTTGTAGATGAAAACGTTAAGTTGGAATTAGTTAGTCCAAATTTTAAAAATGGAGGACCAATACCATCAGAATTTACTTGTGACGGGGAAAATATCTCCCCTGCGTTACAATGGTCCGGATATAAAGGTTTATCGGCAGCTCCAGATTTGGGTCCAAAGGGTTCATATAGCATTATTGTGGATGATCCTGATGCTAAATCTGTAACCGGTAAAACCTGGGTTCATTGGGTAGTGTTAAACTTAAAAACTAAATATAATTTTTTTGTTGAAGGTTTAGATTTAACTCGCGTTCTTTCCAGAGGAGATGAAGTTATAAACAGTTTTGGAGTTTCTAATTATATGGGACCTTGTCCTCCAAAAGGGCAGGAGCATAAATATAGATTTACACTCTTTGCTATGGATATAGGTCTGGACGCTGATGTATCTATACAGCCTAGGATACTTGAGTTAATCAAGAGTTCTAGGACTCCTGATAGAGAGGCTTATAATGTTTTTTTAGATTTTGTAAAAGAACATAATCTTTCTGAAGAGGCTGCTAAAAACATATTAAATGAATTAATTGTGCAAGAACCTTTGAATGCAGATAATTTAACTTTAAATTCCGATTTTTTCAGAATATTTTTTAAAGATCATATTATGGCTCAAACTACTTTAATAGGAACATATAAAAGAAAATAATATAGTTTAGGGGAATTTTTGTGTTTAAAGTTTTAAGTAACTCTTTTGAAAATTTGGGTAATATTCCTAAAAAATATTGTTGTTTAGGGAAAGATATTTCTCCTGAGCTTTATTGGATGGGGTTGCCTGAAAATACTAAAAGTTTATTAATAGTCGTAGATGACCCTGATGCGAAAAAAGTTATCATGAAAACCTTTGTTCATTGGATAGTAATAAATATACCTATTGATATAAAAGGCTTTGTTGAAGGGCAGAACATATCTTTAATTAATGGAGCAAGGGAAATAACTAACGATTTTAAAAAAAGATCATATGGTGGACCTTGTCCTCCTGTAGGTAATGGTGAACATAGATATTATTTTACTGTATTTGCTTTAGATATACTTTTAGATTACAAAAATATTGATGCTGATTGGTTCAGGGATTCTTATAATCAAACATCTACATTTTGCCAACTTATGCAACCCCATATCCTGGGTCTATCCCAGATTATGGGAAAATATGAAAGGACATAGTAAAAACCTTTATTTTTGGTATAATATTTCAATATTGTATATCTTATAATAAAGAGTATTATGTTTGATTTTTTAACGAAAAAATTTTCTTCTATATTTTCCGGGTTAAGTGGAAAAAATTTAAATGAATCTAATATTTCAGAAGTTTTACAAAGGGTAAAAGAAGCTTTAATAGAAGCTGATGTTCCATATAGGTTAGTTAATAATTTTATTGATGAAGTAAAGACTGATGCTTTGGGCAAAAAAATTACCAAGTCTTTAAAAGCTGATCAGCAATTTATAAAAATAGTTCATGATAAATTATCTGAATTTATGGGTGGTCAAAGTAATATCAGCTTAAGTAGTTTTCAAATACCCTCAGTTATAATGGTTATGGGCCTACAAGGTTCAGGTAAAACAACAACTATTGCAAAATTTGCAAATTTGATTCTTGAAGCTGCCCGTAAAAGAGACAAAGAAAGAAATATATTGTTAGCCTCTGTTGATTTTTATAGACCGGCAGCTATAGAACAGTTAGAAATTCTTTCCAAGCAAATTGGGGCTAAATTTTATCGTTCCAATTACACGAATCCTATTAAGGCTGCTCAAGATATACATGATCAGTTTAAAAAAGGGCAGTATGATTATTTAATTCTTGATACTGCAGGTAGATTACATATAGATAATGACATGATGCAAGAGCTTAAAGAAATTAATTTAAAATTAATGCCTAAATATAAAATTATGGTGTTGGATTCAATGACTGGTCAAGAGTCTTTAAAAATAGCTAAAACTTTTGATGAACAAATAGGTTTTACCTTTGGTATACTAACCAAAATGGATAGTCAGACTCGTGGTGGAGCAGCATTGGCTTTTCGTTATGAACTAAAAAAGCCTATCGCTTTTATAGGTACGGGGGAAAAAATTGCAGATTTAGAGCAATTTTATCCTGATCGTATGGCTACTAGGATTTTGGGAATGGGAGATATTGTTAGTTTGGCTGAAAAAATTGAATCTGAAATAAAACTAGAAGATCAAAAAAAATTAGATAAATCATTTAATTCGACCAATTTTACTTTACAAGATTTTGCAGATCAAATGGATATGATGTCCAAATTGGGGCCTATTTCCAAGTTGGCCCAATACTTACCTGGAATGGGTTCTTTGCAGATTTCACCTGAAAAATTAAGTGAAGGTGAGAGGGAAATGAAGAAAATGAGGGCGATAATCTGTTCTATGACCTCAAAAGAAAGGTTTTATCCTCGTGTTTTGGATTCTTCTCGTAAGCAAAGAATAGCCAAAGGTTCAGGTTTGCAGGTTTCAGATGTGAACTTTATGCTAGAAAAATTTGAACAAAGTAAGCAATTTGCTAAACTTTTAAAGAAGGGGGGACTAAAGAATGTCTTCAAATAATGTTTTTTTAATGAAAGGTATTAAATGTCTGTAAAGATCAGATTGTCCAGAATAGGTAAAAAAAATTCTCCGGTATATAGAATTGTAGCTACTGATTCAAGGAAGAAAAGAGACGGCGCTTGTATTGAGAATTTAGGAACATACAATCCTATCAACCATAAATTTGAACAATTCCATACAGAACGTATTAGCTATTGGATATCTCAAGGTGCCGTAGTTTCTGATGCAGTTAAAAAATTGCAAAAGAATTATCAAAAACAAGCAGCGAAGTAATTTCTCTTATTATCTAGATGAACGTTTCAATCCTTACTCTATTTCCTAATCTTTATGAATCCTTTTTAAAGACCAGTCTAGTGTTTAGGGCGCATGAAAAAAACATTATAAATTCTGATTTAAAAAGTTTGTTTGATTTTTGTCTTCCTAAAGAGCGTGTTGACGGGCCAACATTTGGACCAGGTCCAGGTATGCTTATAAAACCTGAAGTAGTTGAAAAAGCTATAGAGTTTCAAGATAATAAACATGGAAAATCCTTTAAAATATTTTTTTCTCCTCAGGGTAAGAAATTAACCCAACCTTTGTTAAAGTCGCTTTTGCCTAAAATTTTACAAACTAATCATCTTTTACTTTTTGCTTCTAGATACGAAGGCATTGATGAAAGGGTAGAACAATATTATGCTGATGAAGTAATTTCTTTGGGTGATTTTATTCTAATGGGAGGCGATCTTCCGGCAATGTGCTTTTTGGAAAGTTTTTTACGTTTATTACCTTCAGTAATTGGCAAAACGGAATCTGTAGAACATGAATCTTTTTCGGGACCATTTTTTGATTATCCTGCTTATACAGAACCTGTTAATTGGAAATGTATGGAGGTTCCGGAAGTTATTCGTTCAGGTAATCATGGTTTAATTGAGAAGTTTCGAGAAGAAGCAGCAGTTAAAAAAACTGTAAAAAATAATTTTGAATGGATAAAGAATTATCCCTTAACTCATGATCAGAAAAAAATAATTACTAAGTTTATTCCTGGTCACTATTCTGTTCTAATGCACGGCGATATTTTATTGAAAGACAAAACAGTTGGAACAACCTCAGTTACTTCTTTGGATATACATGATGTGGCACGTTCTAGTCTTACCTATGGATTTAAAAACTATTTTATTGCAACCCCTTTATTTGATCAGCAGCAAATAGTTAATACATTAATAGATTTTTGGAAAAGTGATTATGGAAAAGATTATAATTCACATAGATTTCAGGCAATAAATTCTGTAATTTTGGTTAATAATCTTGATGAAGTAGTTGAAGAAATTGAAAAAAAAGAGGGTAAAAAACCTATATTAATAGTAACTTCTGCTAAAAAGCATGATTCTAAAAAATATATTACTTATTTTGATCAAGAAAAAGTTTGGGCCGAAGAAAGACCTGTTCTTATTATTTTTGGTACAGGTCATGGTTTGGCTCCCCATATTATTGAAAAATGTGACTTTATTTTGGGTCCAATTGGTGGATTTTCAGATTTTAATCACTTATCTGTTCGAGCTGCTTCCTCAATAGTATTTGATCGATGGTTGGGCATTAATCCTAAATATTAATATGATATATAATAAATACCTATTACTGTTATTTTTACTTTCAATACAAATTTTTAATTTATTTTGTATGAATAGAGGATGGAGAGAAACTAAACGATATAGCGCTCCTAGCGGTCAACCACAAAATCCCCCTTTTTATATGCCAGCGATAGATCGTATTATTGATCCTATATTTATCGCAATTATAGATCATGATTTAGAGACTTTACAGAAATTAATTAATGATAATAATATTGATAAAGCGTTCTGTGCATTTTCTACTCCTTTAATGTTGGCAATTGAGCATTATTCTGTAAATGGAAATACTCCAGAGCGTAAAGAAGGTTACAAAAAAATAATTGATTTTTTAATTGCTAAAGGAGCCAATGTAAACGCTATATCTTCTTATAATGGTATCACAGCCTTAATGTTAGCAGTATTTCATGATTTGACAGATATAGTGGAGTTATTGATTGCTAATAAAGCGGACCCCTATGTTTGGGATAGTAGAGGGTTTTGCTTATTATATTATTTTATTTATGACAGAAATGAGCGTAAATATACATTTGAGATATTAAAAATTATCTTAAAAGATGATATAAATTCAATAAATAAGCAGATAAAAAAAGAGATTTTAAAACATATTATCACTGATATTTCAGGTTTAGTGATGGATTATTTAGAATTAACTAAACATGAACTTATCACTTTATTCTGGGATAATTTGGAGTGTGAGATATATAAAGTATGAAAATTATACTATTAGTATAATTTTTTGTATTTGGAGATTAGAAATATAATTAGTAAAAAACAGATTTTTCTGTTAATATATAAAGAAAATATTAAAATTTTTTAAGGACAATTCATGAAAGCAAGAAATTTAACAAAAGAAACAATTAAATCATTGGGTATACCGGAAAAGAAGTTCCCTAAGTTTGGAGTTGGCGATACAATAATCGTTAATCAAAAAATTAAAGAAGGTGACAAAGAACGTTTGCAAGCTTTTCAAGGTGATGTAATTGCTATGAGAAAGCATGGAATTTCATCAACATTTATGATACGTAAAATGGGCGCTAATTCAGTTGCCGTAGAACGTATTTTCCCTTTATATTCACCTTTAATAGATTCAATTGAATTTGTTCGTAAAGGTAAAGTTCGTAGAGCAAAGCTTTATTATGTTCGTAATCGTTTAGGTAAATCGGCTCGTATTAAAGAGCGTGTTATGACAAGATTGCAAAAAGAAGCTTTGAAAGAAAATAACGATAAAGTTTCAGAATAATTGTGCTTTCGAAGAAGTTATTATTACTGCAACTTGTTATATTATTTTTTATAGGTTGTTCAAAAAAGCAAATCAAACAAGCAGAGAATGTAAATGCTTTTGATATTTCGCTTTTTCAAGCAAAACTTATAGATATACCTTTACTTTTGGCTATAGAACCGGTTTTATCTGAAATATCTGATAATTCATTTGTTTTTTACTCCAAGGATAATTTAAAAGATATAATTAACTTCTATGAAATAGAAATGGAGTTTTTAGGTTGGCGAGAAGTTGCTAAGTTTGAAAGCTTTGAACCATTACTAATGTTTGAAAAACCTAATAAACGTTCTGTTATATCAATAAGACCTGAAAAAGCTCGCAATAAAGTTGTTATATTTTGGTAAGTTTCTCAGTCTTTCTAATTTTTGCTTTTAGTTCATATTCTTTTTTTTCTAATTCTTTTTCTTTTTGTTTTAACTTACGCTTTTTGTCATTAAGAGCTTTTTCAAGATCATTAAGTTCCTGTTCCTTATCACTTAAGTCTTGCTCCCATTCTCTTAATTCACGCTCTTTTAAACGTAATTCAGCTCTGCTTCGTGAAGGCCTGCAACCTTCT
The DNA here is from genome assembly GCA_013286795.1 of Candidatus Babelota bacterium. Lineage (GTDB taxonomy): Bacteria > Babelota > Babeliae > Babelales > JABDEC01 > JABDFA01. The sequence continues at coordinate 20,852 of JABDFA010000008.1, forward strand.
ACGTAAACAACTTCTCTTGGTCTTCTTGAAGATGCTGCAGAACCTATAATTGCGCCTGCTGCAAGTCCACCGATGGTACCGGCCGCAATTGCTCCACCACTGTCAGATGAAATCCTATTTGGAACCATTAAAGTTATTAATAACAATAAATTAGACTTTAGTTTATACACTTTACCCCTTATTTTACAAGAGACTATTTTCTCTTAAATTTTGCATTATTAAGCATTCTTATTATGCGTTTATTCTTTTTTTCTTTTGCAACTTCTATTGCTGTTTTTCCATCCATTCCTCTGTAATCTATTTCTGCTCCTTCTTTAAGAGCTAATTTTACTCGTTCTCTATCACCATTTTTAATACTTTGAATAAGTAGTTCATTTAAAGTATCATCACTATAAATTGATCCTACAAATCCTAAGCACATAAGTGAAAGTAATAATTTAATTTTCATATAAGTCTCCTTGTTTAAAAAATACTAATTATATAATTTAATGTACATATCACAAATAAGAAAAATCAAGAGTTTAATTTAAATTTTTTCAAGCTATTTTAGTATAATTTTTGATGCTATATTGTTAATTTTGCCGGCTCCAAGTAATAGGAGTAGATCGTTTTGTTGTACATCTAGATTAATCTTATCAATTATTTGCTCAAAATTTTCAGAGATTGGTAAATAAGTTACAGGATAATTAGGGGATATTTTCTTTATTTCTTTTACAAGTATTTGGCTTGTTATGTTCGCAATAGGCTGTTCACTTGCAGCATAAATATCAGTTATTATTAGATTATCTACTGGATTATCCAAAAAAGCTTGAATAAAGTTATACCAGAGTTTTTCTGTTCTTGTATATCTGTGAGGTTGAAAAACTACATGGAGCTTTTTTGTGGTATATTTTCTAGCGACAGCTAAAGTATTAATAATTTCATTTGGATGATGGCCATAATCATCAAAAACCTCAGCACCATTAAAGTGTCCATTAAAAGAGAATCTTCTTTCTATTCCCTTAAAATTTTTTAAAGCCTGTGCTATAACATCAAAAGATATTTCTAGATCTAAACATAAAGCTATTGCAGCTAAAGAATTTAATACATTATGTTTACCTGGCATATTAATATTTATTTTACCCAGATATTTATTATTTTTCCAAAGATCATAAGTTGAGTTTGTTGTATTAAGTTCAATGTTTTTTGCATAAACATCAGCTTCTTGTTCAATACCGTATTTAACAATTTTTACATGAGGAATGGGCAATATTGATCTAATATTTTCATCATCTACGCATAAAAAAGCTTTGCCATAAAATGGTAAATTATTAATAAACTGTATAAAAGTATTTTTTATATCATCTAGATCTTTATAAGTCTCAAGATGTTCTAGGTCTATATTAGTTACGACAGCAAAAGTAGAATTTAGATGTAATAATGATCTGTCACTTTCATCTGCTTCAGCAACTAAAAAGTCACCGGTTCCAAATTGGGCATTTGCAGAAATATTTTTTAAGTGGCCACCTATTATTACAGTTGGATCTAATTTAGCTTCTATTAAAATATGTGAAATCATAGATGTAGTAGTAGTTTTACCATGAGCTCCTGATATTGCGATACTGTATTTTGTTCTCATAAGCTCTGCTAACATTAAAGCTCTAGGAATTATTGGAATCCCTCTTTTTTGAGCTGTTATAATTTCAGGATTTGAAGGTTTTACGGCAGAAGAATAAACAACTATATCTATAGTTTGATCTTGGCATATGTGTGTGTTATGTCCATAGCTTATATTGCAACCAATTTTGATTAGGTCTTCTATACTTTTTTGTTTTAGATCAAGGTCACATCCGGAAATTTTATAACCTTGATATTTTAGAATTTTTGCAATTCCACTCATTCCAATTCCACCAATTCCTACAAAATGGATATGAGCTTTTTTTAAGTACATTTGAATTTCTGCCTTTAATAACTATTATTTTGATATTATATGTTCATAAAATATTATAATTATTAAAAGCTAGTAAAGCAAAATAAATGATCTAGTTTTTTAATCGCAGATTATAGATTCTGGTTTAGCTGATTTATATCCTGTATATTCTTCTATTATTCCTATAAGCTCTGGAAAAAGAGATGAGCTCTCTTTTATATCTTTTTCTCTTTGAGCTTTATAATTTCTTATATAATTTGCTATTTCTATATATTTTTGTTTCTTTTCAGAATCATCTGCATGCTTTGCATGTAGTTCAGCTTTTTCAAACGCATTCATAAAACGAGTTTTATTCAGAAGTAAATCCATTGCTGGATACATGATATTTATATCAGCGTTATTATCTAATAAAAGTTTTACAAGCTCTAGGTTTCCTCTAGATATTGCATAACTAAGTGGTGAAGTGTTATTATCCGAATCTTTTGCATTAACATCAGCACCATTTTCGATCAATAATTTAGCTGTGTTTAATTTATTAAACATAGCTGCATAAGTCAAAGGAGTATGGCCATTATTATCTCTATAATTAACATTGGCTCCTTCAGTAATAGCTTCTTGAGCTTCTTCAAAATTACCCCTTTTTGATGCATTTATAAGTTTTTCATTTAATCTATGCTTTTTTTGCGCATTTGCTCTGTCTTGTTTTATCGATGGCATTCTTGATTTGTGCGCACACTTGTTAACCTGTATTGAACAGAGTATGGATAGAAATATTAAAAAATTGATTTTATTTAAGTTCATATTAACCTCCACTTATTATAATATTATATGTAAATTATATACTATTTGTGATTAAAAAACAACAAAAATATTTTTAATTTTTTATAATATTTCTTTAAGTTTTTGAAGTTTTTCTCTTAATTCTAGCAATTTAGCTTTAAAAGCGCTATTTATAAGGTGATTTGATGGGATTTGATCTGTAAAGACAGTTTTTTTTGAAGGGATAATACCTTTAGTTTTTTGTATTTCTAATCTAGCGCCTTCTATAGTAAACTTTTTTTCATATAGAAGATTTTTGATTAAAGTGAATCTTTCAAGGTCTTGATTATCGTAAAACCTTTGTCCGCCTTGGGATCTATCTGATTTTGCACTAAATTCCTTTTCCCAAAAGCGAATTACAGAGCTTTTTACTTCTAAATGCTCTGCTAGTTGTCCTATGCGAAATTTCCTTTTTTCCATCTTCATTTTAAAGTTCCTATACAATATTTATATATATTTAATGTTTTATTTTTGGCAAGAAGTTTTTAAATATGTTATTCTATTATCTATTAATAAACATGTATTTTTTGTAATATTTAAGGATCTATTTTTATGAGTTTTAATTTAAAAAATTTTGTTTTACCCTTTACTTTAGCTTTGATATTTACGGTTACCTGGAAATATTTTTCTAACAAGCCTGAAAATGTTACTAATGATTCTAGTCTTAAAACAGGACAAAGTCGCGTAGCTCCAAAAATTCAAGAAGTTCACAGACCTTTAGATTTTGAAGTGGATTTTTGGGATACAGAAAAGCCATTAGAAAATAAATTAACTACAGTTGAAACTGATTTTGCTCGATATGATTTTTCTACTCATGGTGCTGCAATTGAAACAGCTGAATTTAAGCATTTTGTAAACAATAAACATTTATTTTTAAAAACTATCAATGCTAATCTCAAAGAAGATAGATGTTTATTAGTTGCTTTTGCAGAAAAAACCCCTTTTTATTATAATTTAGTTGATTTAAAGGACAATAACGAAGATTTTATTATTACTTATGAATCTAATTTTAGCGCTGGCTCAATATTAAAAAAATTTACTGTGTATAAACATATTAATAAAATAGATTTAGAAGTTTCCCTAAATCCTACTACAAAACTTGAAGAAGCAGAAAGACTCAGAATAATATTTCCGGCTCCATTTTTAGCAGATGTTAAAGATGATATTATTCAGGGTGTTTTTAATGAAAATGAAAAGATTGTTAAAAAAGAAGTAAAAGCTATTACAGGAAGATATTGGGAAATTCCTTCTTTTTTTGGACTTGAAAATCATTATTATGTTAATGCTATGATTGGTGACTTGAACAATTTTATTCAAAGAGCATATTATAAGCAATCTGATAAAGTTTTAGCAATGTTAGAAGGCCCAGCAATTCAGGATAAAATGAGTTGGAAATTGTCTTTTTATTTTGGACCAAAACAAGCAAATATAATGATGCCAGTTGATACTCGTTTAGAAAATACTCTTGATTATGGTTATTTTTCAATTTTAGCAAAACCTTTATTGGAATTTCTTAATTTGTTTTATCGCTACGTAGGTAGCTATGGATTAGCAATTATTTTATTAACTATATTTTTAAAATTGCTTTTATTACCATTTACCTTGAAAGGTGAACAAAGCATGAAAAAAAATATGGAATTCCAACGTAAGTTGCAATATCTTCAAACTAAACATAAGGACGATAAAGAAGCTTTAGCTGCTGCTCGAGCTGAATTGATTCAAAAGCAAGGGATTCCTGGCATGGGTGGCTGTTTACCTATATTGCTTCAAATACCTGTTTTCTTTTCTCTTAGCCGCGTTCTTGCTAATTCAATAGAGCTTTATCAAGCACCATTTTTATGGATACCGGATCTTTCTGCTGCTGATCCTTATTATATTTTATCAATATTAATAGCATTAAGTATGGTCCTTCATACTACTACCGTTTCAGATGTAAGAAAAGGTTTTTCATCTTATGCAATGGCATTAGTATTTGGTGTTTTTACTGCCAGACTTTCTTCTGGATTGGCATTATTTATTTTTGTTAGTTCAGCATTAACTGTTGTTCAGACTAAACTGTATTCTTGGTTTAAAAAGGCTTAAATGGAACAATTACCAAGTCTTAAACAACTTTTTAAATATTTGCAGCAGATGCCATATTTAGCATCTAAAAATTTATATAGAGTCGTTAATCATTTTTTGTTAATGGATGATGCCAAGATAGATCAATTTTGTGCAGCTATTCTTACAGCAAAACGCAATATATTAAAATGTAATAAATGTTTTATGTGGAAAGAAAAAAATGCTGAATGCGTTTTCTGTGATTCTGTCAAAAGGGATCATACAATAATATGTGTTGTGGAAACATGGCAAGAATTATTAGCTATAGAAAAAACGGGTGGCTATCCAGGAGTTTATCATGTTCTTGGTGGTTCAATTAGTCCTCTTGAAGGTGTTGGGCCTGAAGATTTAACTTTTGATGGTTTAATTAATAGGGTTAAGAGTGACACTAATATTAAAGAAATTATTCTTGCTATGAACCAAAATCCTGAAGGCGAAGCTACTTCTAGTTATATTTCACATAAACTAAATGGATTGCCTGTTACTATAACATGTTTAGCAAGAGGTGTTCAAGTTGGCTCTTCGCTTGAATTTGTTGATAGGGTTACTTTGTATAAAGCTTTATCTGAAAGAAGGCCGTTTTAGCTAATTCTTAAAATAAATATAGATACCTGTATCTAAAAAATAAATCCCCCGCGCTCGCTCATATAGAAATCAAATTAATTTGTCTTTCTCCGTTCGCCCTGAGCGACCTCTGAGTGAGCGTTTACGCGAATCGAAGAGGGAGTCGAATGGGTGGAAATAAATTTAGCTAATAATGTTATAATTGCAATGTTTAGATTTTTATATAAAATCCATTCGACTCAGTCTTCGACTCCTTACGTCGCTCAGACTTCGCTCAGGACGAACGGGATTGGAAAATGATTCTATAGCAATTATGTGATTTTACACAACAAAACATCATTGGTATATTGCGGACGAGCGCGGGGCAAAATAAATTAGAATTAAGATTGATCGAGTATTATTTGATTATAATACTTGTTTGGTCCAGCGCATTTTTTAAACCTCTAGCCAAATCAGATGCTTTTCCCTGTGCCCAAAAATGTAAAAATATTAGTCTAGGATTTTCTTGGATCATATGATTATGAATAGATACAATTTCAATATTTGCTTTTCTAAGAGTTTTTAAAACATCTTGTAATTCGCTTTCTAATACTGCAAAATCTCCGCAAACTACTGCATTATCATTTGTACCTCCAAAAGCTGCCCATGTATTTATGCCCATGCTTTTTCCTACCAAACATCCACATTCAGCTCGTGTAGTGCGACCTATAACAATTTTAAACATACCGTTCTTTGCTTGTCCTTTTACGCCAATTATTTTTTCAATTTCTGATCCATTTATTTTGTTTATCGTTGGTACATCTTTTTTAATTTTTTTAACATTTTTTGCTGAATCGAAAACTTTTTTTATATTTCTGGCTAATTCCTCTGTTTTACCTTCTGCACTAAAATGCATAAAATATATTTTTGGTTCATCATAATAAAAATGATTATGTAAAGCTGTTACTTGTATATTGCTTTCTAGAGCTGTGCTCATGGCTGTATTTATTTCATGTTCTAAAAGAACTGTGTCTCCCATTATCATAACTTCAATTCCAGGCTTTTTGCCTTTTTGAAATGCTACCCAAGTTGCTAGACCCATAAATGGATCTAAATCATATCCTTCTATTTTTAGTTTAATGTCTGTTCTTGGAAAATTTGCTCTTACTACCCCTTCTTCTGGATATTCATCTAGTTTAGTGTTTAATATTTTTTCAATTAATTTTTTGTTCAGAGAATTAGTTTTATTTGCTGGATTAGTAACTGTAAAGAATGTAAATGATAACAAAATAATAATATGGTTTTTCACAATTCTCCTTTTTTAAGTTAATATAATTTATATTTATATTATTTTAAAATCAAAAAAAATATGTTTAAAAATAGACGTCAAAATTTAGTTAATTTAATTATTTCAAAGTACCCTGAAGTAAAAAACGGTATAATATTAATTTTTGGTGGTTTTGAAAAATCAGGACAAAGATTCAGACAAGAAAGTTCATTTTTTTATTTTTCAGGAATAAACGAACCGGCAACTGTAGCTTTAGTTAAGTTAGATGGACAATCTGATTTATATATTCCAAATAGTTCTACACGAGCTAATTGGGTAGAATCAACAATTGATTTAGATAAAGCTAAAAAATTAGGTTTTGATAATTTACAAGAATTGGGCAGTCCCATTAGGGGCTATGAATTACATCCGTTTTTTACTGAGCAAGAGTATAAAAATTTAATTTCTACTATAGAGCAAACAATAAAATCTGGTGGTAAGATTTTTGCTTTGAATCCAAAAAATCAACATGAATATTTTGAACAAAGATTTATTCTAGATCGAATTAATCACTTTATTTCAGGTTTTTTAAACTCAGTGATAGATATTTCCCAATTAATTGCTCAATTAAGAAGAAAAAAAAGTAAAGAAGAGATAGAAAAATTATACAAAGCTGTGGGAGTCACAATTGATGGACAAGATGCAGCAATTTCTTTAATTGGCAAAGACAAATTCGAGTACGAGGTACAAGCTGGCATAGAATATACGTTTATTGCTTCAAATTCAGGAATTGCGTTTCCTAGTATAGTAGGCAGCGGCCCAAATTCTACAGTGTTGCATTATAATTCAAATTCTAGACAAATGAAGAATGGTGATTTAGTTGTTGTTGATATTGGTGCTGAGTTTGAACATTATTGTGGAGATATAACAAGAACATATCCTGTTTCTGGTAGATTTACTAAACGGCAAAGAGAGATCTATGATTTAGTTCTTGAATGTCAGCAATATATTGAAATGCTCGCAAAGCCCGGTATGTGGCTATCTAACAAAGATAGACCTGAAGAATCTCTAAATCATTTAGCCAGAGAGTTTTTTAAAGAACGGGGTTATGACCAATATTTTTTACATGGTCTGGGCCATTTTCTTGGTTTAGATGTTCATGATGTTGGCGATTATTCTGAACCCCTTCAAGTTGGGGATGTTATTACTATCGAACCCGGTCTTTATATTGCTCAAGAACAACTTGGCGTTCGCATAGAGGACAACTATTGGATAGTTGAAGATGGAGTTGTTTGTCTTAGCGAGCATTTGCCTAAAGATGCTGACGAGATTGAAAAGTTAGTTTTGCAAAAATAATTTTACTTTTTTCTCTTTTTATGAAACAGATATTGAAGTAAAAGTAATAAGGACCAGGAGATTAGGATGCCTAAAACTAGTGAGCTAAATAGGGCCAAATAAAAACTTTTATTTATTAAAAAACCAAGAGTTAAAAAACCTGCTGCAGTTGCTATGATGGCTGGAAGAACATAATAAAATCGAGCTTGGATAAGATCTACAGTGTAAGCGCCCGAGCTTGTTGATGCCATGAATGTAACATCAGATATTGGTGAAAGATTATTTCCTGCTAATGCACCTGCAAATATTGCTCCTAAGCATGGTAATAACATAATTAGATTTTCTGGGGTAATGGGGGTAATTTGTGTGTTGGTAAGAGTGATTAGCATGGGAAGAGCTATAGGAGTTATAATAGCTATTGTTCCCCAAGAGGATCCTATTGAAAGGGCGATAATAAATGAGCTTAAAAAAATCATTAAGGGCATTAGATTTATACTTATTGTTCCTAAAATAAGATTGGCAAGATAAGTGCCTGTATTCAGATCATATTTTAAGAAATCTCCAAATACCCATGCGCATAATATCATAATTGTTGACATGAACATCATTTGAATTCCGGATAAAATTAATTTTGGAATTTCGTTTAATTCTATTTTTCTTCTTACAATTGCAAATATTAAGCTTAGTATAAGTGAAAATAAACTTGCAAAACATAAAACTATGAATGATTTAGCGTGCTGGAAGGATTCTACAAATGAATGTTCACCGCCAAATACATGATATCCACCGGAGTATGGCATTCCTAATATAATTAAAATTATTAAACTACCTATTGGTAATATAAAATCAGATATAGAGCCTGATTGAGTAGCTGTTTGTAGATTATGTGAAATGTCTTCTTTTCCTCCGAAAAGATTACCATTTTCATGGGCAATTTTTTCATGGTGATACATTGGTCCAAAAGATATTTTTTTTCTAACTATGAACCATGTAGAAATTATCATTATTATTGGATATAAGATAAAGGGGATAGTTTTTAGATAAACAAAAAATGGATCAGCGTAAATTAAAGGTTTGTTGGCTAAATTTAAAGATATTCCTGCTGAGCTAAGTTGACCTATCAAAAAACCAATCCAGCTTGATATTGGTGCTAATACTACTATAGAAGATGTCGTGCCAATTAAGAATGCTAATTTAACTCTTGGTATTTTGAAAGTATCGGTTAAGTTTCGCATAACGTAACCAGTAGTTAATGAATTTAGATAGTCATCTATAAACAAGCTTGAAGAAAGCATTAAAGAGGCTGTTTCTGCAGATTTTTTGCTAGCAGATTTTTTTATTATTATGTTACCTATAGCTTGTGCTCCTCCTGTTCTTATTACTAGTGATATTATTGTTCCTACTACAAATAGCATTACTGAGAAATATATAGTGTCACTATCTAAAAAAACTTGGGAACTACGGAATAGAATCTGCTTTAATGCTGGAATTACTGAAAAATTAGAAGCAATAATTGCTGCTGATAATATACCTATCAAAAGAGAGGTGATAATTTTACGTGTAGTTAATGCTAAAATTAGGACCAAAGCTGTAGGTATTAAAGTTAACCATGTATTATATTCCATAAAAAGCCTTATTTTGTGTTTGACGATAATTCAATTTTAATTTAAAATCAATTATAACCCGTTCGAATAAAAAGTTAAGATTTTTGCAAAGGTAACATTTATATGGATATGAACAGAACTTTTTTCTTAAGAAAAGAAGATGCCAAGCCTCAATGGCAAGTGATTGATGCTGAAGGCCAAATTCTAGGAAGATTAGCGACAAAGTTGGCTACTATGCTACGCGGTAAAGATAAGGCAATTTACACTCCTCACACTAAATCTGGAGATTACATTGTTATTATTAATGCTGATAAGATTAAAATGACCAGTGATAAAATAGAGCATGTAGAATATGCTCATTATACTGGCTGGATAGGCGGATATAAGGTTAGAAAAGCAAAAGATGTTAATCCAGAAGAACTTATACACTTAGCTGTCAAAAGAATGTTACCTAAGAATAAATTAAGTGAGCAAATTTTAAGAAGGCTTAAGATATATAAAGGTTCTGAACACCCTCATATTGCTCAGGTTGAAACAACTAAGCAAGCTAGTAAAGCTTAGAGCACCCCGGTCATGGTGATGCTTCGACTTCGCTCAGCATGGCAGGCCTTGTTTTGCTTGCTTGGGCGCCGAAGTTTTAACGAAGGCGGCTCGAACCATAATTTTTAAATTATAAAAAACGCGAGTAAAACCGCGTTTTTTTGTTCCCAATCCCATAAATTTACAAATTGTTGATTATTTTGCATTTTACTTGGTATAATAATATCAAGTCGCTAACAATGAATTTAGAAATTATTTTCCCCCACCCGGTCACCCTGAGCGAAGCACGAAGTGCGAAGTCGAATGGGTTTTCTAAAGATTTGTAGCGGATTAGTATAAAGTTGAATATTTAATTTTGGAGGTGTCATGAAAAAGATTAATTTGTTATTGATCAATATTGTATTCTGTTACTCAGAACTTTCTTTGCTAGCTGGAGATCAGGAAAAGAAGCAAATAATGGAGAGCAATCTACCTAAGAATATTTATGCTTTAGTTAGAGGTTGGGGAGATGTTTGTGTTTGGAAATCTGGAAATCCTCCAGCTATGACAGTTGAAAATGTCGCGAATACTCGTGAACTTAATAAATTTTTAATGAATAAGGGTAATTTAGAGGTTAGAGATAAAGATGGAAATAGTTTGCTTATTATAGCATCACAGGTTTCTAATAAAGAAGATTTGGTAAAGTATCTGTTGAATTCAGGTGCAAATGTTAATGCTGTAAATAAAATGGGGAGAACTGCATTATGGAACGCTGTATATCATAGAAATCCTGAAACAGTTAGAGTATTGCTAGATTACGGTGCAAATATTGGTCAAGATTCATTAAATCATGCTGAGACTATGTTTGTCGGCCAAAAAAATAGAAGTGGGCGGGAATTCGAAGAACATAAGTTTAAAGGCTGGCAGAAGATTTTGAATTTATTACAGTATTATCCTGAATACTTAAAAAAAAGAAAACAAGGTGAATTACAAGAAATTTCATTTGATGATTATCTACTTGCCAGAAAGGTAGGAGAAGAACTTAAGCAGGGGCAATATTTGATTCCTGTTTTGGATGAAGAAGTAATGGAATATCTTGTAGGTCCTAAAAAAGCTCGAGATATAGTGGATTAGTTAGAAATTTAAAGAGAAGTATCATGAAAAGAATTATTTTGTTATTGATCACTATTGTACTTTGTTACTCAGAACTTTCTTTGCTAGCTTGTGAACAAGAAAAGAAGCAAGTAAAGGAAAGTAGGCTGCCTAAGAATATCTATAATCTAATTAGATCTTGGAAGTCTTTTCGCCCAGGTACTATTATCACCATTGAAGACGTGGCAAATATGCGAGAACTTGAAGAATTTTTAAGAAATAAAGACAATTTAGAAGCTAGAGATGAACATGGTAATAGTTTGCTTATTTTAGCATCACAAGTTTCCAACAGGGATAATTTGGTATATTATTTGTTGGGGTCAGGTGCAAATGTTAATTCTGTAAATAGAATGGGAGAAACTGCATTATGGAACGCTGTGTACCATAGAAATCCTGAAACGGTTAGGATATTGCTGGATTATGGTGCAAATATTGATAAAAAAACATTAAATCACGCAAAGACTATGTTTTTTGGCATAAAAAATAGAAGAGGAGAGGGGTTCGAACAGCATAAATTTAAAGGCCGGCAACAGATTTTGAACTTATTACAGTACTATCCTGACTATTTAGAAAAAGAAAAACAAGGTGAGTTACAGAATATTACGTTTGATGATTATGTGCTTGCCAGAAAGGTTGGAGAAGAACTTAAACGGGGGCAATATTTGCCAGATGTTCTGAATCAAGAAATCATAGAATATATTAGTGGGTCTAGAAAAGCTCCAATTAAACAGGGCTAAAATTAAAATTCTAGCCCATCAATAAATTTATTTTATAAATATTTTCTTTAAATCTTCAAAGCTTAAATATAGTAATAATAAAACAACTGAAATCCAGCAAATATAGTGAATAACTAAACGTATTTGATCTGGAATTGGCCTACGAATTATAGCTTCAATTGTAGTGAATAAGATTTGCCCACCATCCATTATAGGTAATGGTATTAGGTTTAGTAGGGCTAAATTGATGCTAATAAAGGCAAGTAAAATGAAGAATGATTTAGCGCCTTTTTTAGCACTCTCTATAGTCTGGGCTATTATTAGAATTGGGCCACCTACGCCTTTGGTAGTCGGCTTTTTAATTAAAGATTTTAGTGCTTGAAATATTTTTACAATTATTATGTTGGTAGCTTTGATGCCATCTTTTATGCTATCTAAAAACGATTCTGGTTCAGCTTCAGGGAAACTATTAGGATATTGAAAGCTTATATTTAAGAACCCTATTTCTTTGCCATCTTCGCTTCTAGAGCCAATTGTGTTAGTTAATGGGATTTTAGAGCCGGCTCTTTCTACTGTGATTGTTGCTTGTTGGTTAGCTAGATTTTTAAGAGCTTGGTTTAATTCTTCGATAGTTTTTATTTCTTGATTATTTATAGCTGTTATTTTGTCGTTTGGTTGTAGACCGAACTTTTCGCCTGCTGAATCTTTTTCTACAGATTTTACGATTGGATCGTAAGGGTAGAGGAGTGGGAGTTTGGGCATACCTGTCATAAATAGAGCGATCATGACGAAGTAAGCGAATACTGTATTGAATAGTATTCCTCCTAGCATGACTAGTAGTTTTTGATAGTAAGGTTTTGAGTTGAAGGAATATTCATCAGACCTTTTTGCTTCTTTTTGCTCGCCTTGAGCTACCTCTGCCATACCGGCTATTTCTACATATCCGCCTGCTGGTATTAAAGATAAGCTAAATTCAGTTTCTCCAATTTTTTTCTTAAGAATCTGTGGTCCCATCCCTATTGAAAAAGAAGGGGTTCTTATTTTAAAAATTTTACAAAATATAAAATGACCTAGTTCATGAAACCCTATTAGAAATCCGATTCCACAAATACCTATAAATAGAAAAAAAACTGTTTTTAATATATCCAAAATCATGTTTATTGCTCCCTTTACATAATATTAAACTTTGATTAAAATTAACATTAATTATCTTTTAAGTCTACAAGACTCAAGTTTTATGATATTTTTGCTAATTTTCGTTTTTTCATTAATTCCACTTGAAAAAATCATCAAAAAATATAAAATTAAAGATACAAGTCTTTTGGCTAATTTGTAAGTATTAAAAATTTTAGGATTTTAAAAGTATGCCTACGACAAATCAACTAGTCCGTTTTGGTAGAATAAAAAGCAGTGAAAAATCTAAGAGTCCAGCTCTAAAAGGAGCTCCACAAGCAAGAGGGGTATGTGTTAGGGTATTTACCACTACACCAAAAAAACCTAACTCAGCTTTACGTAAAGTGGCTCGTGTTAAGTTGGCTAATGGTAATGAGGTCACAGCCTATATTCCAGGAGAAGGTCATAATTTACAGGAACACTCTGTTGTATTAATTAGGGGTGGGAAAGTAAAAGACTTGCCAGGTGTAAAATATCATATCATTAGAGGAGCTTTAGATACAGCTGGTGTTGAAAAGAGAAGACAAGCGCGTTCTTTATATGGTACAAAGAGACCTAAATAAGCTAAAGGTAAGAAATGGCAAGACGTAAAAAAGTCGAATTTGTAAGAGAAATTGGGGTTGATGTTAATTATGGTTCTGAATTAGTTCAGAAGCTTATTAATGTTGTTATGGAGCGTGGCAAAAAAAATGTTGCTAGAGCTATCGTTTATGATGCAATGGATGTATTGTCCAAAAAAGTTGGTGGCGACAAGGATAAAACTTTGAAATTATTTCAAAGGGCTTTTGACCAAGTGATTCCTGCTGTAGAAGTTAGACCTAAAAGAGTTGGGGGGAGTGTTTATCAGATTCCTATGGAAGTTCGCCCTGTTAGGGCTAGGTCTTTGGCTTTAAGATGGCTGGTTAATGCAGCTGCTGAAAGACGTGACAAAACTATGGGTCTAAGATTGGGGTATGAAATATTAGAAGCTAGTGAAGGTCGTGGTAATGCGATCAAGAAAAAGTTAGATGTACATAAGATGGCAGAATCCAATCGTGCCTTCTCTCATTATGCATGGTAATTATTAAGAGTTAGGTTTAATTATGAGTAGTCATAGTCAGTTAGAAAAATCGAGAAATATAGGTATTGCCGCTCATATTGATGCAGGTAAAACAACTGTTACAGAGCGAATATTGTTTTTTACTGGAGCATCTCACAAAATTGGTGAAGTTCATGAGGGTGAAACCACTACAGATTGGATGGAGCAAGAAAAAGAACGCGGTATTACTATTACTGCAGCAGCTATTAGTTGCGCTTGGAAGAATTATAAAGTTAATATTATAGATACTCCTGGTCACGTTGATTTTACTATAGAAGTAGGTAGATCTTTGCGTGTTTTAGATGGAGTGATATCTGTTTTTTGCGGCGTAGCTGGTGTTCAGCCGCAGTCAGAAACTGTTTGGCGTCAAGCTAATCGCTATAAAGTTCCCAGAATAGCTTTTGTTAACAAATTGGATAGAATTGGAGCTGACTATTTTAGAGTAGTTAATGATATTAATACCCGACTAAAAGGAAACGCCTTGGTAATGCAAATACCTTTAGGTGAATCTGAAAATTTCTATGGAGTTATAGATCTTTTGACAAGAAAGATGGCAACTTGGGAAGATATAGAAAAAGGTGGCCAAGTAAAATGGCAAGATGCTCCTGAAGAATATAATGATCAAATTGAAAAATTGAGAACAGCCATAGTGGAAAGAGCATGTGACTTTGATGATGCTTTAGCTGAAAAATATTTGGCTGGTGAAGAAATTTCTATTGAAGAAGTTAAAGCTGCTTTGCGTAAGGGTGTTATAAAAAGAGAAGTGGTCCCAGCATTTTGTGGAACAGCATTTAAAAATAAGGGCGTTCAGCCATTATTGGATGCTGTTATAGACTATTTACCATCTCCTTTAGATGTGCCTCCGGTTGAAGGTATAAATCCGGATACTAATCAAACAGAGATTAGATCTTCTGATGATTCTCAACCTTTTAGCGCATTAGCTTTTAAGATAATGACAGATCCTTTTGTTGGGGCATTAACCTTTATTCGCGTTTATTCAGGTGAGCTTAAATCTGGTTCATATATAATTAATCCTAGAACAAAAAACAAAGAGCGTGTGAGTCGTTTGATTAGAATGCATGCTAATAAAAGAGAAGAAATTAATTCGGTTGGAGCTGGTGATATAGCTGCAATTGTTGGTTTAAAAGATGTTTTGACGGGAGATTCTCTTTGTCAAGAAGGAAGTTTGATTTTTCTTGAATCAATCGATATACCAGCCCCGGTTATTCAAATATCTGTAGAGCCTAAGACTAAGGGTGATTATGAAAAAATGACCATAGCTCTTAGAAAAATGATGCAAGAAGATCCCTCATTTAAATTTAGCTATAATCAAGAAACTAGCCAAACAGTTATTTCTGGTATGGGTGAATTGCATCTAGAAATCATTATAGATCGTTTGCGTAGAGAGCATAAAGTAGAATTGGTTCCTGGTAAATTGCAAGTTGCTTACAAGGAAACAATTAGAGCTACTGTTGAATCTGAAGGTAAATTCATTAAACAATCTGGTGGTCGTGGTCAATACGGACATGTTTGGATTAAGTTTGAACCTCTAGAAAGAGGAAAAGGTTTTGAGTTTGAAAATAAGGTAGTTGGTGGTACTGTTCCGAGGGAATATATACCAGCAGTTGAAAAAGGTTTGGAAGAAACAAAAAACACAGGTGTTATAGCTGGTTATCCTGTTGTTGATTTCAAAGCATCTTTATATGATGGTTCATATCATGATGTTGACTCTTCTGAAATTGCATTTAAAATTGCAGCGGCAATGGCATTTAAAAGTGGAATGCAAAAAGCTAGTCCTGTTCTTCTTGAGCCTATTATGAAGGTTGAAGTTGAAACACCAGAAGAGTATATGGGTGATGTTATCGGAGACTTGAATTCTCGTAGAGGCAGAATTTTGGGCATGGAGTCTAAGTATGGTACTCAGGTTATTACAGCTGAAGTTCCGTTGGAAACCATGGTTGGATATGTTACTGATTTGCGCTCTATGAGTAAAGGCCGAGCAACCTCATCAATGGATTTTGATAGTTATAGAGAAGTTCCTGAGCATGTTCAGGCAAATATAATAGGTAAGAAATAAAAGTTTAGTTTTTTGATTTATGATTCGTAGGAGAATTTAATATGTCACGCGTTTTTGAACGAAAAAAACCGCATCTTAACGTAGGAACAATTGGTCACGTTGATCATGGTAAGACAACATTGACAGCTGCCATAACAAAAACACAAGCATCTAAGGGCATGGCTGAGTTTAGAGCATATGATCAAATTGATAATGCGCCTGAAGAAAAAGAACGTGGTATTACTATAGCAACTTCGCATATCGAATATGAAACACCTAATCGTCACTATGCTCATATTGACTGTCCTGGTCATGCTGACTATGTAAAAAATATGATTACAGGTGCTGCGCAAATGGACGGAGCAATTTTGGTAGTATCAGCAGCTGATGGTGCTATGCCTCAAACTAGAGAGCATATTGTTTTGGCAAAGAACGTAGGTGTTCCCGCTTTAGTAGTATACTTAAATAAAGTGGACATGGTTGATGATCCAGAAATGATCGACATGGTTGAAGCTGAAATCAGAGAATTATTAAATAAATATGATTTCCCTGGAGATGATATACCATTTATTAAAGGATCAGCTTTGAAAGCTCTAGAAGGTGATCAAAGTGAAATTGGAGTTAAATCAATTGATAAATTGATGGAAGCATTGGATACTTATATTCCTGCTCCAAAAAGAGATATAGATAAACCATTTTTGATGCCTATAGAAGGTGTATTTACAATTTCTGGACGTGGTACTGTTGCAACAGGACGTATAGAAAGAGGTAAAGTTAAGATCGGCGATGAAATAGAAATAATTGGATTTGGTGCGAAGCTTAAGAGTACGGTAACCGGAGTTGAAATGTTCCGTAAAACTCTTAATGATGGTCAAGCCGGTGATAACGTAGGCTTGCTAATGCGTGGCGTGAAAAAAGAAGAAATTGAACGTGGAATGGTAGCTGCAGCTCCAGGTTCAATTACTCCTCATAAGAAATTTAAATGCCAAGTTTATATTTTAAGCAAAGATGAAGGCGGAAGACATAGCCCATTCTTTACTGGTTATAGACCGCAATTTTATTTTAGAACAACTGACGTTACAGGTATTACAACATTACCAGCTGGTAGAGAAATGGTTATGCCTGGCGATAACGTTGAATTGGTAGTTGATCTTATTTCTCCTATAGCAATGGAAAAAGATCTAAGATTTGCTATAAGAGAAGGTGGTAAGACTGTTGGGTCTGGTGTTGTTACAGAAATTATAGAATAGGTATAATTGATGAAAAAGCAGAAAATTCGTTTAACATTAAAATCTTATGATCATCAATTACTTGATAAGGCAGTGAAACAAATTGTTTTTACGGTAAAAAGAACAGGTTCACAATTAATTGGGCCCGTTCCATTGCCAAACAAAATGGCCTGTTTTACTGTTTTGCGTTCTCCTCACGTAGATAAAAAATCTAGAGAACAATTTGCATTGACTACTCATAGGAGAATACTGGATATAGTTGCGCCATCTGACCAAACAATGGATGCTTTAATGAAATTAAGCATCTCATCCGGTGTGGATGTTGAAATTAAATAGCATAAGGAAATAAGCAATGAAAACTGGTGTTTGGGGTAAGAAAATTGGAATGACGCAGGTCTTTGTCAATGAAAAAGTTGTTCCTGTTACGGTGATAGATACATCTAATTGGTTTATCACTCAAATTAAAAGTAAAGAATTGGATGGCTACAATGCCATTCAAATTGGTTGTGTTAAGCCAAAATATTCTTCAAAAACTTTTGAAAAAAGTTGGTTAACAGAGCTTTCAAAATATTTTTCTGCAATAAAAGAAGTCAAGACTTCTAGCATAGAAAATTTGGAAGTTGGTTCAATGGTTGATCCATCTAATGTTTTACAAGTGGGACAAACTGTTGATGCTATGGGATTGTCTAAAGGACGTGGCTTTCAGGGCGCTGTAAAAAGACATGGATTTAGAGGAGGTTCTGGAAGTCATGGTGACAAGACTGGAAGAAGAATAGGTTCTTTAAGTTTTATGAGATCTAGAGGTCGAGTTATCAAAGGTAAAAGATTGCCAGGTAATATGGGTATGGAATCTAAAACTATTAAAAATCTTGAGTTAATACAAATAATTCAAGAAAATAATGTTTTATTATTGAAAGGTTCGATACCTGGAAAAGCTGGATCTTTAGTTTTTATTAGCAAGCGTGGGTAATTTATGAAAGATAATAATTTAAACAGTAAAGAATTAAATTTTAAGTTAAATACCCTAATGCTTCAAGATTTTAAAGGTATTGAGCGTAGTGTAATTAGTTCTGTAGGATTTTCTACTTGGATACGCGCATTACTCCAAAATTGGCGACAAGGAACAGTAGCTTGCAAAGGTCGTTCTGATGTTTCCTATTCTAATAAAAAACCTTGGAAACAAAAAGGTACAGGTAGGGCTCGTGCTGGTTCTGCAAGATCTCCTTTATGGAGAGGAGGGGGTGTAATTTTTGGACCCCAAGCTAGAGTTCGTAAACTTAAGGTTAATAAAGAAGTTAAAAGGCGTGTTTTAAATAATATGTTTTTAGATCTTTTAGAAAATAAAAAAATATGTTATTTAGATTGGGATTTTGAAAAACCAAAGACGTCTGCTACAAGAAAAGTTCTTGAGAATTTAAAATTAGACTCACAAAAAATAGTTTTATTACTCAATCCAACTGATGTAGTTTCGTATGCAGCATTTTCAAACATATCAAATGTTAGACTTGTGTTTTTTGATCAGTTAAATGCTTTCGATTTAGCCTCAGGTAATACTTTGATGTTTTTGAAAAAAGATTTAGATATGTTTAAGGATACGGTGTCACAATGGATTTAACTATTTACGATATAATTCAAAAGCCTATTGTTTCAGAAAAAGCACAAGATATTAACATTGATTTGAATAGATTGGTTTTGAAAGTTCATCCCAAAGCAAATAAACCTTTAATTAAAGAAGCTATGGAAAAACTTTTTAATGTGAAAGTTGAAAAGATTAATATTTTAGTTCGTAAAGGTAAATTGCGTAGAGTTGGCAGAATGCAAGTGCAAGGTAGAACTGAAAAAAGAGCTATTGTTACCTTAAAAGAAGGTTATACAATTGATCTATTTGGTACTGGCAAAACAGAGACACAGGAAACTAAAATTAAGTCAGAAGAATAATTAACAAGAGGCAAGAATGGCTATAGTACTTAGAAAACCTAGAAGCGCTTCAACAAGATTTCAATCCTATTTAACTTCTGAAGATATTACTAAAACTACGCCCGAAAAGAAATTAGTTATTGGCTTGAAGAGACGTGGTGGAAGAAACGCTTATGGTAGAATAACAACAAGGCATCGAGGTGGCGGTGCACAAAAGAGGTACAGGATAGTTGATTTCAGGAGAAGTGAACGAGATGTTCCAGGAAGAATTATTGCTGTTGAATATGATCCTAATCGTAATGTAAGATTAGGATTGGTGCTTTATGCAAACGGTAATAAAAGATATATATTAATGCCTGAAAAATTATCAGTTGGATCACATATTTTTGCAGGCGAGGGTATAGAGCCTAAAGTTGGTAATTGCATGCCATTAAAGAATATACCTGCGGGTTTCTTTATACATAATGTGGAAGTTTTTCCTGGTCAAGGTGGCAAAATAGCCCGTGGAGCAGGATCTTCAATTCAGATTATGGGTAAAACCGAAACGCATGCTACTTTGAAATTGCCTTCTGGAGAAATTAGATTATTACCTCTAGATTGTTGGGCAACTGTTGGTGTGTTAGGAAATGCTGAATACAAAAATATTGTTTGGGGTAAGGCTGGAAGGACTAGGTACAAAGGTATTAGACCTACGGTTCGTGGCATGGCTATGAATCCAGTGGATCATCCACATGGTGGTGGTGAGGGTCGTTCGAAATCTGGATCCCATCCTATGACCCCTTGGGGTAAAGGTTGTAAAGGTACTAGAACTAGAAAAAGAAAAAATTCTCTAATTATAAGTAGAAGAAAGCCCTAAACATAGGCAATAATTAGTAGAAAAGTTAATTTAAATAGGTTATAATATAAGGTATGATAAATTATGAGTAGATCATCAAAGAAGGGTCCTTGGGTTGACGAATCGCTGATGAAAAAAGTTGAAAAGGCAAAATCTTCAACAAAAAAAGAGGCGATAAAAACTTGGTCCAGAAGAAGTATGGTAATACCTGATTTTGTAGGTCTTACGATAGGCGTTCATGATGGCAGAAAATTTGTTTCAGTTTATGTTACTGAAAATATGGTGGGCCATTACTTAGGTGAGTTCGCTCCTACTAGGACGTTTAGGCTTCATAGTGGTCAGAGAAAAGCTGGTGCGGCTGAATAGTTATTGTTTAATTAGTTATTTTAAGGATTTCGGGGTTTGAGTATGAATTTTACAGCTAAGGTTAAGTACTTGCGTTATTCACCGTATAAATTGAGACCAATAGTAGATGTGCTTAGAGGTAAAAATGTTGATTATGCTATTAATTGGCTTACAACATATAAAACTCAGCGAGCTTTACCTGTACAAAAAATTATTGAATCTGCTGCTGCTAATGCTAAATTTCAGCAATCTGATTTAGAGTTAAGTGATCTTTTTATTAAGGAAATATTAGTTGATCAAGGTCCTATGTATAAATATTTTAAGCCAGGAGCTATGGGCAGAGCTAATCCTTATAAAAAAAGATCTAGTCATATAAGCGTTGTTTTAGAAAGTAAGAAATAATATAGAGAGGATCAGTGTGGGTCAAAAGGTCAATCCTACAGGTTTTAGGTTGGGTGTTTATATAGATTGGAGTTCTAGTTGGTTTGCTAGAGATTCTTATGGTAAAAGTCTATTGCAAGATTTCCAGATAAGAAAATTATTAGAGAAAACTTTGGAAAAAGCAGAAGTTTCTAGCGTGAAGATTGAAAAAACTGGTGAATCTGTCCGTATAATTATTAATTCTGGTCGGCCAGGTATGGTAATAGGTAAAAAAGGACAGGAAATTGAAGGATTGCGTAAAGAGTTATCATCTTTATTGAATCTAAATAATATTGAAATTTCTGTACAAGAAATAAAGAAGCCAGAGCTTGATGCAAAGTTAGTAGCGGAGAGTATAGCTGATCAATTAGTAAGAAGAGCTAATTTTAAAAAGGCCATGAAAAAGGCGGCAGCTTCGGCTATAAAAAGTGGTGCAAGAGGTGTTAAAATCCGTTGCGCTGGACGACTTGGTGGAGCAGAAATCGCAAGAGATGAGTGGACCCGTATTGGTTCTATACCGTTACATACTTTAAGATCCGATATAGATTATGCACTTGCTGAAGCAAAAACTAAGATGGGTATTGTTGGTGTGAAAGTTTGGATTTGTAAAGGCGAGTATCAGCTTGCTAAAAAGCGTTCTTCATAATGAAAGTTAACTAACATGTTGATGCCAAAAAAAGTTAAATACAGAAAAGTTCAAAGAGGTACTATGAAAGGGCTTTCAAAAGGAGCTCGAGATTTGTATTTTGGAGAATTTGGTTTGCAAGCTGTTGAGCCTGCATGGGTTACTGCTCAGCAAATTGAAGCTGTGCGTGTGACGATATCTAGACAATTAAAAAAAGTTGGAAAACTTTTTGTAAGAGTTTTTCCAGATAAACCAGTTACTAAAAAGCCTGCCGAAACTCGTATGGGTAAGGGTAAGGGTAATCCAGAACTTTGGGTATCTGTGGTAAAGCGTGGAAGAATAGTATGTGAACTTGAAGGGCTGCCTGAAGAGGAAGCAAAGAGAATTTTAAAGCTTGCTACATATAAGTTACCAATGAAAACAAAAGTTATTAAAAAAATGGATAATAACAATGAATAAAGAAAAAATAGAATTAAGAAAATTGGATACAAAACAGCTTGAAGAAAAAGTTGTTGATTATAGACGTGAGTTATTTAGTTTAAAACTAGCTTCATCTACATCACATGTAAAAGATAGTTCTGGTTTTAAAAAGCTTAGAAAAAATCTAGCTAGAGCTTTGACTTATTTGCGTCAAAGTCGTGAAGTTGGCGTAAAGGATTAAAATGATAAATGAAACTAGTAAGGCAATTAAAAATATTTTAACTGGTGAAGTCGTTTCCGACAAAATGGATAAAACAGTGGTTGTCAAGATTGATAGAATTTTTGTACACCCTGTTTTTAAGAAAACTATTAAAAAAGTTAAAAAATATAAAGTTCATGATGAGGGTGAAGTTGCAAAAACAGGCGATTTGGTTGAATTTTATGAAGGAAGGCCTGTTTCTAAAACAAAGTATATGTATCTGCATCGTGTTGTTAAGACTAGTATTAACTAGTTAATTTATATATAAAGGTAACTTTATGATACAAAAACAAACTTACTTAGAGGTTGCTGATAATTCAGGAGCAAAACTTGTGCAATGTATTCACATCTCTGGTAGTACTCGTAAAAGATATGCTTATTTGGGTGATGTTATAAAATGTGCAGTAAAAGTAGCAACTCCTGGTGGTATTGTCAAAAAAGCAGAAGTTGTGGAAGCGGTTGTTGTGAGAACAACTAAAGAATATTCCAGAGAAGATGGCAGTTACATTAGATTTGGTGAAAATGCTTGTGTAATAATTAAAGATGGCGAACCTGTAGCATCTCGTATTTTTGGTCCTATTGCTAGAGAGCTGAGATCAAAAGGGCATACAAAGATTATATCATTAGCTCCTGAGGTTTTATAAGAGGTACAGATGAGAGTTAAAAAAAATGATACTGTTTTAGTTTTAAGCGGTAAAGATAAGGGAAAACAGGGAGTTGTTATTGAGTTTTCTGAAAAAAAAGGTAAAATAAAAATTGGTGGTATCGCGCAAGTAACTAAGCATTTGAAAGCAAGGAAACAAGGGCAAAATTCTGCTATCATTAAAACTGAAAGTTTTATAGATATTTCTAAAGTTATGTTAATGTGCGCAGCTTGTAAGCAACCTACAAGAATTGGTTCTGGGCAAGTTGATAGTGCCAAGGTTAGGGTATGCAAACGTTGTAACGAAACTGTTAAGTAGGACAACAATGTCAAAATCACGATTAAATGAAATTTATGAAACTGAGATTAGGCCACAACTTTTAAAAGAGCTGAATCTAAGTAATATTATGGAAGTTCCAAAGATTGAAAAAATTGTGCTTAACGTAGGTGTTAAAGATGCTGTTGATGATAGTAAGGCTATACAATTAGTTGTTGATGGAATTACTAAAATTACAGGTCAAAAAGCTGTAAAAACTAAAGCTAAAAAATCTATAGCTAATTTTAAAATTAGAGAGGGAATGGATATAGGTGTAAAAGTTACTTTACGTAAAGATAGAATGTATGAGTTTTTGGATAGATTTATAAATTTAGCTTTGCCTACAGTAAGAGATTTTAATGGAGTAAAGACTAGCTTAGATGGTCAAGGTAACTATAGTGTTGGTATTAAGGAATGGTCCATATTTCCTGAAATAGATTTCAATACGTTTGAAAAAATATATGGACTTAATATAACTATTCATACTTCTACTAAATCAGATAAATATGCATATGAATTGTTAAAAAAATTTAAGATGCCATTTCGTAAAAGTTCAAAATAATATAGAGGAAAATGATTTATGGCAAGAAAAGCCTTAATAGAAAAATCTAATAAAATACCTAAGTTTGCAGTAAGACATAGAAATAGATGTAAGCTATGTGGAAGACCTAGGGGTTATATTGGTGAATTTATGTTATGCCGTCTTTGTTTTAGGAAGTTTGCTTTACAAGGCTTGCTGCCTGGTGTTAAGAAAATTAGTTGGTAATAAGGAAATTAAGAAATGTCTATAGATACAATAGGTGACTTTTTGACCATCATTAGAAATGGAATAATGTCTTCTAAGCGTTTTGTTATTGCTCCGCATTCAAAAATTAAGTTTGAAATTGCTAAGATATTAAAGGATGAGGGATTCATTAAAGATGTTATTGTTGAAGATCAAGATTCTGTAAAAAAGCAGATCAAAATCTTTCTTAAATACGTTGAGGGCGAATCTGTTATTCATGAAATTAAGAGAATAAGCAAGCCTGGAAGAAGATCTTATGCTAGTGTAAATAAGTTTAAGCCTGTTATTGGCGGCTTAGGAATTTCGATAATAACAACTAGTAAAGGTTTAGTAACAAATAAACAGGCTAAAGATTTATTTGTGGGTGGTGAAATTATTTGCACTGTTTGGTAAGGATTATTATATGTCAAAGATTGGAAGAAAGCCTATAGCTGTAGATAATGCTAAAGTTGAAGTAAAAGGACAGCAGGTTCATTATAAGGGCAAATTTTCCTCTGGTGTTCATGAGTTGCCTAGTTTTATGAAAGTAGATTTTGATGGTCAAGCAATAAAATTAACTTTAGCTGAATCAAATAATGCTAACAATAAGTTTTGGGGTTTGCATAGAGCTTTACTTGCTAACAAAATTAAAGGATCTAACGAATTATTTGAAAAGAAGGTTCAAATAGTTGGATTAGGTTATAAAGCTGAATTATTGGGAAAAACTAAGGTTAAATTTTCGTTAGGATTCAGCCACAAAATAGAGCAGTTGTTACCTGAAGTTGTTACTTTGGAAATAGATAAAACTGGTCAGCTTTTGACTTTTAAATCAAGTGACAAAGAAGTGCTTGGCCAAGTTTGTGCTACGGTTAGATCTTTGCGTCCACCTGAGCCTTACAAAGGAACCGGTATTAAATTATCAACTGAAGTTATAAGACGCAAAGCTGGTAAAACAAAAGCTGCAGTTTAATAAATGAATATTATTTTGATTAGGATGACAACATGTCTTTAATTAGAAAAAATCAAAAACGTACACAAAGACGTTTACTAAGAAATAAGAAGCGGCTAAAATCTTCTTCTTTAAATAGAGTTTCTGCTTTTAAAAGTTTAAAATATTTTTATGGTCAATTAATTGATGATAACGCAGGTTCAACGCTTGTTAGCTGTTCTTCTCTAGAATTAAAAAATTTAAAAGGCGATAAAAAAGAACAGGCAAAAGCAGTAGGTATAGAATTGGCTAAAAGAGCTATCCAAAAAGGTATATCTCAAGCAAAATTTGATCGTGGAGCATTTATTTATCATGGTAGAATAAAATCTTTTGCTGAAGGCTTAAGAGAAGGTGGCTTGAAGATTTAATTAGGATAAAAATTTATGGAAAACAGTTTAATAGACGTTGTTGTTAGCGTAAGAAGGGTTACTAAGGTAACCAAAGGCGGAAAAAGATTTGCATTTTCTGCTTTTGTAGTTTCCGGTGATAAAAATGGGAATGTGGGCTTTGCTTTAGGTAAAAGTCGTGAGGTTTCAATAGCTATAGCAAAGGCTACAGCAAGAGCGAGAAAAAATATGGTTGAAATCCCATTGCGTGGTTCAACAATAGCATATCCAGTTCAAGGCAAGCATGGTTCTAGCAGAGTTACTATACGTTCTGCTTATAAAGGAACAGGGGTTATAGCTGGTGGTGCAAGTAGAGCTATTATGGAAGCGTTAGGGATTAAAGATGTTTTGGCTAAAACGTTAGGTTCAAGAAATCAGCAAAATGTTGCCAAAGCTACTCTGAACGCATTATCAAAATTACGTTCTGCATCACACATGGCAAGGTTAAGAGGTAAAACAGTAGAACAATTAATAAAAGGATCCCATGTTTCAGCTGAATAATTTAACTCCATTAGTTAAGAAACGCAAAAGAGTTGGTCGCGGTGGCAGCAGAGGTGGTACATCAGGAAAAGGTTATAAAGGACAAAAACAACGTTCTGGTGGTTATGTTGCTCGTGGATTTGAGGGTGGGCAAATGCCGCTTTCTCGTCGCTTGCCAAAGCGTGGTTTTAATAATACTAGATTTAAGACTGAATATAGTATTGTTAGCCTAGAAACTCTTGAAAAGTTTTTTAACGAAAATGACATTGTTGATAAAATACAGTTAATTGAAAAAGGTGTTATTAAAAAAAATCATCCTCTTAAAATTTTAGGTGGATCTAAGTTAAATAAAAAGTTAAATATAACAGCAGATGCATTTAGTGCTTCTGCTATTGATGCAATAAATAGTGTTGGTGGTAAGGTGCAGTTTACAAAGGAGATGTGAAGCTGTGATTTTTTTAAAAAGCTTTAAAAACATTTTTCTTATTCCTGAATTAAGAAAAAAGATATTATTTACATTGGGTGTACTAATAATTGACAGATTAGGAACGTTTATACCTATAGCGGGTGTTAACGTAACTTTATTGGGTCAATATATGAGTCAAGCTTCTAATTTGGGTATGTTTTTTAGCTATTTAGATACATTGTCTGGTTCAGCAATAGCAAAATGTACCTTATTTGCTCTAGGTATCGCTCCATATATAACAGCTTCTATTATGATGCAGCTCTTGGGAATGTCTATTCCTTTTTTTGAGCAGCTTCTTAAGGAAGGTGATTATGGAAGAAAGCAATTTAATCAATATACTCGTTATTTGGCTTTGGCGCTAAGTGTTTTCTATAGTATTTCTTATGCAACATTTCTTGAGAGTCAAGGTTTAGTTATTAATCCAGGTTGGGGATTTAGATTTTTATTTATTATTTCTTTAACATCTGGGGCAATGTTTGTTATGTGGCTTGGTGATCAGATTTCCATGTATGGTATTGGTAATGGATCTTCAATGATCATTTTTGCTGGTATAGTTTCAAGATTTCCTGATTATGTTGCTAGGACTATTAAGTATATAGAACTTGGAAATATTAATGTTTTGTTGGCTATAGCGATACTTTTAATATTTATTGCAATAATTGCATGTATAGTATTTCTGGAAAAAGGAGAAAGAAAAATACCGGTGCAATATGCAAGGCGTATTGTAGGTAATAAGATATACGGTGGCCAAAATACGTATATTCCATTTAAAATTAACACAGCTGGAGTCATGCCTGTAATTTTTGCAAATTCAGTTTTGCAGTTACCTATGTTTTTAATCAATATGCTATCTGCAAGGTTTCCTACGATTCAAGCTTTTTCAGCTTGGTTTGCTGTGGGCGGTGCTCTTTTTAATACCTTTGAATTTTTATTAATTATATTTTTCACTTTTTTCTATACAGCCTTGATTTTTAATCCAGATGAATTAGCCGAAAATATGAAGAAAAGTGGTGGTTTTATTCCTGGTATTAGACCTGGAAAGAAAACGGCCCAATTTTTTGATTATATTTTAACTAGAATAGGATTGGTTGGTGCAATCTATTTGGCATTTTTGGCTATTTTTCCTAACATTCTAACATCGGTTACTAGATTGCCTTTCTATATCGGTGGAACTTCTTTATTGATTGCTGTAGGTGTAGCATTAGAATTTTCTTCCCAAGCTGAGTCATATTTAATTGAACATAGATATGAGGGATTTTTATCTACGGGCAAAATTAAAGGAGGATCGCGTTGAGCAAGAAAAATGATATAATCATATTTCTTGGACCTCCGGGAGCAGGAAAGGGGTCAATATCTAAGCTTTGTTTGGATAGGTTCGATTGGATTCAATTATCTACTGGAGCTTTATGTAGAGAACATATATCCAAAAAAACTGATATAGGTAAAAAAATAGATTTTACTATAAAATCTGGTAAACTTATACCAGACGATCTTATTGATAGTATTGTTGAAGAATGGCTAATTGATAATTCTGGTTTGGGCAGAACTATAATTCTAGATGGTTATCCAAGAACTTTAGCCCAGGCTAAGTTTATTGTAAAATTGTTGGATACTAAGTTGCGTTCTTATCAGTTAAAGATAATTAATTTAATTATTTCTCCTGATGTTGTTGCTTCTAGATTGGCTAATAGGATTGTTTGTAGGAATAATAATTGTCAAGCAGTTTATTCTATATCTGACTCTGCCCATACTCCACAAAATTCAGATAAATGTGATTTTTGTGGTGATATTTTAATTAAAAGAAGTGATGATGATGCGCTAGCTGTAAAACAGAGATTGTTGGTTTATTGCCAACATGAAAAAGAATTGTTTGATTTCTTTTCTAAAAATTATGAAATTTTAGAGTTGAATACAGAGAGGCCGTTTGATCAAGTTTTTTCTGATTTTAGAAAGCTTGTGAATATTTGATTATGATAACAATTAAAAATAAATCTTCTATTGAAAAAATGGAAGTTGCAGGAAAATTATTATCGCAAATAATGTATCAGGTTGCTGAAATCATAGTTCCTGATGTATCAACTTTAGATATAGACTTATGGATTGAGAATAAATTAAAAGAAAATGGTCTAATATCTAAGGCTAAAGGATATAGAGGATATCCATGTTCTACATGTATATCGGTTAATGATGAAGTGGTCCATGGTATTCCTAAAAAGAATAAAATTTTGAAATCTGGAGATTTAGTTAAAGTGGATGTATGTGCTTCATGGAAAGGTTATTGTGCTGATATGGCAAGATGTTTTTTTGTAAATCAAAAGTGTTCTGGCCAGGAAGAGAAATTTGTTTCAGTTGCTAAATCAGCATTAAATGCTGGTATTGAAAAAGCTTATCCTGGAAACAGACTTTCTGATATATCTTCTGCTATACAGCTTGAAGTTGAAAATAATGGTTATGGGATAGTTAGAGATTTTGCTGGTCATGGCATAGGAAAAAATATGCATGAGGACCCAGAGATTTTAAATTATGGAGAGCCTGGTAAAGGGCCGATATTGAGATCAGGTATGACTTTTGCTATTGAACCAATGATAACCCTCGGTGATTATAATGTTTATATCGCTGATGATGGTTGGACCGTTAAAACAAGAGATAAAAGTTTAGCTGCTCATGTTGAAGATACTATTCTTATTACGGATAATGGTCCAAGGATTTTAACACGATTAAATGATAGCAGGAAATAAGATGAAAAAAGAAGAAGTAATACAAGTTGAAGGTCTCGTTAAAGAAACTTTGCCTAATGCTATGTTTCGTGTGGAGATTGAGGGGGGGCATGTTATATTAGGTCATGTATCTGGTAAAATGAGAATGAACTATATTAGATTATTACCTGGCGATAGGGTAACACTTGAATTGTCTCCGTATGATCTAACTCGCGGTAGAATTGTAAGGCGCATAAAAGGTTAAATTTTAAGGATAAACAATAATGAAGGTAAGAACTTCAGTAAAACCTATGTGTGATAGTTGTCGTATAATCAAACGGCAAGGTATTGTTTTTATAATATGTAAAAAAAATGCTAGACACAAGCAACGACAAGGATAAAGGAATAAAATTTTAGGATTTAGAGGAATATATGGCTAGAATATCTGGTGTGAATTTACCTGAAAATAAAAGAATAGAATATGCACTCCCATATGTATTTGGGCTTGGACTTAAGAATTCAAGAGACATTTTATTAAAATTAAAAATTAATTTTGATACTAGAGTTAAAAATTTAACCAATGATGAAGTTGCGGCTATTCAGCAAGAAGTTAACAATAATTATTTAACTGAAGGTGACTTGCGTAAAGAGATTACCTTGAATATTAAAAGATTACAGGAAATAGGTAGCTATCGTGGGTTAAGACATAAAAAGGGATTGCCTGTTAGGGGTCAAAGAACTAAAACCAACGCAAGAACTAGAAAAGGTCCTCGTAAGGCCGGTGGAGCTATAGCCTTGAAGAAAAAGGTGACTAAAAAATAATAAGTTAGTTGATTATTGTATTTTTATAATTGAAAGAATAACAGATAAATGGCATATAAAAAGAAAACTAAAAAAGTTAAACGCCAGGTTGAAACCGCTATTGCGCATGTTAAGTCAACGTTTAACAATACAATGGTATCTATCACTACCGAAAGCGGAGATGTTTTGTTGGCATGTAGCGCTGGTAGATTGGGATTTAAAGGTTCCAGAAAAGGAACGCCTTTTGCAGCATCACAAGTAGGTAATACTTTAGCAAAAGATATGTCGATCATGGGTATTAAAAATGTTGAAGTAAATATGCAAGGTCCAGGAAGCGGTCGAGATTCAGTAGTTCGTTCGCTACAAGCTTCTGGCTTTAATGTAACAGTACTTCGTGATGTTACCCCATTGCCACATAATGGTTGTCGTGCTCCTAAGAAACGTAGGGTTTAAGGATTAAAATGAAAAGAGAAAACACGGAAAATCAAGGACAGAAAGCAGTTTCAAAGCGACCTGCCAAGAAAAAATCTCAATACGGTACACAACTTTTTGAAAAACAGAAAGTCAAAGAAATGTACGGTGTTTCTGAAAGACAATTTAGTCGTTTTTTTCAAAAAGCATCTAAGGCTTCTGGTGGTGCCGGTGAAAACTTGCTTAGTTTGCTTGAAAGACGCTTAGATAATGTTATTTATAGATTAAAGCTTTCTGTTTCAAGAATACAAGCAAGACAAATTGTAGTTCATGGTCATGTACTTGTAAATGGTAAAAAAGTTTATTCTCCTGCCTATTTAGTTTCAATAGAAGATCAAGTTTCGCTTGATCCTAAAGTTACAAATAAGGAGAATTTTTTAAAGCAAGTAATAGATAAAAGGCTTAATATAGGAATTAAAGTTCCAGATTGGTTAGAGCTTGATAAAAGTGAGCGAAGAGGAAAAATTTTAAGAAATCCTGTACGTTCCGATATACAAGCACCTATAGAAGAACACTTAATTGTTGAGTTATATTCCAAGTAGTATGGGGCCTTTTGCTGCTTAAATATTATAGTTTTAGGTCGGGAGATTAAATGAGTACCAAATTAAAGTATAAACCATTAACTATTCCACAAGTAAAGTGGAGTAAGAAGACATTTAATAATACATTTGGAGAAGTAGTTGCACAGCCATTGGAATCCGGATTTGGTATAACATTTGGAAATGCATTAAGACGAGTATTGCTGGGTGCTGTCGAAGGTTCGGCTGTGACATCAGTGATTGTCAAGGGTGTTAATAATGAATTTTCATCTTTGCCTGGTGTTGTTGAAGATATTATGCAAATCTTATTAAACATCAAAGAAATTGTTATCAAAAATAAAGAAGGCAATCCGGGCAAGATGCATTTAAATGTTAAGGGTGAAGGTGTTGCTAGAGTTGCTGATATAAAAGCAGATGCGCATTTAGAACTTGTAAATCAAGAACATGTTATTGCTCATTTAGCAACTAATGGCGAAATTGATATAGAATTTTTTGTTGAATCTGGAAGAGGTTATCAACCAGCTCAATGGCCAATCGGTAAATCTTTACAAGAAGATAACCGTATATATATTGATGCCATGTTTTCTCCAGTAATCAAAGTTTATTTTGATGTGGAAAAAACACGTGTAGGAAAAGATATAGATTATGATAAATTAACTTTGAAGATTCATACAGATGGATCTGAAAGTCCTTCAGAAGTTCTTCATTATTGTGTTTCTGTATTGCGTACTCAGTTAGAACATTTTTTAATAGATCCTGAAATACCGTTTAACGAAATTTCTGCATCTATGGAAGAATCTAAAGAAGAAGAAACTGAAGATGTAACAAATTCAAGTCTCAAGGGCGTTAAAGCAGAATTATTGTTTAAGCCTATTGAAGAGCTAGAATTATCTGCAAGGGCCCAAAATTGCTTAATTACTTCTGATATAAAACGCATCATTGATCTAGTAAATTTAACAGATGATGATGTATTGAAGATAAAGAATTTTGGTAAAAAATCTTTGCGTGAAGTAAAAGATGCTATGAAGACATATAATTTATCTTTTGGAATGGACATCAAAGAATCTGATGCTAAAAAATTACTTAAAGATAAAGATAATGAAGAAACTGAATAGATAGGATAAATATGAGACATCAGAATGGTAGAAAAAAATTAAATTTAAAGCCTTCGCATAAAAAGGCTTTAATGCGTAATCAGGTGATTCATTTTATTACATTTGGTCACCTTACCACCACTAAAGCACATGTTAAAGAAGTGCGTCGTCTTGCAGAAAAATTAGTTACACTTGCTCGTTCGGGATCTAATTTTTCTAATTTGAGACGTGCAAGAATGATGCTTCCTTACAAAGATGATGCATTAGCAAAACTTTTTAAAGAAATCGCTCCGAAATATGTTGATCGTCCTGGTGGTTATACACGTATAATTCCTATGGGTAAACGTGCTAGTGATACTGCTACAATCGCTCGTCTTGAGTGGATATAGTTTATAAATGAAAACGCTTGAATCCCGTGTACAAGAAGCTTTGGATGAAATTAGAATATTTATTCAAGCTGATGGCGGTGATATTGAATTAATTAAAATTCAAGACAATAAAGTTTTTGTCAAATTGAAGGGTGCCTGTATTGGGTGCCCTTTGTCATTTATTACTCTTTCTATGGGTGTTGAAGAAGCTGTCAAAGAAAAAGCCCCTGAAATTACTGAAGTTGTTCGAGTTGAGTAAGCATTAGACTTCCTCCAAAACCAAATATAAAATTTTCTTGAGAGACCGTTCGTGGTGAGTGTTTTTGCTTTAGCAAAAATGTATCGAATCATGAAAGCAAATAAAACACACACTGTTTTTTTCTAGAAAAATTTTATCCAATCCGTTCGCCCTGAGCGAATTCTGAACGAGCGTTTACGCGAGTCGAAGAGAGAGTTGAATGGGTAAAAAATTTAATAAATTCTTATATTTTTATAAACAACTTTTTTCAAAAAATATTCAATTAAGATAATATTGCAAAGTTTTGATTTTATTTCTTAATATAAAAAACCCATTCGACTCATTCTTCAACTCACTACGTTCGTTCAGAATTCGCTCAGGGCGAACGGATTGGATATAAGCAACGTGTGGATTTATATAAAAAGATGTGGGTAATGCATAGCCACCACGAATGGATTTGATGAATTTTATTATTAGTCTGATTAAAGATGCTCAGGACCAGATTAGTTGTTGCATTACTTCACTTCTTCTCGCGATTTTTTTTCCTCTTCACCTTCAATTTCACCTTCAATATATTCTCCAGTTAAATCGACTAGAACATTTGGAAGAATATTTGTATTTTGAAGCGCTTTGCGTACATGATTAATTCTAAGATTCTTGTCTATTTTTTTTCTTCTGAGATTTATTTGTTCTATAAAATTTAAAATGGATTTATTGATCACTTCTTCACTATCATAATCTATCTTTGGGACGTTATTTAATGCATCTATATCTTCTTGTGTTAATTTTGTACTATACCTTAACAGTATGATTCTATATCGATCATAGTCCTTGTTTGTTTTAAATACTGGATGATTAAATACAGATATTAGTTGTGGACCATTGATGGTATCACAAGAAGCAGTGTAATAATAAACACTCGCATCCAAACTGATAAGATATTTTATAATTAATCTAGCATTTTGGATTAATTTGTCATTAAATGGGCTATATTTAAATAGAAGACCTGTTTGCCAAATTTGAAAACTGGGGCATCCTATTAAAATTGCATCACCTGAAGATATATACTCGGTCTTACTAGCAAAATTCATCCATTCTTCAACTGCATAATTATTTATCGCATTAATATTTGCACCAGATTCATGATAAAATTTAGCGTCTTCTAAATTGCATTTAAATACTGCTGCTAGAAAATACATGTCCAAAGTTTTTTGGGAATTGCGATATCTACAAATTTTTTTGGAAATAGCTTGTTTTAGATCTTGAATTTTGCCAAAAGCATGTAAGGGCTTACAAAAACTCAGAACTAATAAAGTTAAAAATAAATAATTTGTTATTTTGTTTAAGTTCATTTTAAATTTCTTGTTTTTCTTCCATATATTCTTCAGTTAAGTTCACAGGAAGGTTTGATAAAGTATTTCTAATTTGAACTGTTTTTCGTGTACACTTAATTTTGAGATTTTTTATTTTTTCTTTTTTAAGTTTTAGGTGAATATCATAATTTAAAATTTCTTGGGCAATTAGTCTTCTATTATCATCTTCATCATTTCTTGATGTATATTCCAAAGATTTTATGTCTCTTTTAGTTAGCTTTGTTCCGGATTTTAACAATATTTTAGGTATAACTGAATTTTGTTTATCCAGAGATCTAATAACATGAATTGCAAATACTGATACAAATGTTGGATTATTAATAGAATCTAATATAAATCCATAATTTACATCTGCACCTTTAGAAATAAGATATTTAATTATTAATATTGCATTTTGAATCGAATCAAAATTATTTGAATAATTAATAATTATTAGAGCTGACCAACCCTGTCTAAGAGGACTTGCAAGAAAATCAGCTTGTTCTTGAGAAATATACGTAGTTTGTTGAGCAAAGCTATTCCATTGATCAGCAGAAAAATTGTTAATAGCATTAATATTTGCACCACAATCATAATAAAATTTAATATGTTGAAAATTATGTTTTGCTACTGCTGCTAAGAAATACATATTTAAAGTTTTTTGAGAACAGGCAGCTTTTGGATCTTTAAATTTTCCAAAGCTTTGTAAAGAATTATAAAAACTGAGAACTAGTAAAGATAAAAATAAATACTTTGTTATTTTGTTTAAGTTCATTTTAATTTCCCCACTGAAATAATACAAAACAATATTAAAATATTATAACAATGTTTTTCAGTGATAGCTACCCCTTTTGACAGAGCTCATCTTACTCTTTAAAATTAAACTATAGTTATAACTTTTATCATTCAAACTATAGGGAATTTATTATGACTTTTACAACAGTTATGTTTCCAATAATAGCTGCGCTTATTGCTCCTGAAGGTAAATTTTTAGAACGCAATACTAAATGGAACGCTGCTAATGAACAGCAAAAATATTTCCTTGAAAATATTTTTACAAAAAAAGATGAGCTTTCTAAATTTTCAGATAAAGAACTTAGATGCTGGGCATCTAGAGATCATAATGAGCTAAACAAAATAGCCAAAGATAATGGTTTTGATATTCAACTAAAACCGTTTGGTCCTGGTGGTTTTGGTTCTCTATCAATTTTAGATGTTGCTGTTAAATGGTTAGAAGCTGGAACAAAAACAACGATTAATTATAATAAGGTTGATTATAAAGGTGCTAAAATTTCTAAAGGTATAACAGTAATGTTAAGTCCTGGTTGGAAGGAGCCATTAATATCAATAGAAACACAAAATAGTGATACAGTTTATATAACTTTTGCAAACCAACCCCTTGAGGGATTAGAACTTCTAAAGAAAATAAATAAAATTAAATATGATTTTTATTTTTATAAAATTTGTAAACCCATATATGAAAACCTAATTTTTCCTGTTATTGATATTAATCAACAAGTTGATATCAGTTGGCTTAAGAATATGACTGAAACTTCAGGTTATTTTATTAATCAAGCTTTACAACAGACTAAATTTAAAATGGATGAAGTTGGCGCACATGTCCAGAGTGCAGTTATGCTTGGTTTTGAAAAATGTGTTAGGCGCGAAACTAATTTTGTTATAGACAAACCATTTTATGTTTGGATAGAAAGAAAAGGTTGTTCGCTTCCAATTTTTGCTGCATACATAGATGTAGATAGTTGGCAAAAAGCCTAATAAAAATGAATTAAAATGAGAAAACTATTTTTAATTATCGATTTCTTAAGCTTGGTATTTAGTTATACTTTTTCCCAAGATATGGAAATTAAGGCATATAAAGAATCAGCTTTTTTATATAAATATGCAATTGAAGGAAATCTTAAAGAAGTAAAAAAACTTTTAGATGAGGGTGCCGATCCTAATCACGATAATCGTTATATTGCATTGTATACCCTTTCTCAGCTTTCTTACTCTGCAAATAGACTTGAAATTTCAAAATTATTAATTGAAAAAGGCGCTAATGTTAACGCAAAAGGTCCTGGAGGAAAATCCATTTTGTGGTCATCTATAGTTTATAAAAGTGACAATGTTCCTTTTGAGCTTTTAGTTAAAAAAGGAGCAGATATTAATGCACAAGATGATACAGGTGCAACTATTTTAATATCTGAATTGGCAGATCTTGTAGATGTCAGCCAACATATTGGACATATTGGAAATATGGCACCTGAAGATCTAACTGACGAAGATTTAATGTCGGAAACTGTGTATAATTATAAGCGTGGGGATTTTCTTAAAATATTAAATAAAGTTTTATTCTATGCAGATTTTAAATACAATTTTAAACTAGTTGATAATGAAGGTCATTCTATATACTATTACATCGAACGTTTGCCAAAAGATGTTCAAGCTTTGATTAACCTAGAATTAGATAAATTTAAGTTATTTAAAAAGCATAAAGAATTTTTTGAAAAAGAAACTAAAGAAGCATTAGATAATAAATTAATTCCAAACCTAATTGATATTGTAAACGAATATGTTGGATTTGATATTTAAATTTTTTAATTTAAAATCTAAACATTTTTTTAAAACCAACATCTAGCCAAATATGTGAAATTGCGCCACTGACAAAAAATAGAGAATAAATTAAAGCCTGTCTTAAACAGCCTGGACAATATGTATCTGCAGCGCAACTAACAGAAAATGCTATAAGCATAATAAACCATGGTTTGTGAAATATGCCTCTGTGATTCACAAGAAGTGGTGCTAAACCAATAAAACTTAAAACAATCATCAGTTGGATCTTATTGTGAAACACTAAAAATATAAAAACAAAAAGTAATGATACATAAAAAATTTTTTGCATCTTGCTTTTTGTATCAACATCTGGAAAAATTGAACCTATTAAGCAACATAGTAATAACTGAGCTGCTTGTAATACAGATGCACTGAAATTACAGACTAAATAAAACAGTACCAGATATACTACAAAACCTGCTGATAAATGCGCTTTATAATTTGGCATAATAAGACTCCTTTTAAGTTATAATTGCATTTGACAAATTGAAAAATGTATGGGATTATAATAATATTAAGATCATATTATAGGGATAAATATGCGAATTATTAATATTTTGTTTTTAATATTTTTTATACCACTCTGTATTCAGGGTATGGAAGAGAAAATAACTAGAGAAAATTTTGTTCCAGAACTTAGAAAAAAATTTTCTGAGTATGTTAATAAAGATGGATATTTGAAAACTCCATCGCCAACTTTAGCATATATCTTCCATAAAGGATCAGAAAAATTAATAAAAAATCTTTTAGGTGATGACCGTGTATGGCAACTTTGTTTACCACAACCATTGCTAGATTATGCATTTAATCTTTCAGTACGAGTAATTAAAAAAGAAATCGAATATTGTGATAAAGGCTATTTTGTTTTTTATCATGGGCAAAAACTTGATAATAGATTATTTCAAGATTTAAAAGAAATTTTTTATGAAATAAAAGAAAAAAAAGAATTAAAAGACTTTGTTTTTGTCAGACAATTTAATTCAGAGTTACTTGAAAAAATTAATAAGTATAACAACACTAACCAGTATCTGCATAAATTTTTTGATAAATATGGCTCTGACGATTACAATGAAACAAGTGAAACTTTGCTTCCAGCTAATTATTGTTTCTTTGGTAATAGTGCTACTCCTGGAGAATCCTCATTTGCATATTCTATATTAAGAATGTTATTTCCTACTAAGTTTATTTTGTATCATGCTTTGGAACTATCAGTGCAAGAAGGTTATTTAGATTTTGATGATTTAATACCTAAGATTGAAGAATTAATAGAAATATTAAATAATGAAAAAGATAAAAATTATACTGATAATTTATTACAGATTTTTCTGCCCCAAAAATTATCTCACTTGATCTATTTTGCTTTACCATATGGTGATAAATATAACTGTAATTGTATTAAAACTGTTTTAACACATTATGTTTTTGGTAAAAAAATTAATTGTAATTGTGATTTTAATAAATTATGTCAGCGATATCAATTACAACCTCAGATATCTATAAAAACTCTTGATGCTGAACAAGTACGTATATTATTGCAACCAAAATATTTTATGAATCCTGATAGTGGCATAAAAATTTTTAGGTATGCAAATGAAACTGAGCAATTAAAAAAATATCATGATAAAATTAAAGAATTAAGAAAATTTATTTGTGAAAGTAGACAAAACTTAAAGCCTATAGAAAGGCCTATTTATTCAAAACTATAAACCTCAGGGGTACTTTATGAAAATTCGCAATATTGTTTTATTTGTTATTTTATGTGTATCTAGTTCTATGAGTGGAATGGCTCAGTTAGAAAAGAGACCTATAAATAGGAAAGATATTTTGCCCCTATTAGTGGGGTTACTTTTGTTCCCAATGCCTTATAGCACAATATCACACGAATTAGGACATGCATTGACAAATAAAATTTTGAATGGTGGTTCTATCGAAGTTTATATTGGTATTAATAATGAAGCACCTCAAGACTATTTATTAAAGCTTGGTGGGTTAGCAATTCATAATTTTGATTTTATGTTGGGAACTACAAGAGTTAATGATAAAAATATAATTAAATATATTATAACATTATTATCTGGTCCTATTTCTGGGATAATGAGTTTATTATTAATAAAAAAAATTATAAATAAATTGGGATCTAATATTCGTAATCCACGTATAGAACTATTATGTTTTTTTTATAATCTTATATGTAATGGATTTGTTGCTCTTCAAATTTTAGAAGGGTTTACTCCTATAAGTGGAGCAGGAAGCGATGGATATAAAATATTTAAAAATTTAGGTGTAAGTGAAAAATGTTTGAATAGACTTTTCATTAGATTTGATCGTAGAATGATTCTATTGTTAACAATATATATGATTAGTAATTTATATAGTCTTAATGCAACTTCATGAAATTAGTTTTTGGGTAATAAAAGAGTAAAATTGATTTATGGTCCCAGCCTTTGTCGACTAAATGGCGGGCGCCCCACTGGCACAGACCAAGATGGTGACCTATTCCTTTACCCTTTATGATAATATTATTTTGTTCTCTGATGATAGTGTAATAGAAGCTTTTTACAGATTTGAACATTGAATAGAATTTTTTTCCACCAATTTTATATTTTCTGTTTTGATCACGTACTTCAACTTCATGAACTATTCCTGCATTATCTTTTTTTGTGATATTAATGCTTCTTAATTTTTTAAAATTTGGGATCTCTTTTTTTATAATCTTTTCAAGTTGTTCTGGTTTATAATTAACTTGCCAGCTGTATGATCTTGAATCTTTGCAAAAATAACAAGGGTGTTTGCGTTGTAGATATGGCGCGCTTTCAAAATTAACATTTTTCATTCTTGCAGGAATAACTCCTCCACAGCAAGAATCAAACATAGCAAGAATAGGTTTTTTACTATAACCCAGTATAATTCCCTTTGTTTCTTCAACTGCCTGTTTTATTATTTTGCAATTATGAATGCCTGAGTATGTTTGGTGTTTGTTTGTATTGCGTATGTGAAAGGGTAATTTTGCTTGTTTATTTTCTAGAATTTTTGCTACAGCATAACTACGACATGCTATTGCCATAACTTTATTAATTTCAAGAGGCCAGTTGGGCCAACTTTCTGTACGTAACACTGAAAATATATAATCCTCAAGATTAAGATAATTAATTAGTAATAAATTGTTGTTATGTTTAGTGATTAGGAAACAGCCTTGATATTCGTTTTCATTAATTTTTAGATAACCATCTTGGGGATCAATTTTTAATAGATTATGAGTAGTTCTTTCATTGTTTAGAAATACTGTGCCATTTTTTAGTTCGATATTAATTTCTTTGTTATATCTTTTTTTCTTGTTATTTTTTGGACATCCAAGAATAAGATTATTTTGGCCAGAGATTTTGAGGATTATATCTTCTTGTTCAGTTACTTCTTGCAGCAAGACTTTGATTTTAGCATCTTGGCAAAAAACCATATAACAAGAAGTAAATGACAAAAATAATATTAGTTTAAATTTCGATATTATATTCATGCAATAGCAAATCTAAAAATTCTTTTGGTACTGATAATCTCTTGTCTATTGCTTCATTAGCTAATTCATCGGCTCTTTTATTTTGATCTCTTAAAACGTGACTTATTCTATAATCTATTTTATGTAAAAGTGATATTGCAGTTTTATGCAAAATTTTAAGATTTTCATGTTTGATTTTATAAAGTCCCAATATTTGATGTACTAATAACTTTGAGTCAGAAACGATATTTAGTAGTTGATCAGGCTTTAAAACTTTTTTTGCACATAAAATTCCTAAAATTAAAGCTAAATATTCTGATTGGTTATTAGTTTTTTTTCCTAAGAAAAAACCCTTTGCTGCTATTTCTTTATTATCTTGCCATATAACTATTCCAGCACTAGAGGGTCCAGGGTTATTACGTGACGCTCCATCACAGGCTAAATTTATTATTTCTTTATTGATTTCTTTTTTAGGCAAATTATTGGTTTGAAAAATACTAAGTTGTTTTACCACAGTGTTGTTCTTTCATTGTCTCAAGATATAAAAGTCTGTAACAGCTTTTACATTGTATGAATTTTTTTAATTTTAAATCCATCATATCTTGATTTGTTAAATGATGAAAGCAAGCAGTACAACTGTTTTTTTCAACAGTTACAACAGGATTTGTTACCTTAGTATGCATTAT
Organism: Candidatus Babelota bacterium; assembly: GCA_013286795.1. GTDB lineage: Bacteria > Babelota > Babeliae > Babelales > JABDEC01 > JABDFA01. Next base: position 61,563 of record JABDFA010000008.1, read on the forward strand.
ATTGTACTTAGTTAACCATTCTTCTGGGATACCTACTTCTTTAGTTTTTCTTTCTGATTCGTATTGTACTATTTCATCGTCTAACTGTTTTATTTGAGTATTTACTTGAGACATCTGATTTTCTAAGTCTTCAATTTTATGTAAATATTCTACTTTTTTTGCATCATAATCTTCTTGTTCAAAATTTAATTTGTTCCAACGAATTACTAAATCAGGTTCAAGTTTGTGTTGGCTTTGCTTTATTCTTTCAATTTCTTTTTTTAATGAAGAATATTCTTTTTCATTATTGACAGATTCAAGTTTAAGTTTTTTATCCTTTTCAAGTTGGTCAAGCTCCTTCATTTGAAGCTCAATCAGGTCAACTTCTTTTTTAGTGGAAAGTAGCTGTTGTTTTTTTTGTTCAATATTGTGATTTAGGGTAGCTAATTGAGAGTGTAGGGTATCTATCTGTTTTTTTAGATCCTGCAGACTAGATCTAGTTTTAAACATTTTCTGATCGAAGTTAACTAGATCAACAAATGAGCAAAATGGATCATTTTCCACGGGACCTCCGTTTATATTTGGTGGGCCCACCAGGACTTGAACCTGGGACCTTTCGGTTATGAGCCGACTGCTCTGACCGACTGAGCTATGGGCCCCTACTAAATAGAGAATATCAATACTTTATAGAAAACAAGCATAAACTAAATTTATGTGATTGTTAAGTTTTATTTTTAAAATGATTTGGTCTTATCATTGAAAATTATTCGGGTTAAATAGAGTAAATAGAGTCAGCATTAATTTTTGATGTGATTCTATTTTATCAAGTGCATATTTTCAATTATTTTAATACTTTGTGCTGTATCATCATAAATTTTTTGGTCAATATTTTTTGAAGGGGTCGATAATACTAATTTATAATGCGTCAGGGCTTTTCTATAATCAATCCCTAGTTTGTTGTATTTGCTTCTTCCTGCATAAAAACAAGCTAATTTATAATTGGTTGTAATCCAAGTTTCTAAATCAAAATTTTTTATTTGATCTGTTATAATATTATGACAACATTCTTCATATTTCTGAAAAGTTAACATAGAAAATGGCTCTCGATAATAATAAAAAATCATTAAACTAGTATTGGTATTAATCCAAGTTGCTAAATCAATTTTTTCAGTAGTTTTTGTTTTGATTATTAGTTGGAAATGTTTTTCTGCTTTGTTATGATCCGGTATTGTTAATCCTAACCCATTGTAATATATATTACCTAATAAATAATTTGCTTTTGCCCATGTATTTAAATTAATATCTTTAAATCCTGGGTTAGCTAAACAGACTTCACAATATTTTTTTAGTTGCTCATATTTAGTTTTGTCTATTGAATCCATAGAATAATAAATATTTACTAATAATACGTTTGCAATCCAAATCTTTGCAGAATCCTTTGGTGCTTCCGGTATAGCTATAGCTTCAAGATATTTTAGAGCTTCTTTATAATTTTTATTGTTATAGTGCATATGTGCTAATCTATGATTTGCTTCTATATATTTCTCTATTTTTTTATTATTTTTTGATTCTAAATATTTTTTGTATACTTCAATTTTTAGTTTAAAATCGTTTGAATTTAAGTAAAAAAAATCTAAAAGGTCCTGCTTACGATAACTATTAAACAGGTCATTATTCGAGCATAAATATTTAAATGTATTTTCCCCTTTTTTGATTGTGAAATATTCTAGTGCTATTATATTTTCTTGATTTGCAGGATTCACTTTTAATTGATCCATTTTTTCTTGTAATGGATATTTTCCAAATAAATAGTGGTTTAATATATGTGCATCATAGTAATGTGTGAATAGTCTGTCTTTTTCTTTAGTAACCACTCTTGCCAAAATATATGGTTCATTTTCTTTTAATTTCATATCCATTAATTCTGCAAATGTAGAAAGGGATATAGAGTCTTCTCGGTTAACATCTATAATTTCTTCTTCTGTTGTGTCACCAGGAAACTCTAATTTAAAGATTTGATTATTTTCACTTTTTTCTTTACCTTCTTTTTCCTCTTTTTCTTCAAAAGTAGAAGTAAGCTGGCTCATTGACCATAAATTTGTAGATAGTGATAAGATTAGTAATAAACCTATATTTTTTATAATTTTCATATAAATTCCCCCTTTAAATTGGTATTAAATAATGTATATATTATATAAATTATCAGATAGACAATAAAATGTCAAATTTGTATATGAGACTAATATTTAACCTGGAAAAAGGGCCTAAGACTTCTTTGGCTGATCTTTTTATACAATATAATATGATATAAGTGTTACGGTAAACATAACTGTCAAAATAAAGGGCCAAAATATGGTTATTTTTAAGTGTTCGAATAATTTAGTTTTTTCTCCAGTACTTATATCTATGCATAGTAGAACCATTAAGAGATATATGACAAATAATAAGTATTCAATATAAACTACACCTGAAACACCAAGCTTGCTCCTTAAGGATTGATGTAACAATATTGTTGGGAAAAGTAATGCGATATAGATTGATATGGTAGAAATCATATTAAGTGTTATTGCATTCATTGACAATATTTGTAATAGAAACATGGCTAGAATTATAACAAGTAGAGGGAGTATAACAAGTATGAAAGCATCCATAGGGTTTCTGCTTGCCATAATATTATAAGTCAAAATATTATGGGTAATTATATTTTTATGTATGCCATAATTTGTGCTTGTTGGAATACTTTTAAATGAGAAAAATGTTTTGTCTATATCATATTTTTCTAATAATTCTTTATTTATACCTATTTTTTGTTCAGGAGCAAGATTTTTATAGCTATCAATAAATGGTGTTAATATTACGTCATCTTTTACAAAAGGATATTCTAGATCAATTTCGATTTTTTGTTTATCGAAAGGATAAAAGAAGAAAGAGCTGCGTTGAAATACTGTTCCATTTATTTGAAATGCTATATTAAGATAATCCTTTTCCTTGTTTTGATACATTTCTTTAATGTTTAAATTCGAAGAAGCATTTTGTAATGTTATTTGTGGTTTCAAATCAAGTTTTGGATATTTTTGCCAAATTGAAGCAAAGAATGAGCAGTTATTTGAATCAGAAATATCAATAAAGTTAGCATAAATTCCTGTAGGTATAAGAATAGTTGTTGGTGTTATAATTTTTTCTAATGCTCTTTGGACATCAATTTCATTTGTTATTGCTGATTGTTGCATTGCAAAATATGAGTTTTTGTATGTTAATAAATAAATATAAATAGTTCCAGATAATAGCACTAGTGAATACAGTATACTGTATTTAGCCATCGTTTTTATTTGTAGATTATAAGGCTTTATAACTAGAAAGCCTGAGATCAGTATTATTAACATTAATACAATCAATATTAATATGGATAAGTTTGATAAAAAATTAAATGTTTGATCCAATTCAACATATTGAAATAATTCAGTATCACTGTAAAATGTTATGAATACCCATTTTGTTAATGGTGTAACCTCAAAAAAAGCGTAAATTGTATGATTATTTTCATCTATAAATTTTTCTATTCCTGAAGACTCTTCTTTAACTCTAGATCTTATTTTTAACAAAACATCTTTTTTTGTTATTTTTACAATGTCATCAAATGATAAATTTCCTAAAACATATTCTTCATTATAATGATAAATTAATCTATCATCTTCAGATAATATTAATGAGATCTCTTCTTTTTGTGGGCCCAGATAAGCAATAACTTTTTTTATGTTACTGAATGGATAGACGACAGCGACAGTTCCTATAGGTGTATTTGGATTATCTTTTGAAAAGAACGGTTCAGTATATATAATTGATAAATCTTTTGATTCTTTTTCAATAAAAGGACCAATCCATTCAGGTTTATTCTTGAGTTTAAAATCATACCATTTAATTTGATTTATATTTTTTGAGGATATTTCTGTTTTTCCGGTAGATATTTTATCATTTTGATTTAAAGAATATATATAATATGGTGGTTTTTCATTTCCATAAGCAACGTATATACCTGTGATATTTTTATTACCAGATAATTTTTTAGATAAATAATCTTTTAATTCTTTTTCATTAAATTTTTGATTGTTTAAATCTAAACAGATAGAATGATTAAAAAATTTTATAGAATCCAAGTTCTCTGAAAGAATGGAACCAACACTTTTGACATCCACCGCTGTGCTGTTAATTTGTTGGTCATCAAAATAGGAGCTCTCTTTTTTATACTCTCTTATTAAATATCCAAGCAAAATGGCTAATGCTGCTAATAAAATCAAAGCTGAATCACTGATTATTGATTTTAAATATTTTTTAAAAGAATTTAAAATAATAATTTTTCTAGTATTAAATATTATTATTATCCAGAAGATATATATAAGTATTAAAATAAATAATATAGTTTTTATAATATTTGGAACAAAAAGAACTTCTGACAGATCCTGTTCAACAGCAATGGACCAACTTGAATCAATTAAATACCCTCTAGCATTAAGAACTAATTTATCATTTACAAACATTATATCAGATCCAACTACATCACCTAATACAGATAATGTAACTGGGGATTTGATCGATAATGTTTTGTAAAATTTAAAAGCATAATTAGGATTAAATCTGGTATTAAAAATAATTAAAGCTTGATTGTTTGATCTTTTGGAAATAAAAATATCACCAGTATTACCCAAGTTATTATAATATTTAGAAATTATTTTATAAATAGTTTCAGCATCTATTTTTATTGCCAACATCCCAATGACATGATCTTCAAATAAACAAGGAAAGGATATAAAAAGGGAATTTTCTGATTTATCTTTTGGGCCAATAGGTCCAAATTCAGAGATGATAGGGGTTAATAAAGTCTGAGTTAGATTAATTAATTGAGAAATGATTTGATACTCATCTATTTTCTCATTAACATTAATTCCTGTAGGAATATTATTTTTTGCTGAAAATATCAAATTGCCTTCAGGAGTTATAAATATTATATCTTTATATTGCTCTAAAGAATTAGTCTTTTTAAATTCATTTATTAAATCATTTTTCTTTTTGAGATACTCAGGGGAATTAAGAGATGTCGATTTTAAATCATTTAAATATTTAAAAATTTGCTTTTGTTCAACGATTACTTTGGTAAAATTTTCAATATTATTATTAAAATAATCTTTAATTTCATTATTAAGTTTTTCTTGGACAGAATTAAGATGAGACTTTGCACTTTCTATGGTTATATTTTTGAAATATACATATCCCGCAATACTTAATAATAGAAAACTGCTGATAATAATTAAAAATTTTAATTCACTTAATTTTATTTTTATCATTTTTTGTTCCTTTTTATCCTACCCATTGATTTCCCCATCCTCGGTATAATTCATTAACAAAATTTTGCCAATCTTTTTTAGTTTTTATTTTTTTTCTAAACTTTGATACAAAAAAATCATTGGGGTATATCACAGGCTTAATAGGTATATTACCTTTCCAAATTATATCGAATTGTCTTTGTGAATTTACTTTTCCTACGTAGATAGGTCTATATGCATTATTATTTTCACCATCGATTTGAAGAATACCGTCAGGTGCATTGAAAACAATTTCAGGTAATGTCTTCTTGACCAAATCTGTTTTTGTTGAATAAATTTTTTTTACTGCATTTGCCCATAAATAAACTCCACAATATGCTGCTTGCATTGTATCACTTGTTACTTTGCTTTTACCAAACTTATCTTTTACCTTGAATACAAACTCTCTATTTTCTTTTGAATCCAATGATTGAAAATAGCTCCAACAAGAATATGTACCTTTAACATTTTCAATTTCCATTTCTTGTAGTTCAGTTTCTGAGATACTAAATGACATTACATTTATGTCCAATCCTTTTTTTGTAAGAAGATCGATTTCTTTGAAAAATTTAATATTACCTTCATCAGAAAGAGAATTTATTACAACATCAGGTTTTGTTTCTACTATTTTTTGAACCATTTTATCAAAATTTTCATGGGATAAATTTATATATTCATTTCCTACAACTTTTGCACCAATTCCTGGTGCAAATTCTGCAATTGTTTCATTGGTTAATTTTGTATAAATAGTATCTGGTCCGACTAAAAATATTTTTTTTCCTAAATTATCTATACTCCATTTTATAGCAGGAATAGCCTGTTGATTTGTTGTAGAATCTGTATAAATAATATTATTGGATGTTTCTATACCTTCCCATTGAACTGGATAAAAAAGAAGTATATTATATTTTTCTACAACATCCTTAACTGTTTTTCTACTACTAGAGGTCCAACAGCCAAAAATTACTTCTACATTTTTTTCTTTAATTAGTTTTTCGGCTTCTTTTGCAAATATTAAAGGGTCAGATTTTCCATCAGCTAATATAGGTTCTAATTGTCTTGATAAAACTCCACCACGTCTATTTATTTCAGAAATGGCAAGAATTGTAGCATCAATAACATTTGCTTCTGTAAAAGTCATGGGCCCTGTTCTAGAGTGTAATATACCAACTTTGATAGAGTTGCTTTTTTTTTGTTTTATAATTTGTAAAAATATTATGAATGTAATTATCATAATTATTATTTTACTTATTTTCATGGATTAGTTCGCTTCCCATTGACCTCCCCATTTTTTGTATAAATTGTCTAAAAACTGGGTCCATTCTATTTGGTTTTTCTTATTTTTTATAAATTTAGAAATAAAGAAATTATTTGGAAAAGCTATTGGTTCGACAGGCACACCTGATTGCCAAATGATTTCAGATTTTTTATTGTTATGGATCTGTATTATATATACAGGATTCCAGGTATTGCCATCTTGTTCTATTTTTACTATTCCTTGTGGAGAATCAAATACAAAAGTTGTTAATTTTTTTATAACTTGACTAGTTTCAGTTGTATCGGCTAATCTAACAGCATTTTCCCATGAATAAACTCCCATATAGGCAGTTTGCATAGCATCATTTACTTCTCTATGTTTGCCAAATTTAGATTTAAACTTTTTTAAGAATTCTATATTTTCTTTTGAAGTAATATGTTCTGTATATGACCAACATAAATAAATACCTTTAATATTACTTGTATCTAATAGATTGAAATCATTTTCAGACAAGCTAAATGAGACAATATTTATGGGATAATCTTTAGTTTGAATTTTATTTAGTTCTTTAAAAAATGGTATGTTTCCAGAGCCATTAATAGTATTTATTATTATATCAGGTTTAGTGATTGAAATTTTTTGAATAATTTTTGTAAAATTTTCATCTTTGAGATTGAGATATTCATCGCCAACTATAGTTGCACCAATTTTTGGAGCAATTTCTTTGATGATTTCATTGGCGGCTCTTGGATAAATATAATCAGATCCAACCAAAAAAATTTTTTTACCGACATTATTAATTAGCCAAGCAATGGCTGGTAGAATTTGTTGGTTCGGTGTCAAATCTAAATATATTATATTTTTGCTTTCTTCAAGACCTTCATATTGTACCGGATAAAATAATAACTTATTATATTTCTCAATTATAGGTTTTACAGCTTTTCTGCTGGCCGATGTCCAACATCCAAAAAGTGCCTCTACCTTATTTTCAGTTATAAGTTTTTCAGCCTCTTTGGCAAAAGTGTCAGGATCTGATTTGCCATCTGCTAAAATCGGTTCAATTAGTTTTTTTAGTACTCCGCCATTAGTATTAATCTCGTTTATAGCAAATAAAGTTGTATCAATAACTGGAGTTTCACTAAATGCAAGTGGACCCGTTCTAGAATGTAATATTCCAATTTTAATAACTCTTTGCCTTGAAGAATTAGAATATGAAAAAAGATATAAATAGGATATTACAATTGTTAGAATTAATACTATTATTTTTCTATTTATTGCCATTTGTTTCCCCATCTTTGTGGCATTTCAGCAAGATATTTTATCCATTCTTCTTCTGTTCTTGCTTTTTTATTAAACTTTGATAAATATAAATTACTTGGCATGATTACAGGTTCTACCGGAATTTTAGATTCCCATTCTATATTAAAATTTTTGGCTTTATCAGCTTTACCAATGAATACAGGACTCCAAATATTTCCATTTTGAGTAACTTGAAATATCTCGGAAGGTCCATTGAAAATTATTTTTTTCAAACTGGGAATAACTTCTTTTGTATCTAGAGAGCCGGCATTTTTTACTGCTAATGCCCATAAATTAACACCATAATATGCTGATATCATCGAAGCGCTTAAATTTTTGGTATATCCAAATTTTGCTTTAAATCTTTTAATAAAGTTAAAATTTCTTTTTGATGGTATAGATTGAAGATACAATGTGCAAATATAAGTATTTGCGATATTAGTTAGATCAATTAAATTGAATTCATTTTCAGATAAACTAAACGATATAGTATTTATTTTTATTCCTTTTTTTGCTAAAAGATTTAATTCTTTAAAAAATAAGATATTACTTAATCCACTGATACTATTTATTATTAAATCCGGTTTTGTTTGTTCAATTTTTTCAATTACTTTGTCAAAGTTTTCAGATCCAAGCGGGATAAGTTCTGCGCCTACAATGTCCACTCCTATTTGAGGGGCAAACTCTTTTATTAAATCATTTTCAGCTACTGGATATGCATAGTCCGATCCGACTAAAAATATTTTTTTACCTAAATTATTCAAGCCCCAGGCTACACTAGGGATAGCTTGTTTGTTTCCACATAGGGACATATAAATTACATTCGTGCTTTGTTCAAGCCCCATATATTCAGCAGGGTAAAAAAGTAATTTATCATATTCTTCTACTACTTCCTTTACAGCTTTTCTTGCTGCTGAGGTCCATGTTCCAAAAATTACTTCAACTTTTTTTTCTTTAATTAAAATCTTTGCTTCTTTTGCAAATATTTCAGGGTCAGATTTGCCATCAGCTAAAATAGGTTCAATTTGTTTGCCAAAAAGTCCACCATTACTATTGATTTCATTTATAGCAAATAAAGTCATACTTATTATTTGTGCTTCGCTAATTGCAAGTTCACCAGTTCTGGAATGTAATATTCCTACCTTGATGGTTTCTATTTTTTTTGGATAAAGTATAAAATAAATGTAACTTATTATAATTCCAACTATTATAGCTGTAATAAAACTTCTATTTTTTATTAACAAATTTTTCCTTAAAACAAATTTTTCAATTTTGATTATTGATTTAATTTTGTTTTTTTTAATACTTTAATTATTGACACTAAGATATTAATAATCTTTTTATTAAAGCAAGAGAAAATTAATGGATAATAAAAGTATAAAAAAAATCTCATTTCGTGTATTTTTTTTAATTGAGATATTAATATTTATGTTTACTTTTTTATTTGGTTCTAATGGAATCAATGTGTTAATTAAAACCCAGCAAGAAAATAATAATTTGATTTCTGAAATTTTTTTATTAAAAAACGAATTACAATCTATTACAAATCAAATTGAAGAATTTCAAAAAGATCCATTTTATAAAGAAGAAATAGCTCGTACAAAGCTACAATTGTCCAATGAAAGTGATGAAATTTATTATATAATTTAAGGAAAATTATGTTTATTTTACCAAAACTACCCTATACTTTTGGTGCTCTTGAACCATATATAGATGCATTAACTATGGAAATTCATCATGACAAACATCATCAAGCTTACATAGATAATCTAAATAAAGCATTAGAAGGACACGCAGATTTACAAAATAAAAGTTTGGAATATTTACTTACTAATTTGGGTCAACTTCCTGAATCAATTAGAGTAGCCGTTAGGAACAATGCCGGTGGTGATTTTAATCACACCATGTTCTGGCCACTCATGAAAAAAGACGGTGGCGGGGAGCCAAAAGGTAAAGTTGGGCAAGCTATAGTTAAAAAATTTGACCATTTTGATGCTTTTAAAGAACAGTTTAATGTAAAAGCTAAATCTGTTTTTGGCAGCGGCTGGGCTTGGCTATGTTTGGACCAAAAGGGCGACCTTTTAATTACTTCTACAGCTAATCAAGATAACCCAATTTCTATGAATTTGGTCCCCATTATGGGCCTTGATGTTTGGGAACATGCTTATTATTTAAAATATCAAAATCGCCGACCTGATTACATTAATGCCTGGTGGTATGTGATTAATTGGGATCAAGTCGAAGAAAACTATAGAAAAGTAAATTGATAGTTTTTTTGTAAAGCTATATCATATTAAAAATAATTTAAATGAGCGCTCGTGGTGAGCCTGTCGAACCATACGAGCAAATCCATAAGTCTATTTTAATTTTTCTTTTTTAGCCTGCTTGGTGCACACAGCATACTCAGATACAATATCAGCTAATTCTGGAGGTAAAACTTCGGTATCAATAATTTTTTTTCTGACACTTCTTCTAATATGTGGTTCTAATTTACGTTGCAATTGGGTATCTTCTAGCATTTTTTTTATATCATCTGATATTCCTGGAATGTTCATTGCTGTTTCGCCATGTTTATTTTTAAGATTTAAATCGGCTCTTGCGTTAATTAGCAAAGTAACTATATCCGCTTGGCCTTTTTCTGCTGCCCACATTAAAGCTGTGAAGCCATCTTTATCCTTAACATTAACATCTGCATTTGCATTTAGTAGTATTTCTACTATATTTTCTAGACCAAAAGCTGAAGCAAGTATTAAAGGTGTTCTAACTTCAATCTTACTTTGAATGTTTGGATTAGCGCCAGCTTTTAATAAAATTTTTACTGTATTTTCATTATTTTTATCTATGGCTATATCTAAAGCCGTAGAGCCAGCATTCGTTTGTAAATCTAGGTTAGCGCCTTTTTCTAACAATAAATGAACAATATCTGTATAATCGTTCCATGCGGCATACATTAAAGCTGTTTCACCTTTAGAGTTTTTCTGATTTACGTCTCCTGTTAATGCATTAGTGACTAACTTTATGTATTCTTGTCTTAAACTTAAATCTTCACTGTGACTTTTTCTAGATTGCAATGAGTTAATTATAGTCAGGAGGCGATTATGTTTACTAGTTGCAGATTCTGTCTCAGTTTTAGTTTCTTGTTCTTCTTTGCTTTCTGTATCTAATGACATTTGAACTGCAAGCGCAAGTTCATCATCATTATTTAAAGTTAATTGTTTGTTATAATCATCTTTGCCTATGGTGAAAATTTCTTGAGTAGTTAATACCAGCGTTAAACACATTAAACTAATTAATTTTATTAATATTTTCATATAATTCCCTTACAGTCATAAATAGAAAAAAATAAACTATTTTTACAATGAATTATATTAATAATACTATAATATTATCTATTAGTCAAATTATATATAATTTTAAAATATTGGTCTTTTTTTATGGCGCAACTAGCTTAATCTCAATTCTCTCTATCCCTTTACCAGGTCTATCTCTTTTTAATGTTACATATCCTACTTCAGCAGTAGATTTGACATGGGTGCCGCCACAAGACACTTGTGCAAACCCATCAATTTTCCAAAAACGTCTTTGGGTTAGTTTATCAGAAAAATCTTTTTCAATTATAAGATCACTTTTAATTATTTTATTATATTCAGCCAAAATAGTGTCAAATAAAGTTGAGACATTTGTATCAGATTTAAAGTCAATTCTAGCTTTATGTTCTGCAATATGCGCACCAATCTTTTCTAAACCAAATTTTTGTGTGACAATTTCAAGAACCAATTCTGCTGCAAAGTGTAATCGCATTAACTTATATCTTCGTGGCCAGTCAATTGTCATCGTAACAACATCACCACTTTTTAATTCATGTCCTTCTTTCAAGGTGTAATAAATTAAATTGCCATCCATTTTGGAATCAAGAATTGGCATGCCATTAACATATGCCTTGTCACTTTCCTGCCCTCCACAAAAAGAAAAAGCTATAGTTTCTTCAAATAAAACTTTATTGCCGTCAACAGAAACAACTTTGGTAGTAAGCTCTGCTTGATACGGATTATCCCAAAATATTTTTTTCATGATTTAAACTTGAACATTTTATTTTCGCATAACCAATTATAAAATTGGGTCAAATGTATGTCAAAATAATTAGATTACAACATCGTTTTTGGTATACTTATTTACTCGCAATAAAAAATTAATTTTTTTAAAACATGAGTGTGATATGAGTTTCAAAAAATTGCTTCTAAGTTCAATAATTTTTGCATCAGTAGCTAATGATATGACTGCATCAAAGCTAGATTCCATTATTTACAAACATCCTAAAAACTGTACTGCTGTAGCAGTAACTTTAGCTACGGCTTTATCTGTATATAAATATTATGAAGATTTTAAGTATTGGAGTTCTGAAAACTGGAACGCTGAAATAGCTCTTTTAAAAACTAGTTTGATAGCTGGTTGTGTAGGTTTGATAGGTACAAAATTTTGGGTATACGGCCCTAAAAGTTATCTTGAAAACGCTAAATCTAAGATAATTGAAAAACAAAATGATATAGAATTTATGATTGCTCATGAACGTATAGATCAGGTATTTATAGAAGATATTAAACAAGGTAATGTCGAATCACAATTTCCATTAGCAGATGCTTTTTATGGTGTTAAAAATCTAATTAGTGAATCTAAACAAATTGTTGAATGGCTTAATATAGTAGTAAGTTCAAATGCAGAACAAAGCATAAAAGATGAAGCTGTAGATTGGTTAAAAATATTTGATTCTAAGTATTTTGGCAAATTGCAAGATGCTTTAAAAATTATAAAAAAGGACCCAGAATTTATGGAACAATCACTGGGACGAGATCAGCAAAGAATTGCTCAAGAAATGAGATTGGCTAATAATTGGCGCGCTCAACAAAATTTTAATAGTTGTTTGCAAAATCTTAATATTAATTTATTGATAGCCGCTATAAACAATAAAAGATAAAATTAGATTTATTCGTTATGGACAAAGAGATTGGAATTTACACACTTTTATCAATTTTACTATTTTTGACATATAACCAAAGCTATAGCTTTATTTATTTAGCTGAAGTTTTAAAAACAGTCTCTGAAAATGGAGACCATTATATTTACCTTTTTGGTGATTTTCATGAGGATGATTTTATACCATTTTATGAGTTAAGTTTGGTAAATGAACTTAATTCTGAACATTATAAATTAGGACAGGAGATTCACTCTATAAATGCATTTCAAGTTTTTAAATTATTTCAAGAGATTAAAAAAAGGGCTGATGCGCTTCTAATAATTGAAGATATGAATGAAGATACTAAATCTTTTTATAAAGATAAGTTTGAGGATGATTTAAGTGAGCTTAATAAGAAATTCTTGTTCAAAATGGGAGAGATTTGCAAATCCCATCTTCCTATCATTAATGTAGAATTTAGATATATTTATGCAGCTCTTGAAATTATAGAAAAAAATGAAAAACGCAAAATATTTATTCAAGAAGAAATAAAAAACTTAACTTCTACTATAAATACAATCAATAAACGTATTATTGATTGTAAGAAATCAAAAGAAAAAATTGAAAAATTAGAATTTTACCAGATTCCTCTTTCACAGAATGTTAGGTCTCACCAGGTTAAATACTTCAATCAACTTATAAATGATTGGACAAAGCATGTTGAAAAATATACAGATGAAATTAAAAAACTTGAAATTGAAATAAATAAATTAAAAGATGAAGAAAAAGTAGACATAACAATTAGAAAGATAATATTTCAAGACATGTTTAAAAAAATGAAAGAGGTAAGTTATTACAACGATTGTGATGAACTTAATAGTTATTACAAAGAAGGATTGAATGATATTTTGAAAGCTCTAGATAACGTAGAGGAAGCAAATCTTTCAAATAAACTATGTCATAATATAACTTGTGACCTAATTGATTTAAAAATCGTTCATCACATTTTTCAAAATAATAATAGAAAAAACATCTTTGTTTGTGCTGGTGGAGGACACATAGAAAATGTAAGCAAAGTTTTACAAGAAAAACTAGGCTATCAAAGTATAAAATCCATAAAAAATAATCCAGGACTTAAAAAGCCAATAAATTTGGAAAGTTTTTTTGAGCAATTATCTACAGAAAAAGATACAAAAAATTCAAAAAAAGATTTTCCTGGAAAAATAACCTCCATGTTATAGTCATCTTCTAACAAATTATTTAAATCTACTCAAAAAAGATCAGAGACTGATTCTCCATTAAAGATATGTTTTATTGCTTTGCCTAAAAGTGAGCTTATAGAAATTGTTACTACATTTGATGGAACTGGTCCTCTTAATGGAATCGTGTCAGATATCATCATTTCATCAATAACTGAATTGCCAATCTTTTCTAGAGCATTTCCAGAAAAAACTCCATGTGTTATGATTGCAAATACTTGATTAGCGCCATTATCTTTTAATAGTTGCGCAGCTTTGACTAATGTTCCTCCGGTATCACATATATCATCTATAATAATGGTATCAGCTCCTTTTACATCTCCAATAAGATGCATTGAATTTACAACTCCTGCGCTAGCGCGTTGTTTACTAATTATGGCCATTTCTGCATTTATCCCTTTTTTAACTAATGAATTTAAAAATTTATTAGCTCTTTCAACTCCTCCTGCATCAGGGGAAACAACTACAACTTTATTTAAATTTTTTTCTATAATTCGCGGAATAAATACTGATGCAGCATATAAATTATCAACAGGTGCGTTGTGGAAAAAACCTTGAATTTGTCCGCAATGTAAATCTATAGTTAAAACACGGTCAATTCCTGCTGTTTCAAGCAATAGTGCTACATCAGATGCAGAAATAGGAACACGAGATGATGACTTACGATCTTGACGTGCGTAGCCATAATAAGGAATTACAGCAGTAATGCTTCTTGCGGATGCTCGTTTTATTGTGCGAATAAGAAGATAAAGTTCCATAAAATTATCATTTATGCTCTGATTTTCTGATGGGCAGGTGGATTGAATAATAAAAACATCTTTGTTTCGTACACTTTCATTGATATGAATATCTATTTCTCCATCATTAAATCTTGCGACTTTGGCAGAACCTAATGAGAGATTCAAATAGTCAGCTACTTTATTAGCTAAAGGAAGATTGGCATTTCCGGAAAATAAAGCAACTTGTTGATTTAGAGATTTATTTTTTTCTATCATTGTTTGATTTGAGTTGGTTACAATTGTTAAACTAATAAATAAGGACGAAATTAATTTTTTCATATATTTTTTATCTTTCTGATTTTAAAAACGTTTCTTTATTAAATTTATAGAGCTTTGCTGGTCTATGTTTTTCTCCCTTCGTTATATTTTTTGTTTCTTCAATGAAATCCATTTTTAAAACTTTTTTGCGAAAATTTCTTTTATCTATTTTTGCATTAAAAATTTGTTCATCTAAATTTTGCAACATAGTTAAAGTAAATTTTTCAGGAAGAAGCTCAAATGCTAAAGGTCTGATTTTATTTGCTATTCTTAAAGCTTCCAATGCTTTAACATATATCTCATTATGATCAAAAGCCAGATCCGGTAATTCATATGCAGGATACCAACAAGCGCTTTCAGCATCTTCAGTGGCAACCAAGTTAACCTTTTCAGATGATATAAGAGCAAAAAAAGCTACTGTAATAACTCTTCCTCTAGGATCTCTTTTTGGGGCGCTAAATACATGAAACTGTTCTAGATAGATATTCTCCAGTCCAGTTTCCTCTTTTAGTTCTCGAGAAGCCCCTTCTTCAACGGTTTCATCTCCAATAATAAAACCACCAGGAATAGCCCAACTTCCAACAAATGGGGGCTTTTTTCTCTTTATTAAAGCTACCTTTAAAATATTTTCTGAATACCCAAAAATTACGCAATCAACTGTTATAGGATATTGAGATCTTTCACTTAATTCCATCATTTTTTACCCTTTTTTTACCTGTACAATCAGTATGTGTACTTTATACACTAATTTATGTTGACATTATTGTCAAGTCGTGCTTTAATATAGTTATAGTAAAAATGACACTAACTATAAGGAGCTTAAATGAATAAGTTTGTAAGTTTTGGTTTTTTGAGTATCAGTATATGGAGTTTTTCAATCTTCGCAAAAGATATAAAGGTTGTCATTGCTTCTGAAAACTCTTATAAGATTGACGCTGTAAAACAGGTTTTTAATGAAAGATTCCCTGGGGATTCAATAAAATTTATTTCACACAAATCTTGTTCAGGCATACCTGAGCAACCTATATCAAAAGATATAGCCCAAAAGGGTGCGAACAATCGTATAAGTAATCTTCCCCACGATCTATTCTCTGCAGACTATATTGTTTCTATTGAAAATTACATAGAGAAGTTGCCATATGCTAGCTCTTGGTGTGACAAGGGATTGATACTGATTAAGGATCTATCTTCTCAATACAATATTGTTTGTTTTACTTCACCTACTTTTATACCAGCTCAATTTATTGAGCTAGCAAAAGAAATGTCAGGAATTTCTAATATTTCTGATGAGGGATACCCTGTTACTATTGGTCAGGCTATTCAAAAATCTCTTAATTATAAATCTATAGACCCACAAGATTGGCATAGAGAAGTTGAATTTGGTGGCATTTCGCGAAAACAACTTTTGTATGATGCTCTTTATAAAGCATTAAATCATCAAGAAATCGAGTTTTTAAAACAACAAATAAAAAAGTATGTTGATTTTCCAAAACCCGGCATAATATTTGCCGACTTCTTGCCTATATTTAGTAATCCAGATTCTTTGCAAATATGTATTGATCTTTTGTTTAAACGTTATAAAGAAAAAAACATAGATGTAGTAGTTGGCTTAGAATCAAGAGGATTTATTTTAGGTTCTGCTTTGGCTCATAAGCTTGGAGTTGGCTTTGTACCAGTTCGTAAACCTGGAAAGCTTCCTGGAGAAATCTATTCAGTGACGTACCAAAAAGAATATGGTTCAGATACACTGACTATTTCTAAGAATGCTTTTAAGCAAAATCAACGAGTACTTATTATAGATGATTTAATAGCAACTGGAGGATCGGCTAGAGCTGCTATTAAATTGGTTGAATTAGCCGGCGGTA
>JABDFA010000009.1 GCA_013286795.1 Candidatus Babelota bacterium
ATAATGTTAATTGCTTTGATTGGGATAAATTCTAGTATAAGAAGCTTAGAATATGAAGATATATTTAATGAAGAAGCTGAAGCTTCAAATAAGAGACAAAAAATTAATCATGTGGAAGAAGAGTTTAAGCAAGAGCTTGAAGGAGCAGAATTTACTTATGGTGGGTTGCCAGAAGGTTTTAATGTAAGCGACGAATTATTGAATGAAAATTATAAAGGGGAAGTTAATTCAATAACTTCTTCGAAAGATAGAGAAGAGCCAAAAGAAATAAAGAATGATTCTCAGGATTCTGTTAAATCATTAGTGGTAAAAAAGAAATACCCATGTACAAAAGATGGATGTAACAAATTATATAATTCAATTTCAAGTCTTAAGTATCATATAGAATCAGTGCATGAAGGAAAGAGGTTTATATGTGAAGAAGGTGGTTGTGGCAAATCCTTTATTCAAGCGTGTGGTCTTAAGAGGCATATAGAGTCAGTGCATAATGGAAAAAGATATCAATGTGAACAACCAGGGTGCTTAAAATTATTTACTAAAAAATTTGACCTCTGCGAACATGAAAAAAAAGTACACCAAGGAAAAAGGCTTGTTTGTCAAAGAGACGGATGTCCTAAATTATTTAGTTACGAAAGAAGTCTTAAGTTTCATATAGATTCGGTACATAATGGAATAAAATATGCATGTGAAGAGCCTGGGTGTGGTAAGTCGTTTACCTATAAAGATAGTCTTAAAAAACATGTGAAAATCAAGCATTCAAAATAAGGTGGGGTATAAAATGGAAAATAAAAAACTGATAATGTTAATTGCTTTGATTGGGATAAATTCTAGTATAAGAAGCTTAGAATATGAAGATATATTTAGTGAAAAAGCTTCAGATAAAGAGTTGGCCAATGAAAGGGGTGAAGCTCCTAATAAGAGGCAAAAAATTAATCATGTGGAAGAAGAATTTAAGCAAGAGCTTGAAGAAACAGAGTTTACTTATGGTGGATTGCCAGAAGGTTTTAATATAAACAACGAACTATTGAATGAAAATTATGAAAGTGGAGTTGATTCAGTAACCTCTTCAAAAGATAGAGAAGATCCTAAAGAGATAAAGAATGATTCTCGGGATTCTGTTAAATCATTAGTGGTAAAAAAGAAATATCCATGTACAAAAGATGGATGCACTAAATTATATAATTCAATGTGGGGTCTTAAATATCACATAGAATCAATCCATGAGGGGAAAAAATATATCTGTAAAGAAGTCGGTTGTGGTAAATTATTGACTCATCAGGAAAGTCTTAAAAGACATATAAAATCAGTACATCATGGAAAAAGATATAAATGTGAAGAGCTGGGATGTACTAAATTATATAATTCTCAGGCTGCTCTTGATTATCATATAAAATCAATGCATGAAGACAAAAAACACGTATGTGAAGAAGTTGGCTGTGGTAAAGAATTTGCAAGTCAACTAACCCTTAAAAGACATAAAGAGTCAGTACATGGAGGAAAAAAAAGATATAAATGTGAAGAAATTGACTGTGGTAAGTTATTTGTAAATCGACAAACTCTTAAAATACATAAAGAGTTACATGAAGGAAAAAGATTTACATGTAAAGAGCCAGGATGTGGTAAATCATTTGCCCAAAAAGGGTATCTTAAAATACATATAGAGTCAGAACATGAAGGAAAAAAAAGATATAAATGTAAAGAAATTGGTTGTGGTGAAGCGTTTGCTCAAAAAGGAAATCTTAACATACATATAGATTCAGTACATAGAGGAATAAGATATGCATGTGAAGAGTTTGGATGTGATAAGTCGTTTAATAATAAAAGTAATCTTCAAAGACATGTGAGAACCATACATTCAAAATAAAGTGGGAAATAAAATGGCAAATAAAAAACTGATAATGTTAATTGTTTTGATGGGGGTAGGTTCGAATATAAGAAGCTTAGAATATGAAGATATATTTAGCGAAAAGGCTCTAGATAAAGAGTTAGTTAATGAAAGAGATGAAGCTCCAAATAAGAGGCAAAAAATTAATCATGTGGAAGAAGAATCTAAAGAAGAGCTTGAAGAAACAGAATTTACTTATGGTGGTTTGCCAGAAGGCTTTAATGTAAGTGACGAATTATTGTATGGAAATTATGAAGGGCGAGTTGATTCGGTAACTTCTTCGAAAGATAAAGAAGATCCAAAAGAAATAAAAAATGATTCTCGGGATTATGTTAAATCATTAGTGGAAAAAAAGAAGTATCCATGTACAAAAGATGGATGTAACAAATTATATAGTTCAATTTCAAGTCTTAAAACTCATATAGAATCAGTGCACGAAGGAAAAAGATACAAGTGCTCAGAAGAAAATTGTGACAAATTATTTACTCAAAAATCTCATATTAAGGAACATATAGAATCAGTTCATGGTGGAAAAAGATATAAATGTAAAAAACTAGGATGTACTAAATTATATAATTCTCGGATCGGTCTTAAATATCATATAGAGTCAGTGCATGAAGACAAAAGATATAAATGTAAAGAAGTTGGTTGTAGCAAATCATTTGCTCAAACGTCTGGCCTTAGAACACATATAAGATCAGCGCATGAAGGCAAAAGATATAAATGTAAATATTCAGGATGTGGTCAATTGTTTACTCAAAAGGTAGGGCTTCAAAATCATATAGATTCGGTACATAATGGAATAAAATATGCATGTGAAGAGCCAGGATGTGGTCAATCATTTTCTAGAAAGGTATATCTTAAAGAACATATGAAAAATGTACATTCAAATAAAGAAGAATAAAATGAAAAACAAAAAACTGATAATGTTAATTGCTTTGATTGGTATAAGCTCTAGTATAAGAAGTTTGGATTATGAAGATATATTTAGCCAAGTAGATTCAGTTGTAGATATTCTTGATGAAGAAGACGCAGTTTATAATAAGAGGCAAAAAATTAATGATGGACCAGTGCAAGAGTTATTAGGAGAAGAGTTTAAAGAAGAGAGTGAAAAATTAGAATTTATTTATGGTAGTTTGCCAGAAGATTCTAATATAAACAACGAATTATTGAATGAAAATTATGAAGGTGGAGTTGATTCAGAGATCTTTTCAAAAGATAAGGAAGAAGCAAAAGAGGTAAAGAATGATTCTCGGGATTATGTTAAATCATTAGTGGTAAAAAAGAAATATCCGTGTACAAAAGATGGGTGTACCAAATCATATAATTCAATTCCAGGTCTTAAATATCATATAGAATCAGTGCATGAAAGAAGAAGATATGCATGTGAAGAATTTGATTGTGGTAGATTATTTGTGCAAAAAAAAGATCTTCAAAATCATATAGAATCATTTCATGAAAGAAAGAGATACAAATGCAAAGAAGATGGATGTAAGAAATCATATAAGAGAAAAGATTTTTTTAAAAAACATATGGTAATGGTTCATGGGGGAATGCATGCATGTAAAGAAGAAGGTTGTGGTCAGGAGTTTACTCAAAAAGATAACCTTAAACTACATGTAAAATTAGTGCATAAAGGGCAACCATGTGCATATATATGTAAAGAATTTTGTTGTGGTAAATCATTTAAAAAAGAGAGATATCTTAAAGCACACATAAAAACCGTGCATCAAAAAAAGAAGAATAGCCAAGAAGATGTTTAAATTGTAATATTATATTTATTATTAGTTAGGGGAAGTTCAGATGAAATTGAGAAAAATAAGTTATATTTTATTAGTGACTTTTGTTAATGCTTTTGGAATGTCTGGTGAATTTGATGGAAGAATTACGCCACCAAAAAGACTGAAAAGATCTGATGTTGATGTCTCACAATATATGGATAAATTTGTTTCTTTTAAAGAGTCTTTTAGAAAGGCTGTTGGAGATGCTAAGTTAGATGAAGCTAATGAAGCATTAAATTCTATAGAGCATCTTTCACAAACTTCGGGTTTGATTCTTGCAAACCCTAAGATAATGAGAATATTTAATTTTTTGAGTTTAGATGAAGTAAGAAGATTTAAAAATATATATAGAATATATTGCGATAAATGCAAAGAAGAGTTAGAGAAGACTCGAATACTAATTCCTGATTTAGTTAAAATAATTCAGGATTATATTCATGAATAGCTTAAATTTTATAGAAAAAAGTTATAAATAAGTATAAACTAATAGTTATTTTAATATTCTTTTATTTTTATTGAAGAATAGAACAGTATCAATTCAAATTGTAATCTTATAATCTAAAGTATTATTTATAAAAATTTAGGAAATGTTATGAAATCAAAATTTAATAAAAAAGCTAATCAAATTTTTAAAAAAGGTGGGCCGAAGAATCTTATTTTTGCTGTTATATTTTTTGTTTTATGTCTAGGGTTACTTAATAAACTAACTGATTATACACGTAAAATTACGAATCTTTCTTATTCAGCATTTTTAGAAAAAGTTGAACAAGGGGCTGTAAAAAAAGTAATTATATCAGGACAAGATGTTTACGGTGAATTTAAGGATGGTAGCAAGTTTGAAAGCATTATAGCGGAGACTCCAAAAAATTGGGATATTTTAAAGGCTCATAACGTTGAATTTTCTGTTTCAAGTACATCTAATTATACAAGCTTTTGGCATATTTTAATGTTAATTTCATTTTTGATTACGCCGTTGGCATTTTGGTACTTTATTCGCCAAGCTAAAGGTTCTAATAATAGTGGGGCAGGTGGTGGATTGTTTGGTATAGGCAAAAGTAAGGCCAAACTTTTTATGCCATCAACCATTAAAGAAAATTTTAATTCTGTTGCTGGTGCAGCAGAGGCAAAAGAACAGCTTATGGATGTAGTCGATTTTTTAAAAAATCCAGATAAATATAAAAAACTCGGGGCTAAAATAACAAAAGGGGTACTACTTGTTGGAGAACCGGGAAATGGTAAGACTTTATTGGCAAGAGCTGTTGCTGGTGAAGCTAATTGTCCATTTTTTAGTATTAGTGGTTCTGATTTCATAGAAGTTTTTGTAGGTGTTGGAGCTGCAAGAGTTCGAGATTTATTTGCGCAAGCACGCAAAGTTGCTCCATGTATTATTTTTATCGATGAAATTGATGCAGTAGGGCGTCATAGGGGAAGTGGTCTTGGTGGAGGACATGATGAACGTGAGCAAACTTTGAACCAGCTTTTGACTGAAATGGATGGTTTTGAAACTTTAAATGAACCTGTTATAGTATTAGCTGCTACAAATAGGGCAGATGTTTTAGATAAAGCTCTTTTAAGGCCAGGTCGTTTTGACAGACGAGTAGACGTTCCGTATCCTGACTTGAAGAGCAGGGAACAAATTCTTAATGTTCATGCAAAAAATATAAAAATTGATCCATCTGTCGATCTTCATAAAATAGCGCAGGGAACTCCTGGGTTTTCAGGTGCCGATCTTGCTAACCTTGTCAATGAGGCTGCTATACATGCTTCTAAACAAAAAAAAGCAAGCGTTGATATTGTTGATTTTGAAGAGGCCAGAGATGTGATGATTTTGGGTAAAGAGCTAAAAACTTTATCATTAACTCCGGAAGATTTAAAAATTACAGCTTACCATGAAGCGGGCCATGCATTAGTGAGACTGATGCTTCCAAAAGAGAGTGATCCTCTTTATAAAGTTACTATAATTCCTAGAGGACAGGCTTTAGGTGTGACCCATTCTTTGCCTGAAAGAGAAAAATATACATCTACTAAAGAAGAGATGCTTGCTCAAGTTCAGTCAGCTTTGGGTGGTAGAATTGCAGAAGAGATTGTATTTAACAAAATGACTACAGGTGCTTATAGTGATTTTAAAGCAGCTACTGAAATAGTTCGTAGAATGGTTTGCCATTATGGTATGTCTGAAAAGTTGGGTTCTGCTGTTTATGCCCGTTCTTCTTATGGTGAACTTGAATATTCTGAAAAAACTGCTGAATTAATAGATGAAGAAATAAGATCTATTTTAGATCTTTGTTATAAAAAAGCTTTTGAAATTATATCTGCTAACAGAGATAAATTAGACAAACTTTCTAATGCATTATTAGAAAAAGAGACTATGTATGCCTCTGAAATTTATGAACTTCTGGGTATAGAACCACGTAAAGATTTTAAGTTAACATAAATCTATGAATATATTTGTATTAGATAAAAGGGCGATATTTGTATCGTCCTTAATTTTTTTAATGGTTATGTTTTCCAATGTTAACTGTCTAGAGTTATTGGTTAGAAAAATTAATATAGAGGTAAACCTAAAATTAGTAGATGCTGTAAGTACTAATGATTTAAAGAAGATTCAAGAAGCATTAAAAGAGGGTGATGATCTTAATTGTGCAACTGGTTTTTATTTATTCTATAACTACAAGTCTATTATTAGTCATTGGTATTCAATTGACAGAGAGTCAGTAATATTTAAAGGTTCTGAATTATTATTGTATGCTATTGTGTCTAGAAAATTTGATATAGCAAAATATTTGATTAAAGCTGGTGCGTCTATTGAAGATAAAGACCAATTTGCTTTTGATATAATTTTATTATCTTTTGCTACAGCGAAATCATATTTAGAGCTTCAAGAAGTAATTAATTTTTTATTTCTTGAATTAACAGTTGATATTAATGAGGTAAATAAAAATGGAAATAACTTGCTAGACTTTGCTTGTTCACCTAGATACTTTGAAAATGAGCATTTAAAATTATATACATCAGCTTCGAACTTAGAATTTTTAAAATTTTTAGTTTTTAATGGTCTTGATGTTTATGGAAAATGTTTTGCTAAATTAACAAAGGATCGCATTGAAGATATTGAGGAAGAGAGCGGTATTTTCAATTTTCTTAAGAAATTAAAAGATTTATTGAAGATCCGGAATGTTAGTTATAGGGATATGGTTTTAAAAATCAACTTTTATCTTAAAAATAAACTCGTTGCTATTTATCCTAAAGATTTGGGTAATATAGTATTTGAATATGTTTATTATTCTGATAATTATAAAGATTTTTTTGAACTTTCAAATGAAGAAATTAATGATATTGTTGACCTTTACAAGCAAATTATTGAGCAAAATGGAAAATAAAATTTTTATTTCTTAATTACTAGATCTAAAAAAGTTGATTTTCTCCGTTCGCCCTTAGCGACCTCTGAACGAGCGTTTACGCGAGTTGAAGAGGGAGTCGAATGGGTAATAATTTTTTAAGAATTTTATATTTTTGTATACAATATTTTTTTTAATTTAAGAAATCCATTCGACTCGGTCTTCGACTCCTTACGTCGCTCAGACCTCGCTCAGGACGAACGGGTTGGATGATTTTGCTCTATGAATATGTTATATTTTTATTAAAATAGTTATAACACATTTGCAAGAGATCTTAATCTAATTTTTTTAATCTATTGACTTGTATGATGTAAATAATTCAAAATATAAAAAGAGTTTTTTTAAAGGGAGTCTTAATGCATAAAACTAGTATAGATATACCGGAGTTAAATAGGATAGCTCTGGTCGATTTATTGAATCAAACTTTAGCAAATATTACTGATTTGCAAATGGCAATCAAAAATG
Source organism: Candidatus Babelota bacterium (assembly GCA_013286795.1). Lineage (GTDB taxonomy): Bacteria > Babelota > Babeliae > Babelales > JABDEC01 > JABDFA01. Next base: position 7,530 of record JABDFA010000009.1, read on the forward strand.
CTCATTGGAATGTTAAAGGCATGAACTTTATAGCTTTGCATAAATTTTTTGATGAAATTGCAGAAGAAGTAGAAAATCAAGTAGATATAGTAGCTGAACGAGTAACAAGTCTTGGTGGAACTGCTCTTGGTACATCGCAAGAGACTGTTAAAGGAACAAAATTAAAACCTTATCCAATAGATATTTTTGCAGGAAAAGATCATCTTGCACAATTAGCAGAGAGATTCGCTTTTTGTGGCAAAATGGCAAGAATAGATATGCAAAAATCTGAAGGCTTAGGTGATATGGCTACCAATGATGTTTACATTGATTTGACTAGGATGTTAGATAAGAATTTGTGGTTTATTGAAGCGCATTTACAAAATTAAAAAAATAAAATAAAAAAGGATGAGTCTGTGAAGATTAAAATAGTTTTACTTTGTATAATTAGTGTTTTTAAAATATCTGATATTATAAGTGACTGTGAATGTTCTGTTCCCAATTTGAAATATAAGGGCAATAGGAGCATAGTAAAAATACGCGCAGCAGATTTTAATTATAATCCTGTTGTTGGAAATGCAGCTTACACAATTAATCAACCTGGAATTTATTATCTTGAAGATTATGTAACAGCGTCTCCGGAAGTTGATAATCTTTCTTTAATTTATATAAATTCTAGTAATGTAAAATTGAATCTTAATTCTCTTGTTATTACTCAAGATAGTAACCATTTTACAAAAAATATTAATGTTGTTGAAATAGCACCCAACGTTACTGATGTTAATATAACTAATGGAGTATTGCAAAATATTAATGGTATCGGTGTAAAATCTAATTTAAATGTTAGTAATTTGTATGTATCTAATTTAGTTATAGATAAATTGACAAATTTGGGTATATATTTAAACAATGTAAGAAATGCAGTTTTATCACAATTCTGTGTAACAAATTGTAATGGATCTAATCCTAATTCTAGTGATGGGGCCGTATCTGGAAAATTACAGAACTGTTCTAATATTCGCATATCAAATTCTTATTTTAATTCAAATATAGCGAATGACCTAAATACAGATTCTATAGGATTATTGATAGATAATTGCAGTAGTCTAAAACTAGAAAATTGTTCCTCTGTTCAGAATCAAGGTAAAAATGCTTATGGATTTGTTATTAGAAACAACTCATCTGCTTGTACTATAAATAATTGTTCCGTTTTGGGATGCCAGAGTAATAATGGAAGAGCTGTAGGATTCTTATTTGATAATTCATCTTCTAATTCTTTATTAGATTGTATTTCTGAATCTAATCAATCTGTAGGAGGAAATTGCGCCGGATTTAGTTTTGATGGACAAGCAGGTTACTATTTTTCAGCAAGGTTAAAAAATCTAAATATCATAAATTGTACATCAAAGAATAATAAAGCTTTAGGTGCCTCTAACGATGCCTTTGGATTTTCAGGAAACCTTTTAGATTTTGCAATCTTTAGATCATGTAAAGCCATTTCTAATAGTTCAGCAGATGGCAATGTTTATGGATTTTATAGTGGTGCTGGAACCAATAACTATTTTGAGTCATGTTCAGCTCAAGACAATATTTCAGGTATAAATACAAATTCTGTTGTTTCAGGATTCGCTTTATTAAATGGTGAACAAAATAGTTCGATTAAAGAAAGCATATCTGTTAATAATTTTAGTTCATCTGGAGAATCCTATGGGATACGTTTAGGCTATAATACTGATACAAATACCCACGTCAATAATATCATTTATAAAAATTATATTGCTAATAATAAAGGCGGTTCTAAGCAGTATGGTTATAGAGATTTTGCTTCTATTACTACAACTAACTTAATTGCTAATATTAGCTTTGGTCAGGGAAAAATAAATCCAAGTCCAATATCACAGCTTGTATTGACGAATAATATGAATTATATGTTTACATTACCTTCAACTAAGGCTCCTGCTTATGTAGTTGTAGAAAGCAGCACTGGCGAAGTTGCTGAAATAAAAGTAAAACCGTTTGGTAATTTATCTGTATATTAACCACACCCCCGGTCATGGTGAGCCTGTCGAACCATTTTAAAAATGTAACTTTAAGCTTAGGGTTATTTTTAAGCTTTAATATTTTTTCAGAAAAATTTATTGATTTTATGAAAGCATCTGAACATTTTAATTCAGAGTGTTTATATAATAAGAATTGGAAAAATATACAAACTACTTTTGATAACTTTATAGATAACATTACAGTTTCTAAATCTTCTAGAATCCCCAAAATTATTCATCAGATTTGGTTAGGTGGGCCATTCCCGGAAAGATATAAAACTTTGCAAAATAGCTGGATAAAAAATCATCCTGATTGGACCTATATTTTGTGGACAGATGAATCAGTTGAAAGATTTGGTCTTAAAAATAAAGCGCTTTACAATAAAGCTAAAAACTTAGGTGAAAGATCAGATATAGTTCGCTATGAGGTTCTAGAAAGATTTGGCGGGTTATATATTGATACTGATTTTGAATGCATAAAATCTTTTGATATTTTACATCATATTTGCGATTTTTATACAAGTGTTGGTTATGGTCCGGATCCTGTTATTTTGTGTGGTCTTATTGGTTCTGTTCCAGCACACCCTATTCTTAAAGCTTGCATAGAAACTATGAAAAGAAAAGATTCTGAAAAAGACTCTTTTACTGATATCTTAAATAGAACTAGTATATTTCATTTTACAAAATGCTTTCTTAATAATTATACTAAATCTTCAATAGCTTTTCCGGTAACATTTTTTTACCCTTTACCTGATTGTGCAAGAAATAGTAAATTAAAAAACTATTTAAAACCGGAAAGCTTTGCTGTGCATCATTGGCATCTTTCCTGGAATAATGGGAAAATAGGAGATTAAGTGTGAAAAAGAATTTTGATCATATATTAAATCTCTTTCTAAAAGTTGACTCTCTCTCCGTTCGCCCTGCCTGCCCGGCGAAGCTCAAAGAGCGAAGTCGGGAGTATCCGTCGAAGCCTTTGGCGAAGACGGATGTATCGAAGGGTGAATATACATTGCGTTCATGGATTCGATACGTTTGCTTCGCAAACACTCACCACGAACGGGTTTTGAATTCTAGAAGAAATCTGATTTATATCATGTTCTTTATTTTGTTTAAGATAATTGATGTTTACTCTTTTTGTCCATTAAATAGAGCTGATTTGGTTCTGTTTTCTTATGATAGACCATTGCAACTTTATTCTTTCCTTGAGTCTGTAAAAAAGTATATTTTTGGCATTGAAGAAATACATGTAATTTACCGTGTAAGTAATAATGAATTTGAATCTGGTTATGATATAGTAAAAAAAGATTTTGCTGATGTGATTTTTCACAAACAATTAAAAGCAGATGATTTTAAACCATTAACTCTTGAATCAATTTTTAATAATGGTTCTAGATATATAATCTTTGGTGTAGATGACATAATAGTTAAAGATTATGTAAATTTAGGTACATGCATTAATTATCTTGAAAAATCTAATTCTTATGGTTTTTACTTACGCATGGGCAAAAATATTGTTGAGTGTTATATGCATTTTAATGAACCTACACCAGTTCCAAAAATGAACCAAATCTCCCCCCCGGTCACCCTGAGCGAAGCCCGTAGGGCGCAGTCGAATGGGTCTCCTGAGTATTTATTAACTAATGTGTATAATGGAGTCTTTCAGTGGTCATTAAATGATGGTAAAGGCGATTGGAAATACCCCAATAATCTTGATATGACAATTTACAGAAAGTCTGATCTTAAACAACTTTATAATTACAATTTCCAAAATCCTTCTGCATTAGAAGCAGTTTGGGCAGATAATGCAAATTATAACCAAAGAGGGTTATGCTTTGAACAATCAAAGATCGTTAATCTTCCATTAAATTTGGTCATAGATGAAGCTCGAAATTTAGATAATCGCAATTCTTCTCTTTTTAATACCAAAGAATTACTTGATAAATTTATGTCAGGATTCAAAATCGATATAAATAAATTCTATAGAATCAATAACCTAGCACCCCATGCTGCAATTGTTCCTACATTTATTCCAAGAACAATCTAACTTTCTTCTTCTCTTTCTTTATCTTCTTTTTCCTCTTTAGATTCTGGTTTTGTTTCCGGCATTTGCTCTGCTGCATATTCTGATATTATTCTTGCTAAATCCATAGGACAAGAAGTTGATTCTTCAATTTTTTGTGCACGTAATTCTTTAGCTCTATCAAATAACCTTAATATAACAGGAGGAAGCTTTTTCTTATAATTTGGGTAATATTTAAGAATCTTATTTTCATCAAATTTTGCATTCTTGCACAGAAGAGTTCTTATTGTATTTATAAATTTATTTAGTGTTCTTTTCGAATAATTGAAATATGTTAAATCAATTATTATTTGTTCTAATGGTGTGAATTCTCCGACAATGTTGTAAGGGTTTCCTGTGCCCTTTGTGGTAAATCGTTCACTGGTTTCATCATCAACATATACTGCTAGACTGTTAACATCAGCTCCATGATTAATTAAATATTCAGCAATTTTTAAATTGGTTTTTGGTGAAACAATGGCCGTGTTAAGAGGTGTTAGGAGTTTCATGTCTCCATAGGGTAGATTCCCATTAATATTTGCTTTATGTTCTTCTACTAACTCTTTTACAATATCCAATCTATTTAATTTAACTGCTGTACGTAATGTTTCGCCAAAATAAGTATCAGATCTTGCTCCTTTTCTTATTAACTGCATTAATAGAGAAAGTTTTTTTGTAGGATCTTTTTTTAGTCTATTATAGTGAGTAATGATATTCACCATTTCATTATCAAGTATTTGTTTATACAAAATAATAAGTGGCATTATATTAAGATTTAGCAACACATTATGAAACTCTCTTTTATTTTTAAGAAAATTTTGTTTTAGTTTTTCAAGAACTTGATTTCCTGGAGCAATTTGCTTATTTTCGAGATAATTTTCTATAAAAGGTATGAGTTTATAAGGATTTTCTTCAGTACCAATACTTAATAATATATTAGAAAAGGAACCAAAAAGTATGGTAATTAAAGTGATTTTAAATTTATTCATTTACGGCCTCCATTTTTAAATAATATTCAGATATGAATATATTAGCTTATTTTATCAGTGAAATTCAATATTTTTTTAAAAAATATGATTTTACTCTGTAATTTTCAACGTCTTTTTATAATTGTTGATTCAAGAGTTTGAATAATATCATTTTTATTTGCTTGTTTTGCGTACCATAAAGCATTGTGGCCGAAAGTATCTACTTTTTTAATATTAGCGCCATGCTCAATTAGCTGTTTAACTACAGAATTGTTGGTAAAAATTGTTGCATAAGTAAGCGGAGTTAGACCGTCTCTGTCAGTAGAATTTATATCTGAACCCTTGGATATTAAGAAATCTATGATAGAAGATAATCCAAACTTTATAGCTTGCATAAGTGGCGTACGACCCTTAAAATCTTTAGAATTTATATCAAACCCTGGAGATAAATATTTGTCTACAGAATAAGCGAAGCAAACAGCTCCAGGGTTTTTATATCTTTTTTTTAAATCAATATATTTTGGTGAATCTAATTTTGGATATTTAGGTTTTTCTTTTTTATAATATTCAGCCAAAAAATACATTAAAGATTCATCTGTTTTAAAATCACTTAAAGGGTTATTCATATTATATTTGTATAAAATTTTACTTATAAATTTAAATTTATTGCCACACATTTCTAGAGCAGGGAACATGATTGCAAGATCCCATGTCATTGTTAAAAATGAATCATCATATATAAGATCCTGAAATTTTATATTTTGAAATAACCAAGAATAATAGGTTCGCAAATGAGTTGCTAAAAAATTTGATCTGAAGCCTCTGTTTTTGATAACATCGTCGCTATATGCAGCTGCAAAACCGGTTCCATATTCTATTGGATCACATTCATATTGTCCATATGTTAACCAGACGTTAGAATCTTGATATACATCATTTAAATATTTTAAAACATTCTCATCTTTTAAACTATCATCTCCATCTAACATAACTACAATTTCATCATGATCACACAAGCTTATTTCTGACCATAAATTTCCCATTGCTCCACGTCTTACTCTAATTTTTCTTAAAGTTACTAAATCTCCTACATTTTTTTCTTTTATATAAGCTTCGACCAGTTCTGATGTTTGTGGATCATCATTGTATACTGCCCCATCTGCAATGTATATTATTCTAAATTTATTTTTATCATAATTTTGATTTATAGCAGAATCTAAGTTTTTCTTATAAAATGAAGCATTTTTATAAGATGGTATTATTATTGCAAATCTTTTATCTTCACTTAACACAGTTGAAATTATGTTTAATATAATAATAGTGAGTAGTAAATTTAATTTTATCATGAATACCCTTTCTTTTTGATTTGTATAAGAAGTATTATAGATTAAAGTTTATTTTGAAATAATTTAAAAAAAGGTGGGTCGTGAAGTCAATAATAAAAAAAATATTTTTGCTTATTATTTTAAATCTAAATTGTTTTTTATTAGCCCAAGACAAATTTAAAGTGGGGCTTCTTATAGTTGCCACAGGAAGATATATTAATTTTGTTCCAGGTTTGATTGACTCCGCAAATAAACATTTTCTTAAGGATCACAAAGTTACTTATTTTGTTTTTACTGATGATACAAGTTTTATGTATACTGATAGTGTAAATATTTACCAAGAAAAATTGACATGGCCCTTTGCTACTATGATGCGCTTGGAAACCTATTATAAAAATAGAACCTATTTTAATGATATGGATTATGTTTTTGCATTAGACGCAGATATGCTTTTTGTTGATGATGTTGGTAATGAAATATTATCAGAAAGAGTTGCGACCTTGCATCCAGGTTTTTATTTAAAAAAAGATTTGCCCTATGAACGAAATATTATTTCAAAAGCTTGTGTTAGTCAAAAAGAAGATAATTACTATTTTGCAGGGGGTTTTTTTGGTGGCATAAAACAAGAGTTTATTAATTTAGTAAAAACTAATTCAGAAAATATTCAAGATGATTTGAAAAGAGGCTATATTGCTGAGTGGCATGATGAAAGTCACAATAATCGTTATTTTATAGATAATCCTCCAACAAAAATTCTTTTACCATCTTATTGTTACCCGGAAGATGCGGCATTACCCCATCTTTATGACTCGTATAAAAATATTTTAAACATGCCAAGAAAGTTAATTGCCTTGGCAAAAAAACACTCTGAATATCAGTTACCAAATAAAAAATAGAGGTGTTTTAGAAAAGCAAATTAAAGTTCTGTGCTGGTCCTGCGTATAAGATGCACCTATTTGTGTAGATCCTAAAATTTTATAATATTTAAAACCAACAGAATTGAATCTTTCAATTTCTGTTTTATCATCATCGTGACCTTCAAAAATTACATATTTAAAATTAGATAGAAATTTTAAAAATCTTTGTTTGTCATTTACCCATTTTAATATACTTGTACAAAGAACTATATCATAATTATTACCTATTATTTGCTCATAATTATCTATATTAAAATCTAATTGTTTAATTTCCATGGGTATATTAAATGCTTGTTGTAATAGATGCGCTGCTTCAATCATTCTAGGGTTTCCAACCTTTGCTAGTTGCTCATTTGGCAAATCTACTCCAACACTTGATTTTGCTCTTCTAAATTTTAAAATATACATCGATGACATACCAATGTTGCAACCAAGTTCTAGAATTTTTTTGTTTTTAAAATTTAATGAATCTTTAATTAAATTCCATCTGTTTTCCCAAGCTCTTTCGCCGCCTATTTTTTCTCCATTTATTGTAATATTATAGTAAGATTTTCCATTTGATCCTCCTGATGGTATAGATAGTGCTTTTTTTAGAAGATCAATATTTATATCTATTAGGTTTTCAGAAGATTGGGCCATTGTAAATATAGTTGTGAATGATATTAAAGTAAGTTTTTTCATTTTAATTCCTTTTTTCTAATAAATCTTTTATAAAATTTTGATAATCATCTGGATTATATGAAAGCACGTGATTAAAATCAATAATCATTCTTAATTTATCAATATCATTAATGTTTATTATAGGATCAAGATCTATTATATGATATTCATTGCAATCAAATGCTATATTATCAGGTACTAAATCTAAATAAATTACTTTATGTAATATAATTTTGCTTTTTAATTTTTCAATAAAAATTTTATAAAATTCATTTTGTGCATAAGCATCATATAGCTTTGATGCTCCTTTAAAAGAATAATATTTTAGTTTATTATTTAATGGACAATCAACTCTGTATGTTATATAGCCTCTACATAAATTATTTTTATCATAAATTATTTCTTTTAAAGGTGATATATCTTGAAAAAATCCAGTTTTAACTGAATGAGCAAAGAAATTGCCAAAAATATAGTCAGATTCCCATATCTTTATATATGTATTATTACTTGGATTTAGGTAAACAACTCTTGAATGTTTATTTTGTGTGGATTCTTTTATTTTTATACACTCTCTAAGATCAATAGATTCTAATTCTATTATTTTGTAATTAGCATTTAAGTTTGTACTTAAAAAAAACAAGAATAAATTAAATAGCATTTACCCACTCGATAAAATTTAAAAGTGTATTAATCCTATTTATATATGTGTGATTATTTTTTACAAAATCCATTAATTCAAAAAGTTCTTCTTGTTGGATATTTTTTAATTTTTCTAAAGCATCATAAAATAATTGATAAGTATTAGAATTATAAACTATTTTTTTATTAAAGAATTTATAAACTGTTTCTGAATTAGTGATTCCTATTTGACCGTAGCTTATATTTTTAAAAATCCTACAAGGGATGTATCCTTGTTCACATTGCCATTCTCCTTGTAAGGCTGGAGCCATAAAGGATTGTTGCGTTAATAAAATATTTTCTTCATTTGTTACATTTGTTAAATGTTCAAAATCGATACCATTTTCTTGACATGCTTTTTTAAATGAATCTGTTTTATCTTGATTTCCAAAATTTCCAATACCTATTGTTCCAATAAAATAAATCTTCTTAGATTTTTGAATTTTTTGTATAACAGTTTTATTTTTTTCTATTTCTTCAGGTAATAGATCAGTTGCCCAGGGCATGTATATTATTCTGTCATAAGGGTTACAAAAAATTCCATTTTCTAATTTAGTTACATTACGTTCTTCACATTCTAAGGTATAAACTTGTAAATATATACATCTATTTTTTTTTATTAATTCATTATATTTCTCAAAATTACAATTATGTAAAATATAAAAACAATCTTCACGCAATGGTATATTTTGATCAGCTTGGCCCTCTGTTAAAAATAAACTATTTGAGAAATCAATATTTTTTAAATCATCTTCTTTATCTAACCAGAGTGTATTATATCCCATAAAATTGAAAGCTTTAAAAAAAGCGCTATGGATATATGAATGTGTATGACTATGTAATTTGTGACCCCAAATTATTACTTTATCAAAACTTAATTTTGCTATTATATTAAAACTCAAAAAAAATTGTAATAAAATTAATTTTTTATATTTCATATTTTTTATACAAATATCCAAGCTGCTCCTATGCCTGTATTATCGTTAAATCCACCAACGGCTAGGGTATTACCATTAGCATCAAGCGCGACTGAAAAACCTTCTTCGGCCAACCCCGTATAACCTGATCCAATTAGTTTATTGCCTTGTTGGTTCCAGGTGCCATTTAAGTTTGTAAACAACCACGTTGCACCGATATTTCCATTGTCACCTAAACTTGCAGTAGCTAAAGTATTTCCATCACCGGATAAGGAAATTTTACCTTGACCAGCACCAGCACTTGCGCTTCCTGAAGCGCCCAACGCTACCAATTTGGGACCTTGTTGGTTCCAGACTCCGCTTGATCTTGTAAATATCCAAGTTGCACCTGTGTTTCCATTATCAGAAGGCCCTCCTACCGCTAAAATATTACCATTGGATGATAATGAAACTGAGGTTCCTTGTTGTGAATTTCCTACATTTGCTAGACCGATTAGTTTTGTGCCTTGTTGAATAAAAGACCCTCCAGAAAATATGAATATCCAGGTAGCACCTATAGCTCCATTGTCACCCTGGCCTCCCATGGCAACGGTATTACCATCAGAAGAAAGTGATACGGCTACGCCCTGATTTGCATTTCCTGTATTTCCAGAGCCTATTATTTTTTGTGTTTGGGACCAACTATTATTTGTTCTTGTAAAAATCCAACCGGCACCCATTGACGAGTTATCTGTGTTGCCGCCAACAGCTAAAGTATTTCCATCAGCTGAAAGAGAGACCGAAACTCCTTGACCAGAAGCTCCTGTATTAGTTCCTATCAATTTAGGTCCTTGCTGGGTCCAAGTTCCATTGGATCTGATAAATATCCAAGTGGCACCTACGCCACCATTATCAAGGGTTCCTCCTACCGCAAGCGTATTTCCATCAGCGGATAGACTTACTGCAGCGCCTTGTCGTGATGTGGCACCGGATATTCCAGTCCCTATTAATTTTTGACCTTGTTGAGACCAAGTAGAACCAGATCTTGTAAATATCCAGGTTGCTCCTCTATTTGTATTATCCCCTCTTCCGCCAACAGCCAAAGTATTTCCGTCTGCTGATAAAGCCACAGAAATTCCTTGAGATGAATTACCAGTGTTGCCGGTTCCAACTAGTTTACTACCTTGTTGGTTATTAACAAACCAGGTTAAGTTTCCATTTATATCTTGCCATCTATCAATACCATACATAAGCATTGCATTGGATTGAGTTGGATTTATTAAATTAAATGAGCCCATATTTGTTTGTACTTGTACAGGTGCAACTTTATCATTATCTAAATTTATGATTTTGACAGTGCCTGAAATTGCATCATTGAGGTATACAATGGGATTTTGCGTAAGTGTGCTTGAGCAGTTATAGCTATAGGAAGTAATATCTGAATAGTTTATGTAAGGATTTAAATTTAAAATAACATTGCCTGTCAATCCAGAACATCCAGTTATTGTTAGATATTCCATTGTAAGTGGTGAGCCTAAATTTCCAGTTGTACCAGTTATCCCAGTTGCACCGGAGACTCCGGTAATTCCAGTTGTACCAGTTATCCCAGTTGCACCTGTTGTACCGGTAGTTCCGGTTGTACCAGCTGTGCCAGTTGTACCAGTTGTACCAGTGATACCGGTTGTGCCAGTGAAACCAGTTGTACCGGTGGTTCCTGTTGCCCCAGTAGTTCCTGTAGTACCGGTTGTACCAGTTGCGCCAGTGTAGCCAGTTATGCCGGTAGTTCCAATGGTGCCGGTAGTTCCTGTAATCCCAGTTATTCCTGTAGTGCCTGTGGTTCCGGTAGTTCCAGTTGTTCCTGTAGTACCTGCTATCCCAGTCGTGCCAGTGGTCCCTGTAGTACCAGTGATTCCGGTAATTCCAGGAGTTCCAGTGTTACCAGTTATACCAGTATTTCCCGGTATTCCGGTTGTACCAGTGGTCCCTGTAGTGCCACTAGTACCTGTGGTTCCAGTTGTACCAGTAATTCCTGCTGTACCTGTTGTCCCCGTTGTCCCGGTTGTTCCTGTTGTACCAGTAGTTCCAGTTGTACCCGTATAACCAGTAGTTCCAGTTATTCCATAAGTACCAGTATTTCCTGTAGCTCCACTTGTTCCGGATGAACCTGTGGTTCCAGTAGATCCAGTAGTTCCTGCTATGCCTGTATTGCCCGTAGTGCCTGTAACACCAGTTTGTCCTGTTGTTCCTGTGCTACCGGTTGAGCCTGTTGCGCCAGTATAACCCTGTGTTCCAATGGTTCCTGTTGATCCAGTTGTTCCGGTGGTACCTGTAGTTCCCGTAGCTCCAGTGGTTCCGGTAGTACCCGTAGTTCCAAGAGTTCCAGTTTGTCCGGTGATACCAGTTGTACCTGTTGTGCCTGTCATGCCAGCGCTACCTGTATATCCAGTGGTTCCAGTGATTCCTGTTGTACCCATGTTTCCTGTTTGCCCTGTTGTGCCATTTGCACCTGTAAAACCAGTTGTGCCGGTTGAGCCTGTTATACCTATTAAGCCTGTTGTGCCTGTCGAACCACTAATTCCATTTATACCTGTGCCTCCAGTTGTTCCAGTTGAGCCAGTGGTTCCGGTTGTTCCAGTTGTGCCAGTTGTGCCAATTGTGCCAGTTGTGCCAGTTGTGCCAGTTGTGCCAGTTGTTCCAGTTGAGCCAGTTAAGCCAGTAGAGCCAGTTAAGCCAGTAGAGCCGGTTGTTCCAGTAATACCCGCTATTCCTGTTGTACCTGTTGTACCAGTTGAGCCAGTTGTTCCAATTGTGCCAGTTGTGCCAGTTGTGCCAGTTGTTCCAGTTGTTCCAGCTGTGCCAGTTATGCCAGTTGTACCAGTGGTTCCGGTAGATCCGGTGTATCCAGTTGTTCCAATTGAACCAATTGAGCCAGTAGTACCAGTTGTGCCAGTTGCACCTGTTGTACCAGAATTGCCAATGTTGCCAGTAGTACCCGTAACTCCAGTTATACCAGTAGTACCTGTAATTCCAGTTGTGCCAGTTGTACCATTTTGTCCTGATTGTCCTGTGGTTCCATTTGTGCCTACTTGTCCAGGTTGACCGGTAGTTCCAGTTGTTCCTGTGTTTCCAGTGGTTCCTGTAGTTCCAGTTGTTCCTGTATAACCTGCTGTGCCAGTAGTTCCTGTATAACCAACGGATCCTGTAGTTCCTGTAATTCCAACTGAACCTACACCCGTTGTACCAGTTATACCGGTTGTTCCGGTAGTTCCAGCTGCCCCAGAGGTTCCTGTAGTTCCCTGTGTTCCTTGGACTCCTTGGGAACCTGTTGTTCCAGTTTGACCAGTAAGTCCTTGTCCTGTAGCACCACTAGGAGTACAGCACAAACCACTTGTTGCAAAAATGGTTCCATTAATTATTAAATTTCCACCGATGAACATATTTCCTTCTACACTTAAAACATCCAATACAATTAAATTTTGTACAATTTTTTGTTGATTGCATTGACGTGTAATTATTGGATTTAATACAGTAATAAATTTGTTTGACTCAAGTTCTGATTTGAATTTTGTTAAACATTTAGAAAAGAGTATATTTTCAAAATTATAACTATAAAAAAAATTTTTTATTAAATTATTAACTGAAGAAATTAAACCATGATAAGAAATTAAATTAATTTTTTTATTTAATGAATTAAACAGTGTTAAAGTGTCATTATTTAAATTTTTTAAAGTTAATTTTTTTTCTATGCTTAAAAATAAATTACATATATTTTTTGGCAATATAGTGAAATATATATTGGGATTATTATCTAAAATCTCCAGTTCTTGTTGATTGAGATTTATAGAAGAAAAAATAATATTCCAATTTAAGTTAAAAAATATTAATAAAGATAAAATGTGTGCTTTTTTCATCATATTTCTTTCTTTATCTATTTAAATTAAACAAATATCCAAGTGGCTCCAGTATTGCTATTATCTGTATAACCTCCAATAGCTAAAGTATTTCCATTGGCATTTAACGAAACAGATTGGCCTTGACGGGATGTTCCAATGTTATTAGAACCAATAAGTTTAGTTCCCTGTTGAGTCCAAGTTCCGTTATAGTTAGTGAATATCCAAGTTGCTCCAATGCTACTGTTATCAGTAATTCCACCAACAGCTAAAGTATTTCCATCAGAAGATAATGAGATTGAGCTTCCTTGTTCTGAATTACCTGTATTACCAACGCCTACGAGTTTGGCTCCTTGTTGATTCCAAACACCACTGAACCTTGTAAATACCCAAGTTGCTCCTATATTGCCGTTGTCACCAGATCCTCCAACTGCTAAAGTATTTCCATTTGCAGATAATGCAACTGATGAACCTTGAAAGCCATTTACAGCATTATTGGATCCTACTAATTTAGATCCTTGTTGAATATATGAACCTCCAGAAAGTATAAATATCCATGTAGCACCTATGCTTCCATTATCGCCTTCGCCACCAATGGCTAATGTTTGAGCATCTGATGATAGAGCAACGGAAACTCCTTGCGAACTTGCTCCGACATTTCCTGATCCAATTATTTTAGGTTGAAGTTGAATCCATGCATTGTTTGATCTTGTAAATACCCAGGTAGCTCCAATATTGCCATTATCCGAATTTCCACCTATTGCAAGAGTATTTCCATCAGCAGAAAGAGAAACTGATATTGCTTGTTGTGCTGCTCCTGTACTTCCTGTGCCATTCAATTTTTGACCTTGTTGTGACCAGGTTGTTCCTGACCTAATAAATATCCAAGCAGCGCCTGAGCTATTATTATCTGAAGATCCGCCTACAGCCAAAGTATTTCCATCAGCAGAAAGGGAAACTGCAAAACCTTGTCCCGGTGTTCCTATACTTCCGGTACCTACTAATTTTTGGTTTTGTTGGGACCATACACCATTGGATCTGGTAAATATCCAAGTTGCGCCTATAGAACTATTATCAGTAAAACCTCCTATTGCTAGTGTATTACCATCGGCAGATAATGAAACTGAAGAACCTTGTTCTGCTCGCCCAGAAGCTCCTGTTCCAATTAATTTATTTCCTTGTTGGGTGTCAACGAACCATGTGAGATTTCCAACAACTTCTTGCCATCTGTCTGTTCCATATAGCAACCATGTATTATTGGGGGTAGGGTTTGACAAATTAAATGATCCCATATTGGTTTTTACTTGAACGGGTCCTACTGAGTCATTTTTTAGAGCTACAATCTTTAAAGTTCCCGAATTAGCATTAGGTAAAATATAATTTGGATCTTCATTTGTGCAATTATAGCTATATGAGGTTATGTCTGTAAAAGTTACAGAGTTATTTATTGAATTTACCGGTCCAGTTGGTCCACTACAGCCTGTATTTACTAAAAATTCTGTTAAAACCGTACCAAATCCGCCGGTGAACCCAGTTGTTCCTGTTGTAGATAACCCAGTTGTGCCAGTTGTACCAGCAGTTCCAGTTGTGCCACTTGTTCCAGTATATCCAGTTGTGCCACTTGTTCCAGTAGTCCCTGTTGTACCTGTAATACCAGTAGTTCCAGTTGTGCCTGTTGTAGATAATCCTGTTGTTCCAGTTGTACCAGTAATTCCTGTTGTTCCGGTTGTGCCAGTAATTCCTGTTGTTCCCATGGTACCAGGATTACCTGTCGAACCGGTGGTCCCGCTTGAACCGGTTACTCCTGTTGTGCCAGGAGTTCCTAATGTACCAGTAGTTCCTGTCCCTCCAATTGTTCCAGTGGTTCCAGTTGTTCCTGCAATTCCTGTGATGCCTGTGGCACCGGTTGTTCCAGTAGCGCCTGTAGTACCTGTGATTCCAGTAGTACCAACAATACCGGTTGTTCCCGTAATACCCATATTTCCGGTCTGTCCACTGGAACCGGTTGTTCCAGTTGTACCATCTATTCCGGTTGTTCCACTTGTACCTGTTAAACCCGTTGTTCCAACAGTTCCATTTGAGCCAGTAGTTCCGGTAGATCCGGTAGAACCCGTATAGCCTGTTGTACCTGTATTACCTGTAAAGCCAACTGTGCCGATTGTTCCCATATCTCCAGTACTGCCGGTTGTACCGGTGGTACCAGTTATACCGGTGATACCAGTTGTACCGGTGGTACCAATTGTACCGGTAATACCAGTAGTTCCTGTTGTTCCAGTTATACCAGTGCTTCCCGTAGTACCAGTAGTTCCGGTGATTCCAGTAGTTCCGGTAATTCCGGGAATGCCTGTATCGCCAGTAATACCAGTAGTACCAGTAGTTCCGGTGGTACCAGTAGTTCCGGTAGCACCAGTAGTACCGGTGATTCCAGTAGTACCGGTGATTCCGGTAGTACCGGTAGTTCCTGTTGTGCCAGTAATGCCTGTTATTCCAGGTACTCCGGTGGTTCCTGTATAACCGGTATTGCCAGTTGTTCCATAAGTACCGGTAGTTCCAGTCGATCCAGTTGATCCAGAAAATCCTGTAGTGCCTGTGGATCCTGTTATTCCTGCTATTCCAGTGGTTCCGGTATTACCGGTCATGCCGGTGATTCCTGTAGTTCCTGTAGTTCCTGTTTGGCCAGTTGAACCTGTATTGCCGAAATTTCCCGTTGTTCCAGTTATTCCAGTTGTTCCGGTAATTCCTGTGATACCAATTATTCCTGTGTATCCAGTAGTTCCAGTTGTTCCCGTTATTCCTATAATACCAGTTATTCCTGTATTGCCGGTTTGGCCATTATTTCCAGTTGTTCCTGAAATTCCCGGAGTCCCAGTAGTACCAGTGGCGCCCGTTGTTCCTGAGGTACCAGAAGTACCAGAGGTCCCGCTGGTTCCAGTTGTACCAGTTATACCAGTGCCTCCCGTAGCTCCAGTAGTTCCTGTGTTTCCAGTAGTTCCGGTTGCACCTGTATTTCCAGTAGTTCCAGTTGAACCTGTGCTTCCAGTGGTTCCAGTTGCACCTGTGCCCCCAGTGGTTCCAGTAGTTCCTATAGTTCCAATCGATCCACCGGTGCCTGGAATACCCTGTGTTCCTATTGAACCAATATTACCTATGGATCCTGTTGTGCCTGTTGTTCCTGTTTGACCCGTAATTCCGGTCATTCCTATTATTCCAGTAGTACCAGTTGTTCCTGTAGTTCCAGGTGTACCAATATTCTGTGTTCCAGTAGTTCCCATATTTCCTATAGGGCCAGTAATTCCTGTGGTTCCTGTAGTTCCGGTTTGGCCTAAGCCTGTTACTAAGGTTCCGTTACCTGTGCAGCATAAGCTGGAAGCACCTGATGTTCCTGTAATGTTTACAATTAAACTGCCATCAATTGTTAAATTGCCGCCTATAAATAATGAACCTACACTTAAAGTATCTAGCACAATTAAATTTTGAACTATTTGCTGTGTATTGAATTGACGAGTTGGAACTGGATTAACAACTGTGATAACTTTTTGAGTTTCTAGATCATCTAAATATTGTTTTAATATTTTAGATATTACTAAATATTCGAATTTATTTTTTTTATAAGATAATTCAAGTAAGTTTATAATAGTTGAGCGTAATATTTTGTAGGGAATAATATTTATATTTTCTTGCAAATCTAAAATTTTTAAATCTAATATTTTCTGTACATGCAATAATAGATTCAACTTATTTTTTTCTAATAATACAAATTTTGTATTATAGTTTTTATCTAATATTTCTATTTCATTTTCATTGAGAATAGTAATTGTTTGAGTTTGAATAAATGTTATTAAGATATATATAAAAAATAATTTTTTTATCATTTTTTCCTTTTTTAAACAAATATCCAAGTTGCTCCTGTACCATTGCTGTCGCTACCACCACCAACAGCTAGTATGTTTCCATTGGCACTAAGAGAAACTGAGCTGCTCTGGAATGGGCTTCCCACAAAACCGGTTCCTACTAGCTTAGTTCCTTGTTGGGACCAGACTCCATTATAATTTGTAAATATCCAAGTGGCTCCTATGTTGTTATTATCGGCCTCCCCTCCAACTGCAAGAGTATTTCCATCGCTAGATAAAGATATTCTTAAGCCTTGTGTTGCTGCACCACTATAACCGGAGCCAATAAGTTTTTGTCCCTGTTGATTCCACACACCACTAGCTCTTGTAAATATCCAGGTTGCCCCAATGTTGGTATTATCAAGTGGTCCTCCTACTGCTAAAACATTTCCATTAGCAGAAAGAGAAACAGATGTTCCTTGTTCAGAAGCACCTGTGTTGTTTGAACCTACAAGTTTATTTCCTTGTTGTACAAATGTTCCATTGTTATTTATAAATATCCAGGTTGCACCTACATCTGAATTGTCAGCATTTCCTCCAACTGCCAATGTTGTACCATCTTTTGAAAGAGAAACAGATGTTCCTTGGAGAGCACTGGACCCTACATATCCACTTCCTATTAATTTAGGTTGTAATTGTGACCAAACTCCATTTGATCTAGTGAATATCCAGGTAGCTCCTATAGCATTACCACCACCAAGATTATTATCGTTACTTCCTCCAACTGCAAGGGTATTTCCATCAGCTGATAATGATACAGCTACTTGTTGTGATGCCCCTGAATTTCCAGTACCAACCAATTTTGCGCCCTGTTGTGACCAAGTTGTTCCTGATCTAGTAAATATCCAGGTGGCTCCTATGCTGTTATTATCTCCACCTCCTCCAACTGCAAGAGTATTTCCGTCGGCAGATAGTGATGCATTATCTTGAGCTGACGCTCCAGAATTTCCTGTACCAACTAGTTTTTGGCCCTGTTGTGACCAGGTTGATCCATTTCTAGTAAAAATCCAAGTGGCGCCTATACTACCATTATCGGTTCCGCCGCCTACAGCTAAGGTATTGCCATCTGCAGATAATGAAACACCTTGCCCTCCTTGGCCAGCACCACCAGAATAACCTGTTCCTACTAATTTACTGCCTTGTTGGGTATCAACAAACCAAGTTAAATTGTTTGTGGTTTCTTGCCAAGTGTCTCCATTAAATAATAAGATGGCATTTTTTGGGTTTGGATTAATTAAATTAAATGATCCCAAACTTGTTTTTATTTGAACTGGTCCGACTTTATCATTATTAAGATTTACTGCTTTTATTTGACCTAAAGTTCCATTTTGTAAGAAATAATTTGGATTCTCATTAGTACAATTATAGCTATATGAGGTTATATCTGAATAATCTAAAGTTGTACTTAAACTATTCACGATCGTGCCTGTTGGTCCGGTACATGCAGTATTGCTCAAATATTCTATAGATAGTAAACCAAAACCGCCTGTGGTACCAGTAATGCCAGTAATGCTACTGGACCCTGTAGTACCTGTTGCACCCGCAGTACCCGTGGTTCCAGTTGCACCAGTGGTTCCAGTTGTACCAGTTGTACCAGTTGTACCAGTTGTACCAGGCGAGCCTGTAGTTCCCGTAACACCTGTGGCACCAGTAATTCCTGCTACGCCAGTAGTGCCAGTCATACCATTTAATCCAGTTGTACCAGTTGTACCAGTTGTACCAGAAATTCCAGTAGTACCAGTTGTGCCAACTATGCCTGTTGTTCCAGTAGTTCCAGTAGTGCCTGTTGTACCTGAATTACCTGTTATGCCGGTGATTCCTGTTGAACCGGTTGAACCAGTTGCACCGGACTGTCCCGATGTTCCAGAGGTTCCAGTTGTACCAGTGGTTCCTGTTTGACCGGATATACCGGTTGTGCCCGTGGTTCCATTTGTTCCAGTTGCTCCTGTTGTTCCAGTAATACCCGTTACCCCAGAAGTTCCGGTCTGCCCTGTTGTGCCTGTGGTTCCATTTGTTCCTGTTGTGCCTGTTACACCTGTTATACCCGTCGTACCTGTTGTACCTGTAGATCCTGTTGTGCCATTGGTACCGGTAGTTCCTGTAGTTCCGGTAATTCCTGTTGTACCAGTTGTACCGGTGGTTCCAGTTGTGCCGGTAGTTCCTATTGTCCCTATTTGTCCAGTTGATCCTGTGGAACCCGTATTTCCAGTAGAGCCTGTTGAACCTGTTGTACCTGAAATACCAGTTATTCCTGTTGTACCTATTATACCGGTTATTCCTGAACTGCCAGTAGTACCAGTTGTACCAGTTACACCGGTTACACCAGTTACACCAGTTGTACCGGCAGTTCCAGTGCTTCCGGTAGTACCGGGTGTGCCGGTAGTTCCTGTATTGCCAATGATACCGGTAGTTCCTGTATTTCCAGTAACACCGGGTGTACCGGTAGTTCCTGTATTGCCCGTAGTTCCTATAATACCAGTAGTACCAGTAGTGCCTGTAATTCCAGTGCTTCCAGATGTGCCGGTAGTTCCAGTGATCCCAGCAACTCCTGTAGTTCCAGTGGTCCCAATAGCACCAGTATTACCGGTAATGCCAGTAATACCAGTAATGCCAGGTGTACCGGTGGTACCAGTAATACCCTGTGTACCAGTAGTACCAGTAATACCAGGTGTGCCGGTAGTACCAGTGATGCCAGTTATGCCAGTTATACCAGTAGCTCCGGTAGTGCCGGGAGTTCCAGTAGTTCCAGTAGTGCCAGTGATTCCAGTAGTGCCCGTGGTTCCAGTAGTGCCAGTGTTTCCAGTTGTTCCCGTGGCTCCGGGGGCACCAGTAGTACCAGTGTTTCCAGTAGTGCCTGTGGTTCCGGTAGTTCCAGTAGTGCCTGTAATTCCAGTAGTTCCAGCGGTTCCAGTAGTTCCTGTAATTCCAGTAATGCCTGATGAGCCAATTGTGCCAAAAGTACCAATTGTGCCTGTAGTGCCAGATATGCCAGCTATGCCAGTTGTTCCAGTTGTTCCAGTTGTCCCATTGGTTCCAGTAGTTCCTGTAACTCCAGTTGTTCCAGGGTTGCCGGTGGTTCCTGTTGTTCCAGTGGCACCAGTAATACCTGTTGTACCAGTAGTGCCTGTATAACCAGTTGTACCGGTAGAACCATTGCCGCCTGTTGCGGCAAACCCTGGACTTCCATCGGTTCCAGTAGTACCTGTTATTCCGGTATTTCCGGTTGTTCCAGTCGGGCCGGTTGCTCCTTGAGAGCCAGTGGTTCCAGTTGTTCCAGGACTGCCAAATCCCACATTTTGACCAGAGCAGCATAAACCACTATTTACAAATAAGGTTCCACTAACTACCAAATTTATTACATAGGTATCGCCACCAACACTTAATGTGCATAACACTATTAAATTTTGTAAAATCTGTTGCTCATTATATTGACGGGTCTTTATGGGATTTATTATTAATATAATTTTATTAGAACTAATATCTGAAAGATATTTTTCTAAATTTTTTTTAAGAATATTTAGTTCGAAAGAAAATTTATTAGTTAATTTATTTATAAATTTTTGAACTGTTGATATTAATATTTGTTGTGGAATAATATTTATTTTCTTATTTAATAAATCAAAAGATATTAAATCTTGAGTAGATATTTTTAGAGAATTTAATATTTTTTGTGACCAGAGAAGTAGATTAAATTTATCTTGTTGTATTAGGACAAAATTTACATTTGGATTATTGTCTAAAATTTCAATATCATTTGATGAAAGTTTTTGTAGTAATAAACTATTTTTTTCATTAATAGAACCAGAAATATTAATAAAAAATAAATTTAATAGACCAAAAAATATTAATTTTTTCATTACTAATTTTAACCCTTTTTAAGTTGTTAAAAATCAATTCCTGTATCAAATATTACTCCCCATTGATTTAAAGCATAATTTTTTTTGCCAAACTCTATCTCTCCTGCCAATGAAAAATAGGCTGGGTGGCAACCTATTGAATAATTAAAACCAAATGATCCAAAAAATTTATTTGACCAACAAGTCGGATGCAATGGTGCCCCAAAATCTATATCTTCTGGCTCTATAAGTATTGCGTTAATATTGTCTGGAACATTATCAGGAGCACCTGGTGTAGAAATAGTGGATGTGCTTGCGGTTGTTAAATCTATTTGACATACTATTCCAGGAGCTGTTCCTGGACCCGACAAAGGTAAATCACCTTTTATGCCTAGTTCTCCTTCAAAAAAGCCATTCATGAAAATATGTTGGCTTCTTTTTTCTTTGGTTCTCAGCCAAAAATTGTATCCTAAATTAAAGAACATTTTGCAATATGTAAATTGAAACATTAATGATCCATCAAACATAAAATCGGCTCCTATTTTTGTTTGACCAGATAAAGCATTAGCGGTTCTTTCAGCATTGCTTATAGTAGTTACGTCAGCATCAAATTGTTTTAATAAAAGGAGCTGACTTCCTGCACCATTATTTTTTAGAGCGAATAACCTTGATTGTTCTGCTTTAAACAAATGGGTTCCAACTGCATAAAGATATATTCCGAAACTTTTATCATTACATCTTTGCCAAATTTTATATGCTTCTACTGTAGCGCCAACTTGCCAAGATTTATTTGCTCCGATTACAGGCTCAAATAAAAATTCAGCTGTAGGTCTGGAGCCTGTAGGTGCAACTACATGCATACTGCCAGCAAAGTAAGAACAATCATTTCTATAAAAATCATAACCTAAATCAAAATGAAATCCTGCAACTCCTGTTTTAGTTTGTTTGCATAATGGGAACTTTCCATATTTTAAAGTGGGTACTAATCCAAAAGGTAAATCACCATTTAAAGCTTGAGAAATTGAACTATAAACTGGATTCACAGCGCTACAGTCTGTAGAAAATAATCCTGTTGGAAACGCTTGCGAGGTTTGTCCGGTTCCAGTGGAACATAAATTAAAATCTGTTTGACATCTAACTACCGGAACATCAATTCTTGTCCACAGTCCACATTTTATTTCACTTAAATCAAAAAAGAGGTCAAAATCTGCTATGAAATTATTAACTTCTGGTTTTGCACAAACAGTTCCTGTAGGTCCTGGTTGTAAGCCTCCTAATATATTTCCATTACTTAACCCTATTTGACTACCATCAATATCAAAAGTTTGATTATTGCCAGGTATACCAACAGTCATACAATCTTTACAATTAAAAAAGAACCATTTTGCTGTATCTTTGTTATCAAAAGAGTTTTGATATTCAAAAGTTATGTTTAAGTTTTTTGTAAAACTATTATCATCCATAAAGTTTTTACCATTAAGATATTGTAAAATTCTTCTTACTGAATTTGAATCTTGTGGTCTAAAAGAAAAAAAAGTTTTACCAAAAAGATTACCATCACAACATTTGAATCTAGTTACATTGTCACATTCATTTTGTGTAAAAACAACAGATTGAAAAATAGAATTTGTGTCTTGACAGCAATCATTGTTAGTATAGCAAATGTTTATTTGTAACAAGACAATAAGAGATAATATGCGTTGAATATTCACTACTTGCTCCTAATAAAAGAAAGGATGATTATGGAGTCTTCTTTTTTTTATTTAATAACACTATTAATTATTTTTAAAAAAAACAAGATTGTTGTTGTTGATTAAAATAATATAGTCAAGATATGTATAAATGGTAAAATTACATAATGGAAAAATATTTTACTCATTTACATCTACACACAGAATTTTCTCTTTTAGATGGTGCCATAGCAATAGATAAACTTATTGATTTTGGAAAGCGTCATAATTTTAAAGCATTAGCTATTTCTGACCATGGCAATATTTTTGGAGCAGTTAAATTCTTTGAAAAATGCAAAGCTGCTAATATTAAACCAATACTTGCAATGGAGGCCTATTTTACTGAAGATGTTTCAATTAAATCTGTAGAGAAAAAATATTATCATTTAATCATTATTGTTCAAAATTCTATTGGTTATAAAAATTTATGTAAATTGATTTCTTATTCTTATCAACAAGGTTTTTATTTCAAGCCACGTATTGATTATAAAATATTAAGTCAATATGCAGAGGGACTTATAGTTACATCAGCTTGTTTGGGGGGTCACATTCCTTCATTATTAATGAATAATAGCGAGGAAGAAGCAGAAGCTAGAATGGATTGGTTTTTGAATCTATTTGGACCCGATAGATTTTACTTTGAAGTTCAACCGGAGGATCAGGAAGAGCAGAAAATTCTCAATCAAAAACTAATTTATTGGAGTAAAAAAAAAAATATTCAGTTATTAGCAACAGCTGATTGTCATTATGTTAATCTTGATGATCATGAAGCTCATGAAATTATGCTTTCTATACAGACTCATAGTAAAATAGATGATCCGGATAGATTTAGTTTTGGAAAGTGCAGAGCATATATGCGTACACAAGATCAGATGCTTGAAATTTTTAAAGATAATCCGGAGGCAGTTTGGAATAGTGGTAAAATTGCTAATATGTGTGATTTTGATTTTCAGACTGGTAAGCTATTTTTTCCTAAATTTGCTATACCTGAATTACATACAGAAATCACTTATTTTAAAGAAATCTGTTATAGAGGTTTTAATAAGCTGTTGGAAAATGACAGATTTTTGAAATCTGATTATGAAAAATATAAAACTAGATTAGATCTAGAAATTGAGCTAATAGTCAAAATGGGATTTGTGGGATATTTTTTAGTTGTAAGTGATTTTATCCAATGGGCAAAAGCTTCAGATATTCCTGTAGGACCCGGAAGAGGGTCGGCAGCAGGTTCATTAGTTGCCTGGGCTATAGAAATTACAAATATAGATCCAATTAAATATAATCTTCTTTTTGAAAGGTTTTTAAATCCTGAACGTATATCTATGCCTGATATAGATATAGATTTTTGTATTGAAGGTAGAGAAAAAGTAATTCAATACATTAGAGAAAAATATGGAAATGATAAAGTTTGTCAGATTATAACCTTTGGTACAATGATGGCAAAAGGTGTCATTAAAGATGTTGCCCGTGTTTTGGGATTTCCATTTGAAGATGCTAATTCGCTTACAGATTTAGTTCCGGATCAGTTAAAAATTTCTTTGAATGAAGCTGTCGAACAAGAGCCTAAATTAAAAATATTGTTAGAATCTAACCCAAAAATATCCCATTTATTTAATATAGCACAAAAGCTTGAGGGGATAACAAGACATGCATCAAAGCATGCTGCAGGATTAGTTATATCACCTGAAGCAATTGAGGATGTCCTTCCTGTTTATGTACCTCCCAAGACTAATGAACTTGTTACTCAGTATGCTATGACAGAGTTGGAAAGTTTAGGTTTTTTAAAAATAGATCTTTTAGGATTAAAAAACTTAACTCTAATTGATAAAGTTATAAAATTAATAAAAAAAAATCATAACATTGATATTAATATAGATAAAATTTCTTTATTTGATAAAAAAACTTTTGATCTTATTTGCAAAGCAAAAACTTCAGGAGTGTTCCAATTAGAATCTGACGGTTTAAAGGATGTTTTAGTAAGACTCCAGCCAGATAAATTTGAAGATATAATTGCTGTTAATGCTCTATACAGACCCGGGCCTTTGGGTTCAGGGATGGTGGATGATTACATTGAGCGTAGGCATGGACGACAAAAAATAGAATATTTGTTTAATGAACTTGAAGAGATTTTGCAAGAAACTTATGGAGTGATTGTATATCAGGAACAAGTTATTAAAATAGCATCTGCAATTGGTGGATATTCTCTGGGAGAAGCAGATATTTTACGCCGCGCTATGGGAAAGAAAAAAGTTGATGTAATGGCCAAACAAAGAGAAATTTTTTTGCAGCGATCAAATAAAAATGGCTTTGATACAGAAAAAGCAAAAACTCTTTTTGATTTGATGGAATATTTTGCTGGTTATGGATTTAATAAATCCCATTCAGCTGCTTATGCATTAATTGCATATCAAACTGCATATCTAAAAGCTAACTATTTACCTGAGTTTATGGCTTGTCTTATTTCTTTGGAAGCAACTAATGCAGAAAAAATGGTCTTTTATCTTGAAGAAGCAAAAGATTTAGGGCTTGAGATAGTCATTCCTGATATAAATTTTTCTGAAATTGAATTTTCTGTTAAAAATGGAAAAATTTTATTTGGCTTACAAGGTATAAAGAATGTTGGACTAGTTTCTCTACAAACTATTATTTCTGAAAGAGAAAAAAAAACATTCGCGGATCTTTTGGATTTTTGTATGCGAATAGATTTACGAACATCTAATAAAAGAGTTCTTGAAAATTTAATTTATTCTGGTGCTTTTGATAATTTACCAGGCAACAGGGCTCAAAAAATAGCTGAATTGCAAAAAATTATGGATAAAGCTGTTGAAGAGAAAAAGGCAAAATTAACCGGACAAATGGGTCTTTTTGCTGTTAAAAAAACAGATGCTGTTCAAATGTATGCTTATCAGCCTTTATCTGAATTTGAAGATAAAGAGAAATTAGAAAAAGAAAAAGAAGTAATAGGGTGTTATCTAAGTTCCCATCCTCTTGATAAACATATTCAATTACGTTGGCTGAAAGTTAATTCATTTGAGCAAATTCTTAGCAAAATTAATAATTCTCTGCAAAAAGAACCCTTAGTAATAACATATGGTATTAAAAAGGGACAAAAAATTATAAGAACCAAAGCTGGCGATCCTATGGCATTTGTTCAGCTTGAAGATAAAAAACATTCTGCAGAAGTAATATTGTTTCCAAAAGTTTTTACCAAAGTTGAGCAATGGTTAGAAAAATATAATATTTTTGTAGTTAAAGGGTTTCTTGATTTAGCTTCAACAACTAAATGTAAAATTAAGGCTAATGAATTTATACCAATAGATCTATTTTTTGATCAATATAAATTAATAGATCAAGTTACTTTTAATTTACCAACTAATTTTACCCCTGAACATTTAGATATTATTAAAGGATTAAAAAAAGGGAAGACTAAATTAAATTTAGTCTTCACAGAAAATGGTAAACAGTTACATATTAAAACCAATCAATCAATAAACATAACTACAGATCTTTTGCAAACTGTTTATTCTAAAGACATTGGTATAAATCTGGTTATATAGCGCTTCATTTTTTATTAAACAGTATATCTTTTAAAGATTTTTTTTCTTTGTTGCATCTTAGGTTTGTTAGGTATAGATCTAAGTTTGGATCTTTTTTTAATAAGAGAGCAATTTTTCTTAATTTTTTTAAATTATTGATTTGTTTGTGAGCTTCTTCTTCCTTTTTCATGATATCTTGAAGCGAGTAATTACGTACAAGTTTCCTGACTGTGTTTATTCTGGCTAAATACATTGAATTTGCGCTGCTGAAAGTAGCAAATAAAAAAGTAGATAAAACTTTAGTTTTGTAATTTTTATGTGTGAACATATTATTTATCCTATAAATAGATCTAATACTTAGAATCTTGAAAATTGTACCTATTTAAAAGATTTTGTAAATTATTTTAAATATTCTTTCTTGCTTCTTGACAATACTTAACGCATTCATGGCACCTGAATATACAGTTTTTACAAGCATCTACTACATCAGCCATCCATTCCTTAAATTCCTCTCCATAAGTATATGGCGGTTGAGTTTGATCCTGTTCTAGTTGAATCATGCAATTGGTACAAGCTTCCTGGGTTCTATTAGTAGCTTCTATTGCATGATCATACAATTCAATACATTCTGATTTTTTGCATTCTTTAATATGTTGTGTAAAATGATCTGCAAATCTTTTACAGCTTTCAATTGTTTGGTCACAAATTACTAAACATTTATCTACTTGTTCAGCACATTCTAGTTCATTATTTTTTTCAAAAGTGTCTGTCAGTTTTTTACAAATCTCTATACATTTTTTGCAAATTATTTCACATTGATTACAGCTTTCTAAAAATTCTTTTGATTTATGATTCATAATTACCTCCTTAATTATTTAGATGCATTTATACATTCATAACATCTTCTAGCGCATTCATTACATTTTTTTATTACATCTTCACATGCATCAATACATTCTTCCTGATTAGCTTTGCAATAATTTATACTCTTCTCACATGATGAAATGCATTCTTGGCATGTTTGAATACAGCGTTGCAAAACTGTAACACAGTGTTTGTCATCACAATTTTTTATATGCTCATTACATTGATCTATCAATATTTTACTTGCTCCTATAGTTTCTCTACAAATACTTACACATTTGCCTACATCTTCTGCGCAGGCCTCTAAATTTTTTACGCTACACGCACCTACTAAAAGTTGGCACACATCTATACATTTTTCACACTTTTCTATACATGTACTACATGCTTCAGCTAAACCTTTTGGTAAATGTTTATTATTCATTTAACTCCTTAAATTTATATATTCTTAACTTCTTTGTTCAGTGTTGCAAAATTTTTTATACAAGATCAACGTTTTATTAGACTTTATACCTAATTAGATTCGTCGATTTCTCAGACAAGCTTTTAGGCATTACCAAGTTCTAGGCAAGTAAGTGTACTAGCGTATACAAAGAGTTTTTCCCCCCGCGCTCGTGGTGAGCTTGTCGAACCATACGAGCAAATCAAATAATTCATAATATTTTAAGCTGATATCGCAAGAGATCTATTATAACAAGGAACTTATATCCTGCTGGACAAATTGTCTAATTGTGTTATTATTATATAAATAGTTAATTTATAAATATTATATTTAGGGGCAAAAAAGTGAAATTTTTACCAAAAACATTAATTTTTGCGTTATCAGTGACTTCAGGTATGCAAGCTATGCAGGAAGTTAAAAGGGAAGCTGAAAATAAAGAAGTTGTTGAACTAAGAGAGTTGCAAAAAAGGTTTCCTAGTTCTGTTAAATTCTTAATTAAAGTCTTAGGCGCACAAAAAGATAAGAAAAAAACCTTATTAGATAGGATTAATCCATTTGCAAAGTGTGAGTCTAGAGTAATAAAAAATGGTTTGCCTGACGATCTAATCATTAAGATCATTAACAATTATTTATGGATAGATAAAGTAAAATCTATTCCTCGAAATCGTATTATTAATTTGCAGGATATAGCCGGTTTTGTAATAACAGGATCCTCTGATTTTGGTAAAACTGATGATATTGAAGGCATGCTTGTATATCCACCAGGTATGGGAGATCAATATGATTATATGTCTGGAAATATAGATACATCATGCTATCGTTTTATATTTTACAAATGGGTTCCTCAACCATTCTGTAGGGATTTAAATAGTCCTAGAACATGTAGAAGTGGCGTTTCTCATAGTTTTAAATTTATGGGCTATTCTGTGTTAGATATAAATTCGAATCTAGATACATATGTTAATAATTTAAAAGAATTGATAACTAAAGTTGAAGATGATCCTAAAATTGTTGTTGGTTTAGTGGTTTTGATGGGGGTAACTTATTTGGCAAGTACATCTGGAATAACTTATTATATTTTAAAAAAATTAAGAAAATAATTTAAAACCATTGATAAAAAAATAGCTCTTATTTATCATTTTTTTGGCTCTTTAAAATTTATAGTTTTACAAGAAGGGACAAAGAATGAAAAAAAATATATTTTTTGGGTTATTCTTAATAAATTTTTGTTCAACTGTGTTTACAATGAGTTTTAAAAATTCAGAGATTCCTGAAGATCTTAAAAATTCTATTAGAGCTGCATGTGATAAAGAGTATAAAGAAAAAACAGCAGAGTGTTTGATAGCAGAAGTGTTAATTGAAGAATTTATAAAAAAGGATGCTAAAAATTTGAACATAGCAGATCAATTGGGAAAAACATTACTAATCTACTCAGTTATATATGGACCATCCAGGATAATAAGATATTTGGTAAAAAATAAAGTAGATATTAATGCTCAAGATAAGAAGGGTAATACTGCATTAATATATGCAGCTAAATTAAGAAGAAAGAGCGTTGTTGATTTATTGGTTAATGCAAAAGCAGATGTTACAAAAAAGAATAAAGCTGGCAAGACTGTTTTTAATATGATTGAGCCAGAATTCAAAGATATTGATAAATGAGTAAAATTTTGTATGGTTAATAAATAAAACTAATAAATATTAAGGTAAACGTATGCATCAAAATAAAACAGAAAAAGCAACTATAGTAGATGATATAAGTTTTTCTGGTAATATATTCATTTTCCATGCATTTGATGTAGGTGAAGATATAGATTTGGAAAGCCTAGAAAAAGCTCAGATATTAACTAGAAAATCTTTTATTTTGCCAAAATATTTCAAAAGATATCATGTACCCCTTTCTGTTGAACTTCCAGAACCTAGTGAAGGGAATGATTGTTATAGTATAAAAATTCATAGTTTTGGGGCCATATCAATTACTTATAAAATTCCTTTTGAAGAAAGTTTGGAGGATCTTAGAAATAAGATAAATAATTTGGATGAAAAATATCAGGAACAAAGTATAAGTGATGCGTTATCTATATTTAATAAGATTAGACAATTTATAGTAAAGCCAAAATTTTTTCATTTAAGAACTTCTTATCCTGTAATTCAAGTTTTTCCAAAAATTGATGCAGTTGCAATGAAGGAAAAATATGGCCAAACGGTTGCTTCACTTTTAAGATTTGAAACAGAAAACTTATCTGAATATCAAAAAGATGAAATTTTAGAATCAGCTATGGGTTATTATCGGGGTGATTTTATAGTAATTGATGCAGAAGCTGCATTTGTTGCAGATGCAGAATTTGAAGAAATATTGGATCTTTTTGAGTTTTCAAATATACAACACTTAGAGTTGCAGTTTTTTGATAAGGTTTTAAATAACCAACTTAGTATTATTTATGAACAAAAAGTTAAATCGTTGCCTTTTGCTGCCTACTTACCATTCATTGGTGCCAGAGATGCTTCTAATATAGATTTAGGTAGATTAAAAGTTGATATTTCAGTTATCACAGAAAGATTAGAAGATAGCATAAAATTAACTGGTGAAGTTTATTATTCAGATATTTATGGTCTTCTGGCAAACGCTCTTGATTTAGCTAAATGGAAAGAGTCTATAGATAATAAACTTGATATTATCAAGGACATTCAAGAAGTTTATCAAAACCAAATAGACAGTATTCGGGAAGATTTACTTTCTGTGCTTATTATAATACTAATTTTTATTGAGTTAGTTGTAGGTATACTGAGTTATTTAAAGCATTAAAGCTACAACTTAAGTGTTTTAAAATAATAATTAATTATATAAAAAGAGCTTTATCCAATCCGTTCGCCCTGAGCGACCTCTGAGCGAGCGTTTACGCGAGTCGATGAGGGAGTCGAATGGGTAAAAATTTTCTTAAAAATTTTATATTTTTTTGCATGAAATAATTTTTTTAAATATTCAATTATAATAATATTTAAAAACTTAATCTTTTTTTTAGAATACAGGAAACCCGTTCGACTCATTCTTCAACTCTCCTTCGACTCGCTTTGCTCGCTCAGGATCGTTCAGAATTCGCTCAGGGCGAACGGAGAAAGGGTAACTTTTAAACTTAGACTGATAATTATTGTAATGCTGCTTCCCAGGATGCAAATAATAGTTTATGTTTTTTTTGTAGCTCGCCTATTTTTTCGTAACGGGAAGAAAATTCTTCTGTGCCATAATCATAATTAGCAAGTTCGCAAGATAGCTGATCAATTTCTTTTTCAATTTTATTTATTTGATTTTCTAGCTTTTTTATTTCTTTATTTTGTTCAAAACTATTTTTTTTAACAACTTCTTGTGAGATTAGGACTTTTTGTAATAAAGGTTCCTGCTTTTCTTCAATAAATTTTTTGTGATATGAATATTCTTCGTAATTGCCAGTATATTTATAGGCCCCTGTAGGTGTTAATTCAATAATATGAGTTGAAAGATTATTAATAAAGCTTTGGTCATGTGAAACAAATAAAATTGTGCCCTGATATTGTTTTAATGCATCTAGCATTATGTCTTTAGATACAATATCTAGATGGTTTGTTGGTTCATCAAGTATCAACAAATTTGCTTGTTGGAGTAATACTTTTGCCATGCTCAGACGGTTTCTTTCTCCACCGCTTAAAACCCTTGTTTTTTTATGAATTAAATCTTGAGTAAACAAGAAACATCCAAGCATTCCTCTAATTGCAAGATCAGTAATTTTTGGAGCAGCGGTTTGCATAGTTTCAAAAATTGTTTTTTCAGGATCCAGCGCAGAAACTTGATCTTGTTCAAAAAATGCAGTTGTAACATTATATCCAAAAGTTATATTACCATTTTGAAGCTGATATTTTTTCATTATAACATTTAATAATGTTGTTTTGCCTACGCCATTAGCTGCTATTAAGGCTATTTTTTCATTTCTTTCTATTAAAAATTCGATGTTACTAAATATTTTTTTTGATTCAAATTTATGTTGCACATTTTTTAATGTAAGGACAGTCTGTCCAGAAGGTTCTATTTTTGGTAACTTAAATTCGACTTTTTTTATTTGTTGAGGTAGTACTATGCGTTCTATTTTATCAAGTGCTTTTTGCATACTTTTTGCTGCAGAAGCTTTTGTTGCCGATGCTTTGAATCTATCAATTGTTGATTGTTTACGAACGATTTCTTTTTGTTGTTGTGTATATTGAGCTTCTAGGGATTTAAAGCGTTCATTTTTTTGTTTTTCATAATCGCTATAATTTCCTTTATATGGAGATCCATTACCGTTTTCTAGCTCAAATACAGAACTGCAAATGTTATCCAGAAAATAACGTTCATGACAGACTAGTAAGAATCCAAAGGGGGCATCTTTTAGAAAATTTAAAAACCATGCTTTTGTTACAATATCTAAGTGGTTTGTTGGTTCATCAAAAAGATAAAAATCTGCTTTTTGTAAAAGTAATTTGGCAAGAACCACTCGCATACGCCAGCCTACACTTAATTCTGTAACTGGTTGCTCTATTTGTTTTAGCGTGAAGCCAAGACTCATTAACATTTTTTTAGCTTCAGCTTTAATGCTTTCAGTTTCTGATTCATCTAGGATTTCAGCAGAGCTCATAACTTCATCAATAACTGATTTTATTGAGTTTAAAATAACCTCTTGGGGCATGTATCCAATTTTTTTATTTGATGATAGTTGTACAAATCCTGAATCACACTCTTGTTGCTGGGCTATTATTTTTAATAAAGTAGACTTTCCTGACCCATTTAAGCCTACAAGACCTACTTTTTCGTCTGAGTTTATATTATAAGAAATATTATTAAATATTTTTTGTGTACCAAAAGAAAGGCACAAACTTTTTATTTGAATCATACTTTTATTATATATAATATATCTTATACGGCAACAGGCTTGAATTTATTAGGTTTTAGGAGCACTTGTGAATATAAAACATGTTTTAATTGTAATTGTCTTTTTACTTGTAGAATCAACAGATTGTATGATTGAGTTAGAAACCCCGGCCAACCAGCTTTTCAGGGGAGCGCAAGAAGGAAAATTGGGTTTAGTTAAAAGTGCGTTAGATGCTCGCGTGGATGTCAATGTTACAAGAAAAGACAGAGTTGAAATTGACGTTTCTTATGAAGGATTTACACCATTGATGCACGCTGCAGAATATGGCCAAGATGAAATAGTTAAATATTTATTAAAAGCTAAAGCTCATATCAATCAACGAAATGAATATGGTGATACTGCATTAAGAATTGCAGCTGGTTCTAGAGTTATAGGAACATCTGAAGTTGTTCAAATTTTACTGAATGCAAAAGCTAATCCAAATTTAGTGGAATCCTGGACTGGGACTACAGCACTGAGCGCTACAAGAAATATTGAAATGATTCAGCTTTTATTGCAATTCAAAGCGGACCCGAATATTAGGCATAAAGATAGCTCTACATTTTTGATGGATTTATTTGAAGAGGATAGCTGCAAGGAAAATTTAGTTGATATATTATTAAAAGTTGGAGCAGATGTTAATTTGCAAGACTCTACGGGTATGAATGTTCTTATGAGGGCAATGTGCCGAAGTTATTGTAATAAAAAAACTATAATTAAATTTCTTAAAGCAGGTATAAATTTATTGCAAGTTGATATGTGGAAAAACAATGTCTTAAGTTATATGAAGCGATATAAAATAACTGATCAATTTATAAAAACTTTGATTGAACGTTTGATTGTTCAACAAAAAAGACAGGTTAAAGGTGAAATTAGTAAACATTTGCTACCAGATTTGGCAAATATTGTTTTTGAATATTTAATTAATCTAGATATTTAATAAATGTACCTTGAGTTATGGTTTGTTTTACTTTATCAAATTCTTGTTTATAATTTTCATCAATTTGGGATAGTGATAATAGAGTATTATTTATTTGAACTAATGGGTCGGTTCCACTGAACTTGCCTATTAAATGTAAATCACTATTTTCTTGGTCGCAAATAATATAACTATTTTTATGGTTTTTAACCTTTCCTACAGACTTTTTTATTTCAGGATCTTCACTTGTGTTTAGTCTGTTCCATATAATATCATCAGTAGAAAAATGGATATCATTATGATCTATTAATTTAATTTTGCATGCTTGCTTCATTGCCTGACTAGCTTGGAAGCTTACAAAATTATCCCATGTTGCACCCCAGCGTAATTCAGATAGTTTTATAGATAATAGGCCAAACTGTTTGGCTATTGTTTTATCTTTAAAAAACCAATTTCTATTTTCAAAGTATAAATTGTTAATTATATTGAGAATATCTTCTTTGCTTATTAAATTATCTATAAATCCTCCGGCTAAATTATACTCAATTCTATCAGCGCATAGGTTTGGTAGATTTTGATCGAAGCAAAGTTGTGTTTTTTTCTTTTCTAAACAGCAACTTTTTTCTAATCCATATTTTTTTAAAATTTCTGTAATGCCACTTTTTTCTAGGTACCATTCATGAATATTATCTTGATATGAGTTTTTTCCGGTACGATAATTATTATCAAAAAAAATGTCTCCAACGTGTGAAAAAACTGTATGTGATACATCATGTAATAATCCGGCTACTTGTTCTTCTAAAGGTGCCCCAAATTTTTTAGTGATAAAATATACACCTAGTGAATGCTGATATCTTGTATATTCATATTCTTGATTTGCATAGTAGGTTACACCATATTGGCGAATGTTTTTAAGTCTTTTGAAAGCAGAGCTTTCTATTAATTCTTTGATAACAGCATCTGTTGTTGTTATTTCGCCATATAGTGTGCTAATTTTTAGACTAGGGTCCATGTTTTTTACGCTTGCGATTCCAAATAGATCAGGTATTAGAATGGAGATTAAGAATAATATTTTCTTCATTATACTCCTTTATTTTTTACATGGTTTTTTCAAAATCTAGTAATTTTATTTTTCTTTCGATTCCCCATTTATATCCACCAAGTTTACCATCTTTTCTTATAACTCTATGACATGGCACAAAATAAGCAATCTTATTTTGTGCTAGAGCGTTGGCAACAGCTCTGTGTGCCTTTGAATGTCCAATTTGGTTAGCAATATCCTGATACGTGACTGTTTTTCCTGAGGGTATTTTTAAAGCGGCTTGCCAGACTTTGATTTGAAATTCGGTTCCTACTAAATTAAAGTTTTTAAGATTGATATTTTTTGACGATTCAGTAACGTTTTTTTCATCAACAAAAATAGCTTCTTGTATAGCGTTATTATTTGTTGAAACTTTTATATTTCCTGCAGGGGTTTTATAGTAAAAAAAATTGCTCATTAGTTTCCTTAATGCTCGTATGGTTCGTCCTTCGATTTCGTGCTACGCACTTCACTCAGGATGACCGGGGGAGGGAGGAAAAAAGTCCAGTCATGCTGAGCTTGTCGAAGCATCACCACGAGCGCGCTTTAACGTTTATTTTGCTACTATTACTTTGGCTGGTCGTAAAACTTTATCCTTTAATAAAAACCCTTTTTGTAATACAGAAACTATATCTCCAGATTTGTGTTCAGGTGATTCAATTTGTGAAATAGCTTCATGGAATTCAGGGTTAAATCCCTTGAAATCTGTTATCTCTTTAACATTATTTTGTTCTAGAAATTTATATAAAGATTTATAGATCATTTCAAATCCAGAAAGCCAGGCTGTTAAATCTTTATTTTGTTCTGTCTTTTTTTGTTCCAACATTGCTCTGTCAAAATTGTCTACAATGTCCAAAATATCAGATAGTAAGTCTGATTTTGCCATTTCTATCCAAGCAATTTTTTCTTTTTCTATTCTTCTTTTGTAATTATCAAAATCTGCGCTGAGCCTAATCAATGATTCCTTTGATTGTTGTAGCTCATTTTGGCAATTTTCTAAGCTTTTATTTTCTTGTTCAGGTATATTATTCTCAAAATCCATATTTATTTACCCCTGGTTGACTGAATTTGTTTTATTAACACTTTTTTAATATTATATCATGTAATGTAAACATTAGAAGATAGTAAAATTTAAATTTTATCCTTCGACAGGCTCAGGATGACCGGGAGAGGGGATTAAAAGGAGATTTAATGAGATTTAAAAGAGTATTTTTGATATTGTTTATTTTAACCTTTACTATTTGTTCTATTGATAATCCCCATTTTTTCAGAGGCAGTTATTTTTTTGGTGAACCCCGCATAGCAAAAGATAATTTATTTACGTCTCAGATAAGATTTTCTGGAGGCGGGACATTTGATGGTATAAATCGAGAATGTAAAACTAATATTTTACAAATATATGGTAGGGAAAATATTTTTGAGTTGGCCAATGGCGCGCCGGAATCTGTTTTGGATAAAAATCCAGGTAGTTTTTTAGATACTTTATGGCAGAAGACTCCTGCAAATAAGAATTTTGGACAAATGGATTTTTTTGGCCATTTTCAGACTATTGAACTTGATTTTGATATTCAACAAAATTTTAAGTATGGAATATTTACTGAGCTTTACGTTCCAATTCGAGAGTTGCAAACTCATAATATAAGTTTTAAAGATTTTTCAACAAAGGAAAATGCTGGTCCTGATATAAATTTTGCCCAATGGCAGAATTTTGTTAGATATTTTGATAGTTATCTGAATAGATACGGTCTTTGTTTGC
Source organism: Candidatus Babelota bacterium (assembly GCA_013286795.1). Lineage (GTDB taxonomy): Bacteria > Babelota > Babeliae > Babelales > JABDEC01 > JABDFA01. Next base: position 43,911 of record JABDFA010000009.1, read on the forward strand.
ACAGCTCTAAAGTTACAAGTTTAGCAGATATGACTACTCTTATTGGCTGGACATTAAACTATGAAGATACTAAGTATATTGATTATATAGATGCTAGCATTAAGTTGGGAGTTGTTTTTCCCTTCGGTAAAAAAAAGGTTGATAATGTGTTTGCTATATCTCCAGGCTATGGACATTGGGGGTTTCCAGTATATGTTGATCTTTCTGTTGGACTTTATGAATGGTTGACTTTAGGCGGACATTTATCCGGCATAGTTTTTGGCTCAGATAGAGAAAACCTTTACATGAAAACTGCAAATTCTCAAAATGGATTAATTAAAATTACAAAAGGCGCAGCAACAGTTGATTTTGGGTCAATATTAACTTTTGGATTATTTTTAAGAGGGGATCATGTTAATAGAAGATTTTCTTTTTTACTTGCATATAGATATGATCAACAATTTGCCACTAAATTGCGTCCATTTGATCTAAGTACATTTAGGTCTGCTATAGTTAATAATGATAGTACGTTAAAAGGTTGGGTGATGCATACGATAGATTTTTCTATGGAATATGATTTTGCTACTTATTTGTGTCCAAATAGGCCACGTTTAGAACTCTTTTTTGATATACCTGTTGCTGGTAAGAGAATTTTTAAAACTACTATGATTGGTTTAGGGGTTTCATTTGATTATTAGTGGCATAAATTTTTTCAAGTTTATTCTGGGCCTCTTGTAATAAAACCTTAATACAGATCACTTTTTCTAAATCACAATAATTTTTTGTTATATCTCTATATAAAGAATTTAAATCAGCTAAAAACTGATTTAAATTTGTCTCTGGCAAGTTAGTAGGAGTTTTTTCTATTTCAAAAAGAAGAGTATTTAAATCTACTGATGAATTTAACATAGCCTGGCAAAATTTATCAAATTCTTCTGGGGATTGTCCATTGACTTGATAATTTCTTATAAATTGAAACTGATATGAAAATATTTTGTTTAGTTGTTCTACTGGAGATACTGGGTAAAGTTGGTCAAAAGATATAGGCTCTTTTGCCAGAGAGAAAAAGGTTATTATCATAAAATATATAACTAAAATAAATAGAATCGAAACCATTTTTCTAATAAAACTAAACATTTTCACCTCCACTTAATCTTAATTATAAAATCGCACAAAACTATTCAAATTGTCAATATAGATATGATTTATATAAAAAAACCCTAAAGATTAGGTTTTTTTGGAGGGGATAAATAAACGTGAGGGTGATTTCTGCTAGAATTGGACATAATTTGGATTTGTTAACTATTAATAAGTATTTTTTTCTATTCCGTTCGCCCTGAGCGACCTCTGAGCGAGCGTTTACGCGAGTCGAATGAGGGAGTCGAATGGGTAAGAATTTTTTAAGAAGTTAATATTTTTATAAATTTCTTTTTTAAAATATTAAATTAAGAATAATAACAACCCATTCGACTCATTCTTCAACTCTCCTTCAGCTCGCTTGGCTCGCGAAGGATCGTTCAGAATTCGCTCAGGGCGAACGGAAATAAGAAGTCTAATATTATTTTTCTTATAAGAAACCTTAGAATTTAATTAAAATGGTAAGTCATCTTGAAATGGTGGTTCGTCCTTAAACTCGATTTCTCCTGAACCTTCAAAGTCAGAATCCTTAGCTTTTTTTGCAGCGGAAGTTTTCTTAACTTTTTTTTCAGTTTCAGAAGATCTAGATTTAATTTCTTCAAGTTGATCCAATAAATCTTTTTCTAGTTGATTCTTAGGTTCAACTCTTGTATCTGACATATCTTCAGAGGAAATGTCAACTCCTGGTGCGGAGCTTGATAAGAAAACGACCTTATCAGCTACAATAATATGTTTACTACGAGTTTGGCCTTCTGCATCTTTCCAAGAATCAAATTTTAAACGACCTTCAACTAAAACTGGTCTACCTTTTTGAAGATATTGTCTGCAGCTTTCAGCTTGAGGTCCCCAAACTTCTGCATCAATATAACATACTTCTTGTACCAAAGCTCCTGATTGTTTATTCTTGTATTGACGATTGGTAGCCAATCCTAATTTTGTAAGAGCTTGACCTGTAGTAAGTTGCTTATATTCAGGATCTCTTGTTAAATTTCCAACGATGATAATACGATTATATCCGGCCATGCAGAATCCTCAGTTTAGTTTTTATTATTCTTAACAACACAGAACTTCTTTTTTAAAGAAGTTAAATTTTTTTCTATAATTTTTATATTTTCTTCAAATTTATCTTTAAAAGAATTTAATTCATTTAAAGCATTTTTTAATTCCTGTCTGCTTGCATTTGCTATAAAACAGGTTTGATCATTTTCAAAACATTCTTCAACAGTATCTAATAATAATCTGCGCAATTCTGTAGATATTTCTGTTAAATTTGTATCTAATTTTAAAATATCTCCGGAAGTTCTGACTATTTTCTCTTTAGTTTTAGAAGAGGAGTCATTGTTTGGAGAATTTACTTTTTTTTGTATAGTAAACTCTGAATCATTACAAAATTGCTTAAATGTTGATAATAAAATTATTATTAAAAAAATTTTCATACTTTATATAAAATTAATTGTTTAATTCCTATCTTAGCATATTGGTATAAAGATAAAAGTACTAAAAATAGACTAAAACAAAATAGCGCAAAATATATATTCACAAGATATAATTTTAAGTAATTAAGTAAAAAAATAATATTAAGTAAAAAAGTTTGGCTCATCATAGCAGCCTTTCCGGAATTAACAGGTTCAATTTTTACGTAATTTTTATTTAAGAATAGACCAGCGCTTAATATTAATATTAATTCTTTTAATAAAACTAATAAGAAAAACCATTTTGGTATTATAAAATAACCTTTTTCATAAACTGAAAGTGTATAATAACAAGAAAGAATTAAAAATTTATCTGCTAAAGGATCCAAAACAGAACCTAATAAACTTTTTTCATTTCTTATTCTTGCCAATTTCCCATCTAAAATATCACTTAACCCTGCAAATATTGTTAGTCCCAGAGCCATACCCCAATCTTGTCTAATTATAGATATTATAATAAAGGGAACTACGATTATTCGCATTATTGTTATTTTAGTGGCCAGTGTGATTTTAAAATCCATAATTACTCTTCTGGTATAATTATTTTGCTGATTTCATTTTCCAATATAGTTGTTCTTTTTTTCGAATTATAAACTAATTCTCCATTTTTGAGTTGTATTAATTTTGAAATTGTATGTATGTTTTCTTCAATAGTTTGAATGCAAACATATTGATCATCTATTAGCTTCCATATTTTTATTTTATTGTCAGACCCAAAAGAAGCTAATGAACCATCTTGTAATTGAATTACTTGATTGACCCAATATTCATGTTCTTGCAAAGTTTGGAAACAATAATATTTGCCATCTTTTATTTTCCATATTTTTATAGTTTGCCAGGCACAAGTGATCAGTGATCCATCATCTAACTGAATTAAATTTGAAACATCATGAAGCATGTGATCATTTACAATTTGAAACCAACTATATTGATTATCTTTTAATTTTAATATTTTTATTGTGTTATTGTGTGAAGAAAAAGCAAAAACTATAGAATTATCTGATAATGGAATTAATTTTCCAATTTTGTGGGGATATTCAATTGTTTGATAAAGAACATATTTATCACCTATTAATTTCCATATTTTTATTTTTTTATCTTCTGAAACAGAGATTAGTAGTTTATTTGATAACTCTATTAATTTAAGAATTCTATTAACATGGTCAGTTTGGAGTATTTGATGAAGATAATAATGATCATTTCTTAGCCGCCATATTTTTATTGTATGATTTTCTTGCGAATGAACTAAAGAACCATCTTGTAATTGTATTAGATTGTAAGCACTATTGTATATTTTTTTACAACAACTAAACAAACAACACATAAATGGATTACCTAAAATAGAACAAATGTTTCTATTAAGAGTTTGTAGAAGTGTTACTACATCTTCCTTGATAGATAATATTCTTATTGTTCCATCTATACTGAGATAAGCATAGTTATTATTATTTAATTTAATTAGATTAAATAGAGGATATTTTTCAGTAATGGTAGCAGGAAAACACAGTAAAGTGCAACATACGACATTTCTTATTACTGTATTTTCATGTTCAAGGCTATCTATACCTTGATTATACTTCTTGGTTTTTTTTATTAATTTCCACATAGAGAAACCATATCGACTGTTGGCTATAAATGAATCATTGCTTAAAGGGATGATTTCACTAATAAAATCTAAATTTTGGAGTAAAGAAAAAGTTTTATCTAAGCCATGAGTATAATCGTAATCTACAACAATTTGGCTTATTTCTGGTATTAAATATGAGTTTAACTTTTTTTTTATAAACTGGTTTATTAAATCTATCTTTGTGAGAGTTTTTTTCTTGTCTTTTTTTTGTAGCTCTAATACTTCTTTCTCATCAGTATCTGTATCGATTTTTACTTCTTGTTCATACTTGCTATCTGGTTCAGATGGTAAAATTGAATATGACTCATGGTCATGCATTGCTGAAATGTTGAAGGTGAATGTTGTGAGTAAAAATATTTTTCTAAATAACTTGTTCATTTGGTTTATTACTCTTCTGGTATAATTATTTTACTGACCTCATTTGTCCATATTTTGCTTATATCGTCTAATGAGGAAGAAACCAATTCTCCATTCTTTAATTGAATCAATTTATGAATTCCTATCCTACGGCCGTCAAAAGTCTGATCTAAAACATATTGGCCATCTACAATTTTCCATATTTTTATTGTGGAATCACTTGAATAGGATGCAAGTGAATTGTCTTGTAATTGGATTATACCATTAACCCAATCTGTAATTCCACTTGTACGATGTTTCAAAGTTTGGGAACAAGAATATTTACCATCTTTTAAATTCCATATTTTTATATCTTGCCAAGAGCATGAAACTAGAGATCCATCTGGTAATTGGGTTAAATTTAAAACAAAATTTGTATGATCGTTTAAAATTTGAACACAATTAAATTGGCCATTTTTTGATTTTAAGATTCTTATTGTGCTATCATCTGCATAAGCAAAAAATACATCTTTTGCTTCGGTTTTTAGTGAAATTAACTTTCTAATGAGATCCGTGTGTTCAATTGTTTGATAAAGACAATATTGATCATCTACTAAATTCCATATTTTTATTTTTTTATCAAATGAAACAGATATTAACATTTGATTAGGTAATTCTAATAAACTAAAAATTTCTTCAGTATGACCAGTCGGTAGAGTTTGATGAAGATAATATTTATCATCTCTTAGTCGCCATACTTTTATTGTATGATCTTCTTTTATGGAATGTACAAGAGTTCCATCTTGAAGTTGGGTTAAGTTTGTAGCTGTATCGGTTCCTTTTTTGGATATACGTTTTCGTAATTTGGGAATACAACTTCCACAGTTCACCAATGCATTAAAGGGATTATTTAAATAATAACATAAATTTTTGTTAAGAGTTTGAAGATTAGTATAAGTTTCATTGTGAATTGCGCCTATACGTATTGTTCCGTTTGTTTTAAGATATGCAAATAAGCCGTTATTTAATTTGATTAAATTATAGTCTTTACTATAAGGGAAACAACATAACAAACAACACAAAATTGAATAACTCAGACGTATTGTTGCATCACAGTCATTGTACCATTCTCGATTTACTTTTTCGTATTTACCCGTTTTTTTTCGTAATTTCCATATTCTATAATCATCCATATATGTATCATATTGTATAAATGAATTATTATTGAGAGGTATTATTTCAGAGGTAAAATTCAAAGTTTGAGATAAATAATATGTTTTATCTAAGCCATGAGTGTAGTCATAGTCTACAACAATTTGGCTTAATTCCGGTATTAAATGTGAGTTTAACTTTTTTTTTATAAACTGGTCTATTAAATCTATCTTTGTGAGAGTTTTTTTCTTGTCTTTTTTTGATAATTCTAACGTTTCTTTTTCATCAACATCTATGTCGATTTTTACATCTTGTTCAGATGGTAAAATTGAATATGACTCATGGTCATGCATTGCTGAAATGTTAAATGGTAAAATTGTTAGTAAAAATATTTTTTTAAATAACTTGTTCACAGGTCTTCCTGATATGAGAATATTTTGTTTATTTATATTATTACAAAGCTTTTGTAATAACGCTAGATCCTAGACATTTTTCATTTTGATAAAATACGGCAAATTGTCCAGGTGCAATACCTTGATCATTTTTATCTAGAGTTACTATAGCATGGGTATTATTGATATACTCAATTGAGCAGTTATATTTTTGTTCTCCGTGTCTAATTTTTACTTGAAGACCTGTGTTAGGGTTTTCTTGATTGAGCCAATTAAAATTGGACACTTCAAATTTGTTTCTTTCTTTTTCAATAGAATGATAATTTTTCGATACATAAACTATGTTTTTTTCTATATCTTTTGCCACAACATACCAAGGTCCGCCACTTAGGCCTATTCCTTGTCTTTGGCCAATTGTATAAAACCAGAAACCTTCATGTTGAGCCAGCTTTATTCCAGTTTCAAATTCAATTATGTTACCTATTTTTTTACCTACATGAAATTTAATAAATTCTTTAAATTTAATTTTTCCCAAGAAACAAATTCCTTGGCTATCTTTTCTTTCTTTATTGGGTAAGTCAAACTTATTTGCTAATTCACGAACCTGCTCTTTTTTTAAATGACCTATAGGGAAAATCGCTCGTGAAAGTTGTTCTTTGCTTAGATTTGCTAAAAAATAAGTTTGATCTTTTATATTGTCCGGAGAGGTTGAAAGATAATATTCATTGTCTATTTTATGTACTTGTGCGTAGTGGCCTGTAGCAATTTTATCAAAGCCCTTATCAATATATTTGTAAAATGCACCAAATTTGACCCTTGTATTACATAAAATATCTGGGTTAGGGGTTCTGCCTGATTTAACTTCTTCTATTGTGTAACTTACAACTTCAGACCAATACTCTTTTTGAAGTGAAATAACTTCAAGTGGTACTTCAAGTTTTTCGCACACTTTTGTTACATAATCTAAATCTTCTTGCCATGGGCATGAACCTAAAGATGAAAGTTCGTCTTCTAGCCAAATCTTTATATAAAAAGCTGTAATATCATAGTTTTGATCTTTTAATAATTTTAGAGCGACTGAGCTGTCAACTCCGCCTGATACTAGAACTGCTATTTTCATTAGATCACTTTAATATTAATTTGTTTAATATAAATAATTTATATCTATTTTTTTTATTTGTAAATACAGTACCAATTTTTTATTTTTTCAATTTGCAATAAAATATTATTGACTAAGGGTTATTTATTCTGTTATCCTGATATCATGTGAAATTTATATTCCCCTATAATAAAAGGCTGGCTTTCAAAATCAGATAAACCTTTTAGCATTGATTTTGGAAAAACCTTTTATATGCCAGCCTTTTTATTAAATTTTGGGGGCTAATATTATTGATTTTATGTTATAGTGATTTTTAGTTATTATGGAGGCTTTGATTATGAATTTTAATTTAAAGTTATTACTAATTTTATCTGTTTTTGGTTCAGTAACCAGCTTGTCATATTCTGCAGAAGCCAAAGAAAAGTCGGAAAATCCTATTTTTTATCAAATTCGTGATAGATTGATGGATAATCTTAGTCCTGAGATAGGCAACCACAATGCAGTAGGTAGAGCAGAATATTATGATACAGTAAGCAAATTTCTTGAAGAAAATCCAGAAAGTATAAATATTAGAGATTCTCAAGGAAGAACATTATTAATGCACATTGTTGAAGCAGCTTTACGCGCTGGTGATGTTATTAATATGTTTCAGGACCGTAGCTATCAGCCTGGTTATTTGCATATTACAGATGAAAATGATCCTTTGCAACGGTTATTTAAGGTTAATGAAGATTTATTTAGAAGAGGAATGTCTGATTCTCCAATCGTAGTAGAGAATGGTAAATTGATAAGAGAAGGTAAACTAAATAGAGTCGTGGACGATCGTATTAATTTGATAGATACTATATTTTTACTTTTAGACAAAGGAGCTGATTTGAAGGCTAAAGACAATAAAGGCAAGACAGCATTTGATTATACTATTTTTAATATGGTACTCAGGAGAAAAGGTGGGGTATATCATTGGGAGGATAATTTTGTTCAATCAATTTTAAATTCAGCCCAAGAAGAGCGAAATGAAGAAATTAGAAAGGTATTAGAAGGAAAGATGCTTGGAGATTTAGCGAATATTGTTTGTGAGTATTGATATCTTTAATTTTATAAGTCTTTGTTTTGATAATATCGTAATTTTATATAGAATAAATAATAGACTTATTACTAAATTGTGCTCGTATGGTTCGACAAGCTTCCAGCCTACGCTTTAGTCTTCGCTAAAGCTATGCCGGACAAGAAAGCTACGGCGGACAGGCACCATGAGCGGGTATTGTTGCCTTAAATTTTAGAAAAAATATGAATTTAATAGAAAAAATTGAAACTGCTTTTAATTTATTTATTTTAAATAAATATAATCAAAATGTTTTAGAAAATAAAAATATAAGCTTTGAACTTAATGTAGATGAATCTAAAAAAGATTTTGGAGATATAAGTTCAAATGCAGCAATGGTTTTGGCAAAAGTTTTAAAGAAAAAACCATTAGATATAGCACAAGAAATCTGTGAAGGTTTCAAGCATGATATTGTTCAGAAAATAGAAATAGCTGGACCGGGGTTTTTAAATATATTTTTAAAAAATGAAGCGTTTGTTGAGTTATTAAAAGATTTATTTGAATCTAAAGAAGGTTTTTTTAAATTACCTGAGCAGGCAAAAAGAGGGAAATTTTCTGTAGAATTTGTGAGTGCCAACCCAACAGGTCCATTGCATATAGGACATGGAAGGGGAGGTATAATCGGGGATGTTCTTGGAAATATTTTAAGATTTCTTGGTAATGAAGTAATAAAAGAATTTTATATAAACGATGCTGGGTCACAAATTCAAAAACTGGGATTATCTTTAAAAATTCGTTGTCAGCAGGAATTAGGTGGACAAGTTGAAATGCCTGAAGAGAGTTATAAAGGCGAATATTTAATAGAATTAGCTAAATTATGTATAAAAGAGAATGGTAAATCTGTTTTATCTAAAGATGATACTTATTTTGAAAATTATGCAAAAGATCATTTACTTAAAGAGATAAAACGAACCTTGGATGTATATGGGATTCATTTTGATGTTTGGTTTTCAGAAAAACAGTTGCACGATTCTGGTAAGGTAAAAGAGGCTGTAGAAAAATTAATACAAAGTGGACATACATATGAACAAGATGGAGCACTTTGGTTTAGATCAACAGCATTTGGAGATGATAAAGACAGAGTAATACGCAAGGCTAACGGCGAATTAACATATGCAGCAGCTGACATAGCCTATATGATAGATAAGATTGAAAGAGGAGCGGATCATTTAATAATGGTTTTGGGTCAAGATCATCACAGTTATGCTGTAAGATTGGATGCTATAAGAAAAGCTTTGAATTTAGAAAAATATCCTCTTGATGTTATTCTATATCAGCTTGTAAAAATGAAGGTTAGTGGTGAACTTGTAAGAATGTCAAAAAGGGCTGGCAATATAGTAACTTTAAAAGATTTGATAGAAACAGTGGGCAAAGATGTTGCTAGATTTTTTTATTTGAATCGTAAAGCTGATGCTCAGTTGGAATTTGATCTTGATTTGGCACTTAAAAGAACAGAAGAAAATCCTGTTTATTATGCGCAGTATGCTTATGTTCGTATGAATAGTTTGTTGCAAAAAGCTTATGAAGAAAAAGATTTTCAAGAAATAATAAGTAAAGATATTATATCTATTGGCACTGAAGAATATTTTTTAATAAAAAAATTAACTAGCTTGAAAAACTTATTAAAAAATATAGGGGAGAATTATCAAATTCATTTGCTAACCTATTATATTTTACAGCTTGCTGGCCTGTTCCATAAATATTATTTTGATAATAAAATTATTGATAAAAATAATGTTTCAAAAAGCAGAGCTAGATTATTACTGGTAATAACCTTGAAAAATTCACTTGAGACATGCTTGAAATTGATAGGTATTGATAGACCCGAAAAAATGTAATAAGTTAAGATTAACTTGATAATTAATTTTATTGTTGCGGGTCGTTAACAAAAATTATAAAAAAATCCGTTCGTGGTGAGTAGCCCGTTAGGGCGTATCGAATCCATGAATGCATATTAAGACTTTTATTTGAGTTCATGGTTCGATAAATTTTTGCTTACGCAAAAACACTCACCACGAACGGGCTTTTAAAAGTTTTTTGTTCTGGAATTTGTGTGAAGTTGATATTTAATGATTAGGTATATACAAAGGATAATATGGCAAAAGTAGATTTGGATTTAATACAACAACTAAGAGAAAAAACTGGTCTTGGGATGCTTGATTGTAAAAAAGCTCTTGAGGAATCTGGTGGAGATATGCAAAAAGCTATAGAAGCTTTACGCAAACGTGGTGCTGCCATAGAAGCAAAAAGATCGGATAAAAGCACATCTGAAGGTATAGTTCAAGCTTATATTCATCCAGGCGATCAAATGGGCGTATTGATTGAATTAAATTGTGAAACAGATTTTGTTGCAAGGACCGCAGATTTTAAGCAATTAGCTAAAGATCTTTGTATGCAAATTGCTGCAAATAAGCCACTTTATGTTGCTCCAGACAATGTAGATCCTAAATTCTTGGAACATGAAAAAAATATATTAAAAGAGCAATTGGCAAATTCAGGTAAACCAGCTAAAATTCTTGATCAGATAATTGAAGGTAAAGTTAACAAGCTTTATAGTGATATTTGTTTACTCAAGCAACAGTTTATTAAGAATGATCAAATTACAGTTGAGGAATTGGTCAAAGAAGTTATAGCTAAAACTGGGGAAAATATCAAAATAAAACGATTTGTTCGCTTTGAAGTTGGCCAATGATTAAAAAGAAGCTTTTACTTAAATTAACTGGAAGTGCTTTAAAAGGGCAGGATGGGAGTAGATTAAGTACGGCTTTTATTGATTCAATAGCCAAGCAAATTAAAAGTTTACAAGGCACTCATATTTTTTCGTTGGTAATTGGTGGGGGTAATATTTTCAGGGGTGGACGCGATGGAAAATTATTGGGTCTTGATCCCAGTGTTTCACATCAAATTGGTATGTTAGCAACTAATATTAATGCACTAATTATTAAAGAAGTTTTCCAAATGAATGGAATTGCTTCAGTGATTTTGTCTGCTCAGCAAAGCCTGGATATTGGAAATTTGGCCAGTCAGAATAATATTAGTAAAGCTCTAAGAGAAAACTACTGTATAATATTTTCAGGTGGAACTGGAAATCCGTTTTTTTCTACCGATACAGCTGCAGTTTTGAGAGCTTTACAGATAAATGCTGATGAAGTTTTGAAGGGAACTGACGTAGAGGGTGTGTTTGATGAAGACCCTAAATTAATATCAGATGCTAAACTATTGAAAAAAATTGAATTTAAGCAAGCGTTAGAAAAGAAGTTAAATATTATGGATCATATGGCTTTTGTATTGGCTAGCGAAAATAGTTTGCCAATTAGAGTTTTTAATGTTTTTGAAGAGAATTCTATATTAAAAGTTTGTAAAAATAATGATTTTGGAAGTTTAATTTATTAATTGGAGTTTCTATGATTAAAATTGTACCAGAAACAACACCTAAAGATTTTGAATCTGCTCTTAAAGTTGAAATGGAAAAACCTTTAGATCATTTTAAAAAAGAACTAATAAAAATAAGAACCGGCAGAGCTAGCACATCAATGATAGAAGGCATTAAAGTTATTTGTTATGGCTCAGAAATGCCACTTTCACAGGTAGCATCCTTGTCTGCTCCAGAGCCACGTCTTTTAATCATACAACCTTGGGATAAAGCAGTTATTGCAGATATAGAAAAAAGTCTTTTAGAGTCAGATTTAGGAGTTACTCCTTTAAATGATGGTGATATTATTCGTATATCACTTCCTCAGATGAGTGGATCCAGGCGTGAAGAGCTATCTAAAATTTTGAATAAAAAGCTAGAGGAATGTAGAATCGCTATTAGAAACATTCGAAAAGAGTTTCAAAATGCTGTTAGGGATTTAGAAAAGGATAAGAAATTTTCTATAGATTATTCAAAGAGGTTGCTTGCAACATTGCAAGATTTTACTGATAAGTATGTAGCCAATGCTGAAGAAATGTCAGCTAAAAAAGAAAAAGAAATAAAGTTTGATTAAATATTATTCTTTACATAACCTTTTTTTATTATAAAATATATTTGTACTTGGGGTCGCTAGCTCAATTGGCAGAGCGTCAGACTCTTAATCTGCAGGTTCTTGGTTCGATTCCAAGGCGACCCACCATACTTCGCTAAAGCTTCGTATGGCAGGCCAGTTTTTTCGAGGAATTAATTTTATTAATTCAGTTGACATTGTTTTTAAAAGCGAAGTATGCCCTTCGTAGCTCGTAAGAGCGAAGTAGGGCTATAACAATAAGAGTATGACTTAGCTTCTACTTCGCTAAAGCTTCGTCGGACAAGTCGTATGGCAGCCTGCACTTCGTAGCTCTGCAAAGAGCTAAGTAGGGTTAAATTAAAAAAAGAGAATTAGAGTAGCTAAAAAAATATCTATTGAAAAAGATGCAAGAGTGGCGGAATTGGCAGACGCACTGGACTTAGGATCCAGCTCCCCAAAAGGGAATGTGGGTTCGACTCCCTCCTCTTGCACCATTTTTTTATCTCTAATAATAAAAGGGAGAAATAGTATGATTCAAAATGAAGCAAATATTTTGAAATTAGATTTAATATCTTCGTGTAATGTCTTAGTTACGGTTCCTGCAAGTTTTATTAATAAACTTTATAACTATGCTTCTATAATTCAAAAGAAGTCGGCCTCTCCTTATGGATTTCAAAAAGGTATAACTCCAATCAATTATATTCAGACTAGTTTTAAGCATGATATTTTAGAACACATAAAAGAGTTTGTTTTTAAATATTTTGTAATTAATTTTGTTCATACTGAATTAAGAAATAAAAAAATAGTAATTGCTGGATCTCCTAGATTAATTAAAATATTTTTAGAACCAGACAAAAATGCTGAATTTGTTTTTGAATTTACTCCTACTTTTCCAATTCCTTCTTTAGAAAACTGGAAATATATAATTTATAAGGCCCCAAAAAGGAAACTCTATAAAGATTTAGATAAACAGGCCTCTTTTTTTATAAATGAAGAAACTGAAAATAAAAGGATACATGATCAAAAAATGCAATATGTGTTGGAAATAGGTGATTGGGTTAATTTTGATATAGTACCTTTAAATAATGATAATGAACCTATTTTTGATGGATTTAAAAGTAATTTATGGTTAAAAATTGGCGATGATGAGCCTAGTTTACAATATCAGGAAATCTTTCTGGGCAAAAAAATTGGGGATAAGTTTTGTTCTATGGCGAGTTCATTGCAAGAATGTTTTCACGATCAGACTTATGTTAAACATAATTTTTGTATAGAAATTAAGGATATAATTTTTAAATCCTTTTTTTCTTTGGACAATCTTAAGGAACATTTTAAAATTAAATCTAATAAATATGTACATCAAAAGCTTATTGAAGTATTCTCTTTTAGAAATGATATGTCTTTAAGAAGAGCTATTGTTGAAGATCTATTTGATTTGCTTTTTTCAAAAATTCAATTTGAGGTTCCATTTTCTGCTATTTTAAGACAACAACAGGATATATTGCAGCTTTTGCAGTATAATCCTGATTATCCTGTCTATAAGATGCAAAAAGGATTTAACGAAAAAGTTGAATTGTTAGCAAAAAAACAAACAAAAGAAACCATTTTGATGGATTATTTGGCTTGTTATGAAAACTTATTAGTAAATCATGTTGATATAAAAAATTATCTTAATTTAGCCAATAGGCCAAGAACAAAAGATTTTATATATTTTCAACATGCCGTACTTAATGCAAATGAACAGGAGTATCCTATTCAAGCTGAGCTTTTAAAGCAGGAATGTTTAAGAGAAAAAACTTTAAATTATGTTATTAATCGTTTAACAAACAATTAGGTATTATGCAAAATAAAGTACACAAACTAATTATCATTGGTTCAGGACCAGCTGGTTTAACTGCTGGAATTTATGCTTCTAGGGCTGAACTTAAGCCTTTAATTATAGATGGTGGGACACCTGGTGGACAACTTATGAGTACTACAGCTGTGGAAAATTGGCCGGGTAATAAGAGTATTATGGGCCCACAATTGATGCAAAATATGCGTGAGCATGCTCAATACTTTGGATGTGAATTTTTATCAGAAACTATAATAAAAGTTGATTTTACTAAAAAGCCATTTTCTTTATTCACTAATAAATCTATGGAATTAAAGGCAGAGTCTGTAATTATTGCAACTGGTGCAACTCCAAAAAAATTGCAATGTCCTGGTACAGATAAATATTGGGGAAGAGGTGTTACGACTTGCGCTGTATGTGATGGAGCTTTTTATAAAAATAGACCAGTGGTTATTGTAGGAGGCGGTGATACTGCAATGGAAGATGCATCGTTTATGACCAAATTTACTGATCAAATAACTATTGTTCAAAATTTAGATCAATTAACTGCTTCAAAAGCTATGCAGAAAAGAGTTATTGGTAATCCAAAAATTAAAATAATTTATGATAGCCTAGTAGAAGAAATTAAAGGAAATGGAGAACATGTTAATGAGATCTTAATAAAAAATCAAAAAACGAATAAAATTGACCACCTGTGTACAGATGTGGTTTTTTTGGCTATTGGACTCACTCCAAACACAAATTGTTTTGTTGGGCAAATTGATTTAGATAAGGTGGGGTATATAGTTGTTAAGGACACAACAAAAACTTCTGTAGAAGGAGTATTTGTTGCAGGTGATGTAGCCGATTATAAATATCGTCAAGCTATAACCTCTGCAGGGGTAGGATGTTCTGCGGCTTTGGATGCAGAAAGATACTTGAATTCAATTTGAATATAAAATTTATTGTGTTAGTTAATTGTCTTTGATTTATTGATTTTTTTGAGCTATATTAATGGTTATTAAATCTTGGCAAATTTACACAAGGAATTCAAATGTCTATAACATTTAAACTAAAGCGCAAAAAGCGTAATAGAAAGCACGGGTTTCTCGCACGTATGGCAACACATGACGGCAGAAAAATTGTAAACAGGCGTAGATCAAAGGGTAGAAAGCGATTGACTGTTCGTGCTCGTATGGGCAAATAAGACAATATGTCAGAAATTTCTAGGCTAATTTCTTCGTTTAAGAAAAAAGAAGTCGATCAGATATTTAAGGCTTCTAAAAAAAGAATTAAAAAACAGGGGCTGGAAATTATTCTAGCCCCTAAAATTTTAGATTTTGGTAGAATTTTAGTTATTACATCAAGAAAAACTGGCAGCGCACCTAAACGTAATAAAGTTCGTCGTAGGTTAAAATCTATTTTTTATGAAGATAAATTGTTTAGTCTAGGTTATGATTGTGTTATTGTTGTTAGACAAAACTTTGCTATAAATCTAAGTTTTCTTGAACTCAAAGAAATTTTAAATTCTGTGTTTCAATTATGAATTTAATAAAACAACTTTTACCCTTTCCGGTCACCCTGAGCGAAGCACGTAGTGCGAAGTCGAATGGGTTTACTACCTTTATAAAAAAACTTTTACTTGATATAATTCTAGTCTTAAGACCCTTATTTGCACCCCAAGGTGCATGTAAATATTTGGTTTCTTGCACAGATTTTGCAAAAATTGAACTTGAAGAAAAAACCTTTATTTACGCTTTTCTTTCTATTTTAAAACGAGTTTTATCTTGTCATCCCTTTTCAAAAACTAGTAATATCCAGTAATTATATCTGCCAGTTCCTTAGGAATTTTTTCTTCAAGAAGATTATCTTTGATAAGTTTTTTTCTTCTTTCAGGTTCAGTTTCCAGTAAATTTTTTATAAGACCAAAATTTCTTTTCATCAACATTTTTGTGACTTCAGGTAGGGTCACATTATAAGGATAAATATCCCAATTTTTATTAGCTTGTTCATTTGCTATATCTAAAGCTGTTTCATCATAATCATTTTTTAAACTTAAATCAGCGCCTGCTTGAAGTAATGCTTTTACAATTTCTAGATTGCCTAAATGTACAGCATGCATTAAAGCAGTTATACTCATTCCACCTTTAATATTTGGATCAGCATTGGTATCTAATAATAATTTTATTAAATTAACAATCTCTTCTGGTGTAAAATCTCTATCATTAATATTGATTACATCTACAGTAGGTGATTTTGATATAAGTATTAAAGCAGTATCGCCAAAATAATCTTTTGCATTTACATTTGCACCTCTTTTTAAAGCGCTTTTTATTAGCTCTATATCAAAATTTTTTGCGCCTTCAAAAAGCATTTCATAAGGGCTTTTTGTCGGTTTTGCACTCATGCATTGAGTTGATTTTGCAAATGTTAAACAAAGAATCGAAATTAATAAATATTTATTTTTCATGATAACTTCATTTCTTTAGGTTCTTTTGAAAAAGCAGCATATTCAGAAACTATTTCTGCTAAATCTAGAATTAAAGATGAATATTCAGCGATTTCTTTTTGTATAGCTAATCTTTTGAGTCTTCTTTTCTCGGCAGTTTTGTTTATTACATTTTCTAATAAAGCTTTTTTTCTAGGATTTAATTTTTTTGCAATAATTAAAGCAGTTTCATTATTTTCATTTTTGATATTTGGATCTGCATAAGCATCTAATAATAATTCAAAAATATTTCTATGGATGTCTTTTCTTCTTGCAGCTTTCATTAAAGGGGTTTCTCCAGAATTATCTTGTATATTTGGATCTGCACCGGCATCTAGTAGTAATTTAATCATATCATCATCCCTACGAATCACTGCCATTATTAAAGGCGTAGTACCCCCTCCAAAATTAATATTGACATCAGCGCCTCTATATATTGCATCCCTGACTGATTTAACATTGCCTCGTATTACATGGCACGAATCAATTTCAACATCTTTATTGCTCATGCTATTAACATATTCTGCAAATGTTAGACAAATAATCGGAATTAATAAATATTTAGTTTTCATTGAAGGCCTCCATATTTTTTACAAAATTAATGTCTTAAAATAAATTATATCAGGTATAAGTGTTAAAAAGCAATATTATCATTTCAGTTTGGAATAATAATATTGCTTTAAGCTTTAGTATATCTAAAAATATTATAACAGTTCTGTAGCCAATCTGCTAATTTCGCTTCTCTCTGAAGTTTCTAAAAACAATGCGCCAAAAAGTGATTGGCCCTTAAATCTATTGCTAGCTATAACTAAGCCATTACTACTAAAATCTAGGTAAGGAGAATCTATTTGGTAAGGGTCCCCAGATAAAATTATTTTGCTTCCTTCGCCTACACGAGTTATTAAGGTTTTTACTTCATGTGGGGTTAAGTTCTGGACCTCATCAATAAAAATGTATTGATAAGGAATAGATCTGCCTCTCATGTATGTAATTGCTTCTAATCCAATTTTGCCTGATTTTATAATCTCATCTAGAGGTCTTAATTTATTTAAACTATTTTTATCTTTATGTTTTTCCCTATCTTTAAATTTTGATTTTTTATTTTCTTTATAGCTCATTTCTTCATGCAATTCTTGTAGATGTTGTTTATTGTGAGAGGAATGTACTATAAGATCCATATTGTCATAAATCGGTTGCATCCAACTATGTAGTTTTTCTTGAATATCTCCTGGAAGATAGCCAATATCGGGACCAAGTGGTATAACCGGTCTTGAAACAAGAATTCTTTCATAGGTGTTTTGTATTAAAACTTGGTGTAATCCTGCCAATAAAGCTAAAAAAGTTTTACCTGTGCCTGCAGGGCCTATTAATGAAACAAGTTGGATACTTTCATCTAAAAGAAGGTCCAAAGTCATTAATTGTTGTGGGTTTCTAGGCGTTATGGGCCATCTAAGTTGTGGAATACTTACGCTTTTGAATGTTTCATTTCCCAAATATCTAAATAACCTATAGTTTGTCGGGTTATTATTGCTTTCTATCATTACAAATTGATTGATTTCCAGTATTCGCTCAAATAAGAGTTCTCTTAAAATTTCAGGAAAATCCTTTTTGAGTTGTATTGAAGGTACTGAGACTCTTATCCAACCCTTATAAAGATCATATTCAGAAACTTTGCCTTTCATATAATCTTCAGATTTTATACCCAAAACATCTGCTTTTACTCTAGCATTAATATCTTTGGATATAAAAGTGATATCATGTCCTTGCTGTTTGAGACCCAACACTGTAAGTAGAATTTGATTATCTTCTGTTTGAAGCAAAAATGGAAAAGATTGTGCGGCCACTTCTGGGAGTAAAAAAAATATTTGAATTATGCCTCCATTGTTTAATTGAACCCCATCTTTTAAAGAACCTCTTGATCGTAAAGAGTCTAAATGTCTAATAGCTTCTCTGGCATTTCTTCCTCTGTCTGTAGTTTCAGATTTAAATTTATCTAATTCTTCAATTACCATAGCAGGTATACCTACTATGTGTTCATTAAAAGAAAATAATGATTGAGGATCATGAATCAAAACATTTGTGTCTAATATGTAAATTTTACGATTGTTCATTCATTTCCTTAATTTTATTATACATGATATTTTCATTAACACCTTACAAAAAAAAATATTCAGCTACAAGAAAACAAAAAATTGGTATAATTTATCCTAAATTAAGCCTAAAGGACAAAAAATTATGGAATCACAAAAAAATCTTAATGTTTTAAGGCATTCTGCGGCCCATTTGCTTGCTCATGCTGTTTTAGAACTTTTTCCAGAGACTCAGTTGACAATAGGTCCTGCAACTGAAGAAGGTTTTTTTTATGACTGTCTTCCTGTTCGCAATTTTAAAGAAGAGGATTTGCCTAAAATTGAGCAAAGAATGCATGAAATATCAAAAAGAGATCTTACATTAGAACATAAAGAAATTTCCAAAGTTGAAGCCAGAAAGATATATAAGAATAATCCATTTAAACTTGAGCTTATTGAGAATATTCCAGGTGATACAGTAGGCATTGCAACCCAAGGTGATTTTTATGACCTTTGTCGTGGTGGGCATGTTGAAAGAACTAGTGATATAAAATATTTTAAACTTTTAGGTATTTCTGGATCATATTGGCGCGCTGATAGAAACGGACAAGCTTTGCAGCGTATTTCTGGTACAGCTTTTTTTACCAAAAAAGATCTTGAAGATTATGAACAAAGAATAGTTGATGCCCAACAGTATGATCATCGTAAACTAGCAAAAGAAATGGATCTGTTTTCTTTTCATGAAGAAGGTCCGGGATTTCCATTTTTCCATCCAAAGGGTAGAGTAGTTATAAATCAACTTATAAGATTTATGCGTAAATTACAGCAACAACAAAATTATAAAGAAATATCTACACCAATAATTTTAAGTGATGAGCTATGGCGTAGATCAGGTCACTATGCACATTATAAAAACAACATGTATTTTACAACTATAGATGATAAAACTTATGCTATAAAACCTATGAATTGTCCTGGAGCAATTTTGGTTTATAAAGAAAGGCCAAAGTCTTATCGTGAATTGCCTTTAAAATTATCTGAATTTGGGCTAGTTCATAGACATGAGCTTTCTGGTGTATTGCATGGTTTACTTAGAGTTAGGGCTTTTACTCAAGACGATGCGCATTTCTTTTGTACTGTTGAGCAAATAGAAGAACAAATATTGGGTATAATTAAAATAGCTTTTCATGTTTTAAAAAAATTTGGTTTTGAAAAAATCCAGGTTAACCTTTCAACTAAGCCTGAAGATTCTATGGGAAGTGAAGAATTGTGGCAAAAAGCAACAGATGCCTTAAAGAATGCCTTATCTAGTATGGATATTAAATATAATATTCAAGAGGGTGATGGAGCATTTTATGGTCCTAAAATTGATTTTAAAATAGAAGATTCAATGGGCAGGCAGTGGCAATTAAGTACTATTCAAGTTGATTTTTTTCAGCCTATTAATTTTGATTTATCATATGTTGATTCAACGGGTCAAAAATCTAAACCGGTTATTATTCACCAGGCAATTTATGGTTCTTTAGAACGCTTTTTTGCTATTCTTTTAGAACATCATAAAGGACATTTGCCATTTTTTGTCTGTCCTGTACAAATTAAAGTATTAACAATTACTGAAAAACAAAATGAATATGCTTTACAAGTTGTTCAGAAATTAAAAGAAAATGATATAAGAGTAGAAGCTGATATTTCATCTGATCCTATATCTGCAAAGATTAAAAATGGTTTGCTTGAAAGAATTCCTTGGCTTATAGTAGTTGGACAAAAAGAGGTTGATTCAGGTACGATAACTCTTAGATTTAAAGATGGAAAACAGGAATTTAATCTAAAAGTTGAAGATGTTATTAAAAGAGCTATGGATCAAGATATATAATTTAATAATTTTAAAATAATTAACAAAAATATTTTTTTTTAGTAAAAAATGTTAAATTTTTTTTCAAAATTGTTGACTTTTAAAAACTTCAATTAGTAACATATTAATGAGATGTGAAAAAAGGAAGTGTAGTAAGTGTCCTAATAAAAAAGGAGGCCCGATATGGCAGTAAAAAGGAAAACAGCAAAAAGAGCAGGAGCTAGAAAAAGCGCAGCTAAAAAAACTGTTGCTAGAAAATCTGTAAAAAGAAAATCTACAGCAAAAAGATCAGCTGCTAAGAAATCTGCAAAAAGAAGATAAGCTCTTTTTCAAGATACTTTTAATATAAGGCGCTATAATTTTTATGGTGCCTTATTTTTTTATTCTACTACGCCAGAAAACCCAAGCTTTTAAGCTAGAGATGGAATAGCTTCGAAGAATTTCGCGCAATACAACGGCTTAGAAGCCGTTGAGCGCTTCATACCACAAACTCCATTTCTTCATCTTCTTCAATTTCTTCAGGTTTAGGCTTACTTTGTTCCCCAACAACATAATCTGTTATTATATCACTAATCCCTTTTTCAGTAATATTTGTTTGTTTTATTGTATCCCAGATAGTTAACCTTATTTTTGCCGGCCAATTTACTAAAATTTCTTTAACTTCTTTTCTTCTTTCAGAAAGTGTATACATATTGGCTTGATCTATTGCTATTTGAGTGCAACTTTTATTATTTCTATCTTTTATATTGGCATCTGCCCCTGCTAATAATAGAGCTTCTACTATTTTTGGATATGCACTTTCAATTGCAGACATGAGTGCAGTATTGCCATTGTGATTTTTTGCATCTATTTTTGCTTTGGCATTAATCAAAAGCATAACTGCGTCATAATTATCTTGTATACATGCTCTCATTAGAGGCGTAAAACCATCATAAATTTCTTCCTTGCCTACATTTGCTCCACTTTTTATTAAAAACTCAATAATTTTAATGTCTGCTTCAGCATTAAATGCATGTTCAAGAACAGGTATACCAATTTCATCATCTTGGCAATTTACATCAGCTCCCATAAATACTGCTGTTTGAGCCATAATTAAATTATTGGTTTTTACTGCTTTTAGAAGCATAATTTTCGCTATATCTTGTACTTTATTATCCATTGAATAAATAAAAGATAAGTGAGTGAAAATAAGTGTGCTTATAAGAATGAGTTTGATTTTATTCATGAAAATTCCCCATGTTCAAGCGATAAATATTATTATATAATATGTAATAATAGCATATTTCATAATATTTTATAGAGGTGTAGCAGTGTTTAAAAAAATCACTCATATTACAGTTTTTGTTTCAAATCAAGACGAAGCGCTTAATTTTTACAAAAAATTAGGATTTGTTGTTCATACAGATGCAAATTTTGGCCCAATGCGTTGGCTTACCCTAAATTTAGAGGGCCAGAAGGATATGGAACTGGTTTTGCTAAAAGCAGAAGATGATCAAGAAAAATCTTTAGTGGGAAAACAGGCAGGCGAAAAACCATTGTTTAATTTAGAGACTAGTGATTGTTTTGCAGATTATGAAAAATTAAACAAATTGGGCATAAATTTCATCGAAAAACCCACAGAGCAACCTTGGGGTGTCTCAGCTGCATTTAAAGATTTGGATGGCAACCTTATTTATATGTGTCAACCAAGATAAGATTTAGAATTAATCAAATATTTTTAGATCAATCTAGTTTTTTTGGTTATTTAATAATTATTTATTATTTCCGTTCGCCCTGAGCGACCTCTGAACGAGCTTTTAAGCGAGTTGAAGAGGGAGTCGAATGGGTAAAAAATTATTTTTTTAAATATATTAAATTACAGCAATAACTAAAGTTTTATATTATTGTATAAAAAAATATTCCTTCGACTCTATCTTCGGCTCCTTACGTCGCTCAGATATCGCTCAGGACGAACGGGTTTTATTATATTTTGGGTTAGTGATAGGTTATATTATCTTTGGCTTTTTACGCCAATTCTGGGACATAGATTATAAATAGCGCATTTTGAACAAAATGGTGAAATAGGAACACAAATATTCTGTCCCCACATGACCATAAGTTTATTCCATTCGGACCAATGTTCTTTTGGTAAAACTTTTTGTAAAGCGATTTCAGTTTGTTCAGGGGTTTTGGTTTTTACTAAACCTAGTCTATTAGATATTCTGTGAACATGTGTATCAACACAAATTGCTGGAATATTAAAACCTTCGGCTAAAACCAGATTTGCTGTTTTTGGACCAACTCCTGAAATGGAAAGTAATTCTTCTTTTGTAGAAGGAACCTTATTATTAAATCTTTCGATTATTTCTTTACTAACATCATGAACGAGTTTAGCTTTTTTCTTATAAAATCCAATTGAATGAAATAAAATCTCTAACTCTTTTATTGGGATCTTTAGAATTTCTTTGGGAGTTTTTGCTTTTTTGAATAGTTCAATACAGATGGGAGTAGTGACAATATCTCTAGCTCTCAAGCTCAAAAGGCAGCCAATCAATATTAAGAAAGGGTCTCTACCATAATTATTAACTATAATAGAAGACATAGATTCAGGCATGCCCTTTGTGGCCTGACGTAGAATTTCAATTATTTTTATTGCACGAACAGCTATTTGTTTTTCTTGAATTAAAAAACTATTCAATTTATATTAACCAAACGGAGGTGCTTCTAAGGCAATTTTTACTAAAGCTATTAAGAAAGATATAGTTGACTTATTATAAAATAAGTCATTCACAAATCTTGAGAATCGATTATGCTTGAACATTAAGAACTCCTACGTAAATGTTTTAAATATAATGATATTATATAATAAAATACGATATTTTCAATAATGATTTACAATTATTTTAATAGTTATGAATTTTTACTTGCTGTAGAAATTATTGCTTGTTCAATTAAAGCATATCTTTTAATTATGTTAATTTTAAATGGTATGCATTCGCCAAAAAAACAATGGCCTTGGATTTTTATTATATCAGTACTTATAAACGGTATCTTCGAGGATGTTGTCTGGATGATAAACATACTGAAGATATTGGAATATATTAAGTTTGATTATAGAATATGGGTTTTTTTTGTTAGGTTTGCTTGGATATCTGAAATCATAGAGTACCAGTCTCTGGTATTATTTATAGAGAGCTTAG
The DNA here is from genome assembly GCA_013286795.1 of Candidatus Babelota bacterium. Lineage (GTDB taxonomy): Bacteria > Babelota > Babeliae > Babelales > JABDEC01 > JABDFA01. Next base: position 67,591 of record JABDFA010000009.1, read on the forward strand.
TAAGAAAAGAATTTAGAGTAAGTCTACTTCAAAAGGTTTTTTTAACTATAAGCGTTTTATTAGCCTTACCTTTAATTTACCTGTCATTTATATCTTCCTTTTTTACTTATACGCCATTAGATAGATCTCCTATAGAAATTAAGTTTATTAAATTAGTATCTATGTATCCATATACAATGGTTATTCCTACATTGATTTTGGCCTTCTATAAATTGAAAAACTCTAGATTGCCTAAGTTAGTAATGACACATTTTAAAATATTAGTTTTTGGTTTGATAATTCCACGAGTTTTATCTGATTTCTATCAAGTATATCAATTTGCAACGACTGAATCATTAAAAGCTAATTACTTTGTAGTAAGTCTTTCAACATTGTTGATTTCTTGCGCTGCTTACTATTGTATGAAAAAAATTATGAGATTACGGTTTCTTAATTTTAAACCCCATGTACAATCATCTAAGAAATTCCGTTTTATAAATAATTTTAAATATACTTTAGAGCAATTGAGTTATGTTTCCAATACACAAGAATTGTTACATATAACTAAGGTTTTCTTTAAAGAACATTTACACATAACTGCAAGTAGGACAACCTTTCATATTAGAAATATAGATTCGAATGATCTTAACATTAATAATTTTAGCTCAGAAATAGATAAGCATAAAATTTTACTTGTTGAGAGTTTTATAAATAGCAGTGATCATGTAGTAGTGGAACTATTGAAAAAGTCTAAGGTTTTTATAGTTGATGAAATAGAATTTAATGCATTTTATAAAGATAATCAAACAAATCAATTTATATTAGATTTTTTGAGATCAATTAATACTGAACTTTTTGTTCCTATATATAAAAACAATATTATTATCGCTTATATTCTTGTTGAACATGATTCTAGAAGTCAGCAAATTTATAGTGATTTAGAAAGAGATGAGATTGTTATATTTTCAAGTTATTTGGGTAATATAATTAATTTGATACAGAACAGGAATCTGAATTTTCTAATTCAACAAGAAAAGGATTTAAAAGAAGAAGTTTATAATAAACATCAGGAAATAAGTCAATATAAAGAGAGTATTAGATCATTTTTAAAAGTGAATAAAAATGAAAAAATAGGGATAATGTTCTATAAAAATCGTAAATTTTTGTTTGGTAATAAACATGCTGAAGAACTAATTTCTGTAAATGTTAATACACAAGATGGGTATATAATAACTCAGGATTTGAAAAATATAGTTCAACAAGTAGAAGAATATAAATCTCAGCAAACATGTTATTCTAGGGATACCGAAGGGGAAGGTATAATTATTACAGGAATTCCAAACATAGATAATAGCGTAATAATTGTAGTTTATAAACCCGATGTAACTGATACAATAAAAAAACAATTAAGTTTATTAAAAGATCCATCAAAATGGGATTATTTATTATATTTGGAGACTACTAAATCAGGACAGTTAATAAATCAATTGATTCCAAGTTCAGGAGAAATTTTTTTAAATTATAAATTGGATCTTTTAAAAGTTGCTTTGACCAAGAAACCAATTTTACTTGAGATTCCTGATGAGGATTTAATTCCTACCGTAGAGATTATACATCACATAAGTTTAAGAGAAAAATTACATGTTTTAAAATTGCAAACGCCTACAAAAAATTTTGATATTACGGTTAAATTATTTGGTTTGAATCCTTTATTTGACCAAAAAGATATACAAACACCTATATTGCAAAAATTGGATGATTCTGGAACTTTATTTATACAAAACATACATTTTTTAGATCTTGAGATGCAAGAATGCATTACTGAGCTAATTCAATATGGTTATTATAAGATTTTTAAAAGTGATAAAAAAGTTGCAAGTGATGTCAGAATAATTTGTTCAACAAATCAAAATTTAAAAAATTTAGTTCAAGAGAAAAAATTTTCAAAAACTTTGTATGATATTCTAACTAAAAATGCTGTTAGCATGCCATCATTATTAACAATTTCTGAAGAAGAGCTGGGAGAATTGGCCCACGGCTATTCCCAACAGGCAATTAAATCTGATCAGTTTAAGAATTTATTAGAATTAACTAACAAAGAAAAAATAAATTTAATAAATAAAAAGCCTATAAGTTTGTTAGAATTTAAAGAAAAGGTTCAACAAATACTTACAGATAAATCTAAAAAGAATAATATTTACGAAGAAACTCAATTTGATTTATCCTATAATGTGTCAGACCCAAGACTTGTAGAGGCTGCAAGATTAGGAAAATATGCATTAAAGGACCCTAGAATTATTACACTTCTTTGGGATAAATTTAAAAATCAAAACAAAATAGCAGTGTTTTTGGGAGTAAATAGGTCATCAGTACATAGAAGATGTAAGGAATTAAATTTAAAATAAAAAAGATGAAAGAAATTAGAGAGTTTGAAGAAAAAAAGAATGAGTTTTTGCAGTATATTGATATAGAAAGAAACTTATCTGATCATACACAAAGAGCCTACAAGAATGATCTTGAACAATTTATAGCATTTTGTAAAACAGTACAGGAAAAAGAAGAGAATATTACTATAAAAATGTGTCTAGAAAGATTTTTTGTTCATATGTTCCATAATCAAATTGATAAAAGTTCTATAGCTCGTAAAGTTTCCTGTTTTAGAACTTTTGAAAAGTTTTTAATTGGACAAGGAATTGATATAAGCTTTAAACTTTATAGACCTAAATTAGATAAAAAATTACCAGTGTATCTTACAATTGATGAGATTTTTCATCTTTTAGATAAATTAGAGGCTAATACGTTGCCTACAAGAAAACCATTTAGAGATAAAGCTATATTTGAACTTCTGTATGCTACAGGAATTCGATGTTCAGAACTTACTAATATCAAATTGTCTGATATAGATTTTAATAATAAAGTTATTCGCATAATGGGCAAAGGTCGCAAAGAGAGATTAGTTTTATTTGGTGAGCAGGCTAAATTGAGGCTACAAAAATATCTGCAAGAGGAAAGACCCCAAATACAAAATATAAATGAAAAATTATTTTTGAATAACAGAGAAGAAGGATTAACTTCTAGATCAGTTCAGCGTATAATTGAAATGTTTAGAAAATTCTTGCAAATTGAGCGTAAAATTACCCCCCATAAGCTAAGACATTCCTTTGCTACTCATATGCTTAATCAAGGAGTAGATTTACGTGTTGTGCAGGAACTTCTAGGTCATAAAGCACTTTCTAGTACAGAAAAATATACCCATATAACTACTAAAGAGCTAAGCGAAATGTGTGATAACTTTCATCCAATTAATTCTATGAAAAAAATGTCAAAATCAAAAGAGGAATAATATTTAAGATGCAAACTACAGCTTGTTTAAATAGAACAAAAGTTAGGTTTTTGTTCTATTTCATTTTTGTTTTTGTTCTTGCAATATTATCAAGGTTGATTTATTTACAAATTTATCAAGCAGATAAGCTTTTTAGTCTTAGTCAAAAAAATTTTACACGTATTATTAAAATAGCTTGTATTAGAGGAAATATTGTAGATATTAATGGACATCTTTTGGCTACTAATAGACCGGTTATAGATGTATATTGGACCGGTACAGGAAAGAAAAAATTAAGCAATGAGCAGTTAGAATCTATACAGATTTTGCAAAAAATATTAAATATAGATTTATCTTCACAAGAAGAAATAAATAAATTGAAGATTGCAGAGAAATATTTAAAAGATATCTTAATAAAAAGTGATATTAGCTTTGAGGAATTGAGCCAGATTTCAGAACAATTTTCTGCATCTAGTAACATCATAATCGATACTAAGTTTCAAAGATTTTATCCACATAATGAATTGGCGTGCCATTTAGTTGGATATTTAAGTACTGTTGATTTAGAAAATATTGGAACTATGGGCCTTGAGAAAATTTTAGAAGATGATTTAAGAGGCGAGCCGGGAAAAGTTATAGCTACAATAAATTCTTTAGGGAAATCCTTATCTAAAAATGAAATTAAGCCTGCTTTATCCGGTAATACTATAAAAACTAATATAGATATACATTTGCAAAGAATTGCTGAGGATGTTTTTCCCAAAAATTATAATGGTTCTTTAATTATCATGAATTCTAAAGATGGAGCAATCAAAACTATTTTTTCCAAGCCTAATTTTGATCCTCAGAAATTTTTAGAGGGTTTTTCTTGTGGTGAATGGAATGAACTAAAAAGCGGGCAACCGTTGCTAAATAGAGCTTTATGTTCATGTTACCCTCCTGCTTCAATTTTTAAATTAGTTACTACTGCAGCAGCGTTAGAGTTAGGCATAATTAATCAAGAATCAAAATGGTGCTGTAGAGGTTTTTTAAATTTCGGCAATAGAGATTATTTTTGCGCCCATAAAGAAGGACACGGATTAATTACTACCAAAGAAGCTGTTTCAAAATCTTGTAATACCTTTTTTTATGAAATAGCTAAACATATAGATATAGATACTTTAGCAAACTATGCAAAAAAATTTGGATTAGGCGAAAGCACTGGAATAATTTTACCAGAAAAAAAGGGGTTGATCCCGAATTCTCAATGGAAATCAAGAGTTTATGGAGAAAAATGGTGGCCGGGAGAAACTCTTTCAGCTGTAATTGGCCAAAGTTATATTTGTGTGCCTCCTATACAAATAGTTAGAATGATAGGAGGAATTTTTGAAGGTTATTTGGTAAATCCCCGTATTTTGGAATCAGAAGAAGTTGTTAAAAAACCTTTAAATATCCGTAAAGATGTTAGAGAATTTTTGCAGCAATCTATGAGGACTGCTGTATCTGCTGGAACTGGCCAACGCGTTAATAAAATTAGGGATATAACTGTATATGCAAAAACTGGAACAGCCCAGACTAGCTCTTTAGAAAAAAGGGATCTAGGAAGAGAATTTATGGAACATGCCTGGTTTGTTAGCTATTTTAGCTATAAGGATCAAGAATGGCTAACTATGGTTATTATGATTGAAAATGCCGGATCATCTAGAGTCGCTGTCGAAACCGCCAAAGAGATACTTATTAGATATAGAAAGCTATTAGAAACAGAGGTTAATTAAACCTGTCAATAAAAAATAAATTAAATATTGCTTTTTATAGGCTTTATTTAGTAAATTTAATATATATTTACTATTTTTTATATTTTTCGAGGAGGTTATTATGAAATGTAGATTATTAATGTTACTTTTATTTTTAGGCTCTATTGGATCACTTTATAGCATGAATCCTAATGAAATGCTTATTAGCGGTGCTGAAAATAAAGATAGAGAAATGGTTCAAGATGCTCTTAAGCAAAAAGCAGATATAAACTATAAAGATAAGAGTGGTTATACAGCTTTAATTTGGGCTGTAGAGAAGAGTAATAGGTGGATGGTAAAATTATTGTTAGATGCTGGAGCTGATCCTGATATTAAAAATAATTATGGTTTTACAAATTTAATGCTTGCTGTAGTAAATGATAATCCCCCTATAGTAGAATTATTATTAAATTCTGGAGCCTCTTTAAATTTAATAAATACAAGTGGCAACACTGCTTTAGATCTAGCAAAAAAGGGAGGATATAAAGTTACAGAAAAATTAATAGAAAATGAAGCTACCAGAAGAAAGGAATTAAAAGAAGAGGTTACTAAATATATATTGCCTGAATTGGCTGAGATAGTTTTAAACTATGAAGCTGGTTCGAAGTAAAAATAAATTATTTTATTCTCTTGGGATCGATGAATTAAATTAGGAAGAAAAGAATAAGAGCTTGATGGTTTAATCAAGCTCTATTAACTTTAGAAAAAAGGGATCTAGGAAGAGAATTTATGGAACATGCCTGGTTTGTGGGCCATTTTAGCTATAAGGATCGAGAATGGCTAACTACGGTTATTATGATTGAAAATGCCGGATCATCCCGAGTCGCTGTCGAAACCGCCAAAGAAATACTTATTAGATATAGAAAACTTTTGGAAGGCGATGTTTAACTAATATCAGCTGTGTTAACAAAAATAAGAAGTTTTGCTCCCCCCCCCCGGTCATACTGAGCGAAGTGCGTAGCACGAAGTCGAAGTATCGTATAAAATTATTTCCTAAACAAATACTGCCAGGCAAAACTAATACCAATTGTTGCAGCGCACGCTATTTTAGTTCTATTCTTCCATAATGTGTATGCCATTATTTCAGCAGTAGTAGTTAGGATTTTACAATTTTCCTTTAGTGCTTTCTGCATAAAAATGGGCAAGGTTTCAAAAATTGTTTTTTGTTTTGAATTTAAAGTTATATAAATATTTTGTGTATTTATTTTTTTAAATTGACATAAATCTGAAACCAGAGAAAGTTGTTCAGCAGATAAAGATTTAATAATTTTTATTTGTTCTTCCGGCAAAATAAATATTTTTAATATTTGATTACCAATAACAACACTTCTATTATCTGAGCTTATTGCCACTGATGTGTAAAAAGAGTTATGGTTAAAAGTATGTAAAAGAGTACCCGTTTGCAGGTTCCAAATTTTTGCAGTTCTATCATAAGAACCGGTAACAATATATCTATTATCTGAACTTATTGCTACTGAGTAAACCGAAGCGTCATGGTTGAAAGTATGCAAAAGAACACCGTTTTGTAAGTTCCAAACTTTTGCAGTTCTATCAGAAGAACCGGTAACAACAAATCTGTTATCAGAGCTAATTACTACTGAATCAACTGTACCATTGTTGTGATGGAAATTATGTAAAAGAGTACCAGTTTGTAGATCCCAGATTTTTGCAGTTCTGTCAACAGAACCGGTAACAACAAGTCTGCTATCAGAGCTAATTGCTACTGAGTAAACCCAATCATTATGATTGAAAGTATGTAAAAGAGTACCAGTTTGTAGGTCCCAGATTTTTGCAGTTCTATCGAAACAACCGGTAACAACATATCTATTATCAGAATTTATTGCTACTGATCTAATTGAATTATTATGGTTGAAAGTATGTAAAAGAGTATCAGTTTGGAGGTCCCAAACCTTTGCGGTCTTATCATAAGAACCGGAAACAACATGCCTATTATCAGAACTTATTGCTACTGAATTAACATTAGTATGTTTTGCAAATGTATATTCAAATGCTGGTTGTAGCCCGTCTAAGATATTTAAAAATATTTCTGATTCAAGAGCCTTAGGAAGTTTATTTAATTGGCTCGGCTTTATCTCATATTTATGTTTGTCTTCATAAGCTTTCTTTTCTTCTTGCGCTGAATAAGCAAATGAAGTATTTAAGATTAAACACAGTGGT
>JABDFA010000010.1:0-45072 GCA_013286795.1 Candidatus Babelota bacterium
ACATCTTCTTTCATTCACATTTACGCCTGATTTTATTATTTTTTTGACCAATTCAATATCATTTTTTTTGATACCATTATAAAGCATGTCTAAAGGATATTCTTGTTGCATACAATATATTGAATTTGAAATTACAGCAAAAACTAAAATTAGAATTTTTGGCATATTTATTTTTAATTTAAGCATACACAGCTCCATCCGATTCTTCAGATTCATTAATTGAACACCAATAATCTGATATTATATTTGCAACATCTTTGTTTAAATTAGTTAATTCTAAAATTTTAGATGTAATTATTGGCCTTTCAATCTTATCTAACATATTTCCCATTTGCTCTTGCACAGCTATATAATTTTCTAAGAATTGAACTATGTCTTGTCTATTATACTCTTTGGCTATATCAAGTGCGGTTTCTCCGTCCTGATTTTTAATATTTAGATTAGTTTTATTATAAACTAATAGCTTAATTATATCGAAATTGTCTCGTAGCAATAGGATAGCAAATATGAGAGGAGTTCTACCATAATAATAATCTTGAATATTCGGATTTGCTCCTTTTTCTAAAAGTTTTTTTACTATATTTGTATGATTACTATCTACTGCATACATTAAAGTACTTGTTTTAGCATTATTATTAACATTAACTCCTTTTTGTATTAATAGTAGAGCAATATCAAAAACTCCACCTCCCAATGCAGCATCAATCATTGAAAGACCTTTATGTTTTGCATTAATATCAGCTCCTTGGGATATAAGAAACATGGCTAATTCAGATTTACTAGAATATAAAATATCCCACAATGAAGTTGCTCCATTATCACATCGACAGTTAATATCAGCGCCATCTTTTAATGCTTGTTGTGCTTCTTCAATTGTATTGGCATTGAGCAATTTAAGATTTAGCTCTTTTTGTTTATTTAAAACTCGTTCTGCTTTAGTTTCTAAAATCTCTTTAAAATCCCTAAGTTCAATATCTTCTGGGTTCATAGAATTTAAAGTCACAGCAACTTGAGATATTATTAGAGTTAAAATTATTTTTTTCATTTTATAGCTTCCATTAATTACAATAATCTAAAACTATATCTACAAGCTCTTTATGCAAAGACGTATTATGCAATAATTCTTTTTTTATAATTATTTTTTTTGTTTTATTTAAAATATTGTTTACTGCTTTTTTTGCCTGAGAATATCCTTCTAAAAATTTTACAATTTCTATATGATTACTCAAAGCTCTTTCACAATCTCGATTTCTAAATTCAGCGCCATTAAACACAAGAAATTTAACTATCTCTAAATTACCATCTTCTATATTATTCAATAATGCGGTTCTTTTTAAATTATTGCTTGCATTAATATTGGCCCCTGCTTTTAATAATAATTCTGCTACTTTTATACATTTTAATTGTTCTTCTAAAGTAAAGGTAGAATATGAACTAGAAGAACTAGTTGCTTTAAAGCAATGCATAAATGCTGTATCACCATAATTATTTACTCGTTCCAAATCTGGTTGATATTTTAACAATAATTTAATAAGTTCGACATTCTTGCTTCTAGTTGCATGCATAAGACAAGTATAACGACAAAATGTTTTTTCTTGATAATTTATATCAGCTCCATTTTTTAAAAGATCTTCTACATTCTGTAAATTTCCCAAGCTGCACTGAATTTCAAGTTCTTGGTTTTTTAAGTCTTGAAAAAAGTTTGCTTTTGCTCTCTCAAAATCTTCCTGCGTTTTAGGCTTAATCTCCTGAATATATTTTATTAAATTCATTGCAACCTTTATATCTTCCTCATTTTCTACCTTTAAAGGTATGCAAAACTGCATTGAATCTATATTAAAGGAAAAAAGAAATAATAGACTAAAAATATACTTTTTCATAAGAACCTCCATTAATCACAATAATCTAAAACTATATCCGCAAGCTCTTTAAGCAAAGGTGTATTACTTAATAATTCTTTTTTTATAATTATTTTTTTTGTTTTATTTAAAATATTTTCTACAACAGATTTTACCTGAGAATAGCTTTCTAAAAACTTTACAATATGTTTTGTGCGATCACCTTCACTTTTAGCTTTATCCAAAGCTGTTTCACCATATCTATTTCTAAGTTCAATAGAAGCCCCATTAAACACAAGAAATTTAACTATTTCTAAGTTTCCAAGATAAGCATGCTGTATTAAAGGGGTATAATAATCTCCATCTCTTGCATTAATATCAGCACCAGCTTCTAATAATAATTTAGCTGCGCGTATACATTTTTCCAGCTCTTCTTTTGGATATGGTTCAACCACATAATTTAAACTTTTCATAAAAGCAGTACGGCCATAGATTTTATCCTCAAGCTCCAAATTTGGCTTGTATTTTAATAATAAACCAATAAGTTCAATATTTTTATGTTCGGCAGCATGCATAAGACAAGTATAACCCGTATAATGACCCTTTTCTTGTTCTTGATAATTTATATCTGCTCCTCCATCAAGAAGCTTTTTTACATCTTGAACATTTCCTAAAAAACAATTAGTGAAAAGCATTTTATTATTTAGATTTTTGATAAAATCTAAGCCATTTGGGTTCTTTCCAATACTCTTATACAATTCAGGAGTTTTCTCTTGCAACTCTGCTAAAAATTGAGTTAAAATTTCAGCCATTGCGTCAGTATTTTCTTTAATTTCTTCTTCGGTTTCAGATTCCGAATCAGAAACATGTTCTGTATCTGTTGATTCTAACTTTCTCTTTTTATTTTCCATTGAAAAAATAGAAAATGATGAAATTAGTAATAAGCTTAAAATATGTTTTTTCATATTATTATTTCCCCTATTAGATTTTTATTTTAATGTAATACTACAACTTAGATTTGATACATTTTAACATTTTTTCAGTAATAGATCTTTCTTTTTGTTTTTTCAGTTTTTCTTCTTCTAATTCTTTTTTAAGTGCTTCTTCTAAAAATCCTATTACTTTGTTGAGCTTACGTTTTTTAGCTAATTCTAAAACATTAGATTTGTTTTCATCTAAAACATTAATTTTAGCCCCTGCTTGTATTAACAATTTTACCAAATCAATATCATTCTGCAGGACTGCATAATGTAAAGCTGTCCAGCCCTTAATCCATCCTTTAATATTTTTCATATTAACTTTTGCACCATTGTTAATTAATAATCTTGAAAATTCCAAGTTACCATGCTGACAAGAAAACATTAAAGGAGAGTCACCGTTTTTATTGATAGAATTTACATTTAAGCCTTTATTTATTAGAAATTCACCAAGCTCTACAGATTTTAAACTATTAAGAGCTGCAGCAAAATGCAATAAGGTTACCTTTTCTTGGGTAACAGTATTAATATTTAAACCTTTATCTATTAAATTTCTAATAAAAGTTAATGTTTTATTTGTATTTTCAATAGTCTCCGGTATTAAAATATAAGATTTTACAATATCATCTAAATTAATTGATCTAATATCAAAATCTTGATTACTGATTTTTTCTTTTAATTTTTGTATTTCACTACTACATAATTTAATGCCTTCTGATTCATTGGCATATCTAAAAATTTTTATTCCACTATCAGGATTCATAAAATATTTCGGTTGAAGTAAAATTCTAACTTGCTCTTTATCAATGTCATATAATGAATATTGATCTACACCTACAGGCCATTTTACATAACGAGCTCGTAATTTATTAAGAATGCATGATTGACAATCATTATTTTTATTATCACAAATACATGCACACTTATGCACACCATAAATTTCTGAAAAATAAATTAATTTATATAATTTTGCAGGTATAAAGATTTGTAGTAAATTTCCGGATTTTACAGTAACTTCAAATAAATGGAATAAGAATTTCAACTTAGATCTTATAATACAAAATTGTGCCAATCTATTTTCTTTAATAAATAGTTCTGCTATCTGCTTCATTATATTAACTTGTCGAATACTTCTAGATTGTACAAAATAAGCAAAGGACGATTCACCAGGTTGTATGCTATTACCAAAAAAACAAAAATTAGCAGGCAACAACGTATCTCGTATTTCATTTATATTATCAGAAGCACCATGCTTAGCAAAAAATTCTTTTAAATAAATGTTAATATTGTCATAATTATTTATCTGTTCACCATATTCAGAATCTAGCTGCCTAATAAATACAAAATCTTTTAACTTCTTATTATCTTTGATTTCATAAAAAATTTCTTTTAAATCCTGTAATATTCTATGCTGAAGCTGTTGTCCATGATAAAAAACTAAATAACCTTTTGAACAATATTCTATTTCTTTTTTTATAACTTCAATTGAAACATTAAAGAAATAGGTAAGATCTTCTGCTTTAGAACACTTTAAATATTTAAGTAAAACTTCTACTAAAACTTCAGATCCTTCACGAAAAATATAAGCAAGTGTGGGCGATGGTGTTTTTAAATACCCATCTTCATTAATATAGTTAGCAAATTCTTCCCTTAATTTTGGAATAAAATTTTCAGGGCTAACTTGCTGTTGAACCATGCTATAAACAAAAGATGATATAAAAAACAAAAATAGATACAAAAATTTAATAATCTGCATAAAATTATTCCCCTAAAATAATTGAATTGAATATATATTATAATCTCACATATTTTTCAAATTGTCAAATTATGGTTTTTCGTAAAATAACCTGATTTTATTAAAATAGACTTAAAAAAACTTAGAATTTCTGGCCTAATTCTTTTTAAGCTTATATATGCTAAACCTGTACAAAATTTTACAAAAAACTTAAAAAACTCTATAATAATACATATTTGTAATGTTTTATAAGAAATCAGTTCCATAGGGGAAATAATGATAGTTAAAGAAAACTTGCAGGAAATCTGTTTTCAAACAGGTTATAAAATTTTAAAAGACAAAGGGACAGCCCTAGTAGGAATGAGCCCAGGAAATGGTTATTTCAAAAAAGAAGCTATCCATGAGCTTATTGATTTTGCTTCAAATTTGTTTTCTAGAACAATAATATTTATACCAGATAGACCAGCAGAACATAATTATAAAGCTATTGGAGAATCACATCAAAAAGCTGAAAGGCTTGCTCGTTTGAAAGGAAATACTCTAAGGAATCATACTAATAATAGTATTCAAAATATATTGAGCAATCAGCCTAATAAAAATATAAAACTTCTAGATTGGAAACAAGACATTGAATGCAACAATAGCTACATTCAGCAATTTGAAATCTTATATGAATTATATAAGAACAATAACCTGTTTTACCAAGACACTCGAGATACTTCTTTGCAAGTAATTAAGTCTGGTATAAAGGAAAATATAGACATAGAAAAAGCATTAGATGAAGCTGTTCTTTTTTTAATAAAAGAGCTCGCTTTTCTGTTAGTAAGTCCAGATCTCTTTCAAGTAGAATCTTTTACATACATATATCATAAAAATTGGCCTGTTTTTGAAAATCTTATAGCCGGAAAATATGATGGTATAGTAAGAAAAAATATAGGATACGTTATTGTTATTAAATAATTATTATTTAATTATTTAATAATTGTTTTTTGATTCACTTAAAATTAAGTTTAAAATGTTTACTATTCCATGCATATGTAATCAAAAACAATCAAGGTAAGGACATTGTGTAAATGTTTATTAACTTGTTCTGTAATTAATTCTTTATATTCTTGTAATAGTCTTTTGAATGATACTCGAGATAAATTTTTCTTAGCTACAGATAATGGATTTTTTCCTAAATAATCTTCAATCATAAAATCGGCACCATTATTAAGCAATTTTAAAATAACTGTTAAATGAATATTATTATAGAAAGCAAAATGCAAAGGGGTTCTTCCATATCTATCTTGAAAATTTGGATTAGCTCCAAACCTTAAGAAATTTTCAATTACATTTTCAGTATCAGTATAAGTTCTATTTATAGCTCTACTTAGAGGTATGTTTAAATGAGCATCAGATATATTTGGATCAGCTTTAGCTTTTAATAAAACAAGAATAATATCTGAATGATCCATAAAGCACGCAACGTGCAAGGGTTTTTCACCTGTTTTTAAAGAATTAACATCTGCTTTTTGTCTTATTACTCTTTTTACCAATTCAATGTCATTATTTTCAACTCCTTTAAAAAGCTGATCTGAAGGTTGTTTGTGTTGCATAGAGTAAACAAATTGAGACATTAAGAGACAAAATAAAACTAGTTTTATTTTCATGTCATTTTTTATCACAAGAAATTCCATTAATTTCAATCTGAAACGGAAACATAATTTTTGACTTTGCACCCTTTGACATAATTATTAGCCTAATTATAATTAAAAATATATTGATTTGTAACCTATTATTTTACTAACCAGGGGGATATCTTTATGAAAAAGTCTATAATATTTGCATTTATATTGCTTTGTACAATTTTAACGGCCTCTAAAACTGAAGCTATTAATTATAAAAAGGCAGCTTATGGAATTGGAGCTACTATTAGTGGAGTTGGAATGTTGGGTTCTTTATTACTTACCGAAGCTGCAATAGGACTCGTAGCTGTAATCAATGTTGAATTATTTGCATTTAAATCACTTAAGACTTTTCTAGATAATCCTGATGTTGGTTCTGTTCTCATAAAAGGCAGCACCTCAACTTTAGGCTTTTATGTATTAACCAAAATCTTATATGACAAATATGAACAAGAATCTAAGAAATAATTAAGATTTAGGAAATATTATGTTAAAAACATTTATTAAAATAAGTTTAATTTTAATTTCAACAAGTTTTATTAGAGCATCAGAGCGCGGAGTAGAATTAATTTCTTTGGAAAAAGATAATATAAAATCTCAGGCAAAAGAGCTCATAATCAAGTATCCAAAAATATTAGAAAAGTATCCTGAACTTGCAAAAAAAGCTTTTGGTACAGATGATATTAATGAACTTAAGAAACAAGGGTTCATACCTAATGCATTTAAACAACTACTAACAGAAAGTAAAGAAGTTAGCACTATTATAATTGGAAGTATCTTAGCAGCTATTACATATGGCATAATTAATGATCAAATCACAGCACGTATATGCCTAGAATATTTTTCAAAGGGATTTCATAAAGATATGATGATGAGCTGGCGTGATCCTATTTTCAAAAAATTGCGCAATATCTTAATGAATTCTTCTTCTCCAACAACTTATGCCTTTATATGGGGAACTATTGCAACTTGGTGGGTGGGTGCCATTGGTGGTATACCACTGGCTATCATTGCTAGATTAGGATCACCTTGGGTGCCAGGTGTTGATAGTAAAGAGTTAGTAAAGCCACTTAAAATCGCTCTGCCAAGTATTGCTGCTGGAACATTTTTAACAGGCTTATATACATATTTAAAATATAAAAATAACACTTCTTTAATAAATAATTATCGAAATATGTACTATATGGCTATGTCAGGTGTTTCTGAATCAAACTTGTTAGGATTTATTGTAGATAGCAATATTCATTTTGCTGCTTATGCAGGCGGTGGATTAGCTGGATTGGCTTTAATAGGATATACAGCTTATAAAAGATTTAATAAATCTAAAGAGCTTGAACAACAAGCACAAAAATTATTAGATATTGAACTGAAACACCCTTTTGACAATAAATAATCAGCGAACTACAATTAAGATCATGGTTAAATGTTCAATTTTTAATACTTTACAGGGGAAAACATTATGAAAAGGTCTCTAATACTTATATCTATATTCAGTTGTGCGATTTTAACAGCTCCTAAAACTGAAGCTATTAATTATAAAAAAGCAGCTTATGGAACTGGTGTTGCACTTGGTACAGTTGCAACTCTGGGTTCCTTGCTATTCACCTCAACCTTATTTACAGTAGATTTACTTGGGGGTGCTATTGGAAATTTGTTCAATAATAATCCAACGAAATTATTTAGCAATGCAACTATAGCAGGTGGAGCATCAACTTTAGGTTGTTTATTATTAACTAAAATCTTCTATGACAAATATAAACAAGAATCTAAGAAATAATTAAAACATTGAATTATGTAGGGGTATTTATATAAATTTTAATTTTTTAATCTTTACTACTTTATTTTCGCTTTCATCTATTCAAGCAATGAATTTAACCCAAAAAATTTTTGAGGCTAATGCTGAATATGAAAACATTCAGGAAAAACTTCATGATAAACTTGATAAAGCTGCATTAAAAGAAATTTATGAAGATATCCAAGAGGTATTAGAAGCAGGTGCCGATCCTAACTATAAAATAAATAAAAGTAATAATAAACTGATAAGCATTATAGCAAGTCCTATTTACCCAGCCTTAATAACCGGTAACGTGTGTGGAAATTTACCTATAGTTAAACTATTTATTTGGTATGGAGCTACTACTAATAATATAAATAAAGTAATTAAAATCACACATGTTAATAAACGTGTTCATAAAGATGTAATTCGTTTCATAAAGTATTATGCACCCAAAATTGAAAGAATAAAACGTGAGAACATGATTAAAAAAATTAACAACTTCTTGAAACAACAAGTTGTGTCAAGTATAGATTTACCCAAAGTTATAACGAATTTAGTCTTAGAATATACAAATTTTTACCCAGAGAATTTATCTGAATTAGCTAAAATATCAAATCAAGAAATAGATGAAATTATTAGTATTTATGATAAAAATATAAATATAAAAGCTTCTGCTTCAGAATGCTTAGTTATGTAATTAGCTAGTTTATTTATAAAGTTCAGAAATTTCTTTTATTGGATCAAAATTATTTATACTATCTTTTTGATCCAATTTTTTTTGAGGTTTATTATCATCTTCTTTAAATTCCTCTTCTACAAATTTTACAAAATCTTTAAATAACTTAGCTTCAATTAATCGCTGTTTTTCTTTCTTTTCATTTTCAATTCTTAGTTCTTCCCGCTCTATACTTAACTTTTCTTGCTTCTCTTTCTCTTCATGTTCTGCACAAAAATTATGAAAATCTCCTGATTCAATTTTGAATACAGAATCACACTTCAATACAGAATTACTTATTTCATAATATCTATTATTATCACAATTACATTCAAATTCATCTTTAGATAAAGAATATTCTTGAACTAATTTACATAAAACTTTTGTTAGGTAAATTTCTAATTTTGCTTCATAATATTTGTAAATAATATTTTTCAAACGAGACTCATGCACCCCAATTTCTCCTATCTCTCTAATTCTACGCAAAGGTTGTTGAACTTCTAAGGACATATTTAGGAGGTTATCTGAATTTGAATGGGTTATAATATCCCAATCTGGCAAAGAACTTGTATTTATAGATGCTGAGTATTTTTTATAACACCTAGTACAATAACCACTATTAAAAAAGTAATATGAGATTTCATTATATGTTCTGCAATCAGGACAAACTTCTGGACTAACGTATGGTTGTGGCATTGGGTAGTAAAAAAAAGTTCCTGTATAAATGGGAAAACTATAAGGATACATTGATTGTGCCTGTGTAGTTATAGCTGTAATTAAAATTATTAATAATTTAATGTATATATGCATTTGCTCTTCTTACCAACCATGTTGAGAATAAAAAATATCTTTTTGAATAAGCTCGATTGCTTGTTTATGAGCTGGAATTATTTTCTCTGGAAGTTTATTTAAAGAAAACCAAGAAACATCATCGCATTTATCAGTTTCACAATTTAAGGGTTCGCCTTGCCAGACCAAAGGTTTAAAAACAAAAACATAAAATTCTGTTTCAGGACCCTGACGATCTACAACATGAACCAGATTAAGTTTATCAACCTTAATACCAATTTCTTCTTGAGATTCACGTCTTGCAGCCTCCAACGCTGTTTCGCCGGATTCAATCTTGCCACCTGGTAAAGAGTATAAACCGTTACCAAAAGAAGTTTTTTTTCTTCTCATTAATAAAACTTCTGATTTTTCATTAATCAATAATAATACAGAATATGACATAGATCCCTTAGGTTTTTTATTACGAATATTCGTTTCAGTCTTTGTTGTGCAATGAGAAAAAGCAAGCAAAGCTGCCACTATCACGTTATATTTTATCATAAATCCTCAAAGTCATAGAAAGCTTTCTTAACAGGCAGTACGAGCGCGAGAAAATTAAATCTAGACGAATTATTAAACTATTTCGATCAAAAAGTTTTAACCATTAACAATTATGATTTCACCTTTGGCATTAATTTAATGTGCTTTTACACGTGTCATCATCAATGAACCATGAGGAACATGAATTGCAGACGTAACTTGAATTTTTGGTTTAAAACGATCTATCACATTATTAATGTTTTCAGCAGGATGTCTATATATATAATAAACTATTCCCCTTATTGTTCTAATAGACATCCCTAAAGTTTTACGAGCTATTGTTGAAATTTCTTTTTCATCTAATTTAAAACTTGGACTAATTGTTGAATTAATTTTTTTTACATAAAAATTAATCACTTCTTCACGAATTTTCGCATTGGGGTTAAGAATTTCTATCATATCCGCCTTAAAAAGCTTTTCAAGATTTGTTTTAGTAAAAGAATCAATGGGCAAGGTTTCGCCCAAGAAAATAATATTTGGATTATTTTTTGTTTTTTCGAGCCAAGCACATAAAGTGTCTAATGTTTTTTTATCTGGATCTGTTCCATCTGAAAACTTATTTTTCATTGTGAATATATTAATTCCATCAATAAAAATAACAGCTTTCTTATTTTTACTTATTGCTGTTTCAAAAGTTTCATTTATTTTATTAGATCCAGCGTCTACAAATCTTGTAAAAATGCTGCTTACATATATTTCTATAAACTCACTATTAGTTGCTTCGGCAATTTTATGAGCTAAAAGCGTTTTGCCATTTCCAGTTGGCCCATACAATATCATTCGATTGCAATAATCTTCTTTAATCTCACTACCAATTACAGGTTCATTAATTTGTTTGATAAATTTATCAATTTTTGCAGGTATAGAGCCACTTATATCTTTTATATCAGCCTTAACAAAATCTAATTCTAGCATTCCATCTTCGTATTCATGAATATCTCTTAGTGAATTGGTTTTTTGTTTTTGAGGAACACCAATTAGGTTACTAAATAACCTGAGTCCAATCAAGACAGATCCGGTAATCAAAGCATATGGATAAATGGGTTTAAGTATATTTAAATACTTATTCATTTGTTCCAGTTTCTCTTTTTCTGCGTCTTGTTCAGATTTCTTTTTTTCGATTACAGCTTTACTTAAACCTGGTGCAGAAATACATTCATCATTTGAATACATTTGGAGTGAAAACAAAGTTGTTGTGATTAAAAGTTTTTTTGTGAATTTATGCATTGTGTTTTGCCTTAAATTTTTGAATGTAAATTAATGAATAGGTGCTATTATATTGGCATATTTTAATATTTTTTACAAACTATTTTCATTACTTTTAACTTTAAAAACTGCACCCGTGAAGTATATACAAACAACTTTATAATTAATAGGGATGCTCGTATCCTTCGACAGGCTCAGGATGACCGGTGGGAGGAGAATTAGACTTCGTGAAAAATTAAAATTTTTCCTTAAAGAAGCTGGCGCAAGCCATACGAAGCTTTAACGAAGTATGGCTGGAAGCATTGGTTACACTACGAAATTTTAACTGGAAAATCATGGAGCAAAACTTAATACTTATCTCAAGAGCCCTTAATTCACCAGGTCTTAAAATTGAGCAAAATGCAATAAAAACTCACTAAAGTCAATTTTGAAATATTCATAAATCTTCATTAATTTAGTTGTTATTCTTTTTTTAAGATTTTAAATTATTTGGATTCAACAGGTTTTATGTTCAACTTTGTAGCAGCATCTTTTTCTTTTTCTTTCATTAACTTCATGTCCAAAAGATGTTTATGTAAAATTAAACATTTTCTATAGCAATCTGTTTTAAACATATCACTTCCCCATGGAGTCGGTTCTTTTTCACATTGTGAAAAACATCTAATGATTTCTTTTTCTTCATGATAATCAAGTTCTCCAGCTTTTAAATGACTAGCAGAAGTTACAATAAAGCCAATCAAGACTAATTTTGATAATTTCATAAATTCTCACACAATTTAGTTGTTATTCTTTTTTTTAAAGATTTTATTACTTGGATTTAATGGGATTTATATTAAGCCTACTTAGCATTAGCTTCTTTCTTTTTTGCTTTTACTTCTAAAAGCTGTTTATACAAAATTGCACAGCTTTTATAACACTGCTTTTTCTCATCTTTAACGTAATACTGATAACACCTTCTATCGCATCTATCGAGTTTATCAAGCTCTTCATGGTTCTCAAAATCACCATCAAGAAAATCTCCAGCCATAATAAAATCTCCAGCTTTTAAAAAGCTAGAGCAAGTCACAATAGACCCAATTAAAACTAATTTTGATAATTTCATAAATTTTACCTTAGATTTTTGAAACTTTATTTAAGTTGTACAACTATACTTTTTGCATCACTATTACTTTCCAACTTAAACTATCCCTATTCCTAAAAAATCTAACTTACAATTACAACGTCTTATAGTTTACTACTTCTCGAATTTTCTTCAATTAAGTTTATATAAGAGTTTGAATTTTAGATTGCATGTAAATAAAAAAAAGATAATCTTTTTAAACATGTTATACTTATAGAATTATGAAATTACACAACCTGCAACACTTCTTTGAGTCTCTTCATCTCTAATACCAACTTCAAACTGTTTTATTGAGGCATCATAATCTGGATCTTCATCTCCTATTGCCTTTTGAATTGTTGTTTCTAAATCCGAACTTTCAGTATTACACTTAAATGCTATACGTTCAAAATCTATATCTACATTAAAAAATTTCCAAAAACCATATAATTCGCTCCATGAGGCTACTTTCGTTGAAGCAGACAAAACAATATCTTCTTCCTGTTTATTTAATCGTTTTGCAATTTCTCTTCTAAATAAATAAACTGGTTTTTTTTCAGAATATTTAACTGAATCATGCTTAACTATTGATTCTCTAAAACATTTGTTTTCTTCTTCACTTTTTTTACTAAAAAATCTATTATTCTGACTTGTACTAAGTTTTAAACATTTTGTGTATTTCATCCAATTATAGATTATTAATGGTGCTACACTAATATCTTTTTTAGTATTATCTTTTGGCTGACCCTCTGTCATTTGCCCTGCTGAAATTTGAATTTGTATCACAGCAAAGCTAAAAAAAAGAAATTTTTTGAATTCCATGTATTACTCCAAAAAAGTTAATTAAACTGCATGTTTGTATCTTTTAAAATCTTATCATTTATAGAAATTTAAATAATTATGAAACCATCACATTCTTCAGCTACTTCCTCTTCTAAATCAATAACTATGTAATTATTACATTCTTCAATTTCTTCATCTTCAAAATCCTCAAGTTTTGTATTATCAATAATCTCCCAGGCATTTTTATGTTGTTTTAAGTGATCTTTATGAATTTGCAACATTTGTGCTATTTCATTATATTCTTTACCATTTGCTAGGTCTATTGCTCTTTGCTTTTGATTGTTTTTAGTAGATATATAAGCCCCTGCTTCTATTAACATTTTAGCTATATTAACCATATTATTCTTACGCAACCCATAATGACATTTTTTACGCGAAACATACATAAGAGCTGTCCAACCATCATTATCTTGTAAATTTACATTAGCTCCTGAATTTAATAGTGTTTTAACTATTTCACCACTACCTTTATCTGCAGCAATCATAAGAGCTGTAAGACCATTACAATCTTTTAAATTTACATCAATACCTTCTTTTAATGCTTCTTCAACTAATTTATCAAAATCACTACTAGCGCCCCAAAGCAGTTTATCTTGAGAAGTCATATTGTAAATTGAGTTTGCAGACACTAAAAGAATTGAGATTAAAAATAATCTTCTATACATATTTGAATGTTGCCTGTTATTTTATTCGCTTTATGATTTTGTTATACCAGGGTTACTATGTTAATTTATTAATTCTATTCATTTCCTTGTTGCTTACGAATTTGTAGAGTTCCGTAATCTACACAAAATTAATCACAGAATACGTCAATGTCCTGAGTTATTTGCTCTTTATCCCAATTTTCCCAAGACTGAGGCATAATCGCAAACCATCCATTGATTTTATAATCATGTTTAGATAATTTTAAATACCCGCTAGAACCTAACCGTAATGTTAGATTTTTGATAAAAGCCTTTTTAGTTGCGCATACTAAGTGATCTATTTCTTTATCCTCAATGTATTTGTGAACTCTTTGAATTTCCTCTTTCGATTCAAATGACCATTTAATCAAAATCTCTGCAAATTCATTATCCCCTCTTTTTATTAATTCTCCAACAAGTTTAGCTAAATCATTAAAAAAATATGTTACTTCAAGCGCATAGTCTAAGTCATCTTCGCTACAAAAAGTAAGCATATCTTTTCTTGATATGTCTTTTATGATGGACATACAACACATTCTAAGATTATCAGAATTACAATAAAGGTAATCAATATACTCATACCGATCATTATTATCATATTTAGAAAATCTATATTTTTCTTTTTTTGGGTACGATCTATAAAAACTTAAAAGTTCCTTAAAATTTTTATCGTCAATTCCCATAACAAACTCTCGTTCTTTGCTAACAACGAGTACTCTATTTTTTCCTCGAAGAAATTTTTGTATAGCCCAACTGGACCTATTAATATCTTCAGATTTAGTTTGCTCAGTGCTATAAAATCTGAACTGAGAATAATTAAATTTTTTCGTATTCAGTGCTCTTTGAGAAAGATTCGCAAACATTCTTTTATTTAAATTACTTAATCTAACATTGTTTAAAAGTGGTTTAACAGCTCTTCTGAAACACATAGAAAATGAATTTTGGGACAAAGAAATAAACGTAAAACAACAAACTAATTTTAATTTATTTAATTTAAGCATATAAGCCCTTTCTATTTATGAATTTATTTATTACAAATTCTTTGCAAGCATATCTACATCAGCTTGACTAGCATTTTCACTATAAACTTTCTGTAACCATAAAAAAATTTCTTGAAACAAATAATCATCACTAATTTCTGTAGATCTTTTACTTAATTCTTTTTTTCTAAAATCTGCATATTCTTTAACTAATTCTATCATTTCATCTTCATTTTTTGGTTCTTCATACTCATAAACTAAAACCATTTGAGCTAAATCTTTAGGTAAAATTTGCATAATATTTTGTTTACGCAAATTAAATAAATTTTGGATCTTTTGCATCAATATGGATTTTAATTTATACGATTTAGACTTGTTATATTTAGGAAAGGTAACGAACTTAGGATTAGCACCATAATCTAATAATAAACTTATAGCTTCAAAATTATTATGAAGAACTGCTTTTGATAAGGCAGTAGGATTTTCGGCTACTGAATAAGCATATGCATGCTCTGTATCAGTTCCCAATTCAAGCAATAACTTAATTAATCTAATGGTTTCATGTGATTCATACTTCATTATTAATGATACCAAATAATGATTTTTTAGGACTTCTAGATCAATTTTATTTATGTTTTCTATTTTACCACTTGATTCAAATATATTTTTCGCAATTGTAAAACTTTCTTGTTGCTCATATGTTTCAAAACTTAAAATAGTTTTATAATGTAATAAAAATAATAATATTATGTATTTAAACTTCATAATGCCTTTCATATCTTGTTTATGCATTCTCATCTTTTTGATCTTTTTTTGATATCCACTCAAAAAGAATTCGAAAAAGATCTTTATTATCAATTCTCTGTATCTTTAATTTGTTTCTTACAATGAATGCGTAATCATTACGTATTTGCTTCACAAAATCGCCTGAATCAAAATCCATTTCATAACCAACAACAATTTCCGACAATTCTGGAATTAAAAAATTCTGAACGATTTTTTTTCGCTCTTTTTCAAAAGTTTTGAATTCATGTCTCCATTTATTTTCTATTACCTGTATAATTTCTTCTTTTTGATTGTCTTGATAACGATCTAAAAAATCTGTATTTTTCCCATAACAATTGATCTTAGCTATTATGCTATGGCCAATAAAGGCACCAAATTCACACAAAAGAAAAAAAGCTTTAAGATTTTTGCTTCTAATTGAAAGTTCAAACCCATTAATACAATCACTACAAATTCCTTTGTTACATTGGTCAAGAAAATAAGCTCTAAGGGTTTTACTTCCACTTGAAACTTTCAAACATATAATGCAATTATTTGGATCTGTACCAGTATTTAGTAATAATTTAGTAATTTCAATATATTTTTCATCTTTTAAAGATTCTGCTAAATATTTTTCTTTTAACTTTTCAAGAATATTTTTATCAATATCTTCTATATTACCAGTTGTTTCAAAATATTCTTTGTTTTTTTCAAAAAGGTTTTCACGACTTTCAACCACCAATTGTTCAGTCAATTTTCTTTTCAATCCTCTGGAATTACTAAAATCCATGGAACTTATATTGCTAAATAAAATTGAACACAAAAATGTGATTGGGAATATTGTTTGTTGTATAAATTTCATTATTTAAACCCATGTTCAGAAAAAATAATAATACAAAATCTGGATATATAGTTTATTTAGAATAATTGCCTTTTTATTTTCAGCGCAATTTTTTGAATTTCATCATAAAAACAGCCTATTACAATTAAAAAAAGAATAGGATAATAAAACACGGAACCACATGTTGTTTTTAAAATACAAACAGGTAATGTCCAACACAGAAAATTCATTAGCATGTGTAAAATAATAGCTATTTCTATACGTTGAGTTTTATATACAAGTAAGCCCATTATTAAACTAAAAACAAACCTATCACCAGTAAATAAATTTGCTAATGGAGCCCCAGATGCTGAATAGCCAGCATGCATCAATAAAAAACTAATTGAACTTATAATATTAAATTCTAAAAATTCCAACCAACCCATTTTATATTTTACAAAAAAGCTTCGTGTAATAAATTCTTCAACACAGGAAGATATTAGAACACCCAAAATTAGAGAATTAATAACTTCATATTCCCAGATTGGCCTAAAAGCAAAGCTAATTAAGATTCCTGCGATAACTAATGCCATTAAATAATACCATGCAGGTAGTGGAACTAAAAAACCAAAGAATTTTAACTTATTATTTTTACGAGCATCCTCAAATGAATCTTTAAAAAATAAAATTATTAAACCAAAAGCTAAAAGTGTACGAATTAAAAAACTTATTTGACAACTAATTGAGCTGGATGCAAAAGGAATAAATGAGCTTCCAGGGCCGAAAGCAATAAACCATGTAAATGCACCCCAGCCAATTGGAGCTATTGACCACAATAATTTAGATAATAAATTTTTATTCATAAATGTCTTTTTAAAAAGGCTCCGCAAAGGAGCAGAGCCCTTTGGATATTGGTTTTTAACAAACAACTTTCTTTTCATTAATTGCTTTATTATAAGTTTTACCTAGATATAAAGCAACAATGAACCAAATTATAACTAATGAAAATCCTAAATATGCACTATACATAACATGTCTTGCTCTTCCAGCAACAACACCCAAATTTCTTTGCAATGGTCCAAGAAGCATATTAAATATTGCACCTGCTTCTTTTGACCCACGGGAACCGAATGTTTCAATCCATGCTTGAGATTTAAATCTCACGTCAGGAGTTGTAGGAATATATAATTGTTTTATTGCAGGGCCATTTAATGCGTAATTGATTGCTTTTGAACCGACCATAAGAGCAAATAAAAAGTTTAAACTATCAAAAGTTATAAAGCCTAATATTGCTCCTGCATAAATTATAGGCATAAGTAATAATGCTACTCCTACACCTAAAATTCTTGTTATATTGCTAATACCTATCAATAAGCAGAATAATGCTACAATATTTACAGAACTTCCATATGAACCCATATATTGTGCAAGTTGTACTCCACTATAATGGGTAGAAGCCAACGTCTGAAAATGCATATCAAAAATGGTTATAATAATTTCAAAAAATGAAATTACACAGAAGATGCTGATCAGATATTTATGACTAACCAAAAGTCGCAAACCTTCAAAAAATCCTGGTTCTTGTTCAGCTTTTTCTTCTTTTTCATTTTTGCCATGGAATGAGACCAAAAGCTCTTTTGGGGTATTTCTCATAAATCTACGCAAACATATAATTGAAGCAAGTATGGTCAAGGAGCATAATGCTATAGATAATGCATTGGTTTGTAAACCTAATTTATGAGGTAATCCACCAATTAAATAAGGTCCCACTATGCCACCTATTTGGCCAATTGCAACAACAAGCGAGAACCCCTTTTTTGCAGAATCAGGCATAGTTGTATCTGAAGCAATTGCCCAGAAAAGAGCTATTAATAAAGAACCATAACTTTCAACAAAGATATACCATGCATAACCAAGAATTTGAGTACCATAATAAGCCATGCCGGTTCTAGCACAAATTGCTTCTTGTGAAGCTTGGCCTATCATTGGGCTTAATAATAAAATTGCAAAAAGTATTGTTGCTATTGCATACGCAGCGGACAAAACATAAAATGTTTTTTCTCGAGAAAATCTATCAAGAAGCTTTGTATACATCACTACCAATGGAACAAGAAGCAATAATGAAGCTGTTTTACCATAAGGAATTGAAGCAGCACCAACTAGACTACAAAAAAGAGCGTTTTTTAGAACTCGCAAGGTCCAATAAGAACCAATGATAAAAGTGAAAGTTAGACCCATTCGTAAGAATTTTTTGAATTCTTCACGTTCGAAATGACCAAAAATTGGTCGAAAAATTGTTTGTAAAAACGAGATAATCATATAGAATATCCTTTAAGTTTGTTAAAAATATACAATACGCCTTGTCCTAGTTTTATTAGGACCATAAAACAGAATATTCTATTTAGTGATAAGTGCACAATATTTCATTATGACAAACTATAAGAATTAATCAAGCTATTTTATACAGTTAGGATAGCAATTATAGGTTTACTCTGGAGAATTATGAAAATTTCATCAAAATTTATTATATCTTTAATAATATTGAATATAACAACATATTCAGTTGCTCAAGAGTCAAATTATAGTGATTTAAATTTTATTAAAAAAATCATCTCTACTAAAGGTATTAATAATGAAGAAATTAATAAAACACTCATTATAGCTACTGATAATAATGATTTTGAAATAATACAATTTTTATTAGATAATGGGCTAGATATAAACGTATACGATGAAAGTTTCGGAAATCCTCTTATTTTTGCAACTGAAAAAAAACATCTAAAAATGCTAGAATTTCTACTTAATAAGGGTGCTAATATTAATATAAAAGATCCAGATGATAACGAAACTCCACTTATGGCTGCAGTTAAATTTGGCCATGAAGAGGTAGTTGTTTTTTTACTAATGCAAGGTGCTGATATTAATGTAAAAAATAAAAGGGGTCACACTGCTATCGATATTGCAAAATATTTGGAGCATCAACACCGAATTTCTCTTTCCAGAGATCCACGCTGTAAAAATATAGTTAAAATATTAGAAGAATGGCCAATCAAAATCAAACAACTACAAAAAGAAATCAGTATAAAATTAAAAGAAGCTAATGTTGTTCCCAACATAGAAGGAATCCGTGATATAATCACCGAATATGCCTTAGGAATATATAAAGAAAAATCTCAAGAAAATGAAGAAATTCATGAACTAAATAAGCCTCTCATCAAAAAGGCTAAATTATAAAACTGGTTAAAATTCCTAGGACTTATCGTGACACCATTGTGATAGGTCAGTGAACAAAGAATCTTTAACCAGCTCTATCAAATCATCTATTTTTTCATTTTTAATATATTCTATAGCAATTTTGATTTTATCTAAGTCTAAGGCCCAATTAATCAAAATATCTGCAAATTCATTATCTCCAATTTTTATTGATTCTCCAATAAGTTCAACTAAAACCCTAAAAAGACTTTTCAATTCATTCTGGAAATTTAAATGAGAATAAAGAAACATTTCTTCTTTTGAAAAATCTTTTATAGTAATCAAGCAATGTCTTCTAGTTCTATTGGAAGATTCATTACTTTTTGATTGTTTATATAAATTTAAAAGTTTCTCAAAATCTTCCACATCACGTTTCGCATTAAAAGTAGCCCCAACAAAGCTCCAATAGCTTGGAAGCTTTTCAAAATCAATAGGTTCAAATGAAGCAAATGGAAAATAGCTTTTGGGTATTCTTAGCTTATAAAATCCGGACTTAGAATAATTAAATTTTTTAGTTGTTCTTTGCAAATGGTTCGTAAATATTCTTTTATTCCTTAATCTGACTATATCCGAAAGTGGTTTAACAGCTCTTCTGAAACACATAGAAAATGAATTTTGGAAAAAAGAAATGAATGTAAAACAATAAAGTAATCTTAGTTTATTTAATTTAAGCATATTTAACCTATCATCTATTTTTCATTTTTAATATATTCTCGAGCAAACTTGATTTTATCTAATTCTGCGGCTTATCCATCATAGCCAGTCTTTCTTTAATTGGCATTATCTCTTTATATATCTCATTATTATATCTAATATGTTGTTGAGCTTTTTTAACTACTTTTTTATATAGCTCTTCATTTCTACTATATTCTACAGCTTCATTAATTGCTTTTTCATATTCGAGTAACCAATTAATCAAAATATTTGCAAATTGCTTATCATCTCTTTTTATTAATTCTATAACAAGGTTAGCTACAACTCCAAAAAATACTTGTAAATCAATTTTGTAAAAAGAAGGCTGAAAAAGATGAGGCTGGTCTTCACAAAAATAAGACAGCTCTAGTATTGATATGTTTTCCATAATGGACATACAGTCATTTCTAAGATTACAAATCTTATCGCAAGAATCCTCACTTGATTTTCGATAAAATTCTAAAAGTTTATAAAAACTATTATTATAACAGTTCATTTTAAACTCACATCTCTTGCCATTTGGAAATTTAACAAGAGTTCCTCCATTAATACATACATCTTGTTTAGCATAATCAGTCAATATTTGTTTTTGAATTTCTTTTCTATTTTTGTCAGAAAAAGTTGAAAGTAGTCTTTTATTTAAATTACTTAATCTGACTATATTCGAAAGTGGTTTAGCGGCCCTTCTGAAACACATAGAGAATGAATTTTGGGACAAAGAAATAAACGTGAAACAACAAAGTAATCTTAATTTAAGCATAATTATCCTAATTTTAAACATGAAGCCAATAATTTAAACAATAACATAAGAATCTTCTAGATTGTCTTGTCTATTAAGCTTTCTAATATCAATAATTTTGCATGCGCTTTTATATAGGGCCTCAAATATATTTTTATTTTTTTTCACAGGCCTTTTTTTGTTGCCATCATAGATTAATTCTTCCATAAAGACTATGCTTAATGGACATTGACCATAATAAAAGAAATCTAAATCTGCTCCAGAATTAATAATCCTTATTACCTCTGCTTCATCACCATCTGCTATTGCAAACATAAATCTTTTTTGTTCTTCTAAGCTTAATTTTAACTCTTTTGAAACTTCTTCTGATGCAACTAAATCCTGATTTTCATTTTTCAAAAAATCAAGAATAAGTGAACTTTCTTTCCTTAATAAATCATATTCACTTAAACTTAAAAACTCAGATTCTCTTTTTAAATCTTCTGAAACTTCTCTTGTCATCTCAGGTTGAACTATAGCTTTTTGTTGTTTTAAACTACTTTCATAAACTTGCAACATTTGTGCTATTTCATCTAATTCTTTTTCTTCTTTGTCACATTTTTTACTATTTGCTATATCTATGGCTATATCAATTGCCGACCACCTTTGACCATGTTTATTAAATATATCAACTCCTGCTTCTATTAACATTCTAACTATATCGATTCTTCTTTTCTTTATAGCATGCATAAGAGCAGTATCACCAATATTATCACAAAAATTTAGACTAGCGCCTGCTTTTAATAGTGTTGCCACTGTTTCACTATCACCTTTATTTGCAGCAAGCATGAGAGTTGTAAGTCCATAATTATCTCGTGAATTTACATTGGCACCGGCACATAATAATTTTTCAACCATTTTTCTATCGCCATGATGACTCCACATAGCATAAATAAGAGCTGTCTCTCCAAAACGTTCTTGATTTTTAAGATTTACATCAGCACCTTCTTTTAATGCTTCGTCAACCAATTCATAACAATTATCATGAACACCTTTAAACAGTTTATCTTGAGGTGACAAGCTGTATATTGAATTTGCGGATACTAAAGAAATTGAAATAAAAAATAATCTGATTTTCATAAAGTAGTCTCTCTATTTTGAATGTTTGTTAACATTTTGCCTGTTATAGGATATATGAAATATGCTTTATTTGCTATGTGTTTTTAAGATTTTTCAAAGCTCGCCATATAAAATTTTACTTTCACAATGATTTCTTATCGAATAAGCTATATAATATTTAATATAGCCTAGCTGTTTTTTACATATTACTAAAAAGACTAATTTAAGAATTTATTGAACATAATATGGATTTACCAATAAGAAAATCTATTCGCATTCTTCTTCTTAATTCTAAAAATGAACTTTTACTTATGCTTATAGAGGGTTTTGATATTGGAACTCTTGATGGAAAGAAAAATAATAAATTTTGGTGCACAATTGGAGGAAAGATAGAAATAAATGAAACTTTTCAAGGAGCTGCTTTAAGAGAAATTCATGAAGAAACAGGAATTGATTCTAAATTTATTAAACTTGGCCCAATAGTTTGGTTTGGATATATCAATTTAGTCATAAAAGGCACACCAACAAAGCTTGAAGAGCATTATATGGTTGCCAAAACAGAAATTGAAAGTGTTAAGTTGCACAACCCGACTTTTGATGAAAAACAAGTAGTAAAAAAACTAAAATGGTTTTCTTTAAATAATTTAGTTTTTATTATTTTTTATTAAGATTTTTACATTTAGTTTCTTCTGCGATTCTCCTTAACCAATCCATTTGTCTACTAAATAATTCTATACATTCTTTATCGCATTCTTTTTGTCGTGCTTTGTTTTCTGTAGCCAGTAAAGCAAATTTGGTATTTAAACATTTCATGCGACATTTATCAAAATCTTTCTTTATTGTATCAAGTTCTTCATGGCATTCTGTATAATAATATTCTGCAGAATTTGTTTTGTAATAAATAAAAGAAGTTGCAATGGACCCAATTAAAACTAATTTTGATAATTTCATAATATCTTCTTATATCTTTGAAAGTTTATTAAGTTGTACAACTATACTCTTTGCATCACTATCACTCTCCAACAATTCTTGTATTAATTTTTCTTCAACTCCTGGATAAAATAAAGAAAACAAAGATAAGACAAGTTGCATACGAATTTTTGTAGAATTAACCAATTCAGTAACAATATAAACATTGCTTTTCTCTACTTTTTTAACCTTAATCACATCCTTAGAAGATGGATGGAACATGTCAATATCTAACAACCTTTCATCAAATTTCAATTTAACACACTGTGTTTTAGAAATTGATTCAGGATGCTTTGCTACATATGCAGTTAACATATCAGCAATTGCAAGCTCACCTTTTGGCGGAACCTTATTTTCCCAATAAGCATGCATATCATCGCAAACTGCTTGGCCTAACAAGGTTTTGCATGAAGAACCTAAAAGAACTTCTCGCTCTTTATCACTTATGACAAATTTATTTTTTTTGACTAACTCAGAACTTATTATAATCACAGGAACTTTATCTTGTTCTAAAATTTTTTGTGATGATTTTAGGTCAACCGCTGTATTATAACCTAAACGTGATATAGAACCATGCTCATCTTCGAGCCAACCACCCATCATTACGATACGATCAATATTTTGCATACTATCAAATGCTAGAGCAAGATTTGTTAAAGGAGCTTGAGCAATTACCACGAGATTTTTATCACAAGTCTTAGAAACTGAAATAATATCTTTAACAGCTGTTCCTTCAGAAATTGTCATAGTATCAAAATCAGAAAAATATTTACGATAAGCTTTTGCTTGCAATAAAGATACTTTATTTGTTTTTCCAGGTATTCCAAATTTAGTTGGCCAACATGGATAAACTTTTAAAAAACTTTCTTCATCGCCTGCATCAACTCCATATCCAGAACTAACTGGAATTTTAGGATAACCTAATAGTTTGAATAAAAGTTTAACACCTTTAGCTTTTGTTTTAGGGTCATAAAGATTAGTTGTAACCAGACCTATTGATTCTCCAAATTCTTTAATAGAATATATATGCGCCAACACATCATCTGGATCATTTAAAGAATCTGTATCAATAATAAATTGAGGTTTTGTTGGTAAAGCTAGTTCACCGATTTCTTTTTGTTCTTGTTCAAAAGCAATAAGATTGCTAAATAAAAACAAAAACGATAAACAATAAATTTTCATGATTGCCTTTCTGTGGAACTAAATGTGTTAATTGCATAATTTTAGTGTAAAATTAAGTTAATTATAATCAAATTTTTCTTGTTTGTATAAAATATGAATACTAAAAGGTACATCGTGACTCAAAATGTTAAAACCAATATACCGATTTATTACAAAAAAATTGCATATTTATGTTTATTATTCTCAATAGAAACAAATTTTGCTGAACAAACAAAAAATATAGATAAAATAACCTCTCAAAATATTATCATTGATTCCCCATCGTTAGAAAAATCAAGAGTTCCAAAATTCATAGGAATGGATACATCTTTTCTTCAGAAAATCTTTACTGAAGAAACAATTCAACAATATAAAGAAACTATTGAAAAATGTAATCCTTACCATACCAATATTTGGCAAAGAAAATTGTGGGATATAGACTATTATAAGGAAAACAATTTACCAATTGTTGTTGGAGTTATACAAGATACTCAAAAGTTTTCATCACAACATAAAGATGTTGGGTTACGTTTTTTGGATTTACCTCTCTATATGCCTAACCAAGGATGGCGCATTCCTACAGAGCTTGAACAGTTTAAAGAAATTATCAAAATGGCCGTTGATCATGAACGGTTTTGTGTACACGACTTTGAAAAAGATCATTATGTTTATATTACCATAGACCAAGGCTGGGTAGCGCCACAAACAAGTCAGCGACGCGCTGGTTGGCATGGAGACTCATATAGAAAAATTGATTCTCATAAACCGTCTCCTATTGTCTTAGTTGATCATGTATATGTAGCATATGATAATTGTCCAACACTTTTCTTAGAAGGACCATTCTCTTTAGACAAAATTGATCCTGAAAATGTGTCAGAAGTCTTAGAACTTTTTATGACGACTTCACAACATAAAAAACCAATCACCTATCCCTCATATACTGTATTACGCTTGGATCCTTATTGTGTACACGATGCAGGTATCAATACAAGTAATGCACCAGTATTTCGTACCTTTGTTAAAATATCTTTTAGCAAAATTAAATATGCCCATCTTGGTAACGCCCATAATAATTTGTTTGTATATGATTGGCCAATGACCCCTCGAAAAAAAGTTCCTTATACTAAAGAGGCAATTTCTCTTTCTGCTCATCGAAAAGATCGTGACCAATTTATCGAAATTGACACAAGTTCTATTGATTTTTTACATAAAAAAAGTGTTGTTCCTTGGGCAGATTCACGCGTATATACCTGTTACAAAAAAGGACGAGTTTATGCAGTACCTGCACAAGAAGGAGATTTATTAGAATCACAACATGATGAATTTCTTATTACCATTAATGTTGCTCAAAAAGATGATTATAAAGTAACATTCGATCAAAATGATTGCGGATTTATTAATGCTAAAAAATTTCATGAATTACATTCGCCTGATTTAAATTATAAAAACTGGTTTTTTCATAAAAAAATATTACGTAGAGCAGTGCAATTAACTCAAAATGTACGTCTAAAAGCTCCTTGGGGAACTATTCAATATGCTTGTACAGGAGATTATTTAATATATGTGAATGAGGAAGATATTTATTTTGTTCCTAAAAAATTATTTGAGGAAACCTTTGAAATTCTTGATTAAAAGTATTAACTGGATTACATTCTTTGGCTTATTACCACTTATATTAATAAACTATAGTTATGCCATTGTACATAATACAAATTATTATAATGAACTTTATAGCAAACTCACTGAACAAACCCAAGACCATATCGATTATCTTTCAAACATTGGCTTTGCGGAACGAGCTAAAGGCATCAAAGTCAACCTGTTTAAATTAGAAACAGATAATCTTACCAAGGTTGATCTTTCATCATTCCAATGTCAGATGGAAATTCCTCAAGAAGTAATAGACTTTGATTGTAATCTAAAAAACACACTTATTACAACCGACCCCACCATTAATTATAATAAACCAGAAGATCTACAAAAAATTCTTGATATTCGTTTGTATCCAGTTTTAAGAAATCTCATAAAACAGCACAAAACCGAACTGTTTTTGGGCACAAAACAAGAAATGGCGCACTATTATGATTCAAAAAGATTCAAGATATTATTTGAGTTTATAATTCCATCATCAGCTATTTATTACTTAGCAGAATCTAGTACAGGCGAATTCCATATCATTATGGCTGGCTTAGTGAGCAAAGAAAATAGTATTGCTCAATTACTCACACTTAAACTTGCTGGCATAAAAATAGAAACCATAAAAATTATTGGAGAAACAAAACATTTTATTGAAATTGTTAAAAAAGATATTTCCACATTAATAAATAAACTGCCTCTGCTCAATAATGGCAATAATGTATTAATTATAGCAGGATGTGGGTTAGAAAACACCGTAAGCAACATTATCAATCAAAAATTTGAAGGGTGTCTTGAAGAAACCAAAATATTTAAAGGTGATATAATTTCTTTACTTTATCACCCACTAGCAAAACCATTAAATGACATACATGGATTTATCTCACTACATTTAAATTATGGGGAAATTGTGGAAGAAATCATCAAACTTCTTCTTAAAAATTGCAAATGTAAGTATGTTTTTTCAGGCGGAGCTGGGGGTTATATTTCTAGTAATGGATGCAAACAAAAGCCTTCTATTGGAGATCGTATCAAAATAACACAAAGCATGAATGAACTAGGCGAAACTGTTGCTCTTCAACAAAATTTAGATTTACAAAGTATACATGATACAACAACATCCACCATGCACCTTCATATTGCCAGTATTTTCCTAGAAACTTATGAATGGTTAAAGATTGCCCAACAACATGGCAATAGTGTTGATGTAGAAACATTTTATATTATACGAGCAATTCAAAATTACAACCTAAATAACCCAGACAATCTCATAAAAGCTGATTGTGGCTATTTTGTTTCGGATTATGTTGGAGAAAAACCACTCAGAGAATATTCAAATGTATACAAAAAATATCCAGACATTCTTTCAGTCTTTTTAAAGAAATGTTATTCTTAATCAATTTCATTAATAATGGATTGTATAAAAAAGTTCATAAATGGTGTACTTTTTTTGATGCCAGAATTAGCAACTAAGGACATTGAATGAAAAATTTAAAAAACAAATTTATTCTAATGCTATCATTAACACCTATATTAATTAACTCGCTTCATTCTAATGAAGATCCATTCGCTCATTGTGAGCCAAAAATCGTACAAAAAATTTATCAAACTCTATTAGATGTTCATGATTTTTTTACAATCTATAAAATTCCTTACTTTATTGATAGCGGTACTTTATTAGGAGCAGTAAGACATAGAGGGTTAATACCATGGGACGATGATTTAGATCTTTGTATTTTTGAAGAATATGAGCAACAATTTTTAAATCTATTTCCAATTTTAAAACATGCAGGATATAGAATTGTAGGAATGCCTTTTGGATATAAAATTTTTCATATTGATGGAATCACAGTTGAAAACAAACCATGGACACATCCAGGATGTGATATTTTTATAATGACCGATGACAAAGATAAAGCATTCTATAAACATCGCTTTAGTAAAGAACAAGGTTATAATTTAGAAGTTAATTTAAATGATATTTTTCCATTACGTACATATACTTTTGGCCCCTTAGTAGTTACAGGTCCAAAAAATCCTATACCATATTTAAATAATTGGTACGGAGAAAATTATTTTACAATTGCTTACATTGATTATATTCACGCAACTGAATCTAAAATCAATAAAACAATAAAATTTTTAACTGACGAAGATTATGAAGCAGCAATACCAAAAGAGCCTTTAAAACATAATATAGAACCAGAGAAAATTTTGAGTTGGCCAGTTGATTTTTTAGAAAAACACCCTAAAGCACGAGGTTAATCATAACTCTTTATTTTTTGAATATCCTTGTTCTTTTAGAAATTTACTTAGACAAGTTTATACAATCAGGCTTACAATAAATACAATCCAGAATATTAAATACCGTTTTACCTTCAGATGTTTTTTCATCCTTAAGTTTCAATTTCAATAACCACTTTCTATATTCAGGAGAATATAAAGGCATAGTAGCTAAAACCAATGATTTATCTAACTTGCCTAAAAAAGCCAAACTTTCCAATCTACTACCAACTATTCTTAAAGCCATATTATAAGCTTTGGAAAAATAATCATTTTTTTCAGTAAGTTGAAATAGTTCATTCGGTAAAAATGATTTATTCAAAGCAAAATCATCAAAATTTAAAACCTCATCCTTTTTTGCCCACTCAACTAATTCATTGGCAAGTAACCTTATATTCTCTTCTGTTTCAGGTAATACCCCAAGTATATTTTTATTAGAATCTTTTTTGTTTTTTTTTGCACTCATAATTTCCCCTCTTTCAAACAACTAACATTTATATTTAAATTGAATCCTCTAATTCTAAAATAGATTTTCTAAACTGATTAATGATACTTCTTTGAGCTGTTCTTTTAGTTTTAGAAACCTTAGAATAATTACCATGCTTTACCTTGTTTACACCACCATGAAAATAACATCTACCATTAGGCATAGCTGCTTGTTTGCAAGGATAAGTTCTAATTGATCTTGGCTTAGGTTTAGCGCCACAACGTGGTAATAGTTTTAAATTCTCACCTCTTCTCACCATGTCCTATCTCCCATTTTTTTCTTGAACCCCACCCTGAATTAAAGTATTGTAATTTACATTTATTGTTTGTGTAGATTTACCTCTATAACGTTGTAATTGATCTAATGTAGAATGACTTAATCTTAACATCATCATACCATGACCTTTGCTATTTAGATAACTGTCAGATAACATTTTCATGCCTTCTAAATGACACACAACAAACTGTGAGGCCAATATACATTCTACAGTATCTTTAGGTTGCATACTACGTAACATCTCTACAACAGTTTCAACATCTTTATCTTTTATATCTCTTATATCTGGATAAACAATCTTCAGGGCAGAATTGACCAACATTTTTGTTGTTTCAGGATTTTCTGAATTTATAGCGTCTATTAAAAGTTGTGTTTGAATAGGTAAGAATTTACTTTTATTTTTGGTCATTGCACCTCATTTGTTAAATTATATAAATTAATTTTAAACCAGAACTTATAAAATGTTTACTATTTCAATAACTATTATTTAGTATGTTTTTTTAGTTTTATAATGAACGAGTGTAATTCTTTTAACTTTAAACCTTCTAAATCTTCAATTAATCTATCATTACCATAAAAACTGATCTTGTAACTATCTACTTGGTGAAAAAATACCTTAGCTAAATCTTCTGAACATTTAATTCGTTTAAAAAATTTAGATACACTAAAATTTCTATCAATATCACGTACATCTAAGATAGAGCCTTTATCGTGATTAAGACAGTATTGAATTATTTTATATGGTGCTGATTGATGAGCTAACTTGTGCAACTTGTAAGTTTCTTCATGTCCATATTTATCCCATTTAACATCTAATAATAGGTACTGTTCATTATTTATATGCCTTAAGGACAACGAATAAATTTTAAAATCTTCCTTTGCAATATTTTGACTAAGTAACATTATATCCAATAATAACTTAAGATATTTTATAAAACGATCTTTTGTAAAAAAATTAATACTATCTTCATAACCTACATCCTTAGTTTTTATAATGTTCATTTCTACCCAAAATCCATGTAAATTTAATTCTTGTATAGCTAACATATTAAGATTTCCGAAGTCTACGTTTTTATTCTCAAAATAAGCAAGCTCAGTTTTCCAGCACCATGCAACAAGTTTAACGTATTCAAATGCAACAAATGGATCCTTTACTTTATCCCAAGAAAACATTTCGTCTAACTCAAATAATTTTTCTATAGAGGGCACAAAAGTAAACAAAGAAATATTTGCTTCTTTGTAAGTACTCCATTTTTCATCTTTCTGATTTTCTTCATATTTTTCAATATAAACTATCTTGCAATAAGGCTCTAAAAGCTTAATTTCATCTAATGATAAAAGCTGATAGCATATATGCTTAAATTGATCAAAAGCTTCCCTTATAAAGTAAGTACCTATAGGTTTTTCCAAATCTAAATCACAAAAAATCTGTAATGCTTTAACTGCTAATAAGACCGATGGGTTCTTACTAAAAACTTCTGTTTGATTTAACTTAGGTTCTAATTCTAAAAAACTATCTTTAATTTCACGTCTAAGCTGTTTTTGCACTTCAATATATTTAAGACTATAAGCATTTTGCTCCTGATCAAACTTAAGATAAAAATTACTGTAACTCTTCCCTTCGCATATTAAAGGAAAAACATCCTCAGCAATAATTCTAAAAAAATCAAATGTACTCTTTTCTTGAAATACTCGATCTGCAAAATAGCCTATTGAGTCTAAGGGTGGTCTAAACAGCGATGTATATA
Organism: Candidatus Babelota bacterium; assembly: GCA_013286795.1. Taxonomy (GTDB): domain Bacteria; phylum Babelota; class Babeliae; order Babelales; family JABDEC01; genus JABDFA01. The sequence continues at coordinate 30,815 of JABDFA010000010.1, forward strand.
ATATCGTTTTTTGCATTTATCTTACCTATTGTATTCACAAACAAGCCATACAAAACATTATCTTTAATTATAACATTAAATATCAACAAGTAACTTTCCTAATAAATTCTCATAAAACTGTGTGAAAAATTCTCATCTATTCCCATATCGATGAACTTCGCAAAAAGTTCATTTACCTTATCAACAACATGGAAAAAAATAATAAAAAATTATTAACCCTGCATATACAAAAATCCACTGAAGTAGAAGATGAGGATCTCAATTTAATGAAATTCTTTGAACTACTTTACAAGGTCGACAGGAGGAATGAGCAGAAAAGAAACATTGATATAGATAATAAATCTCAGAGTAAACACAATTTTTTAAAATAAAAAAAGACCGTAAAAATCGGTCTATGCAAAGGAATCATTACTATGATTAAATATAGCAAAAATAAGCTCTATAATCAAAAAAAACAACGCTTAACTTTTGAAGATTTTCTTAGGCTAATATCTAACAAAACAGGCTGTAGACCAAAGCAATGTGGTAGTAACTACATTTTCAATTGCCTGGCTCATGATGATAAGCATGCAAGCTTTTCAACCAAACTTAGTGAAGATGGTAAAAAGATATTAGTTTATTGTTTTGCAGGATGTACAACTGAAGAAATCTGCTTATCCATTGGTATTCAAGTAAAGGATTTATTCCTTGAAGGAGTATCACATGAATAATGTAAGTAAAATGATTTATGCTTATACAGACGAGCAAGGCAACATACTATTTTCAAAAATACGTGTTGAGCCAGGTCTTGATGGCAGATCAAAAAGCTTCTATTATGAACGTGAAGAAAATGGGCAAATAGTTCAAAATATTGAACATTGCAGAAAAGTTCTTTACCGTTTACCCGATGTTATTAATGGTATCTTTAAAGACCAAACTATCTTTATAGTTGAAGGTGAAAAAGATGCTGATAATTTAGCAAGCCAGGGTTTAGTTGCTACAACTGCACCTTTAACAACTAATTGGCATGAAGAATTTACACAAGCTCTTAGATATGCAAATGTTGTTATTCTTTATGATAATGATAAAACAGGTTTAAAAAGAAAAGACTTAATAGCTCAAAGTCTTTCAGGTAAAACAAAAAGTCTTAAAGTTGTCGATTTACCTGATATTGAATATAGTGAATCACACGGAAAAGACATCAGTGATTGGCTCGCTATGGGAAATACAATAGAGCAACTACTAGAGCTTGTAAACAAAGCACCCCAATATATTGTTCCAATACAAGATGAACATTGTAAAGTCGTGTCTCTTCATGAATTTTTAGAACTAGATATTCCCAAGCGCGAAATGATCCTTGACCCTTTTTTGTTTGAAAAAAGCTTAGTACTTATATATTCAAAAAGAGGCGTCGGTAAAACTCACGTTGCTTTAGGTATTGCTTACGCTATAGCAAAAGGTGGTTCTTTTTTACGTTGGAGAGCTCAAACACCAAGAAAAGTACTTTATATTGATGGTGAAATGACTGCTTCAGAGTTAAAAAAACGTTTATTGAGCATTGATTCAATTGAAAATATTAGAAATGTTAATGCAGAATTTTTACAGATTTTTACACCTGATCTTCAAGAACATCCTATGCCTAATCTTTCAACTGATGAAGGCAAGGAAATAATTGAAAAATATATTCAAGGCTGTGATGTAATTATTATTGATAACATATCTAGTTTATTTAGAGGCTTAGTTGAAAATGATGCTGAAAGTTGGAGCCCTGTTCAAGAATGGTCATTAAGCTTAAAACGTCGAGGCAAGGCTGTTGTTTTTATACACCATGCTGGTAAAAGTGGAGCGCAAAGAGGAACCAGTAAAAAGGAAGATGCTATGGATATAGTAATTAATTTAAAACGCCCAGAAGATTATAAACCAAGTGAAGGAGCGAAATTCGAGGTACATTTTGAAAAAATACGTAATTTTGCAGGTGATGATGCAAATCCTTTCCATGCGCATCTCAGAGAAGAAGATGGTATTTTTAAATGGGAATTATCTTCAGATCCTGAAGAAACTATTATGCAAAAAGTAGCTGAATTGAGAAGACTAAGTTATACGATTCAAGGAGTAGCAGATAAAACTGGTCTTACAAAGTCTCAAGTAGAAACCTTATTAATAAAAGCCAAAAATAAAGGGCTAGTATAACATTTCCGATTTTCCGATTTTCTGATTCCCTAGGGTTTCGGAAAATCGGAAATCATTTGAAATAGTAATGTTTATTAATGTTTGTTAAAATTAAATATATAAATATAGGATATAAAATATGCAAAAAATAACTGATTTCTTAAAAATAAAAGAAGCAGCAAAATTTCTTGGTGTAGTACCTAATACCTTACGTAATTGGGAGAAAGAGAAAAAAATTCTCGTTTACCGAAACCCACAAAATGCTTATAGGTTATATAGAAAGGAAGATCTAGAACAGTTACTCAACAACATAAAGCTTGTAATATGAAAGCAATTCTTATAGCCCGAGTAAGCACGGAAGAACAAAAAGAAGCAGGAAATTCTTTACCTGCTCAGATTGCTCGTCTTGAAAAATATTGCAAGAATAAAAATTTCGAGATTTTAAAAATTTGTAGTTTCGATGAAAGCGCATATACAAACCAAAGAGAAGAGTTTGATAAGATTATAGATTTTGTTATTAACCAAAAAGAAAAAGTGGCTGTATGTTGCGATAAGGTTGATAGAATATCCAGAAATATTTTTGATACACGTGTTTCTACCCTTTATGAAAAAGCTCTAAAAGATGAAATTGAGATGCATTTTGTTTCGGATGGACAAGTACTTACTAGTCGTATTTCAGCTGCAGAAAAATTCCAATTTAGTATTAATTTAGGGTTAGCAAAATATTATTCGGACGCAATTAGCGACAATGTTAAACGTGCTCAAGAACAAAAATTACGTAAAGGTGAATGGCTTTCTAAAGCGATTTTTGGATATAAAAATATTACATTATCTTCAGGAAAAAAAGATATAGAGGTTGATTCTGAAAATGCACCTTATGTAATAAAAATGTTCGAACTGTATGCTACAGGTATTAAATCTTTTCAAACAGTTGCTGATGAAATGAACCGGCTGGGTTTAAAAAATTCCAATGGCAATCCTATTTCGCCAAGCCGTGTAGAACAAACGTTAAAGAACAGTTTTTACTATGGCATTATGAAAGTAAATGGTGAATATCATAAACATAAATATCCACCTCTTATTTCTGAAACTTTATTTAAAAAAGTGCAAAGTATTATGAGCGGCCATAATAAAGCACACATACAATATGCCAATAAGCCAATGCTATTGCGTGGCTTAATAGTATGTAACAGATGTGGCTGTACAGTATCAGGTGATATTAAAAAAAATAAGTATGTCTATTACAGTTGCAGTAACTCAAAACGTATATGCAAAAGAATATGGATAAAAGAAGAAGTTATTGTTAATGCCCTTCTAGAAACTTTTGACAAGATTAGTCTATCTGATGAGAAGATACAGAAAATTATCGATTTTATAAAGCAGTCATATAATCAGCAGCAAGAGTTTCTTCAGGCGAAACAGCAGGCATTATGCAAGGAACTTGATCAAATACAGAACAGATTATCAAAACTTGTAGATATGCATCTTGATGGTACGGTAGATGCTGATACTTATAAGAATAAAATGAATGAGTATAAAAATAGACAGCGGGAGATTACATCAGAAATGCAAAGTCATGTAGAACTTGATGAATTGAACATGATAACCGTTCAGAAGGTGCTTAGATTAGCGAAACTTTCTAGGGAAATTTTTGAAAGTTCGAATATAGAAGAAAAACAACAACTTTTGAGATTTGTTTATTCGAACTTGAAGCTGGATGGTGAAAACCTGCTTGCAGAGCTGAAAGAACCATTCTTTAGCATGGAAAAAATAGGCGATCAACCTATTTGGCTGGGGCGGAAGGATTCGAACCTCCGGATGCCAGGACCAAAACCTGGTGCCTTACCGCTTGGCTACGCCCCAACTTGAATTTTTGTATTCTTAAGAATTTTCCATAGCTTGAATTTTATTATACTCCTTAATTACATTTTCTTCAAGCTTTGAACGTGTTTCTGAATTTAATGGGTGAACTATATCTCTAAAAGTTCCATCTTTTCTACGTCTAGATGGCATAGATACAAAAAGAGCCTTATCACCTTCTATAACCTTTAAATCGCGTACAATAAAAGAATTATCAAAGACCAAGGTTGCATACGCTTTTAGTCTTCCGCCATTATCTACTGGAAAGATTTTTACTTCTGTTATTTCCATTGCAACTGTTCCTTTAAAGAGTCCTTAATTGTTTAAAAACATGCAATTTTACAATCAACACTCGATTAATTTACCCATGCAGTACTGGTTTGTCAATCAATATTTTCATTTTTCGAGTACAATTTAGCAGCCCTAAGTTTAGCTGATCTAGAAGAAGGATTTATTTGGATTTCATTAAGTGAGGCTGTAACGACTCTTTTAGTCAATATTTCAAAACTAGATTTATGGTTTTTCAAAAATTGTTTAACTAATCTATCTTCCAATGAATGAAAGCTTATGCAAACTAATCTACCGTTAGGATTTAAAACACCTAAAGTAGCTACAAGAAAGGAATTTATATTTTCAAGCTCGTCATTAACATAAATTCTTAAGGCTTGAAAAACCCTTGTAGCCGGATGAATTTTGCTCTTCTTTTTATAATCTGAAGGAAAAGCTCTTTCAATTATATCTATAAGCTGCCCTACTGTTTCTATTTTTTTGTACCTGCGATTTTCAACAATAAAGCTAGCTATTTTTTTTGAGTTTCGCTCTTCGCCTAAATTAAAAAAAATTTCTTCCAGCTGTTTTTGTGAAGCCCTGTTAATTACATCGGCAGCCGTAGTTTGATGATGCGAATTAGACATTCTCATATCTAAAAAAGCTTCTTTATAAACAGAAAAACCTGGTAAATTTGTTATTTGATATTGGGAGGTTCCAAAATCTGCCAATATACCATCAACTGAAGTTATATTTTCTTTTTTTAAAAGTTTTATTAATTGTGCAAAGTTACCCCAAATTAATGTCAATCTACCTGGAAACTCTTCCTGTAGTACAGCACCATTTTTTTCTAGGGCATTTTTATCCCAATCAATTGCAATTACTTTACATCTTGGTTCTTTTTCTAAAATTGCACGAGTATGACCTCCTCCACCAAAAGTTACATCAACATATAATTTGTTTGGTTGGGGCGATACATACTCAAGAACTTCTTTTACTAGAACTGATTTATGATAAATATCTCTATCTAAATTATTCATGAGATCTCAATTAAAATTTAAGGCAAACTCTCTCCCCCTACCTGCCCTACGAAGCCTTGGCGAAGTAGGGTTTTCTTTCTATTTATATTTACTTCACTATTTATTGTATCAGATTCTGTAAATTTATTAACAAGATTCACCAGGCCCGTAGTATATCCAGCAGTAGAACCTTTAACAAAAATTAAAGAATCTTTACCTGAAATTTTTTCTTCTAAAAATAAGGCAGCTTCTTGCCATGAAGCGAAAATATCAATTTTCAAAGAAAGAGGCGCTGTTTTTTTAATAAATTTAGCAGATTCTCCAACTAAAATTAAATGATTTAATGAAGGCACCTTTCTTAAAAATCTACCTATTTGGCGATGCCAAAAAGCAGATTCTGTTCCAAGTTCCAACATATCAGACAAAACAGCTATTTTTTGAGCTTTGGTTTTAATGCTTTCAAATGTAAGTAAACCAGACTTCATGCTTTCAGGTCCAGCATTATAGCAATCATCTATTAAATATCCATCTCCTGATTTAAGAGGCTTAATTTGAAATCTGCCTTTTACTTCAACTTGCTTAGATAAACCATTTATTATTATGTCATCAGGAATTCCCAATATAGAGCAAACTGCAGCAGATGCCAAACTATTAAAAACCATACCCAAATGATTACTGTTCAGGCTAACTGTATATTTCTTGTTATAAATTTTAAGCATAAAGCTTAACATTGAACCTTCTTGTTTAATTTTTCTAGCCTGAACTTGGTTAATAATTTTTGATCCAAATTTAACTACAGGATGCGAATAACTAATATGAGAAAGAGGCTGTTGATCACCATTAACAATCCCAATATTGCCATCTTTAAAGTATTTGAAAATATCTCTTTTTTCTGCAGCTATGCTGGACAATGAACCTAATCCTTCCATATGACTATGTCCAATACAAGTAATAACACCAATTGTAGGCTTTACTATACCAGCCAAAGTAGCCATTTCTCCTCGTTTATTAATACCCATCTCTATAACAGCGACTTGATGAGCACTTTGCATTTTTAAAATATTTAATGGAACACCTATCAAACTATTTTGATTGCCATAAGAAACACATACTTTCATTCCATACAATTTCAAAATATTAGCAAGCATCTCCTTAGTAGATGTTTTGCCAACAGATCCAGTAATTCCGATCACAGGATAAGAAAATTGTTCTCTCCATGCACTAGCCAAAATCCATAAAGCTTTCAAGGTATCATCAACTAAAACAATTAGTTTTGTATTTAAAATTTTCTTATCTATTTTTGAAATACAATCTACTTTTTCCTTATTTATAAATACCCCAGCAGCACCTTGTTCTATTGCCTGGGCCACAAAATTATGTCCATCTGTTTGTTTACCCGCTAAAGCTATAAATATGTCACCTTCTTGCAATTTTCTGGTATCAACTGAAAAATTAATTTCTTCAGGAAAAACATCTGACAAAATCTTAGCGCTACTAAGAGTTTTTTCTAAAAAATTCTTGTTGAAAGCTATCACGAGCTTACATCTCCAATAAAATAATTTTTTTATTATTACAACTAATTGAAAGTTTAATCACAACTGAAAAAATGTCGGTTTTTTTTAAAGTTGTCAAGCAATAATAGCAAATCAAGCAAAATAAAACATTGTAATTAGAGCAATTATTATTTTAATTCTTTACAACTTTGCGTGTTTTACCACATTCTGTAGGTATAATATATCCTTGAGATTCAAGAGCTTCTATAATACGAGCCGACCTATTAAAGCCTATTCTAAATTTACGTTGTAAAAGTGAAATCGAAACCTCTTTAACATCTTTTAAGTATAAAAGAACATCTTGATACAGAAGATCATCTTGATTATCTAAATTATCTTTATTGCTAATTATAGTTTGATCAAGACTTAAATATTCTACTTTTATCTGAAAGCGAATATGATTAACTACTTTTAATATCTCTAAATCACTAACAAAAGCGCCATGTATTCTTCTTAACAAAGAAAATTGTGGATCTAAAAATAACATATCCCCTTTGCCAAGTAGTTTTTCTGCACCTACACAATCAAGTATGGTCCTAGAATCTACTTTAGAAGTTACTCTAAATGACATTCTGCTTGGAAAATTAATTTTAATCAGACCTGTAACCACATCAACAGAAGGTCGTTGTGTTGCCACAATTAAATGTATACCCGATGCTCTGGCCATTTGAGCAATTCTAATTATAAGAGTTTCTACATCCTTACCCGCAGTCATCATAAGATCTGCAAGTTCATCAATAACTGTTACAATATAATGCAATCTATTTAAGTTATGTTTTTGACAATATAGATTATAATCTAAAATATTTTTAACACCAATTTTTGCCATATTTTCATAACGAGTTTCCATTTCTTTTACTAGCCATTTAAGAACATCTATAGCCTGCTTAGGAATAGTAACAATTGGAAAAAGCAAATGCGCAATATCTGAATATGCTGCAAATTCTAATCTCTTTGGATCAATTAAAATCAATCTGAGTTCATCAGGAGATAATTTACATAAAAGACTTATTAACATTGTATTTAATGCTACAGATTTACCAGAACCGGTTGAACCGGCAACAAGTAGATGTGGCATTGATGCTAGATCTACTACTACCTTATTACCAACAGTATCTTCACCTATAGCTAAAGGTAACTTTCCAACAAAATTTTGATATTCTTTTGAATGTACAACGGCTGTAAATGAAACGCTTTTTCTATTCTTATTTGCTATCTCAAAACCAATAACAGATTTTCCCGGTATTGGAGCAATAATTCTTATACTATTTGCTTGTAATGCCATAGCTAGGTCATCTTCAAGAGCCAAAATCCTACTAATCTTAGAATCAACATTGGGCTGATATTCAAATAATGTTATTATAGGACCATATTCAATAGAAATAACCTTACCATTAACTCCAAAATGTCTTAATTTTTCCTCTAATATAATAACTTGTTCTTCAAGGTCTTTTTTAAATTTTTTATCATCTTGTGTTTCTTTTATAGCAGTAAAAATATTTAAATCTGGTAAGAAATATTCACTAGACGATTCTATAGAACCTTCTCTACTCTCTTTGCTAACTATTTTTATATCATTTTCTTGTATATTTTTGTTGACACTAAAAAATTCTTGCCAGAAAGGATCCTTACTTAAGTTATTATCTTCAAAGATTTGATTATATTCCATTTTAAAATGAGGCTCTTCTAATTCTTTTAAAGCGGACCCATTTAGCAATGAACTGGCCCATTTTGTAATGTATACAAATGGCAAAGATGAATAATAAATTATTTTCTCAGTTATAACTACAAGATTTTTAAAGTTTTTTAAATTAAATACACAAAAAAATGAGATCCTAAATATTAATAGGAAAGAAACAAAAACCAAAGAAAATAAAATTAAATATATTAAAGGTTTATCTAACAATAAACCCAATTTTTTAAATAAGTAAGATCCCAAAACACCGCCACTATAAAAAAAAGTATTATTTTTTATAAACATGGCACAACAAATATTAGTGATAAAAAATATATTTAAAAATGCCAATAAGCGCTCCCACTCATTCCTAAAACTTAAATTAAATAAGAAAAATGCTGTTAAATAAAATAAAAAAAGTATAAAAACCAAGCTTCCATACCCAAATAAGTAAAACAATGTAGCTGATAAATTGGCCCCACAACTCCCTAAAATATTTTTGATTACTGCTTCTCTACCATCATAATAAAAGAAAGAATGATCAAATGAATTATAAAAAATTAAAGATAATAAAACAGTAAGAGATGTGATTAATAAAAACACCCCTATATATATTTTATTACTAATTTTTTTAAAAAATTTATTAATTAAAAATATCATAATATTTATCTCTTTATTTATGAGTATAAAATTTTCAATACTATAAAATTAATAGTTTTAAAATTTATATAAAAATGCGTACTTAATAAAAGATTTATCTTAATCTTTTTAATAAAAAAAAACGCCTGATTTAAAGAAGAATTTAAACATGAACACTAGTTATTTCACTCACCAATATAACAATTTGCAACTTTACTCTTTACAAGTTTCGATTGGCATGATTATACTTAGGTTCATTAAGTCAAAAATTTTGTTTTAAATTATTGACTTAGCAATTTAAATATACTAGCGTTTGATTAGAAAATGTTTGTTGTAATAGTATAATTTGTAAAATGATTAAGTCATTTTAAAAATTTTTAGATTACGAAAGGAGGGAGCTGCTAGAGTAAAAAATCAAATATGTTAAAAAAAGTGTCGTCGTATTAAGTTTTTAGCTCAAAACATTTTAATTAAGTTTAAAAGGAGCGACTTTATGAAATCAATGCTAAAAGGTTTTTTTTGCATTACTTTACTTGCCGTTTGTGGCACAGTAGGAAGTGCAAAAGCAAAATCATGTGAAGATGAATGCAGTGGCCAGGAAACTGTATGCCCTGTAGATTGCCCTAAAGAAAAAGGCAATGTATATGGTCATACTTTCTGGAATGCTCGTCCAGTACACCAAAATGAAGCTCGTAAAATGATGGGTGTAGAAGATAAAATCCATCTTTTTGGAAAAGAAGAGTTTTATGGTGTAGCAAGTGTAGCGCTATCATTTGGTGAAACATTTAAAAGCAAAAAAATCGGGGAATTCTTCTCGTTTGTTCCAACCGGAAATAGAATGACCTACGGTGCAAATGACACAAGTGATATCTACAATGTAGAATTCGGTACAACATCATCAGGAACAATTTGCTTCAAACCAAAAATCAAAAACTTCATAGCTGACCTAGATTTATTTGTAGGTTGGGATGAATTTGTTTGTGGTCTTTGGACAAGAATAGGTATACCTATCAACGTAACCAGCTGGGATTTCAACATTGCTGATGTACCTAATGATACAACAACACTTGCAACTGCAAACTACGAAACAGGTGAAGTAACTATAAGTACAACAGAAGTTACACCGGTTGTAAATGCTAACTTGAGAGAAGGCTTTAACGGATTAGCATTTGGCGACGTACCTGCATTACAATATGCTAGAGTTTGTGGCAAACATACACAAACACAAGTATCAGGCCTAGTTCTTGATCTAGGTTACGATGTAATCAGAAGAGAAAGAGGACATCTTGCATTAAGCTTACACTTTGTTGCTCCAACAGGAACAAAACCTGAAGCTAGATGGTTATTTGAACCAATCTCAGGTGCTGCTCATATGTGGGAACTTGGTGGTACAGTTAACACAGGATACCAATTATGGGAAAACTGTGACGGTGACCAAAGAGTGAATGTGTACTTCGATGCAGTTGTTGACCATGAATTTGGTTCAACACAAAGACGTACATTCTCTTTATTACAACCTAGCACAGGATTAAAGAATGCAGGTTCTCAATACTTCATTCTTAAACAATTTGCAGCTACAGATTTAGTTACACCAACAGGACTTGAAAGAGCTGCTAATATAACCACAACTGAAGTTAAAGTTAGCTGTGATGTTATGGCAGACTTAGCTATAATGTTACAATATGACAGATGCAACTTTTCATTCGGTCTTGGTTGGGAATTCTGGCTCAGAACAAGAGAAAAACTCAAATGTGGTCCAGTATTTGCAGCCCTAGATGATGCAGCTGTTAAATATGCAGTTAAACCTGCAGGTTTAGATTCAGCTAGCGGTGCTTCAACTGCTACACTTGCTTCTACAATTGGAACAATTGTAACAGATAGTACTCAAACTTTCTTAACTTCAAATGATATCGACCTATGTTCAGCGTTACATCCACAAGCTTTCTCTAACAAAGCATTCGGCTTTGTTGGTTACAATTGGAAAGATTGTGAATGGCAACCGTACATATTACTAGGTGGTGAAGTTGAATTCGGAAACGACAACAAAGCTGCTAATGAATGGTTTGTAGATCTTAAAGGCGGAATATCCTTCTAAGATTATAAAGCAGAACAAATCTAGTACCAGGAAGGCTCATGTGAGCCTTCCATTTTTTTTTGATATTTATATATTCTGGTTTAAATCTTCAACACATTTAACTAAATCTTTAATAAAAAAAATTTTTTCTGATTGAGTATCGCTGATTTCCACAGAAAAAACTTCTTCTGTTTTCATAAGAATTTCTATTTGATCTAATGAATCAGCTCCAAGAAATTCCAGAGAGTGCTCGTGATTTATTTCACTTTCTTTACGGTTGAGTTGTTCCGCCACAATCTTGACTATTTTGGATTGAATCTCGTGATTCGATTCCATTTTGCTCCTTATCAATATTTAACAAAATTTCATTAATTTTTTCTAAATCAGCTTTTTTACTAAAAGATAACACAGATTTTGATGGATATCTTTGTTTAATCAAACCGAGCAAATTTTCTCTTGCCCCAACTTCAATAATGATATCCATTGATTCAAACTTATCTAATACTTTATCCCATTTTATAGGTAAATCTATTTGTTGAATTATATTTTTTTTAATTTGTTTTCCAGAAATAAGTTCCTTACCATCAACAAAGTTTATAACGGGTGTTTGTAAATCCTTAAAATCAACCTTTTCTAAATAAGCCTTAAATTGTTCGACTACGCTTTTCATTAATTCAGGATAAAGTCCTAGTATGAAAGAGACATCTTGTATTTTAAAGCCCATTTCTTTAAAATTATTTTTTAACTCAATAATTGAACTTTTTTGACCCGATACTATAAATTCATTTGATCCATTATATACTGAAATTATTAAATCATCAGAAATAGCACCCATAATTTTCTTTAACTTTCCAGATGCAATACCTTCTACTTTTAACGCAGCCAAACTAGAGTTTTGAGTAGTCTCTTGTATAAAGCTAGATAATTTCTTTAATAAATAAAGACCATCAGGGAATGTAAAGCCTTGACTTGCAAAAACTGCAGAATAGAATCCAATTCCGTGTCCTGTAATTAAATCAGGTTTCAAATTTTTCTCTTTAAAAAATTGCCACATTGCAGCATTTATAAGAAATATAGACAAATATGCATTATCGATTTTAGCAAGTTCTTCTTCAGAATCAGCAAAACATAATTTTACAAAATTAATATTTGAACAATTATAAGCCTCTTCAAAAAATTCCTGCACTATACGATAATCATCATATAGATCTTTACCCATTCCTATAAATTGGCTTGAATAACCAGAAAAAATAATTCCTATTTTCATATATCCCCTACAATATCTTATTTCTAAAGTATGCTCGTATGGTTCGACAAGCTCACCACGAGCGCTTTTTTATTCCTATACCCGTTCGTCCTGAGCCTGTCGAAGGATACGAATGGGTTTATTTCTAAACTTTATTGTTTAAAAATTCTAAAAACTTATATAATCGCTTCATACTCTCTTCTTTGGAAAAAATAAATAATAATTTAAAAACACCTATTCCAGAGGTCTCACCAATTAAAGCTAATCTTACTGGTTGAGCTAGATCAGATATTTTTATACTGTTTTTTTTACAAAATTGCTTAAAAATATCTGAGATATTATTTTCGGTCCAATCTTGCACTAATTCAAGTTCATTAATTAAATTTTTTAAATAATCTAATGTACCAGGTTTAATCCATTCCATTATAGCTTGTTCAGAATAGCTTTTAGGAATCTGATCTAACGTTTTTAAACTTTGGCAAATAAATTGCAAAGTTACAGCTCTTTCTTTATATACATCAATAAGCTCTATAATCTGATCGTAATTAAAAGATGAGAACTGTTTCAAAAAATCAGGCTCGACATCTTCTTGAATTAATCTCAATAAATCAATAGCTGTCTTTTTTGATATATATTGGTTATTAACCCACTGCATTTTTTCAATATCAAAAGCAGCTCCACTTTTACCAACATGATCCAAAGAAAAATATTTAATTAATTCATCTCTAGTAAAAATTTCTTGATCACCATGGGACCAGCCCAATCTAACTAAATAATTAAATAATGCATCTGGTAAGTATCCCATTTTAATACACTCTTCAACCGAAGATGCAGAATTTCTTTTACTTAGTTTTCCACCCATTGGATCCAATATTAATGGCACATGGGCAAACTTTGGTAAATTATAATCTAAAGCTTTATACAATAAAATTTGCTTAGGGGTATTACTTATATGATCCTCACCTCTAATTACATGAGAAATTTTCATATAAGCATCATCGGCAACCACAACAAAATTATACATTGGAGCACCGTCTGATCTTGCTATGATAAAATCATCCAACTGATCCAAATTAAATGTAATTTTTCCATGAATTAAATCATCGAAAGATACTTCATTAATATTATCAGGCAACTTAAATCTAATAACAAATGATTTATTTAAATCATCTTGCTCAAAAACCTTATCTCTACATTTTCTATTATATTTAGAATAATTTTCAGAATCTAAATCTTCTCGTTTTATAGCACAAAAACATTTATAAACTTTATCTTGTTGCAATAGTTTATCAATTAATTGTTTATGCTCTTCTATTCTAGAACTCTGAATGACAACAGACTCGTCTGGGTTCATATCTATCCATTTAAAAGTTTTTAAAATAGAATCTGTATGCTCTTGCTTAGATCTTTCTAAATCTGTATCTTCAATTCGCAACAAGAAAGAACCTTGAAAGTGTCTAGCAAATAACCAATTAAAGATGGCCACCCGTAACCCACCAATATGAAGTTTACCTGTAGGGGAAGGAGCAAAACGAACTCTAACTTGCAAAATTCACCTCTATTTATCTAACTGTTGCAACCTAAGTTTAGCCATAATAAACCAAGGAGTTTCTACTTTTTCAACAACATTTTTTGATTGATTAGCCATTAACTTTTGAAAATATTCTTTAGATTTATCAAAATTATTATCGGACCAATAATACTCACCAAGATAGTAATTTGCCAAATCTCTAAATGGATTTGATTTATCATTGCTTAATTTATCTAACTCTTGTAT
>JABDFA010000010.1:45082-45225 GCA_013286795.1 Candidatus Babelota bacterium
TTTTCAACATCAGCCATATCAAATTTCATAAGAGATTCTTTTATTTTATAAAAATAATAATAAGGAGAACTCTTGGAAATATGATTAACAGCTTCGGATAAAATTTTATATCCCTCTTCTTTTTTGTCTTGTCTAATTAAAGA
>JABDFA010000011.1:0-2773 GCA_013286795.1 Candidatus Babelota bacterium
TTAAAGAACGGATCAGATATTACTCTTAAAAATCATAATGGCCTAACTGCATATGATATTGCAAAGAAATCAAACAAAAAAACAATAGTTAAAATTCTTGATAACTGGAACATACGAATTGCAAAAGCTGTTATGAAATCATTTCCAGTTCTTCCTTTAGACATTGTAGGATTAATCACAGATAGAGCAACTGGTTCATGTCTAACAGAAAAGGCAGATCTAGAAATTTTGGATGAAGAAGTTATTCATGCAAAAACCGCTACAAAACGCCTAGAAACAGAAGTAAAGAAAAAGAAAAGACGTAGAAACGAAGAAGACAATAAGCCATTGAACTTAGATGATCCAAATTATAATTTGGTTTAAGCACAAATAATAGGGGTATATCCATGAAAAATAAAATGTTACTTTTTGGATTATTTGGATTATTCTGTGCAAGCACATTTAATCATATTAGCTCTATGGGACCCGTTGAAGACTATGCCATTAGGCTTTTAACAGAAAATGCAGCACAAATTAATATTACAGATAAATTCAATGATAGTTTATTAGATGATGTTAATTTTACACAATTGGAACTTAAACATCTAATTGAATTAATAAAAAACAATGATTTTAAAAACTTCAAACTACATTTTGAAAGTTATCAGATCGATATCGATACTAAATTAGATCTGCAATTAGGAGACAATTCTGAAGATGAACAAAAAGAAACTAGTGAGTTGTTCTCTAAAAACGATGATGGTAAAACACTTTTAATATTTGCAATTGAAAAATGTAATTTGCAGTTAATGGAATATCTAATATCTAATGGCGCTGATGTAAATGTCATTGTGAAGGATGAAATAACTCCTTTAAACACAGCTGTTTTTAATAATAATATTGAAGCAGCACAACTTTTGATATCCAAAGGCGTAGATATAAATATAAACCCTGATAAAGAAAATGAATTTGAATATGAAGATATATTAGTAGGATATTTTTCTAGAGGTAATATTAATCCAGAAATGGTAAGACTTTTAATAAAAAATGGATATAATTTACATAATGCTGTAGAAGAAGAGTATTTCCACAACATATTAGAGTATGTCTTACATAATTTAGACTATAATAAAGCTATAGAAAAAGAAATAATAGAATTGTTATTTAATTCTATTGATAAAATAGATTCCAAACGAAATTTTATAAATTTCGCTCTTCTAAAAGGTAACACCAATGCCATCATATATCTCCTGGAAAAAGGAACAATAAACATAAACTACATAGATAGTTTTGGTAATCATATGTTATATACAGCTGCTTTCTATGGAAGCATAAACCTTGTAAAATTTCTGATTAAAATGAAAGTAAATATTAACCGCAGGTCAAAAGGGTATAATATGGATCGCCAAACTCCGCTTATGGCAGCTTGCCAAGAAGGACATGCTACTGTAGTAATGGAATTGTTAAAAGCCGGAGCTAATACTACTATTAAAAATAAAGATAAAAAAACTGCTTATGACCTTGCATTAGAAGCAGATAAAAAAAATATTGTTGAAATCCTTGATAATTGGAACCTGACCATGACAACTAAAATCATGGAATCTGTTCCTGCATTTTCAGCAGATATTGCAAAATTAACTGTAGATATTTTGAACGGTTCTAATATGGCTTCTAAAGAACATCAAGTTCCTGATCAAGAAGTTACCGAAGACGCTTCTAAAAAACCTCTTGAAGCAGAAGTTAAGAAAAAAAAGAGACGTAGGGACAGCGCTGACGAAGGTAATGCATTAAATCCAGAAGATCCAAATTTTAATTTGTTATAACTTGAAACTTCAAAATAAAATTTACCGTACAGCTTAATAGATTGAGTTTTCCGGTAATTTTTTTATACGCAAATACAATCAATTTTATATTTTTTAAAAATTATATTAAGTTCAGTTATCTTGCTATAATATTCATTATCAGGGCAATTAGATATAGTCTGATAGAAATATTCTATAAAATTTTTACCTTGTTTATCTATTAAACTAATATCAGCACCATAAGAAATAAGCAGCTCAATAACAGGCAAATTTGCTGCATGGTACATAAGTGCCGTTTTACCCAAATCATCAATAGAATTAACATCTAAGCCGGAAAAATCCGGATAATTAGGATCTAAATCAAAATCTAAAAGTTTTTTTATAGTTCTTAAAACAAATGGATTCCCACAATCTTTATAACCAGTGCAACCATTGATCAACATCAAGCAATTTTTTCCATCTTGAGATCTCAGCCAATAGTTACCAAATGATTTTTTATCTTGCCCTCTTAATAAAAAATCAACTGAAACTTTGTTATTATCATAAATAGCTTCTTGCAAAGCAGAAAGGCCATTAGAATCACAAGTATCTAATTCAAAGGAACTATCACACATTTGTTCTTCAAAGTACTTTAAAGCAACTAAATTACCCATTTTTGCAGCTTTAAAAAAACAATCATACATATCAGTAATATACACATATTTATCTTTTTCTGCCTTTATACCAAGTTTCTTTAAAATCCTTAATGGTAATAAATAATCTTTAATAAAAACTCTTACATCAGCCTTTCCTCGCACACTAGCAATAGATTCTTGCTTAGAATCAAAATCTGTAGCATTTTCTTGGCAGGCTTTTAAATTAAATATTGAAAAAAAAAATAATACCCACACTACAAACATAAAAAACCTTTATAAAAAGCATAATTTATGAGAGATTCATTACAAAAAAAACTCGATAGTTCAAGTATTTTATCACTTTAAACAAAAAAAACC
>JABDFA010000011.1:2783-43525 GCA_013286795.1 Candidatus Babelota bacterium
CAAGTTAAAACAATTATTAAAAATAATCTATTAAAACTATTGTTTTTGGATTATTTATTTTGTTACAATCTAATTAATAGTTATAATTTCTGGTTAATTTATTAAAAAAAGGAGGTACTTGTTATGAATAAAAAGTGTTTACTAATTGTTTTTCTAATTGCTGGTTGTTGTAAAGCAGATGATCCTAAACCCTATTTGGCAACTGATTGGGGATTTCCAGGAACAAGTTCATGTACAGATTTCAATTACACAGTTGGAAAATTAAATGGACGTTCTGATAAAGGTTTAGGAAAAGAATATGGATATTCATCAGGTGATTCACGTTTGGCCCAACCTGATGCCACTTATTTCCATGATAGTGATAAACCTGGAAGTGGAACTCCCAGTGGAATATATCCTTTACATTCTTATCCGGGATTGAATCAGCCTTCTTTAAAACTTTATAATGAAGATATTAATAATGATTATAGAGAAGAACATAAAGCAGGTAATACAAATCCTGCAAAAAGGGGATGGCCCACATATAACTCTTGCACAGGTCAAAAACTAATGTTTCAATGGATAGATCCAGTTAGTTTATCTCAACAGGCCAATCCAATTTCTATTAATGTTACTAATATTTCCCAAAAAGACACTATATATGCAGCTCTTTATTATGTTTTAACAGATGATGAAAATAAACCACTTATGAATGCTGGATTTCAACCAGATACAGATTATCCAGGATTATTAATAAGGGTTGATCTTGATTATGCTAATCCGGATCCAACCACTTCTGTTTTCCCTGTTTCAGCATTAGGTGGAGCTCTTCTTGGCGAAAAGGATAGAATGGTCCAACTTAACTTTACACCATTACAAAAGATGGGTGCGTGTAGATTATGGTTAATGAATCATGCAGGATTAGGCACAAGAGGAAAACAAAAAGATGCTAGATGTTGCGATTGTAAATGGGCCGATTTAGTAGTTATTTTTTCTAAGGATAAGAACAAGTTAACTCAATATTTAAAGAAATATGATGCCGTTAGTAATTCAAATGATTATAAATTTCAAGTAGTTGCTAAGCATAAAGATGACGGTACTTATGATACATCAAAATCACCAACTAATATAAAAGTTGGAATTGATGAAACAGGTGCCTTTACAATATCAGCAATGAGGTAATTTATTATAAAGGACATTTTTGATAATTCAAAGGTGTCCTTTATTTTAACATTGTTCCATTTGGTACAAATTTAGCTGGGGCAATCAATTGAAGATTATTTTGTTCATCAACTGCAGTAAGCAACATACCTTGAGATTCAAGGCCCATCATCTTACGTGGTGCCAAATTAAATACAAAAACAGCTTGTTTATTTATTAAATCATTGATTTTAAAGAATTTTTTTATTCCAGAAAGAATTTGCCTTTTCCCTTTTATACCAAAATCTACTTGAAGTTTGTATAATTTATCAGATTGGGAAATTTCTTCACATTGCTCTATGGTGCCTACCACTAATTGAACTTTGGCAAAGTCAGTTATATCAATAGGTTTTTGTTCATCAATTACTGATTCTACAGGAATTGTAGCCTTTTGTTCTAATTTTTCTATTTTGGCAAAAAGATTTTCACCCTGATATAAATTAAAAGTTAGTTCGAAATCCGGTTTTAATAGTTCTATATTAATTTTCAGGTCAACTTTAAGGCCAAGGTGATTAAGTAACTCTTCAGATTTTTTTGGCATTATAGACCAAAGCAAGTTTCCTATTAAACGCAAACTTTGACATGTTATATTAATAACCTCAACAAATTTTTTATTATCAGTCTTTGCCAATTTCCAAGGCTCATGAGCATGAAAATATGCATTAACTTGAGCAATAAATCTCCATAATGCTGGTATAGCTAAATGAAAATGATATCTGTCCATATCCTGAGAGAATTCAACTAACATTTTTTGGTAAGCCTGAAACAAGCTTTTACTCTCTTCTGACAATATATTAATTTTTGGAACAATTTTTAGATCATTTTTTAAAGCTAAAACAATAACACGATTAACTAAATTCCCTAAATCATTGGCCAACTCTGATTCTATACATTGCTCAAGAGCTTGCGTGCTAAATTCTGCATCTTGGGTAATAGCCAATTGACTTAATAAATAATAACGTACTGCATCAGCACCATAGTTATCTGACAAAACTTGAGGATCAATTACATTACCAAATGATTTAGACATTTTTTGTTGATTTACTTTTATCCATCCATGAACCAAAAGTTGTTTTGGTAATTTCAAGCCTGATGCCATCAAAAATGCGGGCCAATAAACAGCATGAAAACGCAAGATATCCTTACCCATAACCTGTACGTCAGCGGGCCAATAAAAATCAAATTCTTGCTGCCGTGCTTTATCCAAATAACCTATAGCAGAAATGTAATTCAACAATGCATCGGCCCAAACATATGCAACGTGTCTACTATCTCCTGGAAATGGAATGCCCCATTTTACAGTTGTTCGCGAGATACTTAGATCTTTAAGGCCTGATTGAACAAATTTTATAACTTCATTCAATCTTTCTTTTGGAACAACAAAATTAGGATTATTTTCAAAAAATTCTAATAATTTATCTTGATATGCAGATAACTTAAAAAAATAAGTCTCTTCAGAAATAAAATTGGTAGGTCTATTACAAGTTGGGCAAATGGGTGATTTATCTGTAAAACCAGCAGCCTCTTTTTCTGTCAAAAAAGCCTCATCAGGGGTGCAATACCACCCTTCATATACTGATTTATAGATATCACCTTTTTGCATCAACATTTCAAGCCATGCTTGAACTGTTTTTACATGAGTCTGATCTGTAGTACGAATGAAATAATCATAATCAATATGATAAGATTTCCAGATAAATTTATACGCTTCAATAAAACTATCAACAAACGGTTTTGGCTCCATTTGAGCCTTTTGAGCAGCTTGGTCAATTTTTTGCCCATGCTCATCTGTTCCAGTCAAAAAGAAAACTTTTTTACCTTTTTGCTTGTTCCATCTAGCAGATACGTCAGCTAAAAGAGTAGAATATAATGACCCTAAATGTGGCCTTGCCGTTGCATAATAAATTGGAGTTGTAACATAAAATTTATTTTTCTTATCTTGCATATTTAACCTCAAGAAATTGAATATCATATTTTCAAATATAACAAACCCTAAATTTTTAAGAAGTAAAAGCTTACGCTTTTTATAAGGGCTTCTTGTCAAGCCCTTATATATCCGGACATTAAGGGAAGACCCTTAAAACCCTTTAGCACTTGTACAGTAGCCGTTCGCCTAAAGCCTTTCAGGCCCGGCTCAGACTACATTGGACAAGTGCGAATGAATTTTTATTCTATTAAAAACTTATAACTTAAGAACTTTATATAACTAATTTATTCAAAACTGAATAATCTCTATACTGAAGAAAATTAATCAAACTTAAAGATTTTTTTAAAATTAAATAATGTTAAATCATTCGCACTTGTCTGTTGTGGTTTGAGCCGTGTCCCGAAGGGACTAGGCGAACAGCCACCATACAAGTGCTAGGGTTCCAAGGGTCTTCCCTTGGGGTCTGGATTGTTAAGGGCCGGACAAGGGCCCTTAATAAAGCTTTAGCTTTGTATTCTTTAATTATTAATAGCTATTTTCAAGCCATTTATTGAACATACGGACAACAGACAGACTATATGTAGGAAGTTGATTTTTTTCTTTGCCAATCCATCTCAATTCTTTAGATTCACTATTTCTAACTATATCCTCATCACTATTAACACCCAGCAAAAACCTTACGTCATAATGATAATGACCAGCTTCTTTGCTATTTGCAGGAATAAAGTGAATATCTATATCAAAAATTTCGTTATTTATTGGGTAAATATTTTGTATTCCAGACTCTTCCTGAGCTTCTTTAACAGCAACCTCTAAAGGATCAGGATTGCCATCACAATGGCCACCTAGCTGCACCCACATATCAAGTTTTGTATGATGCATAAGTAGTGCTTTAGTTTTATCCTTACTTAAAAGCCAGCATGAAGCTGTTATGTGCCCTATAGCTAAAGATCTTTCAAAACAGTTCTCATATTTTTTTATAAAATTGATTATATCTCTCTTTGCTTCTATTTCTTCAGAATTTACAGGAAAATAGTTCTCCAACAGAGAAATTAACATATTTCTTTTCATTACATCACCTAAAAATTTAAAATATTTTAATATATTAATTATCTCATATACAAAAAAAAAGCGCCCGATTTTTACATCGAACGCTCTTTTAAAAATATTAATGTAAGTTACTTTACCAAGTAAAACCTACTAGTTGATCACGCAATTGTTCAACTGCTTCTCTTTGTGCTAAATCAGACATATCTGAAGCTACATTGCCTAATTGAGAAAGAGCTTCAGCATTATTTACTCTTGAGATTATATCTAATTCTCTAGGAGTTAAATCTTCTGAAAAACGTACTTGAGATAAAGCGTAAGCTTCATCAGCTCTAGAAACTATCCCGTGTTCTATGTCAGTTATACCTACAGGAGAAAAAGATGTATCATTTACAGGCTTAATTGGGTTTATTCTTCTATATAATTTAGAACCAGCTGTACCAACTTTTTCTAAAGCATTTTTAGATGAATTACTTACTACTTGTGCAGCATTTGCAAGCTTAGATGTTGCTGCATTTTTTAAATTACTCAATGCAGAGCTTGCTCTACTAAACATAGATGGCTTTACAGGCTGTGCTACTTGCCATTCAGTATTTCTTGTTACAGGAACAATTGAACCATCGAAAGATATAGGGTTTTCTCTTACAAATTCACCTAATTCTGACATTGATTCGCCAAGATTAACTGCTTGGTTATAGTTATTTTCAATTGCAGCTACTTTGCCAAAATTGCCCCATTGAGCTCTACGGCTGTACATACGATCGTTAATCGCTGTACCAAGACCTTTAACAAAAGCAGTAGCTTTGCTTAAATCTTGCTTGTGCAATTCAGCTAATTTCTTACCAAATGTTTTAAAATATTCACGAGTTGCAACTGATTTAAGAGATTCAGGCTTTGTAAAAGCTTGATATGCTTTAAAAGCTTCATAACCTGCTATTAAGGTAGCTGCTGTAGCTATAGCTACATTCTTTTTGGTAAAATAAGAAGGTTTTAGGCTATTTCTAAGTTGAAGAACATCAACCCCTAAATCTTTATTAAGTTGAGCAAAAATCAATTCTTGAGCACCAAGATCTGTCACGCCTTCAACTTCTTTTATCATTGCATCAAGCTTAGCTATCAATTCTTGCTTATTCTTACCGCCATTTTTATAAGCATTATATGAAGCAATAAGCTCTTGTCTAAATTGCTCTCTTGTCATTGCCATCATACTAACTGATGACTGCAAAGCCAAGACAAAGATAAGCGAGTTAAGTAAGTTTAGCTTTTTCATTAAAGCCTCCGTGTGTAAAAAATTCACTTTTACTATTACGCACTTCCTTACTAGCCCTCACCATTCTCTTCAACTATATCAAGTAAGAAATTTATGACAAGTACCCCTATCCCTATTTAAATTCCTACTGATATTAAGTTTTTTAAAATATCTTGAATATTTCACGTTGAAATTATTGAAATTTACAGGCGCCTGTCAGAAGACGCCTGTAAATTAATTAAATTATGCACCAAAAGTTGAAGATGAATTTTCATCTTGAACTTGAGTGGTTGTTTCTTGAGATTGAGCAGCTGGAGTTGCAGGTTGTTCTTGAACAACTGGAGCAGCTACACTAGCTGAACTAGTTGAACTTGAAGATACAACTTTATTGTCTTGCGCTAATGTTTCCATACCCTTTTCTACATAATCTTGTAGAGAAAATGGTAAAAAGCTAGCTATAGACATATCGTTAGTTGATTCTTCTTGCTTTTTAGCTTCTGCTTGAACTGCAACTGGTTGTTCTTGAGCAGGTGCTTGAACAACTGGAACTTCAGCAGCAACTGCCGCTGCTACTTGAACTGCAGGTTCTTCTTTGATAACTGGAGTTGCAACTGGGGCAGCTACACTTGATGAACTAGAAGAACTTGAGCTAGAAGAAACATTACCAGCAAAGAAGCTGTTAACTCTTTCTGTAGCTACTTTATCTTCTTGTTCTTTTGTATCTACTTTAACAACAACTGGTTCTTGAGTAACAGGTTTTGCAGCTTCAACAGAAGCAGGACCAAAAACCTTGTTTCTCATTCTTCTCAAGAATGACAGATTATTCGATTTATCTTGAGCTACCACTTCTTCTTGTTTTTTTGTATCTACTACTGGAGCTGCAGCTGGTTGTTCTTGAGAAGCAGGTTTTGTAGTATCAAATCCACCAGAAATTTCTATTTCTGAAGGTTTTTGATCCTGCTTTGACAATCTTGCTTCTGTAGCACGTGCTAATTGTTCACGTTTAGCAGCAGCTTCTTGTCTATCTTTTTCTTCAGCTTCTCTTGCAACAGCTTCTTGGTGTTCTCTACGAGCTTTTTCTCTTGCTTTTTGCTCAGCATCTATTTGAGCAGCTTTTTCTCTAGCTTTTTGATCAGCAAGAGCTTTTGCTTCTTCTTTAGCTTTTTGCTCAACTGCAAATCTTGCTTTTTCTTGATTTTGACGACTTAATTCATCGTTAGCTACCCTTACAGCTTCATGTCTAGCTTTTTCTTCTTGTTCACTAGTCAATCTTACAGATAAAGCAATAGCTTCTGCTTCAGTTTTAGCATTTTCTTGTGCAACAAGTCTTGCTTGTTCAGCTTGCTCATTTCTTTCTTTTTCTTCTTGAGCTTGACGTTGAAGTTCAGCCTGGGCAGCAGCTAAGTTTACAGCTTTTGCCATTTGGGCCATAAGATCTGTATTATTTAGATCTTCAGCCTTTTCTTTGCCTTCTTTATCTTCTTTGTCTTCACCATCTTGCTTTTTGTCAGCATCAGGTTTAACATCTTGTAAAGATGCAGCATAAGCTTTAGATTCAGCTAAAGCAACTAAAACATCAAAATCATCTTGATTTGCTTGAACTTTATCTTCTTGAGCTTGTTGAGCTTGCGCAACAGCTTGATCTTTAGGCAATGCATTCAATTCTTCTATGAAAGAATCTTTTTGAGCCCTAAAAACACCAAAGTTTATGCCTCGTTTAGCAAATATAGAATCAACAGCCGGGTTTAATCTACCTGTTTCATCTATAAAAGGACCTACAAGGTTCAAAACTTCATCCATTACTGGAACTATTTCAAAGATAAACTGTTCTCTAGACATATTATCAACGTTCGTGCTTATATTCACAAATATATCTAACAAGTCAGAAATTTTATCACTTGGAGCTTCAGCTACTGGGACTACCGGAGCTGCAACAGCTCTTACAGGAGCAACAGGCTTTGCAGCTGGTTTTGCAGCTGGAGCCGGAGCTACGATTCTGTGAGGTGCCTTCTTTTTCATTCCACAAGCGCCGCCCTTACAAGGTCTAGGTCTATACATTGACATAACCAATGAAGATTGTGCCAATGCAAGAACCATTAATTTAACTATTAGCTTTTTCATTTAAAGCCTCCCTATAATTTAGTACATTCAAATGGGATTTTCCCTATGAAAATCCACCATTTAACTTCTACTATACCATATAAAAAATTTATTACAAGCCCCTATTTTCTACCTGAAAAATAAACTTTATTTAATCGACAAAACCTAGGCTTTTAAAATATGCTTCTTGATTAGGTTTTCTAGATAAGAAATCAACTAAAATTTGGTTAGGATCCTTGCTGCCCCCTAGACCAATTACCTGATTTATATATTTTTGGCCAATTTCCGGGTTCAAAAGACCTTTTTTGTTTATTTCACTGAAAAGATCCTTTGCAAAAACATTTGACCACAAATAACCATAATAAGATGGCCCATAATCAGTCAAATGACCAAATGAAGCCTGCATGTGATTGTTATCGGACCAAGATACATGATCTATAATTTCTTTATGAAGATCTTTGGCAATCCTTTGAGTGTCTTTATAGGCCCCATTAGCAAAAAAGGCCAAAGATAAACGGGAAAAAAAGATTTGTCTTAAAACAGAGTCACCTGAATCAAATTGTTCGGTTTTAATTATAGTATCTATAATATTTTCAGGTAAAGGCTGACCAGTTAAATAATGCTTACTAACTTTCTGTAATATTTCTTTATCTTTTAACCAATTTTCTAACATTTGTGATGGCATTTCGACAAAATCCCTTTTAACTGTTGTTCCAGAAAATGAACTAAGCTCTGTAGAACCAAGAATTGCATGTAAGGCATGACCAAATTCATGAAAAAATGTTTCTACATCATTAAACTTCAAAAGAGCAGGACAATTTTGTGTTGCCTTAGGAAAGTTGGCCATAACAACTGATACAGATGGACAAATATATTTCTTTGAATCTTTATAATAGAATGTTGCAGGAACAATTGTCATATGAGCCGCGTGACTAAATTTATTTGGCCTAGGGTATAGATCTAACAATAAATAGCCTAATAAAACATCACAATTATTATAAACTTCTATTAATTTAACATCTTCATGCCAAAATTTGCCTCTTAAACTAACTTCTTTAAACTTAATACTTAAGAATTGCTGATAAATATCAAGTAATTGAGCTATTGTATTTTCCATAGGAAAATATTTGGCTACTTCTTGCGCATCTAAATTCAAATATTTTTTCTTATAATATTCTTTTAAAAATCTAGAATCCCATGGTTTTAGTTTACCTGATTCAAGTTTTACAGATTCAGGTAGATCAGCCATAAACTTTTTTACTTCTTTTTTAGCTTTATTTGTAGCTTTTTCCAGAAGAG
The DNA here is from genome assembly GCA_013286795.1 of Candidatus Babelota bacterium. GTDB lineage: Bacteria > Babelota > Babeliae > Babelales > JABDEC01 > JABDFA01. Next base: position 11,585 of record JABDFA010000011.1, read on the forward strand.
AAGATAAAAAGGTATAAACATTTTCTGGCGTTTTTGCCATTTGGCTATCGATAACCATACTATTATAGTTCTTAAAGCCTATCAATTTTGCAAGCTCATCTCGTTTTTTTATAATCTTTTCTAGAACTTCAATATTTTCAGGATAAGCTCTATTATGAAAAGCTATATACATATTCTTTCTTGTGCTTTCAACCTTGCAATTATCTATTACTGCAAAATATGTTGGATAATCACATCCTAAGACAAACTTATCACCCTCTTTTTGTAAAGCATTAATAAAATCTTCCTGAAGACCCGCTAATTCTTGCTTAGTTACCAAAATCTTACATTTGCTTTGAGCTATATTTGCTTCAAACGCTAAAGACAATGCTGCCAACTCTTTTATTAACTCTTTAACTTGTTTTAATTTATCTTCAGGCAAATCTAGACCACTTCTTTTGAAGTCATCCATAGTTTCTTTAATAAAATATAATTTAATCTCATCTAAATCTTCACCAGCTCCATTTTTTTGTGCATACGCTTTAAATGCTTTATAAAGCTCAATATTATTTGAAACATGATCAACCATAAAATTACTTAGTTTTAATATAGTCTCATGCGCTTTTTCTCTTAAATTTTGATCTGGACTTAAAACTTCTAATGCATAAATTGCAGAATATACAGGTGTATAATAACTTCCTATTTTATCTAAAGCCAAAGCTGTATTTTCAAAAGTACGCTTATTATCAGGAATATTTATAATCTTTTTAACTTCAGCTTCAATAATTTTCATGCACTCATTTGCATAATCTTCTATTTGATTTGGAGATTTAGGAAAAAGCTTAACTACATCTGATAATGTTGATATTTTACACATATGATATCCCTTAATTTTGTTTATATATACCCAAACCAACCCTACTAAAAGTAAGATAAAAATTATAAATTTTTTGTTCACTTTATACCTAAAATTCAAGAATTAACGTAATAATTACTTGAATTCAGCATAATCCAGGTTAAATTATTATCAATAAATTTTATAGTTTATACTAAAATATGCTCGTATGGTTCGACGGGCTCACCACGAGCGCGAGGAAAATTCTCTGGATCCGCTCGTCCCGATGCTTCGACAAGCTCAGCATGACTGGAGTTTTTATTACTATCCCCGGCCATCCTGAATGTAGCGCGTAGCGCGAAATCGAAGGACGAGGGATACGAGCACTTATTAATATAATCTTCTAGCTAAAGAATCACACAACATCTTTTTTTTATTTTATGATTTTCACGATTTATAGTAAAAGTTCGAACCGGTAAACTCTCTACATATTCTATTTTTTCTAACATGTCAGTTGATAATGGCACGTTACTTCTTATAGTTCTTATCATATCTTTCATCAAGTCACCTACTTCATTAAATGCAGCTATTCTTTCTACATCATATTTATTTTTAATTTTTTTATTAATATCTGCACCGGATTCTAATAATAATCTAACTACAGCAAATCTATGTTGATTGACAGCTAATGCAAGAGGAAAACATCCTTTGAAAAATTTTTCATCCCATTCTGCATTAACATCTACACCTAGAGAAATAGCTGTTTTAACCAGATCCAAATTGTTATCGAGAATTCCCTGTTCAAGAATTTTAAGTAATGCCTCTTTTTCTTCATTAGATTGGCCGATATAAGCATAAACTATTTCAGATAAATCCTGAGCAGGGCAAACATTATTTTCATCAAAAAATCCTTGAATCTTGTTTTTTGCAGAAAGCTTCTTGAATGATTCGACAACATCTTCTTGTGAATTAAGTTCGCTTTCTATTTTTTCGTCACTAAAATCATAATAATCTAGGTTCATACAATTAGTTTTGGAAAATATCACAAGTAATGCGAATATTTTAATTATTTTCATTTTTATTTAAAATCTTCTGTAATTCTAAAAGTTGGCCTCGAAGCTCAATAGCCAATTCAAAATCCATATTTTCAGCAGCGTCATACATAGCTTTTTCAATTTCAATAATTTTTTTATTCAAATCTTCAGGTGCAATTTTGGCCTTCTTTTTACCCTTAGAAGCTTGAGCAATAGCTGATTGAATATTTGATATACTTTTGACAACTTCACGTTTGACAGTTGTAGGAACAATATTATGAAGTTTATTATATTCCTGTTGCATTTGCCTACGCCTATTCGTTTCAGTTATAGCGTTTTGCATAGAGCCGGTAATTTTATCAGCATAAAAAATTACTTTTGATTCAGTATTTCTAGCAGCACGACCAATAGTTTGAATTAAAGATCTTTTATCCCTTAAAAAGCTTTCTACATCAGCATCCATGATAGCAACCAAAGCAACTTCAGGCAAATCTAACCCTTCACGCAATAAGTTAACTCCAACAAGACAGTCAAATACACCTAATCTTAGCTTTTGAAGTAATTCAGTTCTTTCAGGGGTTTTTATACTGCTATGTAAATAGCATACTTTAATTTTCTGTTCTTCAAGATAATAAGCTAACTCTTCAGCCATTTTTTTAGTTAAGACTGTCACAAGAGTACGAAAACCTTTTGAAGTTGTATTTTTTATTTCACTAATTAAATCACTTATTTGATTTAATCTTGGATGTATTTCGATCAAAGGATCTACAAGTCCAGTAGGTCTAATTATTTGTTCGACTATATTAGAAGAATTTTCAAGCTCATAATCACTAGGAGTAGCCGAAACAAAAATAACGTCTTTGAAATATCTCTCTATTTCTTCAAACTTTAAAGGGCGATTATCTTGAGAAGAAGGTAACCTAAAACCAAAATCTATTAAAGATTTTTTGCGAGCCTTATCACCTGCATACATACCTCGCAATTGTGGAACAGCAATATGTGACTCATCAATAATTAAAAGAAGATCTTCAAAAAAATCAAACAAACAAGACGGAGCTTGTCCAGGGCTACGACCATCAAAATGTATAGAGTAGTTTTCTATGCCAGAACAATATCCTGTTTCTTTTAACATTTCAATATCATGCATAACTCTTTTTGAAAGTCTATCTTTATAAATCTCATTAGTTAGAAGAGGTAAAGTTTCATCTAATTCAGATTTAATACTCTTTATTGCAGAACCTTTTTTTGCATCTGTTGTAACAAAATGTTTTGCAGGAAAAATTAAAACATTATCCAAATTATTTAAAACAGCATTAGTTTGTTTGTTAACCCACTGCAAGCTTTCAACTTTGTCAGCAAACAGTTCTATACGTAATCTTTCTTTTTGATATGGCAAATTTATTTCTATAGTATTACCTAGAACTTGAAATGTTCCATGACCTTTTTCCATATCATTTCTAACATATTGAATAAATATAAGTTCCTTTAAAAGATCAGCTCTTTTAATTTCCTGCCCTACTTTTAAAGATAAAGCTAATTCTTTATAATCTTTTGGATTACCTAGAGAATATATACTAGAAACAGAAGATATAATTATAGTATCTCTTCTATTAATTAAAGAGGCTGTAGCTTCTATTCTTAGTCTTTCAATTTCACTATTAACCTTTGTTTCTTTAGGTATGTAAATATCTTGAGCCGGTAGATATGATTCTGGTTGATAGTAATCATAATAACTTACAAAATAACAAACCTTATTCTCAGGAAAAAACAGGCTAAACTCTTCATAAAGTTGAGCTGCCAAAGTTTTGTTTGGGGATAGAATTAACACAGGCTTATTCTGATTAGATATCACATTTGCCAGAGTAAACGTCTTACCTGATCCTGTAACACCTATTAGGGTTGATTTTCCTGGTCTATGCGAAGATAAATTCTTTATCGCCTCTGGTTGACTTCCTGAAGCCTCAAAAGGCATTTTTAATTTAAATAAACTCATAATATTAAATTATAAATCATTTAAACTAAAAACACAAATCGCAACAACAAGAGCTTTATCGAGATCTGTAAATTTCTATCTGAAACAATTATCTTATTGGTTTAATACAATTTCTAAAACATTTACATATAAAATGGGAACACTTTTTTTCTCTTTTTGGAGTGTTTTCTTGATTAAAACTTTTTTGTTTTTCACGTTTTAATTCACTGATGTTTTGATCCAATTGAAGTTTAAAATCTCTTAAATTTTTGGTAAATTCTCCCACATAACTATCCACTATGTCGCTGAATTGTTCATCTGTTAATCTAGAATTATTCTCAGAATCAATAGATTCTAAAATATGTCTAATTCTGCCTGGCATCGAATTAGAAGCAAAAGTGAAAAGGTTATCCTTTTTAAATTGTTCTATATCAGCTACTGCTAGATCCTTCTCTAGGTTTCTTAAAAAGTTACTTGCTTCAAATTCTAGTCGAATCTTAACAGATCCTACTAGATTTCTTAAAATAGGTTGCTCTTCTTGTGTCTTAGAATCTTCTGAAGGCTCGAATGTTTCATCTCCTGAGACATATACAAAATCATCTTCCTCTAATTGCATTGAGAAGATATTGAAGCTTGTAACAAAACAAAAAAATAGAACATATCTCTTGCAAAACCTAAAAATTTGTTTTATTCCGTTCGCCCTGAGTATCGCACGTAGTGCGATGTATCGAAGGGTGAATAAAAAATTATGTTCATGGTTCGATACGTTTGCTTCGCAAACACTCACCACGAACGGGCTCTCAAATAGAGTTATATTAGGTTTTGAAAGAAGCCTAATTTGTCTCATAGCCAGCTCAACAGTATGGAAAACAACATTTTGATTTTTCTACAACATCACTAATTAATTTTTGGACACATTCTCTAAAAAATTTCTCTTGATCCTGAAGTAAGTCTTCAATTGTTGCTCCCGATAATATTTTTTCATTATAGATCAAAGCAAGCCTGCTTAAATTCAATTTTTTAATAGAATTAATTTTGTTGGCTATTTTTCTTTTAGTCCAGGGCATAACACGTAAGTTTTCAGATTCTGTTGCAATTATATGATCAAAACTCTCAGTTAAATGTTTAATAAAGTTATCACGCGCAGCACTTCTAGCCTCTTCTCTTATAGCTTTAACACTAATACTATTTCTTGGAGGTAGTGGTGGCTTTTGTTGTAATACTACTACAGGATGACCTTCAGTTTGATATCCAGGTTGCTGATCAGGAGCACTAGGTCTTGAACTTAAATTATCTCGATAATATTGATCAAATGCACACATCTTGCATACAAATAACAGGGGTAAAACTAAGAGCTTTTTCATTATAACTCCTAAAAAAATTTAACTACACTCAAGCAATCTAGCAAAAAAAATATATTTCTTACCAGCTTTTTTACTCATAATTCTAATTCATCAGCAAAAGTTAAAGTAATATCTTCATCTGCTTCATATTCTACTACTTCGTTTTTATCATCTTTTTTTCTACATTTATAGCATAAGAACCATTTCTTAAGTTTATCTTTGAAAAGATTTATATTTAATCTATCTTGGTTTCTAATCAATTCTTCAACTGAATCTTCAGCTAGACTAAAAAGAGTATCCCTAAACTTTCTTTCTGCTTCAAATATTAATGCATCAAGTGTTCCTAGTTGAGCAAAACTCTGTGACAAATTTAATTCTCTCAATATTAAATCTTTTTTTATTTTGGCACACCTTTTCATATCATTAACAGAAAGGGCTCCTAAATTTTTAATCTTTCTGTTTGCCTCAGGCAAATCCCAACTCTTAACATTCTTAATGACTGTCCTACTTTCAACCCCAGGAATAACAAACTCTAGTTTAATATTTGCAGCTGGATTCCCTTTTAATCTACTAACATAAATTTTGAAATTAGAAATATTATATTTAAAACTGTCTGAAAGATAGGATATAGTTTTCTGGGTGTCTGATTTTTTGATATTTTTATCCATGCAATTAACGCTAGACACCAGAAAAAATAAATTAATTAAGATTTTACCCATTTATTCTCCCTTAAACGGAATTTGCCAATATCCTATTATAAAAATCGATTAAATTCAAAGTTAAATTTTTAGAATCATAACTTTTTGATTTTAACCATGCTTGTTTTTGCATCTGTAAACAAATATCAGGATAATTTTTTAAATAATTAATTTTCAAAACCATTTCTTCTACAGAATCAACCAGAAAGCCATTAATATTATTATCTACAATATCGCAACTCCCTGCAGCATTTAGAGCAATAACAGGACAACTCCCAGCCATAGCTTCAGCCAAAACTAAACCCTGAGTTTCAGTTATAGAAGCAAAGATAAATAGATCAGATTTTTTGTAAATAGATGCCAATAAATCTTTAGAAGGTTTTTCTATAAAAATTACTCTTTCTTTAGATAATTTAAGTTTTTCATATGCGTAAAATTTTAAAAAATTAAGCTCTGAACCATAACCCAATAATCTAAAAATGAACTCTTCTTGTTTTAGTTTTGCAAATACATCCAACAAAAATAATATATTTTTTTCTTTAGTAAAACGACTTACAGTTAAAAGCTCAAATATTTTATTTTTTTTGAAAATAGGTTCAGATGAAAAATATAATGGTAAGATACCACTTGGCACAACTATCGAGTTTTGAAGATTTAAGCAATTAGCGGTTTTTGCTATTGATAAACTCGGAAAAATAACTCCTTGAACTTGCTTACAATAAGATTTTACTAACTTGCTGATGATAGGTTTTGTAAAAATTTCTGGTAAAGGTATATAATGTGCATAGTTTTCATATTGCGTATGATAAGTAAAAACAATAGGTATTTGCATTTTTTTACTTACGTTTAATGCGTTTGCACCCAATAAAAATGGGTGTTGAGAATGAATTATATCAGGTCGTTCTTTTTTTATAATTTCGGACATTTCAAATTCTGGCCAAAAGGGAACAGCCATAGAATTCTGTTTATAAGTAAATTTTATGGGGCAACTCATACGAAAAATATTATCACTTTCAGGGAACTTTTTGGTAAGAAAATCTAAGGTAATAATAAAAGGTATATGGTTTTGCTCTTTTAAGCTTTGCAAAAAAGAGTTTATAGAGCTTACTACTCCCCCTGAATAAGGAGTATAATTATTAGTTATTATGGCTATTTTTAATGATTTTTTGCTCATAACGATTTATTTTAAAATATTTAATCTGAATTTGCCAGTTGATAAATAAAATGATATTATAAACTAAGTATAGTATATGTTTAACCCCCATAAACTTCTGCTTACCAAATTCTAAGTTAGCAGATTTTATTTATCTCAAATATCTTTAGGAGCTTTTTTCAATGGCAAAAGAAGTACTAAGTCCATCAAAATATGCAAAAGTATATCTTCCTGAACTGGACATGCCCCAATTAAGTGGTGAGCAAAAACAAGAACTGCAAGATCTATATCAAGAAACCCTCAGCAAATTACAACCGGGTCAATTAACCATAGGAAAAATTTTAGCTGTAGATCAACAAGGTGTATTAGTCGACATTCAATACAAATCAAATGGACTAATACCAAGATATGAATTCACTGAACATGAATTAAAAGATCTAACACCAGGCGCTAATATAGACGTAATGTTAGATGAACTTGAAAATATTGATGGCAACGTAGTTTTGTCTTATGAAAAAGCAAAAAATCTAAAGGCTTGGGATAGAATTACAAAATTATTTGAAGAAAATAAGCCTGTTGAAGGTGTCGTTACCCATACAGTAAAAGGTGGACTAAATGTTGATATAGGGCTTCCGGCTTTTTTACCTGGATCGCAAGTTGATGTACAGAAAGTTACAAACTTTGAAGGCCTAATAGGACAACATATAGTTGCCAACGTTATAAAAATAAATAAAAAACGTGGCAATGTAATAATTTCTAGACGCAAGTTCCTATCAGAACAGCAACAAGAAGCTCGCAAACATGTTATGAGCAATATAACAGAAGCTCAAATAATTCAAGGAACTGTAAAGAATATAACAAACTATGGGGCTTTTGTAGATATAGGCGGATTAGACGGTCTATTACACATAACCGATATGACATGGGGCAGGATATCCCATCCAAGCGAAATATTAAAAATTGGGGATAAAATAACAGTAAAAGTTCTATCCATTGATAAGGATAATAATAAAATATCTCTGGGTATGAAACAATTAACTGACAATCCATGGCATGTTTTACCTGAATCGATACAAGTTGGGTCCAAAGTTAAGGGTAAAATATCAAGTATTACTGATTATGGTTTATTTATAGAAATACAAAAAGGTATAGAAGGTTTAGTACATATTTCTGAAGTATCTTGGATTGATAGAATTAAAGATTTAACAAAGCATTTTAAATTAGGCGAAGAAGTGGAAGCCTTAGTTGTATCTTTAGATAAAGATAACAGAAGAATGTCTTTAAGCATAAAACAACTTGTTGATAATCCATGGAAATCTATTAGTGAAAAATTCAAGGTTGGCGAAAAAATAAAAGGAAAGATTACCAATATTGCTGATTTTGGTATATTTATTCAATTATTACCTGGAGTCGATGGCCTTGCTCACGTTTCAGATTTGTCTTGGACAGATCATATTAGTCATCCAGCAGATGTTTATACAAAAGGCCAAGAAGTTGAAGCTGTTATATTATCAATAGATGAAGCCAACAAAAAAGTTTCTCTTGGTGTTAAACAAATGACAAATGATCCATGGGAAGAAATAGAAGAAAAATATCCTGTAGGGTCTTTAGTTGAAGGTGAAGTTTCCAAAATTACGAATTTTGGTGCCTTTGTAAAATTACCTACCAAGATTGAAGGCTTGGTGCATGTATCTGAAGTAGACAAAGAAGGCAAAAAACTTGAAGAAATACTTCAAGTTGGCCAAAAACGTCAATTTAGAGTTATTAATGCGAATAAAAATGAACGCAAATTAGGTTTAAGCTTAAAGCTAGAAGTTGATGAAAAAGCACAAGAAGAAGCAAGGGCTAAAAAAGCAGCTGCAGCTTCTAAGAAGAAAAAAGAAGCTCCAGTTCAAGAAATGAAAAAAACAGAAAAAGCCAAGTCCGTTCTTCAATTAGAACTTGAAAAACATGCTAAAAAAAATAAAGAATAATAAACTATGAAAATAATAGAAAAAACATTTGCTATTATAAAGCCTGATGCTGTTAAGGCAAAAAATAGTGGTAAGATTATAGATATTATAGAAAAAAATGGTTTTGAAATTCTGGACATGAAGAAAATAAATTTAACTCAATCTAAAGCAGAAAAGTTTTATGAAGAGCATAAAGAACGTTCTTTCTTTCCAGAATTAGTACAATTCATGACATCTGGACCTATAATCATTATGGCATTAGCTAAGACAGATGCTGTAAATGATTGGCGGAACTTAATGGGTGTTACTGATCCTAAAAAAGCTGCTCACGGTACAATCCGCCAATTATTTGGCAAAGGTATCGGTGAAAATGCTGTACATGGCTCTGATTCTGCTAGTTCTGCTGTTAGAGAATTAAATCTCTTCTTTCCAGAATTAGACCAAATCCAGTCATCCTGAGGGAAGCATCCTTCAACAAGCTCAGGATAAACTCCGTGCGAAGTCGAAGGACATAATTAGCCAATAGAAAGGTGGTCATAATTGTAATAATTATGACCACCTTAATTTCCTCGCGCTCGTGGTGATGCTTCGACAAGCTCAGCATGATCGGACTTTTTCTCTCCTACCAGTCATCCTGAGTGAAGTGCGCAGCACGAAATCGAAGGACAAACCATACGAGCTAATTAAGATCTAATCCTATAAATCTCATGAACACTAAATCAACACTCTACATAACGTTAGTTTTAATATCTATTTTTTCAGTAAATAAACCTATGGGTATAGAATCTCAAAAAATTAAAAAATGTGCCCGTAGAAAATTGAATAGAAAGTTGCGTAAAGCAATAATTAATAATAATTTAAAAAAAATAGAAACACTTTTGGAAAAAGGCGCTAATCCTAATATTAAAATAAGGCATATGATCACGCCTCTGGTTTATGCTGTATATGAAATTTCAAGTCCAAAAATGGTTGAACTGTTATTAAAATATAAGGTAGACGTTAATGATTATTATAAAAGTAATGAATATAAAGCTATACATTTAGCTATTAGAAGCTGCAACATTTGTATTACTAATTTATTAATTGATGCAAAAGCAGATATCAATATCCAAGACTGTTGTGGCAATGCCAGCTTACATTTTTTAAATATAAAACATAGGCCTGAAACATCCCTTAAACTACTTCCATTATTACTTAACCATGGTGGAGATGTAAATATAAAAAACTTTGACAATAAATCTTTTTTAGATTTAGCACAAGAACAAAACAAAAAAGAGATTTTTGACATTATCAAAGAACACCAGAAATTAATTATAAAAAAAATAGCTGAAGCAACTAAATATTGTCTGCCAACTGTATTAGAAAATATGATTGGCGAATATATTATATTTTTGGAAAATAAATGAACAAATTAATTTTATACGTAATAATAACTTTATTATCAATCTCTCTATCTAACTATGCAATGATTCAAGAGTTAAACGAAAAACTTCGTAAATCTGTAGATCTACAAGATCTAGAATTAATGGAAAAAACATTAAAAAATGGGGCTGATCCGAACCATATGGTAAAATATTGGACAAACGAAACTTTAAAATATTGGCATGGAGATAAACCAATATTACATTATGCTATATTACAAAACTGCGATTCAAAAGTTATTGAACTTTTATTAAAGTATGGAGCAAATATAAATATTACAGAACGCAATAATTGGAATGCCCTATTTTGGGCTATAGAGAGAAATAATTTAATTATAGCGCAATTATTAATTAAACAAGGAATAGATTTAAATCTACAAGGTTTAAACAATGATACATGCCTTCACAGAATAATTCAATGCAAGTTCCCCTTTTATAATGACCCGCACAACACACAAAAAACTCGTGTTCTAAAAATCATTAATTTATTACTTCAATTCGGAGCTGATATAAATATAGAAAATAACCAAAATAAAACCTTTTTAGATTTAGTAAAACAATCCCAATATAAGGATATACTCAAGGTTGTTAAAGAATGGCAAGAAATAACAAACAAAAAAATATTAGAAGAAACTAGCCCCTACTTGCTCCCTGTATTAGGAAATATAGTTAGCGAATATGTTACTGGATTAACGATATAAAACTTATGAATAATAAATCAACTTTATCAATAATAATTTCTTTATCAATTTCTCTTGCAAATAATTCCATGGATGAAAGGCCTAAAAAAAGAATCTGCTTAGAAAGCTATAGATACGAATATAAAAAATTTAAAGAAGCAATAGATACAGGAAATTTGGAATTAATGGAAAAACTAATACAAGAAGGAGTTGATCCTAATTGCATGATAGAATATCTGAGTGATAGTAGGTTTGCTTATTTCAACACTGGAGACATGCCAGCATTGCATTACTCTATACTAAATGATTGTGACTCAAAAGTTATTGAACTTCTATTAAAATATGTCACGGATATAAATATTACGGACGATAATCATCGGAATGCACTATTTTGTGCAGTAGAGAAAGGTAATTTAATTATTGCTCATTTGCTCATTAAACAGGGAATAGATTTTAATTTAAAAGATAATAAAGGTGATACATGTTTGTGTAAATCATATTACCGTTTTGTTTTTAATCAAAATGGCATCAAAGAAATTCGCTCTCTAAATATAATTCATTTATTAATCTATTCAGGCGCTGATATAAACATAAAAGACAGCGATGATTACAGTTTCTTAGATTTAGCAAAAAGGAGTTGGGATGGAAGGATACTTGCAATAATTTTAGACTGGAAAAATTCCATTACTAAAGGAATTAGAACTTACATGCCGGCTGATTTAGGAAATATAGTTATCAAATATGTTACAGGTTAAATAAAATTAAATTTATGAACGCAAAATTAAACTTATTTCTAGTAACATTTTCTCTATCTACGTTTCTTGCAAATAATTCTATGGATGAAAGACCTAAAAAAAGAATTTGTTTAGAAGAAGAATATAGAAAGAGAAAATCAACATATAATTGGAGGCATGATGTACGTATTAAAGACTTCGAATTCATAGAAGAAGCGTTACGAAACGGAGCAGATCCCAATTTTGAAATAGATTTTTTTGAAGGTAGCAATCTTTCCTATACAGGTTTACATTATGTAATTAAATGCTATAAATATCTTAGAGAAAAGGAAAAATCCCAACAAGCCTTAAATATTATTAGATTATTACTTAAATCTGGTGCTGATATAAATTTAGAAGACACTCTAAAAAAAAGAACTTTTTTAGAACTAGCAAAAGAATCTGATGATGAGGATATACTTAAAATTATTAAAGAATGGCAAGAAGAAACAAACAAAAAAATATTAGAAGAAACTAGTCCCTACATGCCACCTGTATTGGGAAATATAGTTAGTGAATACGTTACAGGTAAATTAGAACAATAAGCAATAATTGCGTTCATGGATTCGATACGTTTGCTTCGCAAACACTCACCACGAACGGGTTTTAAAAATTTTAGATTTTCAAGTTCGCGTTAGAAAGGGCAATAACCAAAATAAGTTATTGCCCTCGTTATTTTCAGAGTTATTCTAGTTTACTTCTTTAACAAGAAAGAAACAGAATAAAGACCTGATAAGCCAACTAAGATATAAACAACTCTGGTCAACATTGTTCCATCTCCAAGTAGAGATGTTACAAGGTTCATACCTGTAAGACCTATTAGACCCCAGTTGATAGCGCCCACAATTACTAATACAAGGGCTACTAAATCAACAATCTTCTTGTTATCCATAAAAACTATCTCCTTAGTTTGTTAACAGAAGTTTAAACAGTTTACATTTGTGATTTTATTAATTTAATTTCCAAAATTCAATATTTATTTTTTAGTTTAATTGAGAAGTGCTTGGAGATTTAAGCTCTGGGAGTTTTTTGGCAATTTCATCTAAAATGCCATTTATAAATTTATAAGCATCTGCTTCAGAAAAACATTTTGCTAATTCTATTGCTTCATTTATAACAATAGTAGGAGGTGTATCTGTATTCAACATTTCCCAAACGCTTAAATATAGAATTAGACGTGTGCAAACACCTATACGGTCCAAACGCCAATTAGATAAAAATTTTTGAATAATATTATTTAATTCTAATCTTGCATCAACCACAGATTTGACGACTTTAACGGCTTCACTATCTACAGGAATATCTAATTCAAAGCCTCTATTAAAATCATCTAAAATTGATTCCAAAGATACTTGATACTCATAGCACTCTAATGCATAAAGCAAATGAAACATCAAAGAACGTAATTCCCGTCTTGCCAGATTGTCGTATTTCATAATTTATTTTTTTATTCTTTCAATATAACTAGAGTCTCTTGTATCAACTTTAATTATATCGCCTTCATTGACAAAAAGAGGAACTTGTACCACTAAACCAGTTTCTAAAGTAGCAGGTTTAGTTCCAGCTCCTTGTGCCGTATCACCTTTAACTCCAGGAGGAGTTTCTGTAACTTGAAGCTCAACAAAAAGTGGCGGATTCACTGATATAGGATTTTGATCAAAGTAAACTATTGTATAAAACTCTTGTTCCTTTAAAAAATCTACAATCTCACCAAGCTGTTTTTTATCTAAAAAAACTTGATCATAAGATTCCTGATCCATAAAGCAATAACTTTCATCATCTTTATAAAGGTATTGCATCTTCTTATATTCAACATTAGGAGTCGAAAATTTTTCTTCCACTCTAAATGTTTCTTCATGGGTAAGACCAGTTATCATATTCCTCATTTTAGTTCTAACAAAAGCCCCACCCTTGCCAGGCTTAACATGCTGAAAATCTACAACTGTATATGGCTCGTTTTTATAAAGAAATTTGGTACCTTTTCTAAAATCGGAAGCGGAAATCACAGCAACCACCTTTAAAATAAAAAATTAAAATTTATATAATTATAAATTATAGTTTAAAATAGGCCAAAAGCAAGCCCTTAAAACCCTTTTAACAATTAAGGAACCACTTGGATAGATTAAAATTAGTTGATCCAGAGATATTTGAAGTAATAAAAAACGAAACAAACCGTCAAGAAAATGAAATAAATTTAATTGCATCAGAAAATTATGTAGATAAAGCCGTACTAGAAGTAACTGGGTCAATTTTAACAAATAAATATGCTGAAGGATACCCTGGCAAAAGATATTATAGTGGCTGTCAATTTGTTGATCAAGCTGAACTCTTGGCTATAGAAAGATGTAAATCAATTTTCAAAGCTGAGCATGTAAATGTTCAAGCTCACTCAGGTTCTCAGGCAAATATGGCTGTTTATTTTGCCATATTACAACCCGGAGATACAATAATGGGAATGAGGCTATCTGAAGGTGGTCATCTTACACATGGTCATAATGTAAGTTTTTCAGGAAAATTATTTAAATCAGTTTCTTATGGAGTAAACCCTTCAACTGAACAGCTGGATTATGATGAAATACAAAGATTGGCAGAAGAACATAGGCCAAAACTTATAATTTGTGGCGCATCAGCATACTCAAAGATTATAGATTTCCAAAGATTCTCAAAAATAGCAAAAAGTGTAGGTGCATATTTAATGGCCGATATAGCCCATATTGCAGGGCTAATAGCAACAGAATTACACCCTAGTCCAATTAATCATGCTGATTTTGTAACAAGTACTACACATAAAACTTTGCGCGGTCCACGAGGTGGGTTAGTTATGTGTAAAAAAGAATTTGCATCTATTCTTGATAAAGCTATAATGCCTGGAATGCAAGGAGGTCCATTTATGCATGTAATTGCTGCAAAAGCTGTTGCTTTTAAATTAGCACAATCACAAAATTTCTTTGATTATCAAAAGCAGATTATTAAAAATGCAAAAAAAATGTGTTCAACTTTGCAGAACCTTGGTTATAGAATTGTTTCAGGAGGAACAGATAACCATCTTTTTATTATAGATTTAAGATCTAAAGGTTTAAATGGTAAAATTGCTGAAGAAATTCTGCATAATACTGGAATTTATGTTAACAGAAACACTATTCCATTTGATCCTGAAAAACCCGCCATCACTAGTGGGATACGAATTGGCACACCTGCAATTACTACTAGAGGAATGAAAGAAGAACAAGCTGAACTTATTGCAAATTTAATTAATGAGACTTTAGAAAATAAAGACGATCGAAAAAAACTTGAAACCATTAAACAAAAAATAAAAGATTTATGTAAGCAATTTCCAATTTAAATAAATTATGCTAGTTAAATTTTTTTTTAAACTTAACTAGCATAATTTATTTAAATTAAACTACAAATTCTTCTGTCTCAACAGATTTTGAATTTCTAAAATTTTTCAAAAGATTTTCAAACTTTTGATTTATATTTCCTGTAACTTCATGAATTTTAGCTATTAATTCTTCTGAAGACAAAGAATCAATTTCATTTTTAATTTCTTTTAATTTATTTTTTATTTCATCTTTTAACCTTAATAAGTTATTTTTGGTTGATAGCACCAGGTTAGATTTTTCAATATCTTCAGTAATACCTTCTATTTTGTCTCCAACCCATTTCACTGAATTTTTAAGTTCTTGTTTAAGTTTCTCATAACCCCAATCTTCATAATCACCGTTGCAATAAGAGTTGTTACTTGAAAATAGAACTAAAAACATAGAACCTATTAATAATTTTTGTAAACTTTTCATAATTACCTCCGCTTTTTTTAAATAACACATATATTAAAACTACAACACCGGTAGAAAGATACATGGTGTACCAGATGCAACACAGCCTACAGCCACAAGAGTAAGACCTACACCTGCCGCCGTACCCTTTATAAATACCTCAGCAGGCAATCCCTGCACATGAGTAGGATAATCTTTCCCATTTTTTTCAACTGTAACTGTTATATCTCCACAAATACCACCCCAGGTTTCTTTCTTAAATCCATTGTCCATTACCTTTTCACCTTTGGAGTTGTAAACCTTCACTCGTCCAAAACAGGCACCTTTACATAACACGGTATTATTTGCAATATAAGGCTGACCAGTTCTTGATCCTTTTGGAATTTTAGCTCTCCAATCACAACTCAAAGGAGATTTATAACCTCCAACACCCAATGTTGATACTAATTCAACTTCAATATCTTCACCAGTATTATTATTTACGGTTATTTTATAACAATATACTTGACTGACAAATGAACTTATTACTGAAAATAATATTAATTTTCTCTTTAAATTACCCATAATACCTCCTCTTTTAAATTCCATCTATAAATTGATTTTACCATATTCAAAAGACTAAAATCAACTATAATTTTCAATCTGAATTATAATATTTTTCTAAACACATGAATATGTGCCGATAAACCTGATCTAGCCTGAACTTTAACTATTTCAAAACCTGCTTTTTTAAAGGCTTTCAATGAAGAAATATTATCTTCGTTAATAACAGCTGTAATCTCAGTTTTATTGCCCTGTTTCAGCATATCTTGAACGGCATAATTAATCAAAACATTGGCATATCCATTACCCCTGTATAATGGGTCTATGAAAAGTATACTTATTGACATGGAATCAGAATAAAAATAATATTTATTGGGCTTATTTGGGCGATAGACTATGAATCCAATAGAAATGCCAAATTTTACTAAAACTCTAATCTCTCTATTTTCAGCAAACAAATCTTCTTCTATATTTTTTACAGAATATTCTGGCCAACAAGAAACATCTACCAACAAATTCCAATTTTCTTTAAATGCTTTAAATATAAAATCTTTATCTCGAGTTTCTTGATAATTATAGATTACACAGTCAGGCATAATATACTTTTATATAATATTTTTTAATTTTTATCTATCTTGTATATATGACAAAACAAGTTTTTAAAAATTTTATTATATATTCCTCAGGGGCAATAGTTTCAAGAGGCATAACTGCTACAATTACCTTATCTGCAACCAATTTTTTAAGTACGTCAGAATTTGGCCTGCTTTCTCTATTAAATACTTTTATTGCTATAGTTCCAATATTTTTAAATTTAGGATTAAGACAAGTTTTTGGATTAGATTTTTTTCATACAGATAATACCGGAAGAAGAAAAATAATAGAAGATATAATCTCAATATATCTATTAATAGCTATACCAATTTTAATTTTATTAATCAGTTTTATCCCTAAATTCAATAAACTATTATTTTTAAATCAACTTGATCCAAAAATAATTTTAATAGCACTAGTAATATGTTTTATGCATTTTTTTACAGAACTGCTCTTTCAAGTTTTTCGTTACCAAAGTAAATCCTTACATTTGTCTTTGACGCAAATATTAATGGGATCCACTAATGCACTTTGTGCAATAATATTAATAAAATTTTTTAATTTTAAAATCATGGGTTTAATCCTATCTAATTTGACTAGCATGCTACTAATTTTTATTTATGGATTATGGTTATATTTTAAAAAAATTGGTTACTTAAAACCAAAATTAATAAACAAAAATATTATAAAATATTATCTATTAACAGGTTTTCCATTTATACCAAGTATAATGTTTTCTTGGATATTATCATTTGCAGATCGTTGGATCCTAGCTCAATATACAAGCTTAGAGCAAGTAGGAATATATTCTTTGGCAGACTCATTTGGACAACTTTTTCAAATGTTTATACTCTACCCTCTAAGTGGCTCTTATATCCCATATATTTTTGAAACATTTAGTAAAAATAAAGAAAATATTTTAGACATAGATAAGTTGAATCAAAAAAACATGTGGCTATCAATGTTTATAATGTTCATAATTGTAATCATTGGTTTTGCATTCTCAAAAAAAATATTATTTTGGATAATACCAGCAAAGTTCCATGAAGCAATAAATTATATTTTGATTATATTGATGAGCCAGATAATATTCATGGGTTCCTATTTTGCAACCTGCTACTTACAATTTTTTAAAAGAGTATATCTTCTTGTAAGTTTTACAATTATTTCTGCAATTTTAAACAGTATCTTAAATATTTTATTGGTGCCAAAATTTGGCATATACGGCTGCCTTTTTTCTACTTTTATTGCATACGTCTTTTATTTGGCAATAATTTTAATTGTTACGAAAAGTGTAAAAGACAAAGCGATTAAACTTCTTCCAAAACCTAATATGATTTTATTTAGAACCCGTTCGTGGTGAGTGTTCTACGAAGCTTGCGTAGTAGAACGTATCGAATCCATGAACGCAAATTTATATTCACCCTTCGATACATCCGTCTTCGCCGGAGGCTTCGACGGATACTCAGGGCGAACGGAGAGAGGGTCAACTTGTAAATTTAATAAATTGTTTCACAAATTATCGTATCTTTGCCGAGACTTAATCAATTGTGTAATTTTCCTTTGTTTTTCAGAATTAACTTTGAAATCATTAAAGTTCGTTTGTACATTATAAACATATAAAATTTCATCAACAAACTTTATATGCCCACGAGCCATTTCAAGCATAGGAAGCATTTCTGCCACATCACCAGCTACATCAATAAAATCACCATCTAACATTAAATCAGATTTTTTGATTTTTTTAAATAGCCATGCATAATATGTTCTTAATGCGCTGGTGTACCATTGATCCATTGACCTGAAATCATAATCTTGTTCAAGAAATTTACACTGTCCCTCAACACCAGATGGCCAACGAATAAATTGACCATAAGTTAACCAAACATCCTCAGTAGAATAAGTAGAATTTATTATCTGAAAAACATAATCTTGAGCTAACCAATCATCTCCATCTAAAATGATAACTATTTCTTCATCATTTGCTAAATGGGAACCTAAATATCTGTTTGCAGTAGCCCCACTTCGTTTTTCATTTCTTATCAAGGTTAGTTTAGATTTATAGCCTAAACTATCCACATAACCCTGAACATAAAAAGATGTATCATCCTGTGAAGCATCATCAATATATATAATTCTATAATTTGAATATTTTTGATTAAAAATAGAATCTAAATTTTTTTTATACCAGAGAGCATTATTATAAGATGGTATTACTACAACTATTGGTTTTTCATAAAGATTATTAATTATTTTATTCTTTCTAAAAAAGCTTCTCAACTTTGCTATATTTAGTTTTATTGCAAATTTCATTCCAAACCATTTTTCTAACTTTTTTATCATAACTTTTAAAATCATTTATAGGAGAATCTATATTTCTTAATAACACAATTTCATCAATTGAAGTAACTTTATTTTGAGCCATCTCAAGTATAGGGTAAAAAATTGCTGCATCACCACATAAAGGAAAAAATTCCCCTAATGCTGTTGAACTTATACTTTCTTTATTTATCTTTTTAAAAAGAGCTGCATAATATGAGCGTAGTCCAGAAAAAACCCACGGGTATAATCTTATTTTATTTAATCTTAAAATAAACCTAGGTACCGGCTGAAAAAATTTCTCAATTTCAAGTCTTTCAGCCAAATCTTCTGGGTAATTCTTATAATTTCCATAAACTACCCATGCGCCTGTTATTTGATAATAATTATTAAATAAACTCAAAACCTGAGAACCATTTAAATAATCATCCCCATCAAGCTCTAAAATTATTCTATTATCATCTAGGCTATTAATCACAGAATATAGATTTTCGACCTTTTTTTTACGAGTATCATTTAAGATATATTTTACTTTCTTTTGAGGATCATAATCTTCAAGAAATTTTTGCACAATCTCTGAAGTCCCATCCTTTGAACAATCATCTATATAGATTACATCAAAATTTGAATAATTTTGACCCAAGACAGATTCTAAATTTTTTTTACAGTATTTTATATTGTTATAAGAAGTGATAACGACGGTTATGGGTAATTCTTTTAAATTATTATTTGGAAACCCGTTCGTGGTGCCTGCCCGTCGAAGCTCTAAGAGCGAAGTCGGGAGTGTTCTACGAAGCTTTCTTGTCCGGCGTAGCTTTAGCGAAGACGGAGCGAAGTAGAACGTATCGAACCATGAACTCTTGAACTTAAAAAACTTATAAATTAACTTGATTACAAATTTCTCTACCATAATAATTTCTCCAATATTCTAAAAAAATTATTACTCGAAAAAAATTAATAATCAATCAACAATTATAAAAAAAGCGCCCAATGTTTTTAGGCATCAAGCGCTAAATTTAATTACTTATTCTTCTGGAGCATACCAATCTTCAGGATCAACTATTCTTATTGGCCGTTCCCCGCCTTCTATTACAATACCACTTGAAGGTTCTGAAGCTTGTTGTCCTTCTGCTTCTTGTTTTTTTTCTTCTTGTCTTATTCTAGGTTGCGCTTCAGGAGAATGTTGTATTACAGGCAATTCTAAAGTTAAAGACCAGGGAGTGGAGCCTACTTCAGGTTTAGTGTCTTTTTGGACAGCTGCCCCTGTTAATCTTGCTTGTTCAATTCGTTCATTTCTTTCTTTCTCTTCTTGAGCTGAAATTAAACGTTGTGCTTCTCGAATTTTTTCTTGCTTTTTTTGGTGAGCTAATTCTATAGCTTCAATTTCAGAACCGAAGTTTTCAGCTTCTTCTCTATTTATTTTTGCTTCTTCAGATCTTACTACAGGTTGAGATTTTGCTGGTTCTGGTTTTATAGATTGTGGTTTTTGAGAAACTGTTGAAGCTTGTGCTTTTTGAGATTTTGCGCAAGCTGCTTCTATAGCCATTATCTGAGCAAGAAAATCTTCTTCATCTTGTTGTTGTTTAGGTGCAACATACTTTGGCTCTTCTAGCTTTATTCCAGATTTTTCCTTTTCAAATCGCTCAGAATTCAAGATTTGTTTTATTTGTGGATCTTTTGCATAGGAATAAGCATCTCGTCGATCTTTATTTACAAATTTAGGATCAGCACCATTAGCCAATAATAATTTAACTGTTTCAATCTTGCCATCTATAGATGCTCTCATCAAAGGGGTAAGGTTGTTACTATAAGAGCCATTGACATTTGCTCCTTTTTCTAAAAGCAATTTAGCCAACTCAAAACTTGTATTGGCCGCCAGATAAAGGGGAGTATCACCATAAGCATTCGAAGCGTTTACATCAGCCCCACTTTCTATGAGTAACTTAGCTATTGGGAAATTTCCACGAAACGCTGCTGTCATCAAAGGTGTCCATTTAGCACCAGCACTAGTATCAGGAGCATTTACATTTGCTCCATTTTTAATAGCATTTTGAACTTCAATTATGTTACCATGATTTATTGCTTTTATAAGTTTCTTATTTTCTTCTTTCTCTTTATTTTCTTTTTCTTCTGATTTTTTAGTCTCTTTAGCTTTTTGACAAGCGACTTCAATTTTAGCAATCTCAGCGCTTAAATCTTCTTGCATTCCCATACCAGAAATTACTGATATATTAGCAAAAGCAACAAAAAATAAGCTAATTAATTTAAGGTTTTTCATTTCAATCCTTCCCTATTATTTTAAAATATATTATTACTTAACTTTACCATAATACAGATTGTCTCCTTAACAACCCTTTTAAGCATTACAAATTAGTTATTATTAAAATAACAAATTGCAATTAGAAAGTCAATTCTGATTTTTCAGAAGAAAATCGCGTATCTTTACCTGAAAAAGTAACTTTTTTATGAACTTATTATGCCAAAAGCTACAAATACTCAAAAATCAGATTTAATAGTTCTTTTGGTAAGGGAGTATTTTTATAAGCAATTTCATACTTATTCTTATTAAAAGAAATACAGTCTTCCCTTATAGCTTCACGAACCTTACTATTTTTAGCAAAGCTAAAACAATTTAGCCCCATTAGAGTCTTTCAATGCACTATCGGCTCCGGATTTTAATAAGAATAAAGCTAGCTTCACATTGCCCATTTTGGCTGCATACATAAGAGCAGTTCTTCCTTGATAAGTTTGCCTATTAACATCGGCATCAAAGCTAACCAATAACTTTGCAGCTTTTAAACTTAAAGAATTAAATTTTGAATCACAGACTTCTATCAAAGGTGTAAATCTATGTTTATTTGCTAAATTAGCATCTGCTCTGTTAAAGAGTAATAATTGTATCATTCTTAAATTAAGAGGAGTTCTGCAAACATTTAATAATGGGGTATTTCCAGCATCATTCTGATTATCTACATTTATACCTTTTATAGAAAGCAAAAATTCAATAATTTTTTCATCTTCAAAAACAATATTATTTGTTAAAATATTTAAAAGAGAATTTCTATATTTAAATAAACAATTAACATCTGCTCCCTGTTCAATTAACTCTTTAATATTTTCCAAATTTTTTATATGCAGCGTCTGCATTCTTAATAATTCATTTAACGAAGGTATATTTGATTCAGGTTCCTCTCTTTTTCTTTTTCGATTCATACCATCTATATATAAAAATTGGACACTTAAAATCAAAAAGCAAATTATTAATTTTTTACAATATTTCACTTAACCACCCTTGAATAACTAAAAATTTATATAAATTAAACTATAAAAAAATATATATAATTAAAAGTTTTTGATTAACCAGAAAAAATCAGGTTAAAATCAAAAAAGATCTCTGCCTTGACAATCTGAAAATAACAATATATAATATAATTATGTAAGTGTAAAATTAGGGAGGATCCAAATGAAAATTTCAAAAATAATATTCTTATATCCCATTATTGTAGTATCAATTTTTGCCAAAACGATATTATCTATGGACAAAGATTTAGCACAGGCTCTAAAACAGAGTTTGGCAAGTAAACAGGCTGAAGATGCAGAAAGAAAAGCAGAACGTGATTTGGCTGATGCCATAAAAAATAGTCTAAAAAGTTCCGACGATGACGACAAAAAAGTAAAAGAAGAAAATTTTCACATCGTACCTGTATTACCACAAAAAGGAGCGGATTGTGGTTATCATGCAATAAAAAATGGAAATATACTATATCAATGGTTAGCTGCAGATGGAATATTAAAACAAGAAACAAAAAAAGAAATTGAACGAAGACTTAATGTAGAAGATGAAGAAAATTTCCCTTTAGAAAAATGGAGATCAATAGTTGCTCAAGTTAGAAAGGACAAACCTACTTTTGGCACAAAAGCAGGAGCAAACTTATTTGATATAGAAATAGCTAATATAATAAAAAATGAATTAAAATTATCTCCAGAAACATATTCTGTAATTGCAAACATAAATGAAATCGCAGAAAATAATAATAAAATTTTAGAACCTTTAGCTAAAACAGTAGAAAAAATAAGACTCAACCCAAATGCCACACATATATTCATTTTGGGAAATATGAAAGAAACCAATGTAGCCTGTGGTCACTGGATAGCTGTTGTTCTAAAAAGAGATAATCGAAACTATGAATATTACATTATGGATTCACTTGGTAGTAAAAGCAAAACCATAAACCCAATGGTTAAAAGCTTAGACACTGTATTAAAAAAAGCTAGATTAGATATTGCCAAAATTCCAACTCTTGCAATCATAATAAATGAAGCTATAGACGCGATCCAAGAATTAGACATAAAAACTTGTCTGGCAAAACTTAAACAAGTAATAGAATCTAAATTAAATCCATTTAGTGATAAAACATTTGCCCAAGAAAACACAAGTCGTGTCAAACAAATATTAAATGGTATCATAGAATTTGGCTCAGAAGAAGATAAAAAAGAAGCACAAGAGCTTTTGAATAAACTTGCTCTAAAATCTAATATAAAAACTTAATTGATCAAAAAAACTAAAAACTACTTTATACAAAAAATTCTTTTTCATCTTCATTTATACTTTCTTGGGCTAATTTGATTAATTTCTTAATTTTTTTTGTTTTAGCCAACTCTAAAAGCGACTTTTTACCTCTCAAATTAAGATATGGAAAAAAAATTGATATGCAATATAAATTAGTCCTAATGCATATCTAAACTACTTTTAATTAATCTCACAAATTTTCTCATATTTCTCTGTTGAACAATCTCCAAAATTTCTTGCTTACACTTAGCATTAAGAAATGGAAGAAAAATTGAAGTGAAATAAAAATCTTTTCTATTGCCTTCAAAATATGGATTCTTATACACATTTTCAACTTGAAGACTCATACCTTCAGATATGATAAACTTAAGCCATTTATTATCATACCTTAATCTTATTATATCTTCTTTTGTAGGATTCTTATTATCATTCACATATTTTTGATACGCATTAACAACAATTCTCCATAAATAATCACTATCTTCTTTCACATGTCCATGTTGCTTATCAGTCACAAATAAAAATCCAGCAACATAAGAAAATAGTTCGATTTTATTTTTATCTTCACCAATATCTCTCCAAAATCTAAAAAAACTCATTTTATCAGGCAGCAAAGCTCCATTATCAATTAAGATATCAACTAATTCTCTGTTATTCCTAGAAATAGCTGTCCATAAAGCCTCGTTTTTATATTCATTGGCTATTTTTTCTTCTTGCAAGATATTAGTAACCTTATTTTTATGACCATTAAGAGTTGCTGTAACCAAATATTTTCCCGGATTATTTAAAACCGGACTCATGGATTTTAAGTTAAAAGAAATAAATAATAAGATAAAAATAAGTTTAAATTTCACGTATTTTCCTAAAGTAATAATTTAAATCGAGGTTATTAGCAGCCCTTTTCTTCTTGCATTCTTACAAGATTCTACTAATTCTTTTGCAAAAGATGGATTAAACATGCCTTGGCTCGTTTGTATTAGACCATCCCAAACAATTTTATCAAAGAATGGAAGCAAAGTTGTTTGTATAAGTCTTACCTGATTGGATGGAAAGATCTCATCAAAATCAGAATTTAGTCCTAAAATTGAATAATATTGTTGAGTTTTAGTATTTTGTATTACTGCGCATTCAGGAAACATTTTAATAAATATAAACTCATCATGTATAAATCTTTTCCAAGATAAAAGCAGATCAATAACCCTTTGTTCTTTAGTCTGGGACTCACTAATAAATTCATCTATTATAGAAGTATCTTTATACCAATGTTGCCTTAATTCAAATAACATTGGGGCAACTTCACCGGAAGCTTGTGCTCTAAAAATTTGTTCTTGAGTAAAAATATTAAATTTTTTACTAACAAAAAAATCTAAACTTTGTAATAAAGTTATTATAATTTCTGCATCTAATTCTGAAACTTGCCTAGTAACTCTATTTTTATTTATTAGATCACTTAAAGATAATTTTTTTTTAATTTCAAGATTATTTTCCATTTTTTCCCTCTTATTAAGTTTTATTGTTTATTCAAGATTGGCAAGACCATTAATTTTACCTTTTTCAAACATATATTTGAAAAAGCTTATAGCTAAAATTAAATATACAATATTTAAAATGTAACTAATTAATATCTCACTATAACATACAGTTCCAGTTGTTAAAAGACCTCGCATGTTTTCAAAAGTATATGTCATAGGAAGCATTTTAGCTATAAATTGTAAACTTTCAGGCAACAATCTTAATGGATAATAAACTGCACAAAATGGAGCAAATAACCATCCAAGAAAATAAACTAAATCTATAGATCTTTTTCCCAAATAAATAACTAGGCCACATAAAAAAAATCCTATAAAAAGCCCTGACAACATTAAAGAACTTATAAATGTTAAAACATGAATTCCCATAGAAAATATATTAAGACCAAAAATAAATCGAATTATCATAGAACTAAAAACAATCAAAAGTAAAACATTTATAGAACAAATAATTATATCAGCCAAAACCCATTCATAAATAGTAATAGGCGTTGTAAAAACGTTGATTAAATTTCGGTCCAAAATTTCACTCAATAAATTATTAGCAACCTGAATCGTGATCATTATAGCTATATCCCAGAACACAGCTGTACTTACAAGTATCAAAACAGAATTGCCAGCTTGAGACCCGGAACCTAGCCACATTCCCATCATGCCTAACAATAAAATATTAATAAAAGGCCAATAAAGTATGTTCAAAATTCTATTCAAATCCCTAAAATGAAGAAGAAGTTGTCGTAGGACTATAGCTTGAACACATCTAAAATTCATAATTTTTCCTCAATTTGTTAGCTCTTTTTTGAAATACTCAAGAAATAATCCTCAAGACTTGGTTTATCTATCGATATTCCAATGTAATTTAATCCAGCTAGAGCCAAACCATGTAATAAAGCAGGTATCATATGTTCATCAATATCTATTTCAAAACTTTTACCTTTAACTCTATAGACTACATTAAATTTTCTAATAAAGTTTTCAATTTCAACTATTTTATCATCAACAACAAGACGTAAATGGGATATGGAAACTGTCTTAGTTAATAAATCAGGCTCACTATCAGCAATCAATTTACCTTCTTTTAAAACTAAAATTCTATCACATGCATCTGAAACCTCTGCCATATTATGTGATGTTAATAAAATAGAAATTTTGTGTTCAGCTTGTTGATTTAAAATAAATTTTCTAACTTCAAGAGCAACTTCAGGGTCAAGAGCTGCTGTAGGCTCATCAAGTAAGACAATTTGAGGATTGGGCAAAAAAGCCTTTGTTAACATTACCAAAGCCATTTGGCCGGCAGACAAAACACCGGTCGATTTATTTCTCAACTCCCAAATACCAAAAGCTTTTAAGAAATAAGTTATTCTTTCTTTTAACTCTAAAGTAGGTATGTCATATAATCTGCCAAATATATCTAAATTTTCATAAACAGTAAGAGATCCTGGTAATTGCACATAAGAGCTTGCAAATGTTACTTTCTTTAAGATCTCTTTTTGCTCGCTTAAAAAATTTTCACCAAAATATTCTATTTTCCCAGAAGTAGGAGTCATTAAACCAAGTAACATTTGAATAGTAGTTGTTTTACCCGACCCATTAGGTCCCAAAAATCCTAATATTTCACCCTTATTTAGGTTAAAAGAAATATTGTCTACGGCAACAAAATCTTCTTCTTTCTTTCTTAAAAACTTTTTAGTATAAAAAACTTTTCTTAAGTTTTTTACTGATAAAACCGGCTTTTCCATGAAAATATTTTCTTAGTTATATTGCACAAATCTTACTATAGAAAATATCTTAACAAATTACTAAAATTTTGGCTACCCGAGTTATATCATGTAATAATCCCCTCCCCGGTCATGCTGAGCTTGTCGAAGCATTCTTAAATAAAAAAATATATATCCTTCGATTTCGCACTACGTGCTTCACTCAGGATGACTGGTGTGAGACTTCTCTAAATCTAGGTTTACTTTGGCCTTCAATAATAACATCTTCAATAAACATAGAAATGGGTCTAGCCCAAACTGGATTTTTGCCAAACGTTGGGCAATCGTACAGGCCTTGATAAATGACAAAAACTTGTTCTGGATTTTCGCTAAATCTTGCAAGATTAATTATTTTATATTTCTTACCACTATAATGCTCATAGATTGAACCAATTTTAATATCATTTACCATTTTTATCTCATTTCAGATCAATTTGAATAGCGTCTCTTACTTCAATAGCTTTTGTGCGGGCCTCTTCAACAGTGTCAGCAGTTGCAAGTGTAACACCCATTCGGCGATGTCCAACCACTTCAGGCTTTCCAAACAAGCGAAGTTGTGTGCCGGGGATAGAAAGAGCGCGTGAAATATTATTATATTGAATATCGCTAGATGTTCCATAAGCAAGAAGAGCGCATGATGCTGATGGTGCAAGTAATTTTATGCAAGGAATTGGGAGACCTAAAATTGCTCGTGCATGAAGAGCAAATTCTGAAAAATCTTGAGAAATAAGTGTTACAAGGCCAGTATCATGCGGACGAGGTGATACTTCATTAAAATAGACCTCATTACCCTTAATAAATAGCTCTACTCCAAAAATTCCTTTACCGCCCAGTGCATCAGTAATTGTTTTTGCAATATGACAAGATTCTTGATAAAGCTTTTCAGTCATTGGATGGGGTTGCCAAGAATAACGATAATCCCCGTCAATTTGTATATGGCCAATGGGTGCGCAAAATGTTGTACCTCCTGCATGACGAACTGTAAGCATTGTTATTTCATAATCAAACGGCACAAATTCTTCTATAATAACTTTGCCGCTTTTGGCTCTGCCATTTTCTTGCGCATAGTTCCATGCTGTTTCAATTTCTTCAGTGGTCTTAACTATTGTTTGTCCTTTACCTGATGAGCTAACAGTTGGTTTAACTACACATGGAAGGCCAATTTTTTCAACTGCTTCTAAATATTCTTCTTTTGAGTTTGCAAATAAGTATTGGGATGTTTTAAGTTTAAGATTTTCAGAAGCAAGTTTACGTATGCGTTCTCTATTCATTGTAGTATGAACAGCGCGAGCTGTTGGAATAACTGTCCAACCTTCATCTTCTAATTGAAGTAACATATCTGTAGCTATAGCTTCAATTTCCGGTACTATAAAATTCGGTTTTTCTTTTTCAACAATTTCTTTGATTGCATTACCATCTCGCATATTAATAACATATGAGCGATGAGCCACTTGCATTGCCGGTGCGTTCTCATACCTATCAACAGCTACTACTTCTACACCAAAACGCTGTAATTCGATTACTAATTCTTTTCCCAACTCACCGGAACCTAACAAAATAACTTTAGTAGCATTTTTAGAAAGCGGGGTTCCTATTGAAGCCTCCTGAGAAAAGCAGCTGACTAAAGACAAAACTAAGAATATTACTTGAAATATTTTCATAAATCTCCTATAGAATAATAACTTCTTTTTTTATATTTGATACAGTACCAATTTTATATACAGTTTCTTCTGTTTTTAATTCTTTAATAACTTCATTAACTTTTTCTGGCGAAACAATAATCACCATACCTATGCCCATATTAAAAGTTCTGAACATTTCCTCTGTTTTAATATTCCCTTGTTGAGAAATCCAAGTAAATAGTGATGGAATTTCCCATGAACTAGAATCAATAACTACTCCAAGGTTTTCTGGTAAAACACGTGGGATATTTTCTAATAACCCACCACCGGTGATATGAGCAGCTGCTTTAATTAAACCTTTTTTCATTAATGGCAATAATGATTTAACATAAATTTTAGTTGGCTCAAGCAGAGCTTGATATAAATGTTTGTGATTTGTTTGAAAAGGTGGTGCAGAATATATATCTATACTACTTTGAGAAATGAGATAACGAACTAGTGAATATCCGTTGGAGTGAAGACCACTGGAAGCTAGACCAAGAATAATATCTTTTGAAGATATTTCGTCTTTTTTGGGTAATAATTGAGAACGTTCAACAATTCCAACAGCAAAACCAGCCAAATCATATTCACCTGCTGCGTACATGCCTGGCATTTCAGCAGTCTCACCTCCAATTAAAGCACAATTACTTTCTTTACAACCTTTAGCAATCCCTTCTATTACACTTTCAGCTTCATTAACTTTTAGTTTGCCACAGGCAAAATAATCTAGAAAAAAAAGTGATTCTGCTCCATGTACTAGAAGATCATTGACGCACATTGCTACAAGATCGATACCTATCGTATTGTTATAGCCAGCTTCTTGTGCAATTTTAAGTTTGGTACCTACACCATCAGTACTACTTACTAAAATAGGATCTCTATAATTAATTTTAGCTAAATCGAAAAGCCCTCCAAAATCTCCTATTGATGCTTGTGTTCCCAAACGTGCTGTTGCACGAGCTAGGGGCTTTATCCGTTCTACAAGACTATTTCCCGCATCTATATTAACACCTGACTGCGCATAAGTAGTATTAGAAAGTATTTTTGATGTGGACATTTTTTTCCTTTAATATTTAATTTCTGGTGTTAAGCGTTCTTTATCTTTGAATTTTCTCAAAATAGGTTTAATGTGAATATCTAAAAACTCTTTTACTTGAGCTGATGCGCGTCCAGAAAAATTTTTTTCATTAATAATTGTATCTAATTCTTCACGAGTTAAAGATATTATTGGGTCTGATAAAATTTGTTCATAAAAATTATAATTATTAGATTTTATTGTTTTTCGTGCTTCTAGGCTAATAATTCTCAAACGTTCATGAATAATTTGACGATCAGCTCCCTTTTTCACACAAAACATTAAAATATTTTCAATAGCCATCAAGGGCAGCTCTCTTTGTAAATTTTGTGTTATAACATCTTCATTTATTACACTGTAAGCGCTAATATTAATCAATAAACTTAAAATCGAATCTGTAGCAAGAAATGCTTCAGGAATACATATTCTACGGTTAGCAGAATCATCAAGTGTCCGTTCAAGCCATTGCAATGCTGCAGTATATCCGGGAGATTCAGCAAGACTCATTATATAACGAGCAAGAGAACAAACACGCTCATTTTGCATCGGATTTCTTTTGTATGGCATGGCAGAAGATCCTACCTGGTCCTTTTCAAATGGTTCCTCTACCTCATTCATGTGTGCCAATAATCTTAAGTCTGTTGCCATTTTATGGGCACTTATTGCAATACCAGCCAAAACATTTAAAATATGAACATCTTGTTTGCGTGTATAGGTTTGTGAGGCTATTGGAAAAACATTTTTAAATCCAAGTTTTTCTATAAATATCTTTTCAAGAGATAACACTTTTTGATCGTTACCATTAAATAGTTCTAAAAATGAAGCTTGTGTACCTGTTGCCCCTTTAATACCCAGTAATTGTAAATTTTCCATTCTATATTGCAGATCATTAAAATCTAATAGAAAATCTTGTAACCACAATGAAATTCGTTTGCCAAGAGTTGTTGGTTGAGCTGGCTGAAAATGAGTAAAACCAAGACATGTTAGATCTTGATATTTTTCAGCTAGCTTTGCAAGATTTTCAAGCAATGTAATTAATTTTGTTTGAATGAGTTCCATTGCATTTTTAATCAAAATTAAATCAGCATTATCAGTAACTAAACAAGAAGTTGCTCCCAAATGTATGATGCCACGAGCTGTAGGGCAACTATCTGCAAATGTGTGAATATGGGCCATTACATCATGCTTGAATTTTTTTTCATACATACTAGCTCGATCAAAATCAATGATATTTACATGTTTTTTAAGTTCATTGATCTGTGCTTGCTCAATATCTAACCCTAATTCTTTTTGAGATTCTGCAAGAGATATCCAAATAAAACGCCAAGTTGAGTATCTTTTTTGTTGCGAAAAAATAAAAGACATTTGATCACTTGCATATCGTGTTGCTAACACTGATTCATATTTATAATAATTTGTAAGAGCTTGTTCTTGAAAACTATTATTTAGTTTATTAGTTATAGAAGTTTCCATATTATTTATATAAAAGGAATTATATTTAAAAGTCGTTTTTCTTGTTTAAATCTTAATAATGCATATAAATGTGGAGACTGTAACGCAAGTATTTGCAATGCAGCCAAAGCAGCATTCTGCACATCAAGAACTGTTAATAATGGAACAAGGCTTGGAACCCGTAGTGATGACCAAACATCTTCTGGAAAATTTTGCCAACCCATAGGAACAGTAATAACAGGAATTGTTGTATTAGCAGCCAGTGTTGGACCCGCACCATTACTTCTTCCTACTAATGCTATTAAAACAGAATTGGGTATTTCATCAACCAAATTTTGCAAAGTATAATATGCTTTTGCCGGTTCTTTATGAAGAGAATATGTAACCGTTGTTAACTCTAGTACACCAGTATAATTTTTCAATTCATTTATAAGTGGTTCTATATCATCTTTTTCAGAAGCCCGCCAAACAATAATACGTTGTTTTGGGACCTCAAATTGATTTGAAAGATGCGCAACTCGTTTATAAAGTTCTGCAACTGTATTAATATTGCCACCATCACGATACACTTGTTTGTCTAGATACATGTTATTTTCTAGAAGACGCCATGAGTCATTATCTATAACATCAGCAAGTAACACATTTCCTTTGCTATCAATTCCAAATTCTACTTTAAAATCAACAAGTTTTTTTTCAAGTTTTTGCCATGCTTTTTCAAGTACTAAGAAAGTCTGACGTGCAAATTGAGCTATATGTTCTAAAAGTTCTTGTTTATCTTTTAAAGGATAATTTTCAAGAGTTAAAAATGGTGTACTATTAACC
>JABDFA010000012.1 GCA_013286795.1 Candidatus Babelota bacterium
ATGGGTAGAAATTAGCAAATCAGCTATTTTACATAACATTAAACAATTCAGGCAAGTAATAGGTCCAAATGTTCAACTTTCTATAGTAGCAAAAAGTAATGCTTACGGGCATGGTTTAGAACAAGTTGCACAAATAGCCCAAGAATCAGAAGATGCAAATTGGATTTGCATTTTTAGCCTTTATGAAGGAATAATATCAAGAAATTCCGGATTTAAAAAAAACATTCTAGTTTTAGGGCACGTTGATCTAGATCCAGAATTAGCAATAATCAATTCTATAGATTTGACAGTATATGATTTGGAATTTATACAAAAACTTAATGATTTAGGTAAAAAATTAAATATTCCTGCCTTTATACATATTAAGGTTGATACCGGACTTTCCAGATTAGGAATATTTCCAGAAGAAGCCCTTGAATTAATTAAAAAAACCCATAATTTGCCCTTTATTAAAATTAGGGGTATTTTTAGCCATTTTGCAGAATCGGATGCCAAAGATCAAAATTTTACACATAAACAAGCTAATAAATTTATGTGGTTACTAAACGAACTGAAAAAATCAAAGATTCACATCCCATTTATACACTGCTCAAATACAACCGGAATTATACGTTTTGGATCTTGCCATTTTACCATGAGTAGAACCGGTGGAGGCACATACGGTCTTTATAAATCCAATGAAATAAATGAGCTAGGCCAAAAAAAGCATTTAATAAACCTAAAACTTGCATTAACCTGGAAAGCTAAAATAATGCAAATAAAAGAACTTCCGGCCGGAAGTTATGTAAGTTACGCTCGTACTTTTGTCACATACAGAAAAACCAAGATTGCTCTAATTCCCATAGGTTATTGGGATGGATATAATAGACAACTTTCTAACAAAGGTTCTGTTTATATCAAAGGTATCCCTACTCCTGTAATTGGCCGAGTTTGTATGAATGTTATAATAGTTGATATAACTGAAATCCAAAATGTTAGCCTTAATGACGAAGCTATTTTAGTAGGCAATCTCCCTGGTATTAACCCTGATGATATCGCCCAACTTACAGGTAGTATAAATTACGAGACTACAACCAGAATAAATCCCGCCATACCTCGAATAATAATATAAAATATATTTTATAGCCCTTGATGTATAGTCTCAACTCCTACTGGACGTGGACCGGATGGAGGAGGTGGAGTAGTAGTTTTTGATGCTGTTGAGCCCCCTTTACTTGATGTAGATGCAGATGATCCAGAAGTTGAAGAAGTTTGTGGTATCTGAGCTGAAGGAATAGCCGCAGCCTGACCAATCTGTTCCTTACCAATACCCAAAGATGCCTGCGCAATTTGTTCTTGTTGAATCTTTTCCATTTTTTGTCTATTTATTTCCTGCGCAATTTGTTCTTGAGCAATTTGTTCTTTTTTTATTTGAATGGCTTGTATCAATTCTTGTGGTATTATTTCTGCTGGAGCATAATGTCGTGTATAAGTTCCAAAAAGAGCATAAAATCCATCAGCTATCCAATCTGCTACAGCTGTAATGGCATCATTAACTTGAGGTATAAAAGTTACCGCAACAAGTACTAAACCTACCGCTATACCTATAGGACCCCCAGACGAAGATGCTGCCAATTCACTTCCAGCTGAACCTGCAGCACCACCTGCCGCTCCAGCTACTGCTGCCCCTTCTACAGATGTTTCCACTGCTGCAGTACCAGCAGCTGCTGCCTCACCTGCTAAACTTGCCGCCGAACCGGCAGCAGTTCCTGCAGTTTTGGCTCCTTTTATTATTTGCACCCCTGCCTCTAAGACATCTGACATTGCAGCGCTTGAAGCTCCTTCAGCTGATACTACTGTTGCTGATTCGCCTGCTATACCTATATCTATTGCAGCTGCACCTGATCCCGAACCAACAACACCTGTACTTGATAAACTTTTAAAAAAATTTATGCCTTTCATTATCCCTTTTTCTGCGGCCCATAGACCTCCTAATTGCAATGTTAGATTTGCTATTAACTGAGGAGCTATTTTACCTTTTTGTTCTGCTACGTATTCATCTATTGAAATCTTACAATTGTCACCTAAAGTCTGACATTTATTTAACCCCTGGAGAATTTCACTTGGAATAGCTGAATAAGCTATCATCGCCTTTGAAAATTGTTGCGCATCATAATTGGATATTTGAGTAAATTTATATGTATCAGCTGTTGCTTGTTCTAATTTTGGTTTATCTATAATTTTAGGATACAGCTTATTAAGCTTAGTCATAACTGTTGCTAATGTTTGGTTCATCTGGGAAAATGTATCATAAGCTTTTTGTGTGAGACTATCACAATCATGACTAACACTAGAAAGACATTTTTGGAAACTATTATAATTTGTTTGGTAATCATTACTGCTTTGAGTGATTTTATCAAAATTATCCATAAAGCTTGGATCAAAATTTGGGTCATTTAAATACTGTTTTGCAACATTCAAAAGAACTGTTTGGTCATAATTAGCAACTTTTGTAAATGTGTAACCAGGTATCAAAGTTTCTTGTGCCATTTGGGGCGATGGAATCTGGGTAGGATATTTTGCATTTAATATTTTCATAACATCGCTTATAGCGCTATTTAAATTAGTAAGAGAACTTATAACTTTTGATGCTATATCCTTACAGTTAACATTAGCTTTTGATCTACAGGTTAAGGCTTGGCTTTGTAAAGCATCATATTGTTTTTTTAAATCCTGTGATTTAAGAATACCTTTGACAATATCACTATTTTGTAAAGTTTTTTGTTTTTCTTGAAGCTTTTTACCTAAAATTTCACATGAATCTTTTTTTGCATATAAAACTTGATAAAAATTAGGACATATCTTATTAATTAGATCTTTTGCCTCTTGATCATCATCAGCTAAACATCTAATAAATACTGAACTTAAAATTATTAAAAATTTAAATTTATTCATAACCCTCCATTTTTTTTAATTATATAATTGAAATTTAACAAAATAACAGTAATAAAATCAAGATTATTTAATTAAAACCCTAACTTATTCTTGATTTTATTCAGGAAATAGAGATAAATTTCACCATAATAAGTTATTTAAAGGGGAAAACTATGAATTTTAAAGTATTAGCCTTTCTTACTCTAGTTATAATAAATATAAATTCAAACGATATAGAAAAACAGAATATAGAATTCCTAAAGTTAAATACAGGAGAAAAGGACATTAACTCCAATTTTTATGATGTATATAACTTTGTAAGAAAACTTTTCAAAAAATGGGGTATAAACAAACCTCTTGAAGTAACCGGTTCAATAAAAATATCTGATAAGGGAATAAATAATAAAAGATACGAAGTATTGACTCCTTTTATTAAATATTTGAATCTTAATGAAAAACAAATAAATGAACTTTTATCATTTATTCCAGACGATACAGTTAAAGAAACGATTAAAAATCAGTTAATTAATGAAACAGGCGGATTAATATATGCAGTAGACGCTTTTAATAAAAAAAAATATAAAACATTTGCTGATTTACCAGAAAAATTACCAAATCAAATTAATAAAATAGTTGGGTATGAATGGTTGGAAGAAGATAAAAAAAATATAGTAAAACGCACACATACATCAATTAAGAACTATAAAGATTATATCAAAAAATACTTAGTCTGCGATGAACAAAAATCAACATTCAATGAATTAGCTAAATTCATAGTCTTAAATAAAAATCTATTAAGAAATGATAAAAACAAAGAATCCATTTATTTTGGATTTAAAAATAATGTTTTAGTCAAAAATATTAAAGATATTTTGTTAAAATTAACTGCCCACTTCAGAAACATCCAAAATTTGAGCTCTTTATTAGATCAAATAGGTAATTATAGAATTTATTGGATACAATTAGAAGATAATGCAATAACGATTTATACAAAACTCTAAGATATTACCTAAATCAGAATATAAATCCAATTTAGGTAATATAGTTTGAAATATTCTATGAGTGATGTTCACATTCTTGAATTGCAGAAAGAACACCATTATAAGTATTATTACATTGTTGATTAATTCCTGCCAGATTAGTTCCAATAGCACCCCAATTACAACAGCCATAACATGCATCTCCCATAGGACAACTAATATACATATTTTTCTTTTTTGATCTAACTTTTCCAGCTGTATTTAGCTGCGTAAAGGGATCTGATGTTGAGGGAATTTTAATTATAAAATCACCATCATCATCCTTCGAACTACCCTTTGGAGCATCAGAAGGATTATTATAAACATTATAAGTACAAACATATATTCCACCATCACAATGAGAAAAAACTGAATTGCAATGTAATAAGGAAATTGAAATTAAAAGTAAAAAAAACTTTTTTAACATTTTACCTCCTAAATTAGTTTAAAATTTTGACAAACTTTTACCACTATCAGAACCAAAATTAATGGTTTTATCACTGACTGAATCAAACAATTCATTATAAACTCTCGAATATCCACCAATAGCTAAACTTACTTCTCGAGCAAGTTCTTCACCTGTTGGATTAATACGCTTAGATATAATTTTAAAAGATTCGGCCTTAAACTCAGGTTGACTTGAAGAATCAGACAACATCTGATTCAATTCATTTTTCATATTATTTAAAGTCTTTATCATATAATAAAGATATACTGCAGCAAAATGTTTTTCTTTTTCAGACATTTTTGCAACGCTTGGTGAAGATACCTTAACAGATCTAGATTGAACCAAAATAAAATTTCCAATTGATATCAATCCAACCAGAAAATAAACTACTTTTTTCATTAGAACCTCCTTTTTTTTAGAATCCATTAAAATAGTTAAATCTTAAAGCCACAATTAGCTTCTAGATTAAATATATTAAACCGGAACCCAAAAAGTCAACTATTTGTAAATATTTTTCTCAGCCTGGTTATTTTTAAACTCATTTCAAATTTCAATCAAATTATTGCTTTTAGATAGCCAATTTTGTTAAATTATATTCAAAAGGAGGTAACCATGCAGAATTCTAATATATTTAAATTTTATTCACTTTTAACAATTGTTCTATTGGTTAATTTCACTCAAATTAATTCAGTTCATTTTGACCAAGTTTGTACATCAGATGAACAATGCAAAAATCCTTCTGAAATCGATAAAACTTTGAGTTTCTTGCAGGGGAAATGTCTAAAAGGACCTGGTCAACCCGGTTTTTGTGTATACACAACTGAAATTAAGAAGTAAAAACCGGCTTTTTAAGCAACTTTTTTTTATAAAATTCACACAGTGATCAAAATCATTGATTTTTATTTTATAAGCCTGTTACCATATAAATATGATATAATGTTATATTTGTAATTTTTAAAAGGAGGTTCAATGTCAAAAAAAATTAAAGCTCTATTTTTAATTTTATTTATTGGTATCAATAATTTAAATTTAATGGCTCAAAATAAAACTTCACCAAGCACAAAAAAAGCAACTGCTGCAAAAACGGCTGCTGGTATTCCAGCTAAAAAAATTAACATGTCTGCTAGCTCTAAATCTACAACCCCGGATACATCTACAAATCCATGTGCAGGAAATACAGCAGGTCCAACAGATTATTGTAAATTAAGCTGGATTGATGACAAAAATTCTCAAGGTGACAAATATGACGCAACTGCTATTTGTGATTCAAGTTCAGATAGTGGTAGTGATACACCGGTAACATATAATGATTTCACTGCATATGCTAAAGGAATAATGGACTTATGGAAAAAAGAAGTTGCAGCAGCTAATGATTTTCAAGCCAGCATATCAAAATTATCTTTAACATTTAATAGTGATGTTTTACCAGGAGGCAAAGGTAATTGCATGGACTTTTTAAGTGATATAGAAAATCCAAAATATAAAGGTAAAATGCCATCACAATGTTCTTTTTATGTTGATGACTTAATTCAAAAATCAAAAGATCTCATGGGGACTCAAACTGAATTAGTAGATAAACTAAATATGCAAAATTGTTCTAATATTGGCCCATCATCTAGCTTAGCAAAACAAGATATTCAAGTTGGGTCACAAACTATAACAAGATATTCAGATTACCCTATTTGCGATATACAAACAGCTATTGCAAAAATGTTAAATACACAAAAATTCTGGGGCCAAACTTGCTCTAAATTTATGACAGCAGCGCAAAAAAAAGCAGCTGAAGATCAAAGGCAACAAAATTTACAGGATCAAAGAGATTTACAACCTTCTCAACCATCAGAAGGCCAAGTCTGGGGACAAATCATTGGTGGAGGCGTAGTGAGTGCCGGAGCCTTTATTGTTGGTCAACATTATTTTAATAAGGCTACTACACCAGCAGGAGAAATTATTAACAAACCTGGAGCTTGGACTAGAATGAAAAATGCCTTAGGTTTAGCTTCAGATGTTGAAAAAACATTACCTGATTTCATAAAAGCTGTAAACGTAAGTGAAAGTTATGCAAAAGGACTTGGAAAAGTGTTGGATTTAACAACATTAACAAAAAAAGCAGATAATTTAGGAAATATATTAAAACTAGGTATTGACGCCGAAAAATTATCTAAAGTTGCTAATGCTGCTGAAGTTGCAGAATTACTTTCAACAACTGGTAAAACAGGTGAATTTACTGGAGATATGGAAAAAGTAGCCAGCGTACTACAAGAAGCAAGAGAGGCAAAAATCGCTGTATCTATAGCTAGTAAGGCAATTTAATAAAATTATAAAAAAGTCTTTGATTAAATGATCAAAGACTTTTTTATTTTAAAATTATTCTATTATACTAACTTTAGGTAAAGTTTCTGTAGGAACCACAGGCAAAACAGGTTTTGCCAATTCAAAATCCATGGTTGAAGGTGTTCCAGCTAAAGGCAAACTTTTTGAAAGATCAGCTGATTGTATTGCTAATTGCCCAGATGTATCAAGTTTTCCAGCTTGACCAGAAAGAGATTTAATAGAACTCAAGCCAGTTAATTTCGTAGACGAATCTGCGTGACTTTCAGAATGTGAATGCATATGTATATGAACATTTTCTTGAATAGATTGAATAGTTGCAGAAGTAAACTTATTACTAAAATTTTTATCTTTTGAAAGCTTTTCTAGAATTCCATCCTTTGCAACTTCACTTTCTTCCTCCATTAAATCATCTTCGATTTGCTGCCTTTCTTCATCTGTTAATTTTAAATTTTCTTGCTCATTAAGCTTATTAATTTCGCTTTCAACAAAAGATCTTATAGAATCCTCAGTTGCCTTAGCTACTTGATTAATTAAAGCAACAGCATCTTCCATCTTTCCAGAACCAATTGCTTTCTTATAACTCTTTATAATCTGGACATAATATTTACTGGTTATCACTTGATCGATACTACTCATTATTGTATCTACTTGGGTTTTATCTAAATTTTGTTTTTTAAAATCTGATCTTAAATTCGCAATTAAAAAACTACGACTTTTTTGCTGAGTTATCGCATCTGATATAGAACTATAAACAGAAGTAGAAACAGAATGCAAAACTGCTTTTATATGTTTAGTATCATTTTCAGATAAAAGTGTTGAAACACAATAACTTTGACAATGTAATAAACCCAGAATTAAGTAAGAACTCACAATTTTAATTTTTATCATACATATCCCCTATAAAAAAACTATAAGAATACCATTGACAACTGATGAATAACTCACCCCCCCCCAGTCATCCTGAGTGAAGCGCGTAAGCGCGAAATCGAAGGACGAACCATACGAGCAAATCAAATAATTCATATATTTTAAGCTAATTACGCATAAAACCCAACCAACCTAATATTACTAAAACTTAAAGTACCATTTTAAGATTTTTGCTAAATTTATCTAAATCACCACTCTTTTTCAAAAAATTTGTTGATCAGAACCCATACTTTTTTAAACCGTTGATTTTTAATATTACGCTTAGATAAATTCATAATTATAATGCTTATTAAAAATTAAGGTACATAAGTAATGAATAAAAAATTTGTTATAAAATTGCTGGTCATTTTCTTAGGATTAAATAACTTTTTAGCAACAATAAACGCTTCTCAGGCTACAACCCTAGACGATACTTCCCAAAAAATAGCAGAAGCTGTATTTGATCTAGTTCTTGGTTTAACAAAAGATTCTCCCAATGTTAGCAATTTTGTTGATAGTATTATAAAAGGCTCTGGAGTTAAAGAAAGTTTAGACCTTCTAAAAAAAGATAATACGAACTTCTTACCTTCAGAAGAACAAACAATTCTAGATGCAGCAGTAAATAATAAAAAAGAACTTTTACAAGACCTTGGAGATAATGAAGTATTAAATGATTCACAGAAGGAAGCATTAAAAAAATTAGGCGGCACTATACAGGAAGCTTCAAGTGACACAAGTTCCTCTGGTGGAGGCGGAGATAGCACAACCGATCAAGTAAAAACTGCTTTAGAAGGCATATTTGGTTCCATTGGCGGAGTTGGTGCAATAATAAGTTTTATAGCTTATATCGCCTATAAACGAGGTTATTTAACTGCAGATAATTATAAAGATATTAAAAATGAATCTAATATATTAAAAAAAGTCAGTTTAGGTGCAAAGTACGGAGTCACTTTCTATAAAAACTCTAAAGACGCTGAAAGAATTAAGGATGCCTTTGATTTAATGGAAAAGGGAGATTTTGATAACGCATTTAAATTGTTAGCTAAAATACCTGAAATTGGAACATTTGTAGAGGAAAGATTAAAAGTAGACAATTTAGGGAAGAAAATAAAAATCCTAGGGGAAGCCTATCAGTCATTTACAGGTACCAAGGCAACAGAAGAAAAACCAGAAGTGGCTCCAAATATTGGTGAAGCATTTAAAAAGTTAGAAGAACTTAATGCATTAAATTTGAAACCTGAACAAAAAAAGGCAGTAGATAATTTAAAAACAAAAATGATTGATACAAGGAAAGCAGAAATACAACAAAATATACGAGATGGAAAATTTGAAGATGCTAAAAAAGCAATAGATGAATTTGATCACCCTAAATTGAAATCAGAAAAAACCAATTTATTACAAGATTATTATAAATCAAAAATTCAAAATTCAATGAAAGAAAAAGATTTTGTAAACGCAGAAAAAGATTTAATTGAAGCTTCAAAATCACATTCTTTAGATCAAAGAACCATAAACGCTTTATGGAAAGATTATTATCAAAAAAAAATAGACTTATTAATAGAACAAGGCAATATAGAAGCAGCAAAAAATCTTGTTAAAGAAGCCAAACCTGAATATATCAATGAAACTCAAAAAAAACTGTTTAATCAACAAATTGATGAAGCTGATTTAAAACTCAAAAAAACTAGAGATCTTAAAGTTGAAACATACATAAATGATTTGCTTACAAGCGGTGATTCTGGAACAGCTTCAACAGAATTAGAAAAACAAAAGCCCTTTATCTCTGATGCAAAATATAATGAATTACAATCAAAGTTAAATCAAAAACTGATTGCTCAAAAAATACAAAGGGCCCAAGACTTATTAAACAAAATAAAAGAAAAATATAAAAAAATACAAGATCAGTATGATAAATGGAATAGTTTAAATGCCGATAAAGGAAAA
Organism: Candidatus Babelota bacterium; assembly: GCA_013286795.1. Lineage (GTDB taxonomy): Bacteria > Babelota > Babeliae > Babelales > JABDEC01 > JABDFA01. Next base: position 9,565 of record JABDFA010000012.1, read on the forward strand.
AAAGTAAAAGAACTCGCTGACAAAATCAAAAAATTAGACCCAAAAAAGATGTCGCAACAATCAGCTGATGAAATAGACCAAGCTCTTCGTGATTTAAATTTAAATGATCCATCTGGCTGGAGAAAATTAACAAATGATCCAACATCCGCATTAAGACCAACTCTGGCTCAAGATATATCTGATTTGCAAACGGATATAGACACTTTACAGTCAAATATAAAAGACATTGACAAGCAAAAACAAAATTTAGGCGTCGTAGATCAACAAAAACAAATAGGAAGAGATCTCAAATCTTTAAGAGATGGCGTTCAACAAACTTCTACCAAGTTACATGAAGTTTCCAATCCTAATCTCGCCAAAGGACTGCAAGATAACTTAAAAGTAATAAGAGATTATAAAACAAAATCAAGTCCTGGTTTTTTTGAAGGAAAAACACTTGAAGAGGGCCAAGAAGAAGAACGTTTACGAGGTGAAAAAAGATTACAAATGTTAGAGGAGGCATCCAAACCAAATCCACAACAACGTCAATCAGATATAAAAAGTTTTTTAGATGAACATTCTAAAGTATTAAGTATCGGTGAAATAGGAAATCCATTAGCCCAACCATTACAACAATATGATCCGACAACTAGAGAAAATATATCTAAATTCCAACAAGATTTAACTCAATTACAACAAAAATACCCAGGCATAGACATACACTCCGAGCTTCCTACACGTTTACAACAACTCTCTTCAGCCTTAAAAGTAGAACCTATATCTTCATATCCTACTACAATAAAACCCGTAGAAAGGCCGGTAAGTCCAATAATAGAACAACATTATGTAATGTAGTCATGGCTTAATGGGGGTTAAAATATAAACAACCTATTTTTTAGTTGAAAATCAATCTAACTATCTGCAAAATAACAACCTTATTTTAACAACCTTTTATTATAGAATATCAAAAAGTATTTGACTTTTAGAAAATAATTGTCTTATTATTAAAGATGAATTTAAATAGGGATGTTATTTGGGATAGATTATGAAAAGAAATGGGTGTAAGATAAGATAATCATGAAAAAGCTATTAATTGTAGAATCTCCGGCAAAAATTAAAACAATTTCCAAATTCTTAGGTAAAGATTTCGTAATAATGTCCACAATTGGGCATATTAAAGATTTACCTACTCGTACTCTTGGTGTAACCATACCTGAAAAAGGTGAAATAAAGATTAACTATGTGGTTATGGAAAACAAGGATAAGGTTATTACAGACATAGTTAAAGAAGCTAAAAAATGTGATGCCGTATTCTTGGCACCAGATCCTGATCGTGAAGGGGAAATAATAGCTTGGCATATAGGTCAAGAAATAGAGAAAGTTTTGGACCCCAATAAAATATTTAGAATCACGTTTAATGAAATAACCAAATCTGCAATTTCAGAAGCAGTTAAGCACCCTTCACATATAGATTTACAAAAGGTAGCAGCCCAACAAGCACGCAGAATATTAGACAGATGGGTAGGCTATGAAGTCTCCCCTGTTTTATGGAGAAAAATAACAAAAGGTCTTTCTGCAGGACGAGTACAATCAGTGGCCCTAAAATTGATTTGTGATCGGGAACAAGCAATAAGAGATTTTAAAATTGAAGAATACTGGACCATAGATGGCTTATTTGGTCACAATAAGGCTACGTTTTTAGCAACATTAGCCCAAGTTAATGATAAAAAAATCGATATCAATAATGAACAGAAAGCAAAAGAGCTTGTTGATCAAATAAAAAAAGCAGAATATATAATAGAATCAATTCAAGATAAAACAAGATCTAAAAAACCTTATGCCCCTTTCATGACAAGTACTTTACAGCAAACTGCATACAACAGATTAGGTTTTTCTGTTAAAAAGACTATGGAAGTGGCCCAAAAATTATATGAAGGTATTCCACTGGAAGATCCAAATGCACCAATCGCTTTAATAACTTATATGCGTACAGACTCTTTGAGAATTTCAGATACTGCAATACAACAATCTCGAGAATTTATAGAAGGTCAGTATGGGAAAAAATATTTGCCAAAAAGCACCAATGTTTATGCTAAAAAGAAAGGTAATGCCCAAGATGCTCATGAAGCTATAAGACCAGTGGATATAAGCTTAAGTCCAGATAAAGTAAAACCTTACCTAACTGCTGATGCCGCTAAACTATATGAACTTATTTGGCGAAGATTTGTAGCTTGTCAGATGGAAAGCGCAGAATATGCTCAAAGACAAGTAACTATACAAGGTGATAAATTTACATTTAAAGTTACTGGCTCAACATTAATATTTGATGGTTTTTTAAAAGTTTATGCCCCTGAAGAAGAAGACAAAGAGGCTACTGTGGTTTTACCTGCAGAAATTAAAGAAAAAGATAAAGTTAAGTTAGAAAAAGTTGAACCCAAACAACATTTTACTCAACCACCTGCAAGATATACTGAAGCTTCATTAGTAAAAGAATTAGAAAAAGAAGGCATAGGAAGACCAAGTACTTATGCAACTATTATGAATACCATAAGAGCAAGATCCTATACTAAACTTGATACAAAAAAACGTTTTGAACCAACAGAACTTGGATTTGCTGTAACTAAAATGTTAAATACCAATTTACCCAAAATTATGGACATTAAGTTTACTGCCCATATGGAAGAAGATTTGGATAAAATAGCCCATGGTGAATTGGAAAGAGATCTTGTTTTACGAGAATTTTGGAAAGACTTCCAAAAAGATTTAAAAGAATTTAAGGGCACCGCAACTAAAATGACCGAAACAACTGATATTGTTTGCCCTGAATGTAAACAACATAATCTTATTATACGCTTTGGAAAATCTGGTCAATTTTTAGGTTGTCCAGGTTACCCAGAATGTAAATTCACAACAAACTTCACTCGTGATGAATCTGGCAAAATCCAAATGGTTGAAAAGCAAGAGGCTCAAATTCTTGATCAAACTTGTCCAAAATGTGGTAAGCCTTTACGTTTAGTTAGGGGTAGATTTGGTGAATTTAAAGCTTGTTCAGGATATCCTGAATGTAAATATATTCATCAGGAAACTGCCGGTTTTAAATGCCCTTCTTGTAAAAAAGGGGATATTATAAAACGAAAATGGAAACGTGGCTCATTCTGGGGATGTAGCAATTATCCTAAATGTAAATTTGCTATATTTGGAGAGATTGTTGAAAAACCATGCCCTAAATGTAAGCTACCATTCTTGGTTAGAGAAAAAGATAAAATACGCTGTTCTGATACTAGTTGTGGATATACTGAAATTGAAGATAAATCTTAAATATCGTATCCAATTATAATATCTGAAATAACATCAGGCAAATTAGTGTTTTCTGATAAAGCTCTTGAAATAGCAGCTTTTCTTTTTATTTGTTCTTTTAGAGTTTTTTCTAAATAATCTGCAATTTCTGAATAATCATTAGAATTCGCTAAATCTATAGCCATCTCACCTTCATTATTTTCTATAGCAATATCAGCACCTAGTTCAACTAGTTTTTTCACTATTGGAAATCTACCAGCACTAACAGCAGACATAAGTGGTGTATTTCCATCCTTATCTTGAATATTAACATTAGATCCTGATTTTATTAATTTTTCAACTAATTCAGGAGAACCAAAAGAAGACGCATGCATAAGAGCACTGCGATTACTTCCATCTAATTCATCAATACTATCTTTGCTAGCAGATAAAAGCAGATCAACAATATTTAACTTATTTTTTTTTGCTGCTGCAATTAGAGCTGTATCTTTTCTAGCACTTTGTGCATTAACATCACCTTTTTCTTTTAATAAGTAATCTACTATATCATCTTTACCCATAAGAGAAGCTGTCATAAGAGGAGTCCAGCCAAATTCATTTGTGGAATTAACATCAGCCTTACTGTCAACTAATTTTTTAACTTCTACTAAATTACCATCATCTATCTGGTCAATAAGTTGCGTATTCAACTCATCCTGCGATAAAGAATCCATTGCCTTTACACCAAAAATGGTCAAGGCTGAACAAATTAGTGAAAGTTGGGTTAACTTATTAAAAATCATATTAAAAACTCCTATAATTAAATTTTACTCCACTTAAATTACAACTATTTATAATAGTAATAAATAACCATATTATGTCAATTAAAAAACCACTTTATTTATATAATTTTTCTTACAATATAAATTTCACTCTGATAATTCGCACTTTTGAAACATACTAGACTTATTCTTTTTAGCACAAATCAGGTTCTGCACAAGAAAGAAAGCCAAAATTATCAGAAATAATTTTATATAAACTACCTTTTTTAACACCCTTTTACCCTTTTTTTAAATAATTTAATCTAACTTATTTTTGATATTATCAAAGTGATATGTAAAAAAACAACAATTTGTTTCTATTTGAAAATTTATTTGAAAATTATCCCTATTTGATCGGTTAATTCTGCAGTTTAATTTTTGCCTTAACAAACTTTTTCTTATAAATTAAATTGGATAGCCACAAAGTTTACTCATAATGTCTATTTTTAAGATATAATTAGGAATTAATTTGATAATTTATTTTATTTTTTATAAAATTATCAAATCAGAAAAGAAGCCGTATAGAAGCAACAGTGTATTTATCAAAACAAGCTATATGGACATTCCTATGAAAGCTACTAAGTTTAAATCATACTATAATAAAATTTTTTTTATCTATTTAATAATTCAAAATAATTGTGTTTTTGGAATACCTTTTTTTAATTCGAAAGAAAAGATTTCTGTAATAAAGCGAAACCTCAACGAAATAAGTGGTAGTATTCCAGCAAGTATAGATCAGTTAATAAATCAACTTAATAAGTTACCCTTACATGAAAATATAAAAAATAATTTTCAAAATAAATTGCTTCTTTATGGGCCGCCGGGAAATGGTAAAACAAAATTAGCTAATATAATTGCACAAGAAACAAATAGCCATTTCATGGAAATTTCATCTTCAAGTATTGTAAATGCTTACATTGGATCTGGTCCTCAAGAATTAGATAAAATTTTTAACGATGCTTTAAGGCAATCTTTTGGAAAAGGTCAAAGAGTGGTTATTTTTTTTGATGAGGTAGATACTTTTGCTGGAAATAATTTTATAGATAACACCAATCAATATATAATAACGGTAAAACATTTTTGGTTATGGTTGGATAAATTAAGGAAAAACTCAAATATTTTTGTTATTGTAGCAACAAATAAATTCAAGAATCTCAGCCCTGCTTTCGCATCTAGATTTAAATCAATAGAAATTCCCAACCCAGACAAATATATGCGAGAAGAAGTAATAAATTATTTCATTCAAAAAATTAATTCTGATTTTGATCCAAACTTTAAATTAAACAAAAGAACAATTAATAAATTGGTTCAAGAAACTAATCAGTTAAGCATAAGATCAATAGAAGAAATTATAAATTCACTCCAACAAAAAAGTCCTTGCACGTTAAAACAGTTAATCAATGCTGAAAAAAATAAACCAGTAGAAGAACTCAATCCCAATGAAGAAAAAAAATCTGCAGAAAAATTTCAAAAATATAATACAATTTATAACACATTTCTGGGTAGCGCTTCATTAGCATTAGCATACCTGACATATAAACTTAATTTTAGAAATAATAACATTTTAAACTACGATAAAATTTAAAACAAACTATAATAAATATTTAGGAATAAAAAATGACATTAAAATTTATATTAATTTATGCAATTGCTCAAAGCAGCCACATATTTACAATGAGTTCAGTAAATACAAAAGAAAATACTGCAATAAATAGCCCTCGAATAATTACAGGGATAAGTGGAACTATTCCAGCATTAATAGAACAAACCATTAATCTATTTAATAATTTACCTAAAGATTATCCTATACGTAACAGATTTAAAAACAGATTATTACTATATGGACCAACCGGAAATGGTAAAACAACATTAGCAAGTATATTTGCTCAAGAAACAAATAGTGAGTTTATAGAAATCTCATCTACCTCTATAGTGAACGCTTATCAATCTTCTGGTCCGGCAGAAATAGATAGAATTTTTAACGGTGCTTTAAAAACTTCTTTTGATACCGGCCGAAGGGTTGTTATTTTATTTGACGAAGTAGAGGCTTTTGCATCAAATCATACCACTATTAATTACCATCAATACAGATTAACTGTTGCTCATTTTTGGATGTGGTTAGACAAATTGAAAAAAAATCAAAACATATTCATAATTGTGGCAACAAATAAATTCAAACATCTTGATCCAGCTTTTGCTAATAGGTTTAAAACATTAGAAATTCCCAATCCGGATGATGCAAAGCGTAGAGAAATAATAAATTATTTTATTAAAGATATTAATAAAGAAGGTGATATTGATTTTAAAATAGAACCTAAAAAAATAGATCTTTTAGTTAATAAAACCAAAGATTTAAGTATAAGATCAATAGAAGATATTATCACAGCTATATCCGAAAGAAACCAACTTCCAAAACAAAAATATATATCTACTAAAAAGTTAATTGAAGAAGAGAGGCAAAAACCAATAGATATAGCCAAAGAAGAAACTTTGTCTAAAAAATGGCAAGAAAATAGAGATATTATTCAATTGTCTTTATCTGCAATCGGAATTACTGTTGGTGTGATTGGTATTATTATTGCGATAAAGGCAGGTAAAAAATCATAATAAAAATCTAATAATCTAATAATTTGTTTAAAGTTGGGTTATTTTTTATTTTCTATAATCTTCAAATAATTTTCTAATTTTTCTTTCCAATTGTCTCTGCTCCTACCTGTTACTAGTCCTTCATAATGTTTTTCCATAACATCGCTGGGAACAGGAATTAGTTTAATATGCCTAAATGTTTCATCTATTTCTTTTTTGGCTAAATCAAATTCTTTTCGAGCTATTAAGCCTCTTATTAAATCTGCTTTTGGAGTAATCCAAGTTGGTTCAAGTTCTATAACTTTTTTTACATGATATAGAAATTCATCATTGTATTGTTTTAGAGATCCAAGTGCCCAAACTATCATTTCGTGTAGATCTGCTCTATTGGAATCTATTTCTAATCCTTTTTTTGCTACTACAATTGCTTTCTCATATTCACAGTAGTTCCAAAGACATTTTGCTAACCAAAAATATGCATCTGTACATTTAGGATCAATTTTTATAGCTTGTTCAAATGCCTTTTCTGCTTCATGATTTTCTGTGCCATCATAAAAAATATAACCCTTACGAATTAAAGCTTTGATATTAGTAGGATCTTTCTCTAATATTTTGTTTAATTCATCTATTTTTTGGTAATCTTCTTTAGTCATTAGAGTCATTGGTTTATTATTTCTCAGCTAATTCTTTTATTATATCTGGATCAAGTTCATATTCAAAACTAACTTCATTATTAAAATAAGTTATTTTAAGTTTTTTGAGATCCCATACCTGTGAAATTCCAAATTCGTCATATAAATCGTACCATTCTTTTGTAATTTCATAAAAATTACTCTTTGTTAACCTTATTTTACAATCTAAGTCTTCATCATTACTATTGATTTCTATTAAATTATTTTCTACAGAACTTATTGTAATATCCTCATAACCCATACTATAATCTGAATCTTGTTTCATAAAATCTTGTATTTCATTCAAATTATAAATATAAAAAGTAGGTTCTCCAAATAAAAGAGGAATTAAATTTAAGGATGAATTGTTGGAAGAAGGATATGCTGTAGTAGAATTACCAATTTTATTAACAAAACATGACCAATAAAAATTATTCTTACTTCTAATAATGATATTTTCTAAAAAAGCACTTTTATCATTGTATATAGGAACTAACACAAAAATATCACCATCAAATAAAAATAAAAATTGTTTCCATTCATCATTTTTAAATTTTTGCCAACTTTTAAGAAGTTCCAAAAAAGAAACATAATTACAAAATAAAGAACTTATAAAATAATCATTAATTGTTAAATCTTTTAATTCTATAATTTTACGATTTATAAAATTTATTTCTACGTTAGGACTTTGAAATATAGCCAATATTTCTTCTTTGAAATAATCTAATGAATCTTTTGTATATGTAAAAATTATATTTTCTATCATTTTTTCAATATCATTATCGAGAATATGGGCTAATGTCTCAAAACCTATCTGATTGGAGATCATTTTTCTCTTACTTTTATTAATTATTAAATAAAACATAAGGGATTTTATCACTCAAAGCTTTTTTGTACTATTTTTATACCTATTTTAATAATCACAAGTGACTTATCAAATTTATTTGAAGACAGATTTAAATTTTAAGTTTTAATTATGAGGACGACTTCGTATGTTATTTAAAAGCATCTCAAAATATTTTTGATTATTAGGATCTATTCTTCCTGTAATGTTTTGCTCAAAATATCTTTCTATTATATCATCTGGAAGAGGTAGATCTTTAATCATTTTAATAATTGAAAGAACCTCATTTTCTGCAACATCAAGTTTTTGTTCCCTTAAAAGTAAAGTAATGAATGTTTTTCTTGGAATAATCCAATCCGGTGCGTTTAATATGGCTTTATTTATAAGTTTCATTGCTACATCATCATTACCAAAATACATTTGTATTATAGCTAATTTACTAAGACAAGCTACATTTTCTGGATCAATTTTTAAAGCATATTCAAGAACTTCTTTAGCCTTTTTAAAATCGGATAAAAGCCTAAGATAGCAAATTGCTAACCAAAAATAATAGTCAGCATTAGTTTTATCTTTTTCTATAGCTTTATTTATAAAATTTATTGATTCATTAGGTATTTTATAGATAAAATATAAAATTCCCATTTTAATTAACAAAGAAGAATTATTAGGTTCTTCACTAATCATTTTTTTTAAATTATCAATTTCTTCATCCATATTGGATGAGAATTTAACAACCTGATTAACATAATCATTCCAATCTAAAATTGCAGCTGGATCTGCGGTAGTGTCATAATTGACAAATTCCAAATCCGATAATATTGCAGCTATATCATCTGAGGGTATCCTTTCATAATACTGTTCTAAGAATAATTGCATTGCTTCAAATGCTTGACGAGATGTAATTAATTTTTCATTCATAAATCACCAGGCTTTATTATTTTTGAGTTAGGCGTGTAAAATAATTTACAATTTCATGCGTTTTATTTTTTTCTCAGCTAATTCTTTGATTATGTCTGGATCTAGCTCATAGTCAAAATCCACTATATTATTGGAATATGTTAACTTAAGTTTTTTTAGATCGAATGTATCATAAACATCGAATTCATTTTGCAAATCATGCCATTCTTTTACGATTTTTAAAAAATTTTCTTTGATTAATATTATTTTATAATCAAATTTCTGACTATTATCTGCAATTTCAATCAAATTATCATTTAAATAATTAATAGAAATGCGTTCATGACTAATTCCGTAGTCAGAAGATTTCTCGAATTCTTTTATTTCATCAAGATCGTAAATTAAAAATGTGGATTCTCCGAACAAAGAACAAATTAAATATAATGCTGGGTTATTAGTAGTAAGATGTGCAAATGTATTATTTTCTATTCTGTCAAAAAAAATAATTGAGTATGATTTATTTTTATTCTTCTCAATTATGTTTTTAACATAAACACTATTGTCATTATATATAGGGGTTAATATGAAATTTTCTCCGTTAAATAAAATGATAAATTGTTTCCATTCATCATTATTAAACTTGTCCCAGTCATCGAGTAATTTTAAAAAATAATTATACTCACTTAATATAGAACTAATGAACTTATCATTACTAGTTAAGTCTTTTAATTCTATAAATCTGCGATTAATTAAATTTATGCATATATCTTGAGTTTGAAACACTAATAATGATTCTTTTCCAAAGCTATTCTTTACCGTTTCCTGTTTGTAAAGGCTAGATGTAATCATTTTTTTTATTTCTTGTACATCATTAATTAACACTTGATATAATGCTTCCATTCCTTGTTGATTGGAAATAATTTCTTTTTTATTTCTTTTAACTATCAAGTAAAACATGGATTTCCTTAAATAATTTGTGTTATACAACTAGAACAGTTTAGTTGATCTGGGGTTAATTTATTTAATTTAGAAGCATTGGGATATATACTTTCAGGTATACCAGTGACTTCATCTACTAGAATTTCAATATTTCTGGGACAGCAAGGTGATTCTACGTTGATTAATATATCGCCATGATCTAGCTTACTTGTAATTCCAGACGGATTTGCTTCCATCCAATCAACTAATTTATCTAGCATTGTATCAACATCCCAAGATTCTGGAAATAGAGTAGAATCTTTAGATCTACCCATATAACTAACAGAAATGGAACTTTCACAACCATTTCCATGTGTTTTTTTTGATGCTATATCAAAACAACAATGAGGATCTCCCTTTTTATGAAAATGTAACCCATTTGGCTTGCTTCTTCTGACGCCTCCATGAGTAGCATGATGAGTAAAGTCTTCAACATTCTCAATTTTGATATTTCTCTTTTTGCAATATTCACAATTATTAAAACGTTCTATTGCTTTTTTTATTTTTGCAAGTCTTTCAGCTTTGATTTTTGTATGCTTTGGGTCATTTGGATCAAATTGATTTTGTGGATTTCCTGAATTATTAGGAACTGGCAGATTTGATGGAACTTTAGAACAATCATTTTTTTGAATTCCTGCCTGTTTATTTAATTCATTTTCAATAGCACAAATCAATGCAAGGGTTTCAGCAGCGCTTATAGCGTTTGAATATTCACCTTCAACAGATTCTTGTAATAATTTAGGTAAAATATTTTGGTTTTCTTCAATTTTTGATATTGCTATATCAGTTTTTTGCAATTGAACAGGTGGATTTGCTATATCAGACAATAGAGATTTTAACTTAGAGAATGATTCTTGATTTATAGTGTTATTAGAAAATGTTTTTAAAAATAATTTTTGAGCTTCTGTAACTTTACTATGCAATGCAGGATCCTTTGCATAATAATCATTATAAAACAAAATTTGGTTGGCATGATCTATGAAATCTGCGCTTGCAGATTTGCTTGCATTTAATTGACGACATTTATTGGCAAATTCATTATTAAAAACATTAAGAATTCCATTTTGCGCGAAAGCATTAGCCAACTCTTTATTTTCGCTTTTAGCAAACTGTATAATCAAATCAAATCTAGCTTTTAAATCAACTTGACCATTTGTATCAATAATCGGATCCATTAAAGAATAAAGGGCTTTCTCTACTTCAATAGATGAACCTGAAATATAACTTCTTACATACTTTAACTGATAATTATTTTTTGCTTCATTTCTTACGGCAAGAACAGTGTTAAAACGTTGCAAAGCAGTACAATTATCTTTAATCTCGGTATTCATTTGCAAGGCTATCAATTCATCTTTTGAAGCACTTTTATAAAGCGGGTCATTTATAAACTCCTTTATAACACCATTTTCTGTAAATACTTCATTTAAAAGAGATTCTCGCCAAAATTTCAAATTAAAATCTGTACTGTTATCCACAAATTTTTTAGCAGAATGATAATCATACTTAGTTAGAAACTCATTAATCTGATTAATGTCATTTATAAAACTCTTATTATAAGAACACTCTCTTATTAAATCTTTATTAAAAGAAAAACATCTACGCTCGACTGACTTCCCATCTATTTCATAACCAGAGAACCACCAACCATTAGATTGTTGAACTTTCTCTAAATTAAAAGATTTATATAACTTACCTAACTTGCGACAGTTTGAATCTAAATAACCATTATTAAATATTAAATGATTACTATTTTGACCAAGATTTTGTTGAACTGATTCACGCAAAGAAACAATGCCTTTATCATTTCCAATCTGTTGCAAAAAATATGCAATATCTCGTGCTATTTCAGCCTTCTCACGAAAATTATATAACTTGCCTGTTTTTGAATCGAAGTTTTCCTTCATTACACAACTAACTACATCTACCATATACTCTCTTGCTGGTCCGTAAATTATTTCATAATTTGATAATTCTAACTTAGCCAACAATCTTTCTATAGGATTTGTAGAATTAGATTTTAATAAAATTTTAGAAAAGTCATTTACATAATTTAAATATGTATTAGCTTGTTCGGAATTTTGCATAAATTCTAAATACGCCACATTATCCATTTGTTGCTCGACAGGCATGCTAAATTCAGAAAATCTATTACGGCCAGCTCCAATCTCCACGCTAAAAGATGATAAGTTATCCTTTTGTCGTATTAATTCCCGCTCAATTTCTGCTTGCATCTGTGCAGTAGCTCTATCAGCATTTATTCTTAGTCTAGTTTTTTGATCAAATTGAATAGGCTCGGTTAGTGATTTAGTTAATTCTTTATATTTGGCAACATCAAAGGAATTTTCAACAGGTACTGAGATACTTGATATCTTCTCCATTACTGAAGTTTGACTATTTATTTCAACTTCATGGTTAACTGGATTTAATTCAACAGAATGATGACTGTTTGGAGCTATATTTTTAATAATTTCTACTTGACGGCTACAACTTAAATTGTCCGAAGCATCAACAATTGAAACATCTAAAGTTTTAGTTACAATTTTATGTACTTTGGCTGGACCTTGAGGAGCGATTATGCCAGATTCTGAGGCAAAGGAATTTTGCAATTTTTGAGAAATAGAATGAATAAAAGCAGAATGCTCTTCACAAAAAACCAAAAACCTATGGCTTAAAACTTGAATGCGACTCAAAGAAAGAAGAGTAGGATCACTAAAAGGAACTATTCCAATACTTTTAATAAAAAAAATTGGTTGAAGAGCTAACGTAAAGACTAAAAAAATTAATAATCTAGATTTTTTTCTATACACAATAATATTCCCAGATTCATAAATATACAGATGAACAATTAATTTAATTTGTAATTCACTACACCCATTACCTATTTTTTTAACAGATAAAATAAGCAGTATTATTTGACATGTATATATAATTAAAACTTTGCAAAAGCTATATTCTACTAATTGCTCTTAATAAATTTGCTTGTCTCATTTGATAAACAGCTTCTTGATTCTCAAATAGTTGAATTTGAGCTAAAAAACTTGGGTCTTCTTTTATAATCAATAAAATTTGATGCAATTTCCAAAAATAATTAGGATTAAATTGCTTTAAAATTTCTTTAGCTTCATCTTGTAATTCTTCTTCTGTATCGGCTTCAGTAACTACATTAAGCCATTCTACTATTAAATTCGAGTCTTTAATTAAATTTTTTATGTGCAAAAAAGCATAAGCCAATGGAAGATCATATTGGCTATATATTTTTTTCAAATCACTCATAAAATCTTGATTAATATTACAATAAAGCTCAACAAATTTTATTAATTTTTTATTATCATTAATTTGAGATTTTGCACTTTCAAAATAACTTTTAGTACCATATATCCAATATTTTGTACACATCAAACCTACGCCACACGTTATTAAGCTAATCACTTTTAAGGCAGGATCATATTGTTTATAATATCTAAAATCATCATAATATTTATACACAGACAAAGCACTGGCCGCAAACATTGCTAACGCAGTACCGGTTTTTGGATATTTATAAACAATAGAATTTTCTTTAGGTTGTCCGCAAGAAATAGATATTGTTAAAATCATTGTTGAAGCAAGAAAAAGGACTTTGAGATTCATATTACACTCTATGTTGTTTAAAGATTTTTAAAATTATTTTGTAATAAGTTTATCAAAAATAACATTGAGATCTATTAATTTTGTAAATTAAGTCTCTAACACAATAACTTGCGCATATTTTTAAATAAAATCTTACACTTTAAAATTACCAGAAATATAAGAGTAAATTATTTGATAAAATCTTTTATTTTTTATAGAATCATCCAATCTAAATAGTAGTAATGAAAACATGAATCGCAAGCCAAATTTAGTTATTACAAAAAATGAAGCTATCTAAATTAAAATTAATCTTAATTATTATAAGCTTTTCTAAATCTAATTTATGTGATTATCCACAACAAGATAGCATTGGTATTCTAATTTTATCACCCTCACACATTGCAAGTAATAATAACAATTCTAATAACAACAATGATATAAGAGATTCTGAATCACATAATCATTCAAAAGAAACAGCAGAACAACGCAACGATAATAACTGGGAAGCTGCAAGAGAAGAAGATGTACATAAAAATACTAAAAATGAGAATTTTTCAGAATCACAAATAACTCAGAACCATCACTCTAGGGAAAATGAAACTTCAAGAATAGAAAGCTTGTATGAAAAAGAGTTTAATTTGCAATCAACTGTATCAGAACCTACAGCTTTACAAAAGTTTCAAGAAGCTGATAAGCGTTTTGAAAAAACTTATGCAAGACACAAAAATCAAGCCTATACAAAAGAAATAAATCGAATGCTTTTATTCCAGCGTTTATATTTTCATGAGATAGATCTAAACAAAAAAATGGAATATGGCAATTATCCTAAAATGATACATTTTGATTTTTGGAAGGTTGGAGAATTTGGTGATAAAGGCAGATCTCGTGAATATTGGAACGAGTTCTCTAAACGCGAGAAAAATGTATTAAATTTGTTTTGTAATTTCAATCTTTATTATATACAAGAATACAGAGATAATTTAAAACAATTACCATCTTATGATTTTTTCATAACAAAAATAGCTCAAAATCTAGGAAATTCAAATAACGAAGATTTTTTTAATGCTACAAAAAATCGTAGTCTAAGTTTAAAAAATGGCGGTAAAATAAAATTCCATGATTTTATTTTTAAAGAAGCTCATGAAATACAACAGCGCGAACTTAATAAGTTTAATCAAAAAAGTAAAGATATAGAAAAAGCCTGGTTAGAAAAACCAAAAAATACATTTCAAAAATGTGCATATAATCCTTTTAATAAAACCTTAAAGTTAGAACAAATTCTCAACAAAGAAGAAATAATAAAAAAAGATTATGCTCTATCTCCCACAACACAATTGTTTTTAAATAAACATTCTATTGATATAAATCAATTTGAACAATTCACTGGTAATCAATTACAAAACAGCCTACACCATGAATTTTTATATGTAATTGAAAGAGCAGCTTCTATTTGGCATGAAAGCCAAAACAATAAAAATATTCAGGATTTTGCTTTAACAACTGCTCATTTTGCAAATATTGGTTGCAATGCAAATAATAATGGTTCATTAGAACTTGCAAATAATTGCGCTGATACAGGACATTGTCTTTTAGCATTTTTTGAAGGATGTAAAAATGCAATCATAGCTAATAGCGATTTTTTAAAAAATTTATTGATTCATCCAATTCAAACAGGTAAAGAAATAATAAAAACCATTAAAGAGATTGGCAAAACAATTTTCCCAACAGAATCAGCTATTGCAGAACTAGCAAGAGATGTTATTTTTGCTATCTCTAAAGTTTTTATACAAATGCAGAAAATAACCAATGGTATGTCATTAAATCAGATAAATCCAGAAAACCTATCATCTTCTTTAGAAAAAATAAAAATTATTCACCAAGATTTACTTGAGCATGAAGTAATTAATCTAAAAGAAAAAGTAATTAATGTATTACATCAAAATATAAATAATTTTGTACCGCGCTTTGACACTCAAGTTATAGTACCAATTTTAGTAAACGTGGGAACAAATATAACAGATAAAATAATTAATGCTGACACTACAGAAAAATTTGAAGTTGCCGGATATTTAATAACTGATGCGACCCTTAATTTTATTATTTTACCTGAATTAATTTTAAAACCATTAGGTACAATTGGCATTGAAGCAACAAAATTAATTAATTTAGGGTTAAAAAAAGGAGCAGTAGTTACTTTAGAAGCAATTGAATTAATTAAACAAAATCCCAAGTTAATAAATATTGCTACTACAGTAAATGAAACAATTGAGAATGTTACAAACTTAAAACAATATTATGTTGAATTAATAAAATATGAAAAATTAATCGCTTCTAATGAAAGATTAAAAAGATTTCTTAAAAACGCAAAAATCCCTGAATTTTTCATTCCTGCTGAATCAATAATAAAAAGACTTGAGTTAGTAAAAAATGAAGAATACTTCATTGATATTTTAGGCAACAAATTAAGAGTTTCTACAAATCCAAATATTTCTGAAATTGAACTTTCAGGCTATCACGTGAAGACATTTTACAAAGAATTGAAAGTATTTTGAAAAAACCAGACGGAGCTTGGATAGGTCCTTCTGGCGATAGCCAAGCTGTTAAGGAGGTATCAGGTAGTTTAAAAGATGCAGAGAAGCTATTTTATGAGATTGTAAAGGTTTGTAATGTAGAACACTTAGTACGACCCCATCCAAAAATCGCTGGTGGATTGATAGCACATATCGAAGAAGATTTATCGATCGGTCTTAGATCAGTATCCTCTAGCGGTCCTCCTACTGTTGATATTATGATCGATGAATGGAGAAATAAAATAAGAGAAATTAAATTTAAAACATGAAATAATACTATGACAAAATTAGAAAGAATAAAAAAAGAATTTTTAAATTGGGGATTACATGAATATTGTGATCTAATTAGAATAATAAACTCAGTTTCAGCAGAATTTGAGCCTAAAAATAAAGAAGACAAAAAAAATAAAGTTCTTGAAACAGTCAGATATTTACTTGAAAGTGGCTTATATATTGTCCAAAAATCTAAAGTTAATGAGATAAGTTTTAACTCATTTGATCCTATAGATGAAACTATTTCAAAAATTGATAGTCTTTATAAATACTCAAATACTGGTGATGATGATTGGAAATGGCTTGTTGCTCTCAAATTATCTTCAAAGGGTATAGAAGCTGCTCGTAAAGAATTATTATCAAAAATTCAGAGTAAAGAAAAAATAATCATAGCTTGTTGCAAAAAAGAACAAAGCTTAATAAATATCACCGAGATTATAAAACAACAATTTGATACTAATGATATTGATGAAATTGCTGCTGAAACCGTTGAAACTTTGGATTTTCTTTTGGATAATAAATACTTAGAAGCTAATGATGTCGAGATTTGGAATAATAATTGGCGAACTTTATATTACAAGGATACAATTGTAGTAGAAAGCAAAATAAAAAGGATTATTTTAGGTTCAAATGAAAGTGAAAACATATTTTTCAATAGTACACCTTCAACTAATGCATTAGTTGAAAAATGGAAAGAATGTGGAGGTAGGCTTGTAAATAAATGGTATTATTATATTGATAATGATATACATGCAACTTGAAGTTATAAATTAGGCCTGAATGAACATTTTGATTTTTATGGAGTGATTGCTTTGATAAAAGCGAACTTTAGTATATAATTTCACCTAGAATCATCAATGAATACAGATAAAAAAATAATAATAAGTAAAGTCAATGAACTTTTTAAACAAGATAAAATAGAAGAACCTGAAAGGTTATTGGAAAATTATATAAATCAATATCCAAAAGATCTTGATATGTTACTGAGATTTGCAGTATTTGAGTTAAATTATCCTATTTATGATCATATTAAAAGCATTGAAGCAATAGATAAAATACTTGAACTAGATAGTAATAATATAGATACTTTATTACTATTATCTTACATAAAACATTTTATGTTGGGTGACATAGATCAGAAAATGCTTAAAAAATTTGCACAAGTTAAAACCGATGATCTTCAAAAACTATCCATGTTAGAATATGTTAAGTCATGGTTTTATGATAGAGAAAAAAATTATGATATGTATGAAAAAACTCTTTTAAAATCTATTTCTCTATATTCTAAACATGTATATAACAATTTAGATTTAGGAAGATTTTATTTAAAGCAAGGTAATTTAATTGAAGCTAAAAAATTACTTTTAAGTGCTTTAAATAATATAGAACTAGTATTTCCTGATGTAGATTATGAATATGATTGTACTGATGTAAATAAGATATTTTATGAATTTATCAAGGGCACTCATACTACAAGCTTTATGAAAGGTTCTATAATTAAATCATTAGAAGAATTAGAATCAAAATTAACAATAGAGGCTTAGGAGGATTGTGACAACTCAGGTACAGGCATCCAATGAGTAAGCTTTTTGGCTTTAAATAAATGTTCCAATTAATTATTTAAAAACTCATTAAAAAAATTATATCCCTTACGATAAATTCAAAAAAATATTTGTATAAAAAAACCAGATATGTCATACTGAATCAAAGTTTATAAGTTAACATATAGGGGCTATATGCAGTTTAATTACACAAACAAAAAATCTTTAATCATATTTATTGTTTTGTTATTAAGAATGGGATCTTTATTTGCAATTTTAGGTTTAGATTTTTCATTTTTAAATTTTTATAAAAAGAAAAATGAATTTGAAACAGTTAAGTGTAATTTTGAAGGAATTAGTGGAACTGTTCCTGTTAAAATAAATCAAATTATTAAACAATTAAATAAGTTGCCATTATATCAAGAAATTAGTAATAATTTTCGTAATAGATTAATTTTATATGGTCCTCCCGGAAATGGAAAAACTACTTTAGCTCGTATAATTGCAACTGAAACAAATAGTGAATTTTTAGAAATCCATGGTCCCAGCACTGTAGAAACATATGTCGGATCTGGTCCAAAAAAAATAAACGATACTTTTGAGTATGCTCTTAAACAAACTTTTGATGCAGGCAAGAGATTTGTTATCTTTGTTGATGAGATTGATTCAATAGCAATTAGTGGTTCTACAGAAAACATGCATCAGTATAGAATAACCTTACAAGCGCTGTGGCTATGGTTGGATAAAATAAAGAAAACATCAAATATTTTTGTGATTGTAGCATCAAATAAATACAAAGAATTAGATGCAACCTTTTTAAGCAGATTTGGTTCTAATGTAATTGAAATACCGAATCCTGATGAACAATTAAGAAGAGAAATCATAAATTTTAATATTAAGATAATTAATGAAAGTTATGATCCTGATTTCAAGTTAAGCGATAAAACAATAAATTATTTAGTTAAAAAAACTGATGGATTTCCTATAAGATCGATAGAAGATGTTATAGCTTCGATTCAAACTGAATCAGAAAAAAATATTGATAATATTCTAAAGATACATCGCCAAAAAATAGTTAATAAATCTAATCTTGAGGAAGAAAACAGGGCTGCTCTGAAGTGGAATAAAATAAGTGTGATGTTATCCTCTATCCATACTTTTATTGCACTAGTTGATTTGACTCAAAGAATATATAAATTAGATATGTCTAATTATTTACCTATTTCTAAAAAATTCTATTATTCAACAAACGTTATTGCTTGACCAATTTTATTAGCGCGTCCAGTTCTGCCTATTCTGTGTATATAATCTTCATATGTTTGAGGCAAATCATAATTGATTACATGGGAAACATCATCTATATCTATACCTCGAGCAACAACATCGGTCGCTAATAATATTCTTACAACATTGTCTTTAAAATTTGAAAGAGCTTTTTTTCTCTGATTTTGAGTTTTATCTCCATGAATACTAGCTGCTTGAAAACCACGCTCTTTTAATGCTTTTGCTAATTTATCAGTTGCTCGTTTGGTTCTTGAAAATATAATCACTTTTTTAAATTCAGGCTTAATCAATAAATCATGTAATAATTCAAGCTTGTTTCTTTGATTAATCTTTATTATATCTTGGTTTACATTTTCAGCAGATTGTCTTGTTTTAACGCTGACCGAAATAGGATTATTTAGAAAACGATCCATTACTGGTTTTAAATCTTTAGGTATTGTTGCAGAAAAGAATAAAGATTGTCGTTTTTGAGGCAACTTTGCAATGATATATTTTATATCATTAATGAAGCCCATATCAAGCATCGTATCAACTTCATCCAAAACGATGGAATCATATTTGTTGAAATTTAACACGTTGTTCTTTTCCAAGTCAATTAATCTACCAGGTGTACCTATAACAAATATTGGATCTTTTTTTAAGGCTTGTATTTGAAAGTTTATATTCAAACCTCCAATACATAAAATTGATGTTAAATTTGTTTTTTCTTTAAAAGATTTAAGCTCATCTTGAATTTGGCAAGCCAACTCTCTTGTAGGAGTAATAATTAATACTCGACTTATTTTTTTGGTTATAACGTTATTTAAGAGTGGTATTAAAAATGCTGCAGTTTTACCTGTTCCTGTATTTGCAGTTGCTACAATATCATTACCTTCTAATATTAAAGGTATAACTTGGTCCTGAATAGGCGTAGGTGTTACGTATCCTTTATTAATGATATTTGTTTTAATCTGTTGTTCAATTAAAAAATCAGAAAAAGTATTTCTGGGGATATAAGCGATAGATGCTGTTTGTTCTTCTACATTTTTAATAAAGACAGAAGGATCAAATTTTTTGGTTAAAACGCTTGATCTTCTAGAATTGTTATTCCTCTGATTGGACCTTCTTGAAAAATTTGTATTACTATTCTGTCTTTGTCGACTATTGGAATTCTTGTGTCTTTGATTCGAACTATTTTTTGGCATATATCCCCTATTTATTCATATTAATCTATTACTTTCTTAAGCATACCACAATTAAACTAAAAGATCTTCCTAAAAATCTACATGGACTCTATCTGGTTAAAACTATTGCATTTATTATTATGACCAAGGTTAACTAATAAAAATTATATAATTTTAAATAAGAGAGAATTATGAATATTTTTATCATTGGAATATTAATACTTATACTTTACTTATGTTGTATGGTAATTAATGTACAATATAAAGGAGATACAAGCATTGCAAATTTTACATGGGGTGGTGGAGTATTAATTGTAGCGCTTTATACTTTTTTTACTCTAAGTCATTTTTTACCGCGTCAAATTATATTAACTAGCATGATTGCTCTGTGGGCAGGGCGTCTTATAATTCATGTATATAAACGTTATACAGGACATGACCCTCGTTTTAATTCATGGAAATGGCAAGGATTTAAAGCTCTAATAATCAATATAATTTGGGTATTTGGACAAAGTACAATGATTGCAATAATGAGTACTCCTGTATTTTTAGTAAATACTAACCAAATATCTGGTTTAAACTTAATTGATTTATGTGGGATTCTTTTGTGGATTTTTGGTTTTTGTTGGGAAGCAATTAGCGATCAGCAATTGTTTAATTTTATGAAAAATCCTAATAATAAAGGCAAAATAATGGATAAAGGACTCTGGCACTATTCACGACATCCAAATTATTTTGGAGAAATCGTTATGTGGTGGTCAATTTACTTTCTTGCTTTATCTGTGCCTAAAGGGTGGATTAGCATAATCGCACCAATTACAATAACTTTCTTACTCATTTTTGTAACAGGTATACCATTACTTGAAAAAGCAATGAAAAATAATAGTGCATATCAAGAATACAAGAAGAGAACAAGTGTACTAATTCCTTGGTTTTCTAAAAAATGAAGCGTTCAACGGCTTAAAAGCCGTTGTTTTGCGCGAAATTCTTCAAAGCCATTCATCCCCTGCTTAAAAGCTTGGGGTTTTCTGACGTAGTAGAATAAAATATCTAGTAAATTGATTATAATTAGTTAAAGGTGAAAAATGTCGACAATAAAAAAGCGTTGTTTTGGTGATGGCATAGGTAAAGAATTTTATGCAGATTATCATGATAATCAATGGGGTGTTCCAGTACATGATGATCAACTTTTATTTGAGATGCTTATTCTTGAAGGTGCCCAAGCAGGATTAAGTTGGGAAACTATACTCAAAAGACGTGAAAATTATCGTAAAGCTTTTTTTAATTTTGATCCTAAAAAAGTTGCAATTATGACTGATACAGAATTAGAAGCATTATGTAAAAATCCAGATATTATTCGTAATCGCCTAAAAATTTATAGTACTCGAAAAAATGCTAAAATTTTTCTGAATATACAACAAGAATTCGGTTCTTTTGATAATTACATTTGGGATTTTGTAAATCATAAACCTATTATAAATCATTGGAAACAAATGAAAGATCTTCCAGCGAATACAAATATTAGTGATAAAATATCAAAAGATTTAAAAAAACGTGGTATGAATTTTGTTGGATCCACAATTATATATGCTTATATGCAGGCAGTTGGAATAGTAAATGATCATATTGTTGATTGTTGTCGCAGGACGTATATCAATAATTGACAAATTAAATGAGTGAATTATACAATAAATGCATGATTATCCAAAAAACTTTGTTTCTATGGATTATTTTTTTATTTGACCTGAAATCTTTATATTCTATAAACCTAGTCAAACATTTCAAAGAGTTAGGTTATTTAGAAATTTGTGATAAAAATCATGGAACAGAAAAATTTGATTTTTTATATGCAAACTTTGAGAAGTTTATTGAATTTCTTCAAACAAATAGAGCATGGGAACAAAAATTATACAGCGCAAAAGAACGTTTTATTCGCTCCAAAGATAGAAATTATTACTCTACTGATTTTTTTGGTTTCTATGATGAATCAAAGAAAAAAGGGAGGGACCAAATTTCTTTCTATTATTCAATCCATTTTCATGAATTTATTTGCTCTAATTATCCAGAATTTAATAAAATTCCTGAAATTGTAAGTTTCTTTGAAACATGTTTTGAAATTCAAAAACCATATAGAAATATATTTACTGAAGTGGCTACTGAGTTAGGTCTAGAAACGATTTTTTCTTCCAAATATAACCATCCTCCAATTCTTCTTAAAATAATCAAATATCTCCCCTCTTACGTTGCAACAAGTCCACATTATGATGGAACTGCATTTTCCCTTTTTCTTGATAGCACAGACAACCAATCACTTCTTCTTTCTTCTTATAAATCCTTATTAACCATCAATGATTTTTATTCTCCTATAAGAAAGTTTTCTAGATTGTTAAACCAAAATTCTATCTTACTCATTCCCGGAATTTTTTTAAGAGAATTTTCAATTTATCCAACTCCTCATATTGTTGCTCAAAATGATAAAACTCGATATGCAACAATTGCATTTGCTATGAGACCTAATTATACTCCTCAAAAAAATGAATTTTCACTTTTGCCAAACTTTAATATTGAATAATTTTTTTTTAATTTAATATAATACTAAAAAATAATTAAAGGATTTTTATGCTCAAATTCAAATATTGGATTTTATTTTTAATATCACATTATGTGTATAGCTTAACAACATTACATGTAACAGTAAGCTCAGATAATAACCCCGGGAATATGGGGGATCCAGGAGATTTAAGAAACTGCTTGAATTCAATGAATCAAGATTTAAACAATACACCGGATGATTATGCAATTGTTTTTGATTTTCCAATGACTATTCAACTTAATGGGCTTCTACCAATTATTAACAATTCCTCGAATCCAGTCAGTATCACAATTGGCAATCCAGGCTCTACTCCTACAGTTACAATTGACGGCAACAGCGGTGCATATAGCGGATTTTTCATCCCACAAGGAAATGTGACGATTCAAAACATGATCTTTCAAAACTTAGCTGCAAGAGGAGGTAACGGTGGAGACGGAATTTCAGGCGGTGGTGGTGGCATGGGTGCAGGAGGAGCTATTTACGCGCCTCAGGTCTTTTTAAACGGCTCAAACCCTTCAATCACTTTGATGAATGTATTGATAAACAACTGCTCTGCTATTGGCGGAAATGGAGGAAGTTATTTAGGTTCTTCTTCTACTGGCAATGAGGGCGGTGGAGGTGGTGGTGGATTCAGCGGCAATGGTGGTTCTATTACTACCAATGGAATTACTGGAGGTGCTGGAGGAGGAGGTTTTGGCGGAGATGGTGGCAATGTCACTCTTTCCACCGGTGACTCACAAGGCGGCGGCGGTGGCGGCGGTGGAGGTTTGGGATCACGCGCAAGCTTAACATTTTCACCAACAAATCTCGGCAATGGTGGCTCAGATAACAGCGTAGGCCAAGATGGAAGTCTTTATGGTCCTAATCCTACAATTACTGCCGGTTCCGGTGGAGGAGGTAATAATGGCGGAATTAATGCAGGAGGTGGAGGTGGTGGGGCTGGAACTCCTGATGGAGGCGGCGGCGGTGGGAGCTCAGGATTAAATGGACTTCAACCTCAAGGCTCTAATCCACCTGGAGGCAGCGCTATGCCTTCTGGAGGCAGTGGAGGCGATGGAGGAGGCGGTGGAGGTGGTGGATTTGTAACAACAAATTCTACAAATTCAATTGACGGGCAAGCCGGAAGTGGTGGCTATGGAGGCGGAGGTGGTGGCGGAGCCGGCATAGGCGCTTATGATACAACTTACACTGTACAAGGCGGCTCAGGAGGAGTTGGGGGTGGCGGCGGAGGTGGAGGAGTTGATGATTTTAACACTACTCCTGCAGGAGGTGGCAATTCGCTTGGAGGTGGTGGTGGCGCTGGTGGTGGTCCAGGCTCAACTTCCCCGGGAGGAATCGACACAGGAAATCTTGGTGGAGGCTCCGGAGGAAATGGCGCAAATACATATGGAGCAGGTTTTGGAGGTGGAGGAGGTGGTGGAGGAAGTGGCTTGGGAGGTGCAATCTTTGTAGATACTGCTTTGAATTTTACAATACAAGCATTTTCAGGAATTCCAACTAACTTCAACACATCCAATAGTACAACGCAAGCTGGAACACATGGAACTGGTGGATCTGGAGGTGGATCGGATGGCACCGATGGATCAGCCTTAGGAAATAGCATTTTCTTACGCTCAAATTCTTCTTTAACATTCATGGCAAATGATACCAATGATCTTTTGACGCTTGGTGATCAAGTTGCATTTATTGATGACACTAGTTTTGGCGGAGATGGAACTAGTGTTTTTGTTAAAGGAAATGGAACCGTTATTTATAATGGCGCCACTGATTACCAAGGTACTATTACTATTAACAATGCAAATTTTAAAGTTAATGGACAAATTAATAATTCATCAATTAACGTTTGCAGAAATAGTAGTTTTAGCTCACAAAGAGGTACTCTAAGCGGAACAGGAGCTTTGACAGGAGATGTCTTGGTTAATTCTGGAACAATATCTCCAGACACTGGAAGTACTCTTACTTTGGGTAGTCTATCATTAAATTCAGCGGACCCAATTAATAATACTCTTGGAAGTCTTGTATATACTGAAATCAATTCCAGTGGCACATCTTTAGTTTCAGTTACTGGGACTACATCATTAGCTGGTACTTTAGAAATCGACCTTGATCCAAGCGCTGTATCAGGAACATACCAAATTCTCACCTCATCTGCAATCTCAGGCACTTTCGATTCGATAACATTTACAGGAAAGACACCTAATTATTCACTTACTTATCACCCTACGTTCGTACAATTTGATTTTTTAGGTTATACAAATAATAATGATAAATGTTCTTCATTTGCTTCTGCTTTAAATAATAAGTATGGAAAAAAATAAGTTTGATTTATCTTCTTCGCTCAAGAGCTGCTGCATAATTAAAATTATAAAAATAATTTTCCCATAATTTATCTGTAGAAGAATATTGATTAGAACCAACAAAATAATCTACTAATGCTTCACGTACGCGCAGAACTTCTCTACGACTACCTTTAATATTTTTTGGATCAGATATAGTTAAATCTAATAATTCTAGCGCACGTTCAAAAGCTAACCTGCTATATCCCAAATCATTCTGGTTTTTCGAATTAATTGCTCTACCAACATCAAGCAAGCTGTTCCATAAGTGAAAATTTATACCAACGTTTTGGATCCAATCCTTTATGATGAACTAACATTTTTGTACCAATTTATTAACAATTTTTATTATTCTTTCTATGAAGCATCAGCGTCCCAAGATCTATAAAGATCTAACAACCATTTAAAATCATTTTCAAATTTAGGAGCATTTTCCTCAAACCACTTATAGACCTTAAATCCATCTAATCCTATAATTTTTCCATCTTCTTGAACTTCAAATGGTTTTTCCCATTCGTCAATATTAAGATTCATTCTTATAGCAAGAATATTATATCTAACACCTTGGTTATCTTGCGGATTAACTTTTAATAGTTTGCCAAAAATACACAATGCCTCATCAATTTTGCCAGTTTCCCAATAAAAAATAGCTTGTCGCTCAATTGCTCTCATAATATGACGATTTTCTAAAAATCCCCAAGGTATTTCCTGTGGCCATCGACCTTGATCATCTACAATTATCATTAATGCTCGTTCATAAGCTTCTTTTAAAATTAAAGCAGCTTGTTCATCTTTATTGTCTGAAAAAAGAATATCAGCAATAGTAAGATAAGGATCAAGAAAATCTCTATCTTCAGATATCAATTTCTCCATTCCTTTTATCATTTTTGCATCAGATATATTTTGATCCATAAGATCATAAAATCTACTCATTACTGTATGTTTTTTATCTAGAAATACTTCTATTTGTTTTTTTGGACGGCCTCTTTTTTGCTTCTTCATATCTGATCTTACATCTTGCTTAATTAATGAATTGACGATATCGCCAGTTCCCCATTTCTTACAGCATTCACAATTGTTTTCAGTTTTCTTGTCTTCAATTAAAGATACAATTTTTTTCATACAATTTTCTCAAATTAATATTTTTTTCAAAATTGACTATAATTAGGCTATAATTATAACAGAATAGGTATAAAAATTTAATCAATATTTTTTAAAAAATACGTTAAGGGATAATTTCCTTATGAGTTATGCAAAAAAAAAGATATATAGAAAACCTCTAGATCCATTTTTGGAAGATTTTCAAAATGGTAGATGCCCACCTGAATATTATTTAGGTGCTGAATATGCAGATTTATATTTTTTAGCTACCAATCAATGTCGCGACAGAGATTGTTTGAATTCAGAAAAAGAATGTTTAGAAATAACATGTGTATTTAGCAAAAACTTTGTTAATCAAGATCTTCCTAATTTGAATAATGAGATCTTAAAATCAGATGAAGAACTTCCATTTTAATGATTAAAAAGGTAATACATGGATACTAAAAAAAATGATAATAAAAATTATAAACTACATATCTTTTCTTATAAAATCACACATGAACCAATGACATCCTCATATGATCGTAAATTACGCTCTGAATTAGGCAAAATTACTATAGAAATGATGCAAAATCATCCAGAAATAGCAATTGGAAAACTGAATGATTTACATATTCAATATCCAAACAATCCTGTTATTATGAATAATCTTACTTTTTGTTATTATGCTGTTGGCGAGGAAGACAAGGGACTTGCCATGAGTGATAAACTACGCGAAACATATCCTAACTATTTATTTGGATATATATCTTCTGCCCTAACAGCATTAAGTGAAAACCGGCATAAAGAAATTCCCACTATTTTTAATAACTGCATTGACTTGCAACAATTATATCCAGATCGAAATACATTTCATATATCAGAAGTTATGGCATTTTCACATGTTATGAGTAAATATTTTTGTCGCATCGGTGATATAAGATCTAGTCGAATTTATTATAATATAATGTATAAATTGGATAAAGAAGATACAAGATTACTGGATGCAATGCAAGAAATTTTAGCACTAGAAAATAAGATAAATAGATCTTCAAAAAAAAACATTTTTTGGAATAAAATAAAAAGTAAACTTTTTTAATTAAATTCAATAATCATTTTATTTGACTGGATTATCTTATGGAAACCCCATCTAACCATTCCCTTATTTGTCATGAATTAGTAAACAACAAACTTGTTATAAGCGTGCAAATCTTAGTGCCAGTAGTTGCTTCTCTAATGCTCTGCCAAATCGATTATATTTTCTTACAAAATAAACCAATCTTTTCATGGGTACTTAAAATCACGCTAATATTATATTTTTTTATTATCTTAAAACTTCACAAAACTATTAAAAAACTTTTTAGTGTCCAAGGAGAAGTAATGCTTATATGCCAAGAAAATGGGATATGGTTTAAACATTTCGGTAATATTTCTTGGGATGACATTGCTGAAATAGACGAATTTAGACTTATTCCTTTTATAGATGAACTTAGATTTCCCGGAATTAGGTTTAAAGATCCTCAAAAAATATCAAAACAAGCCAATTGGCAGGGTAAAATGCAATTAGGTTTCTCCAGAATATTTCTTAAAAATTGCATAGTTTTTCCTCAATTGGATGTCCCATTTAAAGAGATATCTTACTTTATAAAATCATATAAAAAATAAATGTGCTTATTTTTCTCTCAATTCCTTGCACCAATCTAAATAAACATCAACTGACTTTTTAAACTCAAGTTCTAGTTCTTCTGGATTCGTTGCATGAAAAGTTATAGTGTCTTTAAGTCCTATCACTTCACCATGAAATAACTTTGCATCAGAATCATATTCTACTTTTGCTATATAACCTTTATATTTCATCATAATTTATCCTAATCTCCGATTAAGAAAATTGTTATTTCATATTATGAATATGCTTTGCATCAAGAAATGGAATACCTATTGTTTTAGCAGCATGTTCATCATGCCATGTATCACCAATCATAATTGAATTGACTGTACTCATTATTTGACCAAATTCTTCTTTCAAAAGGTCTTGTATTACAATAAGCATGCCAACACCTGGTTTTTTAAATTGACCAATTAAATGCTTATATCTAATTTCTTCATGTGCTTTACGGACTATAACATTATTATCTGAATGTTTCTTTATAAGAATATAACATTCAATACCTCCAATAGCAGGTGAAAATACTGCTGCTTGAATAGGAAGCTGTTCCATTAATAGTAAAAAACGCTTAATAACATTTTCTGGTTCAAAATTTTGTAACTCGCTTTCAGGAGTTTTGCAACCTGAACAAATAATATGTACAGCTTTATTATTAGTCATAACATTATGAATATTTGGCAAAATGACTTTTGAACCACTAGAAGTATCATTCGGATTTTTTGCTCCCATTATAGTTCCGTCATTATCCCAGATAACAATTTCTTTATTAATCATGTTTATTTCACCGGAACCTTTCCCACCATAAAGCAATAAGGAGTAACAATTTACAATAAATAAACTAGCTTTATTTATATTCATTCTAATAATAACATAATTTTTAAATCTGAATAACATAAGGAGTTTTAGCGAAGCTGTCCAGCCGTCGCTTATCCAGGCTACAGAATTTTAACTAGTCAGTATAATTTAATCAAATCTCTGACAGAAATCTCTTCAAAGACTATTGCCTATACAAGCATTTGATTTAAATATACATAACATGTAGACTGTAATGCATAATTTGTATTTTGTTAATTAATAATATTTAGAGATTCTATGAATAAATCAAATTTTATATACACTAAGAGAGAAAAATCTAGCCGATACATTTTGTTTTTATTTTTAATAACAATAACGTCGGGTACTTATTTCTTTTCATTGAAATCTAACACTCCATATGTTGATGATATTAGTAATATAAATGAAAACGATACCCCGTTTATAAAGGCAATTAAATCTGAAGATATAAATAAGGTAAAATCGCTAATAAAGTCACGCATTAATGTAAATGAAGTTTATGAAAATGGATATACAGCTTTGATGGTTGCAGCTAGCAAAGGGAATGTTGAAATTGTAAAATTATTAATTGAAACAGGTGCAGATTTAGAAAGTTATGATAATAATGGCAACACTTCTTTTATGCATGCCTTTTTTAATCATCAAAAAGAAGCTGTTGTTAAATTTTTATTAACTAAAAATGTTAATATTGAAGTAGTAAATGATCAAGAACAAACACCTTTAATTTTAGCTGCATTGAATAATCATTATAAATCAATTGAGTTATTAATTAAATCTAAAGCAAAAATTGAATTTAAAGGCCAATTAGAAAGAACTGCTTTAATGCATGCAGTTAATAATAATTGTATAGAGGCTGTAAAATTATTAATTAAAAATAAAGCAGACATAGAAACACGAGATGCCTTCACTTTTACTCCTCTTATGTTAGCTGTATTTAATAATAGCGGCTCAATGATTAAAATATTATTACAAGCAGGATCAGATAGAAATGCTTGCACAAATATTACTATATCGGTTGGAAAGAATAATTTTTTCTTTGATGATAGAATTACTATATCAGTTGGAAGAAGAGATTTCCCTAATTCTTTTTATAAAGAAATGGATCCTATTCCATTAGGCTCAAAAGCATTAGATATTGCTAAACGATTTGAATGCCGACTTGCAGAAAAAATACTGAATAATAATTAAGCAAAATTATAATCAGAATATTTTAGCAACTTTTCTTTATAGATGTTAGTACAATCTTTACAGTTAAAAACTAGAAATCATATTAAGTTGATTATCAATTTCATATGTAAGTTCATCCAAAGATGCACCAGGAACATTTTTAAATAAAAAGTAATTTTTATACTTATTGCCAAATTCTTCATAACTTTTGAACCATTGGTCTAATAGGTTCAAATAATTCGGCGCTAATTCACCCTCACGCTGTATAATGCGCTCAACGATCATCTCTCGAGGGACATCTAACCTAATAACTAAAAAAGGTATACTATGTTTTTCTAAATAAGGAAACAATTGCAGATAACTTTGGTCAATTGATGCATCCAAAATAAGACGGCGATTTGGAAAATTATAACGCTTCAACATATAAAACAGATATTCTTTCAAAGCTCTTTCCTGATCTTTAGCATCAATATCTGGCATTTGCTTAAGCTTGTCTCTTATATCATCATTACGTATGCGTACAGCTTGATATTTCTCTGAAAGTTTTTGAGAAATAAAACTTTTGCCCATTCCAGGCACTCCAGAAAAAGTGATCACAAATGGGGCTTGTGTTATTTCTTTGTATGGTAATTGAGACACATATTCCGTATACATTTTTTCTAATAGCTCACGATTTAATACAGGTACCTGACTTATATTAGAAGCAATAGTATTTGTTGGAGTTTTTTTACCACACCCACAAAGCAGCATTAAAACAAGTAAAAAACTATGATTAAAAACCATATATTATTCCTTTTTTTTATTTTTGGGTTGCAGATGTATCAGTAGATGGACCATATATGTATTCAGAAACAATATTTGCAATTTCAGGGATAAATGGTGAAAAACGACTTACTTCTTGCCTGATTCGCTTAATACGTTCAGCTCGTTCTTTAAGCCCTGCTTCAACTGCTTTGTTAAATGCAATTTTATTACTTGCATAATAATAAGCTGTTTTATTATCTTTATTGCAGATATTTGGGTTAGCCCCAAGAGCTATAAGTTTTTGTACAGTAGCCACCCATCCAAATTGTGCAGCAATAAAAAGGGGAGTATCACCACCAACATTGAGTTCATCAACATTAGTACCAGCAGCAACAAGTCGTTCTACATT
>JABDFA010000013.1 GCA_013286795.1 Candidatus Babelota bacterium
ATGTCTAAAGAAGAATATTTTTACCTGTACAATCAAAGCAATCAAGATTTATGGGAAAAATCAACTAATAATTCCTGTACAATATCTGATCTAGATAAAAATAGAATTAAAGAGGTTATTCGCACAGCTGTTATTGAAAAAAGAATGCCAGAATCAGCACTTTCAGAAAGTATCCCAACTATTTTAAAAAAATTAAACTTAATTAATAATAATAAACTAACAAATGCTGCAGTAATTCTATTTTGTAAAAAAGAAGATCTGCAATTTATGCAATCAAATATTAGGTTAGCAAGGTTTAAAGGAATAGATAAAAGTGAATTTTTAGATAATAAAACATTCAGAGCTAATGCTTTTGATTTATATGATAAGGCCATGGATTTTTTACATTTCACTTTACCTGTTGCTGCTCGCATAGAAGAAGGCAAAGCAGAACGCGTTGAAACACCAACCATACCTTATAAAGTTTTGCGTGAAGCAATTGTTAATGCCTTGGCTCATCGTGATTATAGTCATCCAGGAGGATCTGTGTTTATTGCAGTTTATGATGATAGGGTAAATATTTCTAATATAGGTGCTTTACCAAAAGGATTAGAGCTAAAACAGCTTCCCAAGGAGCATCCATCTATTCCGCGAAATCCTTTAATTGCTCGTGTATTTTATTTATGCAAAAAAATTGAAGGGTGGGGTAGGGGAACAATTGATATGATTGAAAACTGCAAAAAAGCAGGCAATCCCATTCCTAAATATGAAGAAATTGGTAACAGCTTTTCAGTAACATTGCCATTAAAAGAACCTCTGCGTGTTGTTAAAAAAGAACAAAAATATTTAAATAAATTAACAGAAAGACAACAAAAAATAATCCAAGCTTTGCAGGATGGTCCAATGACTAGACAACAAATTATGGATAGTATGAATACAAGTTTAAGTGGTAGAACTATGCAGTTTGAACTGGCTAAACTTAAAAAAGTAGGTCTAATTAAATCTGAAGGTACTGGCAAGTTTATTACCTGGTATTTAATTCATTAATCCTTGCGCGAAAGGTACGCGAAGTCTTCGCGAAAGGTGCGCGAAATATTGCGAAATGATTGCGAAATTTACGACCCAATAAAGACATATATATTTTGTCATTAATACCAATCCGTTGTCGATTTCTAAAAATTATTTTATTCTCTCCAGTCATCCTGCCTGCCCGTCGAAGCTTTAGCGAAGTCGGGAGCTTGTCGAAGCATCAGGACGAGCGCAATTTTAAAAAATTGTGCGAGCAATCAACATAATCTACTTATATTAAAAATGTAAGAAATAAAAAAGCGCCCGGGTTTAATCGGGCGCTATAATATTTAG
This sequence comes from Candidatus Babelota bacterium, assembly GCA_013286795.1. GTDB lineage: Bacteria > Babelota > Babeliae > Babelales > JABDEC01 > JABDFA01. The sequence goes on from JABDFA010000013.1 coordinate 1,342, forward strand.
TTAGCTAAATTATTAAATATTAGAATCTAAAACATCAATAAGATTGCTTTTAAGTTCTGCTACTTTAGATGTACCTTCAGCTAAGTTATTAAACTTTCTTGTAGTATCTTGTAATTGTGCTTTTTGTATCAATTCTAATCTTTTATTTTGAGCATAAACAAAGGGTGTTTTTAAATAACCTAGAGCGCTATTGCCATAGAGAGAGCCTTTTGTTTTTATTGTTGAACCTAAAGATTTGATAGCAGAAGTAACCTTATTTAAATCTTTTTTGTTTAACTCAATAATTTCTTTTGCCATTGTTTTAGCATAATCAGCTATTTCTGAGATAGGTTTTTTTAGCTCAGGTTTTGCAACAAAAGCTTGATAAACTTTTGCAAGTTCATAGGTAGCTACTACAGCTACTGCTGCTATTGCAACATTTTTCTTGGTTAAATATTTCTTTGCTATTGAAGAGTTAGTATCGGTTTCACTTGAAATTATGTTGATTGATGATTGTGATGCCAACACAAAAACTAGCGAATTAAGCAAATTTAATTTTTTCATTAAAGTATCCTTATAAAATAAAAACATAAAATAAAACTGTTGTTTATTACTCACTTCGCTACTACCCCTATTATTGAATTCTCTTTTAAATATAACAGATGTTATATTTGTGACAACTATTTAAAAAAAATAACTACTTGTTAAATCTATCAGGCTTAATAATTCCGCCGGAAATGATTAGAGCCATAGCCTCTTGTCTTGAAAGATCAGTTTCTCTAAAACGATCTTTTTCAACTAATACAAAAAATCCAGAGGTGGGATTTGGTGTGTGTGGGACAAAAATATTATAATATATTTTGTCTTTAGTGGGGGCTAAATATTGAGGAACTTCGCCAGTCAAAAACCCAACTGAATATGTACCTGAGTTTGGAAATTCAACCAAAACTACTTTTTGAAAACTGCTTTGATCTTTTTGGGTTAATGCGTTAACAAGTCTCTTGATACCTGAATATAATGAGCGCAATAAAGGTATTTTAGCGAATATAGATTCTTCTATGAAATGGATAAATCTTTTTAAAATGAAAAATTTAAGTATTATTCCAGTTAAAAAAATAAAAAGTATTACAAGAATAAACTCAGAGTAGGGGATATTCTGCAAACATGCAGGTTGGATTTTATGTAATGGATGAATCCAGCCTGATACGATTTTAAAGGTTGTTTTAAATAATAGAAGTGTGACGGTAATTGGAATAAGTGTGAAAAATCCATTTAAAAATATAGATTTTATTTCATCTAATATCTTGTGTAATTTTTTTGTTTTCATCTGTTCCTTTAAAATTCATAAAAGCTAAGTTTAATTCTTCTTCAAGTTTTAATAATATGTTTTTAACTTGGTTTATGTTGGGTGATTCTACAGTTAAACGCAGTAACGGCTCTGTGCCTGAATATCTGACAATGAGTCTGCCTCTTTCAAGCTCATTTTGATATTTTTTAATTATTGAAAAAAAAGGTTCATTATCTAAATTTTCTTTTGAAACAATTTTTAAATTTATAGTTATCTGTGGAAATTTTATAAATGAGGTTATATCCAAGTTTTTTGTTTGTTCTATGCTCTCTGCTATTCGTAATGCTACAAACAAACCGTCACTAGAATTTAAATAATCTCTTAAAATTATATGCCCTGAAGGTTCTCCGCCAATTAAAAGATTATTTTTTTTTAATTCCTGTACAACAAATTTATCTCCGACTTTCGTTCTTATTAAATCTATTTTTTTTTCTTTTAGATGAATTTCAAAGCCATAGTTGCTCATGATAGTGGTTACAATCTTAGCTTCAGTTTTATATTTTTGATTATTTAATAAAAATGAAATTATATCGTCACCATCTTTTAATATACCATGTTTGTTTACGGCTAATATTCTATCTCCATCGCCATCAAATGCAAAACCAATGTCTGCATTTTGTTCTTTAACAGCTAATTGTAAAGAAAATGGGCTAGTTGAGCCACAGTTTTTGTTTATGTTTTTTCCATCAGGAAAATTATGTATTGAAATGACTTTTGCTCCAAAATTTTCAAAAACTTCTGGAGCTATGTCGCTGAAGGCTCCATTTGCACAATCTAGAACTATTTTAAAATCTTTTAAAAAACTGGGTTGAAAATAACTTATTACAGATGCTCTATATATATCTTTTAGCCTATTTATAGAATACCATAGTTTTCCTAAGTTATCATAATCTATTGGATCAAATTTTTTCTGTTGAAAAATCTGTGATATTTGCAATTCATCTTCTTTGGTAAGTTTACCATGGTGTTTATCTATAATTTTTATTCCATTATCATAATATGGATTATGTGATGCTGAAACCATAATTCCTACATCAAATAGCTTTTGTTTTTCTACTAAATTATATATTGCTGGTGTAGGTAATACTCCAGAATCAGTAATTTCTGATTTATATTGAATTAAACCTGAAATTATTAAATTTTTTATCAATGGACCTGAAATTCTATTATCAGACGCTATTAATATTCTAGGTATGCTATTTTTTTGTTTTGCCCAAATTGAGATAGATTTTCCAATATTAATAAGATCATTTTGATTTAAGATAGCTTCACCAACTTTAGATCTTATACCATCAGTTCCAAATAAATTTTCCATTTAATATCTTGTATTTATATTTTTTTTTGATTCTGTAACTTTTATATTTAAACTAGATGGAAAATAGTTTAACAGCTTAATTTTATTGTGTAAAAGAATATGCTCAGGAAGCAATTGTATATTATATTCTCCAGTTTTTTTAATATGATTTAAATTTATATGAGCAACTTCATTGAATACATTCAAGTTATAAAATTCAGATCTTTTTGCATTTAGTGTAACTTTTATTTTTTCAGGTGATTGAATTTCAAAATTTTGGTCTAGCTCAAAAAAACATATTGGTATATCTATTGTCATGCTAATATTTTGATGCTGTGCTAATATTAACCAAAATGAATATCCAAAAATAATAGCAATGATTTTATATATAAGGTTGTTTAGGTGAAGACTCTTTATTGATGATTTCATTGATATCCTTTCTTAAATGCAAATCCTTGATATTTTTTTTTATAAAATCTCCTATTAATTGTACCGCTGGTGCTATTGCAAGATTTTCCATAATCTTGCCTTGGGCTATAATATCAAAGTTTCTTTTTTTGGGACATAGTTTAAAAACAAGAACATCAGTTTTTGAACTAAAAAGTAAAGAATCTTGTTTCCAGATTTCAATATTTCTTACTTCTTCAGATATCCAGAATGTATGATTATTTGTATTCCATACTGCATTAACACCTAATAAATCTCCTTGATAATTTATGTGAACAATTTTGTTTTCTTTAAAAATAGAGCTGTTAACTATTAAATCTATAATTTCTTTATTTACTGGAGTGTTAATATTAATTTCATTTATTAAAAACCCTTCTAAATTATCTCTTCCTTCAATAGCGCATGTTATCTGCTTGTTTTGATTCATCAAGTTTAAGCAATGTCTCATAAATAAATCAATCCAATTATTATTTTTTATTTTTGGAACTGCTATATTTTTAATAGAAATAAAGTTTTTTTGCAGAATATTCTGATGTACCAATATAAATAACATTAATATTGAAGGCATAAATATTATTAAAAAATTACTTATGTTGTTCATATCTAACGCATAAGAAAGAATAATTATAGAACAAAGGGTAAAAAATCCTGGGGCTAGGTTTTTTTGTACATCTCTTTTTAACCATAAAGAAAAATAATATATAGTAACGCTCAAGAAACTAATCTCTAGAAAGTCGATCCATTTATATATAAGTAGAAAATTTAATAATTGTGCCATTGCAAACCCTCTTTTTTTAATTTAAATATTTTTTATAATAATATTAGATTTTATGTGTTTTGTTTTTAGAAAGTCTATAATTTATGTCAAATGAAGTTGTTTTAACAGGGGATCGGCCAACAGGGCCATTACATTTGGGTCATTATGTAGGTTCATTATTAAATAGAGTAAAATTTCAGGAAGAATATAAGCAATATATTTTAATAGCTGATGTCCAAGCACTAACTGATAATTATGATAATCCACAAAAAGTAAGGGATAATGTTTTACAAGTAGCCTTAGATTATCTTGCTGTTGGAATAGATCCAAATAAAAGTACAATTTTTATTCAATCTTTAATTCCACAAATTGCAGAGTTAACAGTTTTTTATATGAATTTAGTGACTCTTAACAGGCTAAAAAGAAACCCTACTGTAAAAACTGAGATTATACAAAAAGGCTTTGGTGAATCTTTGCCTGTTGGTTTTTTAGTTTATCCTATCAGTCAAGCTGCTGATATAACTATTGTACAAGGAACTTTAGTTCCTGTCGGCGAAGACCAATTACCCATGATTGAGCAAGCTAATGAGATCATTCGAAGTTTCAACAATATTTATAAAACTGAAGTATTTAGTAACATTAGGGCCATAATCCCTGAAGTGCCAAGACTTTCTGGAATAGATGGTAAGGCAAAAATGAGCAAATCTTTGGGTAATGCAATTTACTTATCTGATTCTTCTGATGATTTACGCAAAAAAGTTATGAGCATGTATACAGATTCTGGACATTTAAGAGTTGAAGATCCAGGTAAGATCGAAGGTAACGTTGTTTTTACTTATTTAGATGTTTTTGATATTGATAAAGTAAAAGTTGCTCAATTAAAGGAACATTACCAAAAAGGTGGCTTGGGTGATGTTGTCTTAAAGAAATACCTTTTTGAGGTTTTAGAAAACATTATTTCTCCAATAAGACAAAAAAGACAAGAATTTGCTAAAGATCCTTCTTATGTTATGGAAATTCTTAAAAAGGGAACACAGACTACTCTTGAAACTGCTGAAAATACAATGTCCAAGGTTCGCCAAGCCATGAAACTTAATTATTTTGATTAACTCTTCTCTTTTTATATATATTTTTATTAACATTAAAATAATTTCTAATGTTAGTAGGAAATTTTTCTCTCCAGTCATCCTGAGTGAAGTGCGTAGCACGAAATCGAAGGACGAATGGGTTTCCTTTACAAAAAGGAGAAACTATGCACAAAACATGTAATAAAAATTTTTTATCAATTTTTATATCTCTTATATTATTAGCTCTTTTAATTATGACAATCTGGGTATTTATGAAATACTCACCCCAATTTGTTGATAATGTTATTGCTGATGATATACAAAAATTACATAAAATTTTTGATGAGATTGATCAAAATTGTCAAATTCTTGGTTTTGAGCATGAAAAAAATTATATAGATTTCTTAAATGTGATTAAATTTGCGGGTTCAGAAGTTGGTTCAATGAATCTTATATATCCCGAACACTGGAAAGGGCCATATTTAAAAGATAATCCTACGGCCCAAGAAAAATATTATCAGATTGTTGAAACCAAAAAAGGGTATTATATAACTCCTGGCGATGGTGTTAAACTTGCTAATGGCAACACTATAGGTAAAGATATCATATTAAATAAAAATGCTGATATTAGCGCTATGACTATAGATCCTAATTTATTACTTACTAAAGATGGTAGACCTTTGGCTGCTAAAATCCAATTGCGTTATAAGGGAACAGAAAATTTTCTAGCGCCTGTGGTTCAAGACGGTTATGGTTTAGACTAATTATTTATTCTTGGCCCCTTTTTTCTTCACCTTCATTCTCATCTTCTGGAATTTCACCAGATATATATTCTCCCGTTAAGTTTATAAGATCTTTTGGCATATTATGTAATGTTTTACGAGTGTATTGAATTCTTTTATCTTTATCATCATTTTTAAGAAAACGTAAAATAGATGTAGCTATTGTGGTGTCATTTACCTTCTCTCTCAAAATACTAATTGTTTTTTTATTTGGTCTTGCACCAGCCTTTAATAATGAGTCTACTTTAAGTATTAAATTATGATATTTAACCCCCTCAAGAGCTAAAAATAAATCAAGTATAGCGTGATCTATTACATTCATTTTCACTTGATCAGCTAAGTCACTTTGGTTTGCGGCATACAAGCGATATTCATCATTATCTTCTTTATGGATGAAGCACATAAATCCATAGTTGATATCTGCTCCATTTTTTATTAGGTAATCTACTATATCATGATTTTTGCTTAACATAAGAGCTGAATATTTATCAAAGTGAGCAATTCCACTATCAAGGATAGTATGTTTTCCATATCTATAAAAAGGAAGAGGATCCCGTTTGCTCCAATCATTAGTATTGATTATGGCATTAATATTAGCACCACAATTAAGATAATACTTAATATTATCAAGATTCTCGCTGATTACAGCCGATAGAAAATTTTTATCCTTTTGTTTTTGCGAAGTAAGGTTTTTACATACAAATTCGCCAAAGGCTGATAAGTGATTGGAAAAAGAAGCTATAAAGAACACAAATAAGCACTTTTTAAATAGATTTAGATCCATTTTAACCTCCATCAACTAAATAATAGTTTTATTATAAAATAAGTATAACCGGTCTTTATTTAAAAATCAACAGTTTGAAAATAAATATAAAAAATTATAAAATTGTACAGCATTTAATTCGTCTAGTGTTGATTTTTGGTGCATTGGAATAAACTGGTTTGAAGCAATTAAGGTAGCAACAACCTTTATAGCTGTCTAGATCTTTATTCAATACAAAAATAACATCATCTACGACGTGAATATTTATGATTCTATATATAGCATGGTGATATATTTCATTTGAGTTAATATTAATTACATGAAGTCTAAGTCCTGTTGTATAACCTAATGTATTATCATTTATCTTAAATAATTTTTCTATATTATTTGTACTATAGTATGAATATAAAAGTTTTTTTTCTTTAATATTCCATGCATGCGCTACGTTTAAAGATCTAAGTTCACTGGATTCTTCGTTATTATCTATAACAGCGACATAAATATCTTCTGTCATTCTTAATAGGAGTGTAACCTCATAATCTTTATCTTTAAATTTATTTTCTGGAAGCTGTTTTTCTAATTCTATTATTTGTTTTTTTATTACATCTTCACTTAATTCTTTTTCTCCAGCAATTTCAGCAGATTCTTCACCTTCAACTTCAACATGTTCATATTTTAAAATATCAAATATTTCAGTGAGACCATTTTCTGTAGTTACAGCTATAAGTTTATCATTTATTTTTTTTATATTTTTTATTGGCCCATGGGGACATTTTAAAGTTGCTGTGATTTTTAATGCTTCTCTAAAGAAGGAGTTGTCTTTGAATTTATCCAGATCAATGGACCATATTTTTATAACATCATTTGCAGCAGAAATGAGAGTGTGATCATCAAATTTAAGTAATACAAGATTAGCATTATGTTGACTATGAAGATAAAATCCCTCATAAATTTTATCATCATTTAATTTAAATCTAACAAGAGATTTAGAGTCAACTAACATTATTATATTATCAGTAATACTTTCAATTGCAGATAGATTGAAATCATCATAACCAATATGGTGATTTTCAATAGATAAATTATATTTTACAATTTTATCAGAAGTGGATTCTTCTGTTTCTTTAAATTCTTTATCCTCTGCAGGAATGTCAATTCTGCATTCTTTATATGCAGCATTAATTGGAAAACAAAAAATAAAAATTAAAGTAAATAGTTTTTTAAACATACTAGTTCTTTCTTGTTATCATCAAATAAATTGAACAACTTAATATTGCTGCAAAAAAACACCATATTGAGGTTAACCAATAATAATAAAATATATAAGTAACTGCTAAAGATGCTAACACTAAAACACCGAAAATAATTAGCTTTTTTTTGCTAGATATAAAAAATGGGAGTGTCACGCAAATAGTATAAGCTATCAATCCATAATTTTGTTCAATTAATGTATTAAATTTATATGAGATATGATGTCCGTTTATGGAAGATGTGGCTCCATATTTTATCAATGAATAAATTAAACATAGAGAAATTATTATACCAATGAATAGTACACCATATAAAATTTTTTTTCGTAATTTGTCTTTTTCAATAATTAATATTGAAATTGGTATCCATGTGGGCCAGAATATTAGAGCAAAAAATAAGTATAGATAAGTTACATAAAGTGTAATTATGGGATTGATTTTATCAAGAAAAGTTAGCCACAAAATACCTTCTGTAAGTTGTTGGGCACCGAAAAATAGAGGAATGGCAGCTATAAATTTTTCTTTATTTTGAGTTTTATAAATTCCATTAATTCCTAAAGCTGTTAAAATTCCTCCAGAGATAAAACTGGCTTCTGGCGAAAAGCACATAAATTTTTCCTTTTTTATGAATAAATTTAAACTCTTTCAACAAATTTAGAATCTATTTTTTTAACTTCATTTTTAAATTTAACAGTAAGTATAGTTTTGTCGCCAGCTTTAGTTTCTATTTTTTGTATTATGCCAATATCAAATTCTTTGTGTTTTACAATCTGATGTTCTTTCCAAATATTATTATCTTTTTTGCCAAATGTTATGACGTTAGAAGAAGGGATATATGTCCTTGTTCCAAAAAAATTGGCAAAAAAATCTGCAAAATCATACGTTGTCCAAGTTACAGCATTCTGTTTGTTTAAAAGATTAGCGGGAATTTCTTCGAAAAATCTTGAACAAATCTGCATAGAAGTCTGACCAAAACTATTTCTTTGTTGACTATTAGATAGAATTAAATAATCTTTTGCGCGTGTAATACCTACATAAAAGAGACGACGTTCTTCTTCAAGATTCTTTTCTTCATTTAATGACCGTGAAGATGGCAAAATATTTTCTTCTATCCCTACAATTATTACTGTATCAAATTCTAAACCTTTTGCGGAGTGCATAGTCATTAGTTGAATTTTAGTTTCATCATTTTCTTTCTCTAACATTTTTTGTTGCATTAAAGCTAATTCATCTAAAAAACCAACTATTGTAGTTATGCCTTGCTCATAAAAATAATGGGCAGCTCTTATCAGTTCTTTAACGTTACTAATTTTTGCTTCTGCTTCTTGTTGATCAAAATTTTCTTGCAAATATTTAAAATAACCAGTTTGCGTGATTATATAATCTATAACATCGCTTGGTTTTGAATTTTTATCTAGGCACTCGATAATCTTTAAAAATGTTTTTAAAGATTCTTCTTTTGTTTTTGTAAGAGTTTTTTCTTCAATTAATTCCTTTGCAACTTGGTCAAAACCAAAGAATGTTTGGGAGTTCCATTTATTATAAAAATCTTCTTCAAATACTTGACCAAGGCCTCTTGTTGGACAGTTAATTACCCTAAAAAATGAAACTTTATCAAAAGGGTTAACAGCAAGTTTCATATAAGCAAAAAGATCTTTGATCTCTTTTCTTTCATAAAACTGAATTCCACCAATAATCTTATAAGCTATCGAATTTCTTATTAAAGCTTCTTCAATGGATCGTGATTGATAATGAGCCCTATAGAGTACTGCTATTGTATTGATAGATTTTTTTTTAGTGAAAGCTTTTGCTGCCTGGCAAACCATTTCTGCTTCTTTATATTCAGAAATGCATGTAATAGCTGTAACTCTATTGTTTGCTTTTCTTTGGGACCAGAGTTTTTTTGTATTTCTATTTTTATTGTTTTCAATGAGTTTATTTGCAACTTCTAAAATAGGATTAACTGAACGATAATTCTGTTCTATCTTTACAATATTTGTGTTTGGAAAATCTTTAGTGAAATTTACAATATTTTCAACATTGGCGCCTCGCCATGAATATATAGATTGATCTTCGTCTCCTACTACACATAAGGATTTTATCCCTAATTTATTATCTTTTTGAGCAATTTGTTTTAAGAGCAAATGTTGAATTTTGCTTGTGTCTTGGTATTCATCAACTAATAGATGTTGCGTTCTTTGTTGTAATTGCTCTCTGAATTCATTATTATTTTTCAGTAATTTAATTGTTTCAATTATCAAATCATCAAAATCTAGGCTCTTGTTTGCTTTTCTTTCTTTTTCATAAGCTAAATAAATTTCTTGAAGTAATTTGTTCTCAGAATATATATTTGTTTTTTCTGATAGAGCTAAATCATTTTTTATAACAGAAATTTGATAAGAAATTTGTTGAGTGCTAATTTTTTTATTTGTTGGATTGCGTTGCAATATTGCTTGAATCATTTTTGCTTGATCATCATCATCTAAAATTGAAAAATTTGGTATTTCTGTTAAATGACTATATTTTTTTAGCAATCTTAAACAAAAAGAGTGAAATGTGCCTATAAAGGGAACATCTTCTTCACCTAACCAGGAAATAATTCTATGCCTCATTTCTTGAGCAGCTTTATTTGTAAACGTTAAAGCAATTATAGAACTTGAAGTCACAGTTTCATTTAGAATCAGGTTAGCAATTCTAGAGGTAATTACACGAGTTTTACCGGAACCTGCTCCAGCTATTACTAATAAGCTACCTTCTTTTTGTTTTACTGCTTTAAGTTGTGACTCATTTAAATTTTGATTTAGAAATTGATTGAATTCTGCAATTTTAGACATAAAAATTATTTATTTAATTATTGTTGATTTTATCAAGTGTAACTTATATTTTAATCAAAAACTATTTTTTTACTGCGAGTTTTTTTGATTAAACTTTTATGTGACTTTTTTTGTAGTCTATTTTCTTTGGCAGATTTTGTTACATTAGTTTTTATTCTTTTTTTGGGAACATATAGAGCTTTGCGAATTTTTTGTGCAAGAGTTTCAAACGCCATTTCTTTATTTTTGATTTGGCTTCGTGAGCTATTATTATGAACAATCAAGTCTCCATCTAACGTTATTTGATTACCTAGATTTTTTAACACCATTTCTTTTTTCTCGGGAGTTAAAACATTTGTATTTTTTATGTTCCAACGCACAGTTACACGAGTATTTGTTTTATTGACATGCTGTCCTCCTGGCCCACCGGATCTGCTGGTTGTTATTTCAAGTTCATTTTCAGGAATATTAATTCCATTTTTTATATATAAACTATTTTTCATGATAATAATTTATATATAAAAATCAGTAAGAATCCAGAGTTTTATGATTTTATCTAATTTGCTTAAACTATTTTTAAAACTTATAATTATTAAAATCAAGAAATTTAAGGAGTTTTGATGAAACAATATTGGCTTAAATATTTTTTAATACTTACACCCATGATTTTATCAGGTTGTGGAAATTCATTAGATAATAAAGGGACTAAAATGGCACGTAAAACAACTGATTCAGGTTTAGAATATGAAATCATTCAGGAAGGCTCAGGAGTTTCCCCTGAAGTTGGAGAGCAAGTAGTTGTGCATTATACAGGATGGTTAGATAAAAACGGTGAATTGGGAACTAAGTTTGATAGTAGTGTTGATCGTGGTAAGCCATTTTCATTCATTATTGGAATGGGTCAAGTTATTAAAGGATGGGATGAAGGTGTTCTATCAATGAAAGTTGGTGAAAAGCGTCGTTTGATAATACCTTCAAAATTAGGTTATGGAACTCGCGGTGCTGGAGCTATTATTCCACCTAATGCAACTTTAATTTTTGATGTTGAATTATTAAAAATTGTGTAATATGTTTCGTTCAAAATCACTCTTATTATTTTTCTTATTATTACCAACTTTTAATTTTGCTGGAATTGATCAAAACTTTTTTGTTAGATTTTTTACACTGAGAAGAGTATTGGCTGTTTCTACTATTACTTTAATTTGTGTTTATAAAATCATGAGTGAAAAAATAGATAATATGAATCATGAACAAAACTGTGATTGTGTTGATTGTGTTGGGTCCATATAATAAATGAAACTGTCAAAATATTTGCTTGTTACGATTTTTTTAGTGCCTAGCTACATCAAGTGTAATACAAATATAAAACAAGTCGAAAAGCACTTTTTATCTAATTTTGATTGGGAATGTGAATCAATTCACGCTGATCAAAATGGTTCGTTTAGTAGTTTTTTGCAAAATAGTATTGATCAACAAAAAAAGCTAAAAGAGATAACAAAAGCTAAAATCGCATTTGGGTTTTTAGATTCCAACAATAAAGATATATGTTCAGATATCTTGGATATAACCAGCTGGGATGATCTGAGCCTATTTAGGAATCTAAAAAATAAAAGAGCAGTAACTATTGCTAAAAGTGTTGATCGAGCTAAAACATACTTGGGCAAAGTAACACTGTACTCTATTTTAGCTAATTTAACTGATGATATAAAAATTTTATGCAAACGGCAGCAAATTATAAAAACAATTATTGAAAACCAAGAACTTTATAATTTTCTTAGTAATTCTTTTGATAGTTTAAAAAATTATGAAAATCTATTTTTTTCTTTTTATACTAACGATATTTTCAATAATATAGTCCAAGGTCAGTATACTACTAATCAAAAAATTAATAATAGTGAGATAGCTCTTGGCATAAAAAATATGATTGATCATCAAAAGCGACTTGCTTTGTTTGTCTCCAAATCTATAGCTACAATCTTACTTCCCATATATGGAGTATCAAAAATTTTTGAGAAAAACCAAAATATAAAATTTAATCAATTTTCTGAAAGACTTATTAGTTCCGGAGATTCTCTTTTGGGAATGGTTTCCATGATAGAGGACCCTCAAATTCAAGGAGCTACTAGTATTTTTGCTGCATTAAATTGTGCTTTGAGTGCAAAAAGTGATTATGAAAAAATTTGTGATAATTTTAAGATTATTAGGTGCTTGCAAGAAAAATTGTTTCATGTCTCAAGATATATAGAAATAATGTTTGCAATAGAGAGTAAGCTCAAAGATTTTCCAGAATTATATAAAGATTTAGAAATTGAGGAAATTACTAAAACTAAATGCGCTAAGATTATAGAGTTATTATCCAAAGACACATTTAAAGAAACTGATAATTATCTCTTTAATTATGGACGAGTGTTAAGAACATTTAGATTAATGCATGAAGTAAAAAATGATTTTAAACAAGCGCTTTGTTCTTTAGGTAAAATAGAAGCATTCTTTTCTATAGCAAATCTCTTTAAAGAATATGAAAATATGTCAGCAACTTATTCTTTTGCGAATTATACTTCTGACAATTCACCCCAAATTATCTTAAAAGATTTTTGGAATCCTCTTATAGATACTTGTCAAGTTGTGTGCAATTCTATAGAAATTAATAACCCAGCAAAAAATATTGTTATTACTGGTGTTAACAAAGGGGGTAAGTCTACGAGCTTAAAGGCTATTGCAGTCAATCTAATACTTGCTCAGACTTTTGGTATTACGGCTTGTAGTCAAGCAATAATCACTCCATTTAGTAAAATTGGTACCTATATTAATATAGTTGATGATATTCAAGTAGGTAATTCACTATTTGAATCCCAACAAAAAAGAATCTTCGAGCTTTTAAAATTTTCTGAAATACCAAATAATAAATTTTGGTTTATAGCTTTAGACGAGCCATTTAATGGTACTAATTTATTAATTTCGCAAGCGATCTTGTATGCAGTAGCAAAAAAAATATCTTCTTTTGATAATAATATTTCTATAATTTCTACCCATTTTCCTTTAATGGGTAATTTGGAAAATGAGAGTGACAAGTTTTGCAATTATAAATTTGCCAGCTATGTTGATTCAAATTCAAAAATAAACTGTCCTTTTCTTATGAAAAGAGGGTTGTCGGATCAAAATATTGCAATAGATATTTTGAAATCTCAAGGATTTGATAAAGATATTTTGGATGAAGCTATAAAAATCATAAAAAGTCAAAGTTAACCCCAGTTGTAATTATTTTTAATATCTGTATATTTATAGATAATAATTGTTATTTTAAGTTTATTTCAGTTTTTTAGGGGAATTATGAAATTTTTAAATTTTAGCCTAATAATCTTAAGTTTTGCGTTTTCTATTAACGCTATGGCTCTTGATCAAGTTTTAGATGACGCTTTAGATGCATTGGATGGAGTTTCTGTTCAACGTAGTTCTAGCAGTTCATCTTCAAGTTCTTTATCATCTAGTCCTTCACAAGCTGTAGTGCAAAGTCAGCCAGAGAAGAAAAGAGAAGCTGAACCTCTGGTTGTTCTATCTCAGACAGAAACAAGGGCTGATTTTCTAGTTCCTAATGGCTCTAATCAAGAGTTAATTGGAAGAATGTCAATAATGAGTCCAAAATTTGCTCAATTAGATAAAGAAACTCAGCAGCAATTGGCAGCTGCGTATTCTACTATGCAAGAACGCGATATAGCTACAGGTGCAGCATTAGCTTACAGAGAAAATGGTAATAAAATTCATGCTCAGCAAGCTAAAATTGGCTCACATGAAGATCGTGTAGCTATTTTGGAAAAACTGATTAATAAGTTTGAAGAAACATTAAATCAAGCAATTGGTGGTTTTAATCAAGGCAAAGAATTATTGCTTCGTCAATTAAATGATCTAAAGGCTGAAATAAAAGAAATTAGGGAATTAAGCCATAGAAATACTACAGACATAAGAGTATTAGATGTAAGGCAAGAGCATGAGAAGCTTCGTATTGATAGATTAGAAGAGGGTCTTAATAATTTGGATGCAGCAGTAAATCGCATTGGTGGCATTATACAAGCAATTCTTAGCCCTATTGATACTTTAAAAGATTTAGATGCTAATTATTATACCAAATATTCTGAGTTAATCTTCTTGGGATCATTATCTGGATATTTAGCAACTAATAAAATTGTGCAAACAGCAGGTGGTACCCCAATTGTTGGATTACCTTTAAAGTCTTTAGTTTATGCTGTTTCTTTACCATTCAAATTAATTTGTGCTGCGAATTTAGGTCTTAGTGGATATAAAACAGCTAAAAAGCATTCATACATAGCTGATTATAAAAAATCCATTTTTGGAGGTGCAGTTTCAGCTGCAACAGCAATTGCATTAGGTAGATCCTTATACAAAGGTTACTTAAAAGCATCTAAAGTATATTCAGAAATGAGTGTATTATAAATTTCATTGTCCAATGAGTGAATTTAATCTTTTTAAATTATTTAAAGGGTCCCCTTTAAAGATAGCAGAGCTTATAGCAAAATTATTAACCCCCATAGCTTTAAGTTCTGCTATATTATTTTCATTGATCCCACCATCTATAGATAATTCAAATTTTAGATTATTTGATTTTTTAAATTGAACTAATTTTTTAATTTTTCCAATAGTTTCAGGAATAAATTCTTGTCCTGATTTTCCAGGTTCTACAGACATTATAAGTATATGATCAACTAATCTTGTGAAGTTAAAAGCTATTTCAATTGGTGTTTTAGGATTAATGGTTAAGGCTGCTAGTAAACCATAACTATGTATAATTTCAATTAATTCTGTTGGATTTTGGCAAGATTCTATATGAAAAGCGCAAATATCATTATTTCTTAATTTTAATGTATTTAACCATTCTATACTATTTTTTACCATTAAATGCACAAAGAGCTGTTTATTACAATATT
Organism: Candidatus Babelota bacterium; assembly: GCA_013286795.1. Classification (GTDB taxonomy): domain Bacteria; phylum Babelota; class Babeliae; order Babelales; family JABDEC01; genus JABDFA01. Next base: position 16,782 of record JABDFA010000013.1, read on the forward strand.
GTCTAATTTGGTTAATCTCATTTGAGCTAAATGCATCATTTGGAACAAATTTATGATCCATTACGTCAAGATGAAACCCGGCGCAATATGGTTCTAATAGAGCTATATCTTGTTTTAAATCAATAAGTGATTTTCCAGCCGTTAAAGAAGGGTATATATTGGTCATTTTAAACAACCTAATTTATAAATTTAACTTGTTTAAAGTAAACATCTTTTGTGTTCTAAAAAACAATATTTTGTAATATAAAAAACTTTAATCTACAGTTTCTTCGTAATCTGTACTAATTACTTGTCCGCAAATAACTTTGTGGGCGCGCCAATTGTTTTTTTGACATAATTCACTGCAATAACCAACTTTTCTACATTTACCACAAAGTTTAAGCGAATCTGTTTCTTCTAAACATTGAGCGCATGTTCTTTTCTTTAGACTTTTAAAGAATTCATATATTTCAGGACCAGTGCTTTGCGCTTTTTCAAGAATGGTTTTGCCTTGCTTGTCTTGTATTTCAATGTTTGCATGAGCTTTACAAAGTTCTTTAACTATTTCTTTATAATATTCTAATAATTGGATTAACTGTGCATCATTTTTATTTGTTTCTATCATTTTAGAAATATTAAGTATTTCCAAAGCTGCCAATGTAAAAGCAGTATGGCCATTTAAACTGTCAGTTATTTCTGTATTGGCATTTTTTTTCAAAAGAGCTTTTACCGTATCAACACTGCATTGTTTGCAAGCATGCATTAAAGCTGTAAAGCCATTTGAGTCTTTTTCATCTATGATTTCAGGAAAAGATTCTAATAATTCAGTTATTTCTTTTTCATTGTCTTCTTTTGCATATTGTATTAATAGCTCTATGTTTTTTTTTTTAGTTAATTGCTTTTTATTTTTTTCTACCTTCTTTGCTAATTTTTTTGAAAGAGGTGGTGCCTGTTTATTCTGTTTTTTTAAACTTTTATCATTAACCGATTTTTTTGTGTCAGTGTTATGTTGCTTAGGCTTTAAAGATAATTGTTTTATTGCATTTTCAAATAATTTTTGATTTATTAATTTCTCAATTTTTGCATTTTTCCATTTCTTTGCTATTGTAATTGCAGTTGTTTTGTCATTGGTTTCTATTGTTAGATTTGCTCCATTTTCAATAAGTAATAATGCTATTTCTTCTTTCTCTTGATCTAAGGCTATAGTAAGGGCGCTATATTTATATCGATCAACTAAATCTAGGTTTACTTTTTTATTTATTAAAATCTTGACTATTTCTATATTATCGTTTTCAACAGCTCGCATTAAGGCTGTGTATCCATCTTCATCTTGATAATTTAAATTAATATCCTGTTCAATTAATATTTTTATTAGTTTGTCTTTTTCATACTCTACAGCTTCTACGAACTTAGAGCCTAAATATTCTTTTTTTGTATTAACATCTAAAGGATATTTATCAAATAAAATTTTTAGTTTTTCTAAACTTGGTGACTCGCTATCAAATAATTGTTCAGTGAATTCTTCTTTTAGCTTTTGAGCTATCTCACAAAAATGATCATTTGTTTTATCTTGAATTGTTATCATACTTATTATTCGATCGTTTCTTTGGCTAATTGCCCATTGAAGTGCATCATGACCTTCATTATCCTTTAAATTTAAATTTGCTCCAGATGAGATTAATAATGATGCTATATAAGTATTACGAAGTTGTATGGCTAATATTAGTGGAGAACGTCCATATAAGTCTTGTATATCTAAATTTGCGCCTTTATTTATTAGTAATTTTGCTATTTCATCGTTTTTTTTATCTATTGCAGTTATAAGTGCTGTAGCTCCATCATTACTTCTAATATCAAGATTAATACCTTCTATGTCTATAAGGAATTTTATTAATTCAAGGTTATAGTTTGGTGTTCCTATTGCTATCATAAGAGCTGTTTTGCCACGTTTGCTTTGAAAGTTTATATCTGCCCCTTGGTCAAGCAAATCTTGAATTTTCTTTATGTCTGTTCCGAACATGCATTCGTTGAATAAAGAATACCCTAAATCGTTTTTTGAAATAGATTTCTTCTGTTGGCCCATTGAATACAGGTTAATTTGAGAATTTAGCGTTAAAAAAGTTAAGAAAAATAGTAACTTGTTCATACATTCCTCCATAATACTAATAATAAATTTATACTTCTGTATATATCTATAATAATATCTAATAAAAATAAGTCAAATTCAAATATTAAATAAATTTAATAGGGATAAGATGATTTTTAATCCTTACGGATCATTTAGCTTTGCATAGATCGGAGTTTATCTTCTGTAAGAAGAAAGTTTAAAAAATATATAAATTAATTTTGAGAAAATTTTATATTGATATATAATAATTCTTATCTTTTATCTTATCTATTTAAAATTGTTAAATAATATGTGCCCGTGGAACTCCGCCATAGTTTTAACGACGGCGGAAGCTCAGCCCGTCTTCGCATAAAGCGGAGTTTATCCTGAGCTGGACGAAGGGCCGGACAAGCAGGTTCTAACGTATCTCTATAAAAAGAAAATTTAAAAGACTTATAAATTAATTTTGAGAAATTTTTTATATTGATATATACTAAATTTATGTTTTTTTGTTCTTGAAATTTAATCAAAAATATACGTGCCCGTAGCTCAGCAGGATAGAGCAACGGATTTCTAATCCGTAGGTCGCAGGTTCGAATCCTGCCGGGCACACCAGTTTCTATTTTTTGACGATTCTAGTATCATTGCAAACACCGGTTTCAGCTCTACATCAATGTTTCCATCTTTGTAAGTGCAGTTCGATATTAAAGCCTCTAAAACTCTACGTTTCTTTTCTGTGTTTCCGTCTTCAAACCACTGTGCTGCATTTTTGGCAAGTTCTAGGACAAAATGAGCATTTTCCAGATAGTAGGTATCTGCCTTTTGTGCAGAGACTAATTTTAAGCTCAGTTCTTCTTTTTCAGCAAGCCACTTAGAAGTATTCACCTGCCAGAAATCTTCGCTTATTTTGCCATCTAATTTATCAGTATAAGCCTGATCAACCCTTTTTTGTAAAAGTTTGATTTGTCTTTCTAGGCCTTCTACCAAGTTATTATGGTACTCAATTTTATCCTTCAAGCTTTGACGCATAGTTTCTAAGACTATTTCCTGAACCTCATCTGTAATCTTTATCTGGCTCAATAGTGCTATAAATTGTGCCTCTAAAGCTTCCTGCCTAATATAATTTTTCTTACAGTTGCCCTTAGAACCTGTGCAATGGTAGTAGATATATTTACCTTTTTTTAGTTCAGCAGTTAGCGCGCATCCACAAATTCCACAGCTAATAAAATTGGTATAAGGGAACAGACCTTTTTTTGATTTGCTCTTACGTGGGTTTATAAGAACGTTCTGAACCCTTTGGAAGAGTTCTGGGCTAATTAATGGAACATGTGTGGCATTTTCATACTTCTTATTTTTCCAATAAAACACGCCAACATAAAACTCATTTTTAAGAATGGTTTCGACGGTACTGGTATAAAAGTTTTTACCATTTCTATATATCATGCCATCGGCAACCATCTTTTTACGTAAAGTTAATAGTGAGTAGGTTCCTGTAGAATATAGTTCAAACATTTTCTGTACAAATGGTGCAGCTTGAGGGTCGACCTTAATAAGACTTTTTCCATTTTCTCGAACATTTAGATAACCATAAGGAGCTGATGATGGGTATATTCCCTGTGATGCTTTTTCAGTCATACCTTTCTTTACCTCTTCGGATAAGTTGTCTATATAGTTTTTTGCCAGTAATACTTTGATACCAAAAATGAGTTTATCATTTGACTTGGAGTCTTTATTTAGAATTACGTTTTCTTTAACAAGGTGAATTATAATATCCTGTTTTTCAATCAAATCACCTAGAAGTGCATTATCAAAAAGATTTCTTAAGAGCCTATCTGTTTTCTCTACAAGAACGTGCTTGATATTTTTGTTCTCTTTAAGAATCTCAAGCATCCTATTAAATTGTGTACGACCAGCTTTCTTTGCTGTTTCAATATCTGTAAACTCTTCTACTATGATAAAATTATTTTTGGATGCATATTCCTTTAAAAGCTTAAGCTGGGCAGGAATTGAGAAACCTTCATTTTCTTGATCTTTAGATGATACTCGGGCATAGATGATGGCATTTTTCATTGGATTAGTAAGTTAAGAATTATAAAGTTTATGTATATAAATATTATCCTTTATAATCATTAAATCGTCAAAGCTTTATGTGAGAAGTTGGGAGCTTGTCGAACTCTCTATAATTTTGTTAGTATGGGTTTTTGTAATGTTTCTTGTTCTAATTCATTAAAGAAAGCTTTAATATCAACTGGCCCATAAGTTTCTAACATTTTTTCTCGGTTTGGATTACCTATTTCTTTATCAAAATTTGGATCATCTTTACCAATCCATTGATTTCCTACAGATTTAATTTCTTTAAATCCCACAAGTTTTTTTAAGATATCTTTTATAACAACATTATGTTCTGCGCCTGTAATAACGAATATATTTTCTTCTTTAGGATTATTATAAATAGTATGTATTGCCTTAGCCTCAATGATGAAATCGTACACACAATGAGGTGCATAATATAAACAATTCATTAGTTCTTTTTTGATTTGATCAAAGTTATAAATATCTGGTGATAGTTGGCTTAGAAAAGCTAATATTTTTCCAGTTTGTGTACGATTACAATTATACACATTATGTAAAAATGATATTTTTGTCTCAATTTTTTCTGATATTTGTTTGTATAAATTATTTAAAGTGGCGCCGTCATTATATCCATCAATTTGTTGTTTAATTAGTTCTAAGTCATTTATTATATCTTTTGTTTTAATTAAATTATCTGAATATAAAATTGCCTTTTTTCTAAGTTCAATATTTGTTTTTTTATTGGGATCAATATTTTTGAAATATTGATAATAGAATTTGGATATAAAGTCGGGACTATTCATGTATTCATCTTCAAAAAATTCCATTGTTCCTTCGAATATAGTGTAACCTTTGTATTTATTTATTATTTCTAAATCTTTAAGTTGCCTAGGAACAACTTTATTAACAGAGCTTATATTGCGTTCTTCATGTAAATCGTACATTAAATAAACTCTTTGCCCATTTTTTTCAAGGGCCTCGATTCTGCAAATATAACCAAAATTTTGGGTTGAAAATAATAAAACAAAGGGTGATAAGAAACATAATTTAAAGTTCATAGTTTAATCCCTATTATTTTTATTTTCTTAATTTCTTAGTTACTTATCCAAAGCTTGATTGGTCCAAATTTCTATTGATCCATCTTTGGCATAAAAAGCTATTCTTTTTCCATTATCTAGAATCTTAAACTCACTTGCACGATGCATTTTTAAAAAGAAATCTCTTTTTAAAATAATATTTTTTAGTTTTCCTGTATTAACGTTTAATATTCCACAATATCCATTAATAAGTTCAGTATCAGAAGTTGCATGATAAAATCCTAATACATGGTTTTCATCCAAAATAAATAGTCGATCAAATTCACCTCTGATTTTAAGTACACTTGGGTTAGCATTCCAATTTTTCGATAAATAATCTAGGACTATATCTTGCAAGTCAGGAATTATTGATTTATCTTCATTAAAAACTTCCTGAATTTTCTTAAACTTAAACTTTTCATTATCCCAAGTTACAAAGACAGATGCGCGATCCAGATTTATTAACTGACCATTTTGTAAAACAGAAATGTCTTGTATATTATATACCCATTTTACTAAATCAACTTCACCTGTATCTGTAGAGACTATACAGATTTTATTGCCATAACCATGTAACGCTAACCTTCCATCAGGAAATGGTATTGCTTGATATATAAATGTAAATGCCCTATCCCAAATATGTTTATCGCCGAAAATATCTATATATTTTTCCCATGAATCCCATGAATCCGTTCCTTCTTTTAAAATATCACGGTCATATTTTCTAATTAAATCTATTTTTCTTAATGTTTTGCCAGATGTTAAATCTAAAATAAGAATAAAACTAGATTGGTTTGTAACTAAATTTTTAAATATTAAAGCCATTCTGTTATTAGGTAGATATATTCCCTGTATGGCATCGTCACATGTTCCAGAAAACCTTCCTTCGACAATAATATCTTTCAAAAATTTACCCGAATCTATATCGTATATTTTTATTTTCTTATTTTCACCTAAGGCACCGTTTAAAATACATGCAATTCTATTTTCCGATAATTTGCATAATTGAGTAGGCACTAATTTAGAATCTTTTTCATCTTTTAAAGGATCAATAACACTAGTGCATTTGCCTGTGTTAATATCCAATATTCTTATTCTATAAAAGTTATTTTTAGCCTCATATAGAGCTGCTAATTTTTCATTATCTAAAGGGCATAAAGATATTTTTGAATAATTTGTTTGATCTTGGCCTATTGCGGACTTAAAAATATTTAGAAAATCTAATTCGCTATTTGTTTTAGCAAATCTACGTTCACAATACCATTCTCTATCATTATCCTCATCTCTTTTTAATTCAGCATCACCTACCAAACTTGAAGCACTAGAACTTGAAGCAGAAGAACTAGACCTTTGTAATTCACTCTCTTCTCTTTCTTTTTCCATTTGTTGCCAAGTTAAAGCCTCAAGATCAGCCGAATAATATGAAGGGCTACTAGAGCTTGAAGTATAATTGTTTTGATCCATTGAATAAACATGAGAACCTAAAGACATTAGACAAAAAACTAGGGTTAATATTTTAATTTTCATTGGGGACTCCTATAATTATTTTCTTATTTTTTTTACTAAATACCAAAGTGCGCCAACTGCTGCAGAAGCTGTTGCTAAAGATTTAAGTTTGTTATCTTTGATCCATGAAGAAATTTTTTGACTAAGTTTTTCAGGTTTATGTGTATCAATACTCAAGGTAGGTCTATTCATTACCCAAAAAGGTCTTTGACAACTTTCAAAATGATGTGGAGTAACCTCAATTCTAAATAACACATTAAACTTTAATGGTTCATATGAAGTATGTTCTATATGAATTTGATCAATATCTTTTGTACGATCAACTCCGTTGAAAATCATCCTATCTTTTAACATATCCTCAAAAGTTGATACCATAAAACGGAAGTTGCGCCTATTTGTTAGTGAAACATATCCAACCAAATACACTTTCAAATGTTCATCAATAATTTTATATATTAATGTTTCGGGTATTCCTTTTTGATCTAAAACTTTAATTAAAAATTTTATAGAACTAGGACAAGATTGATTTATTTCTGAGTATTTCTGGCTAGCCCTATATTCTTGAACTTCTTTACCATCTTCTTGTTCAGCTCCAACTTTGATTTCTTCCATTGCTTGGGCAGAGAATGTTCCTATAGCAGATATTAAAAGTAATTGTTTTATATTCATTGAGACCTCCATATAATTATTTATTTTATTTTAAACACGCATTTACAGTCTGGTTATACAATTCATTGAAATTTTTATATCCGTATTTTTCACCTAAAAGACATAAACCATAAATTATAGGAAAACCTACTACACAGCCTGAACCAATACATGCCATCATTCGTTCAAATTCTAGAAGACGAGAGTTTAAAGGTGGCCCTTGATGTAGTGAAACAAATTTATTTTTTAGTTGATTTGAATTAAGACCGGAACTAAGTCTATTTAAATAACTTAATGCTTGATAACGCTCAGCAACATCCCTTGGTTGTTCCATATAAGCAACTACCAATTTAGAAACATCAGAGCCTAAGTTTCGCTCTACTCCTAATGCTCTTATTGAATCTCTTGAACTTAATAATTCATTTATTTTTTTTCTCTTAGCATACCAATTTTTTATTGCTTCTTTATAGAAGTCAGCTTTGCAATATAAATACTTAATTAAAACAATTATTGTTGGTAGGCAAAGGATAAAGACGAGTTTCCTAGAGTTTTTTACATTAGCCTGTTCTTTTTTGTTATAGGCATAACTTTCATATAAACTTACAAGTTTTTTAAAATTTTGATTAATTGTTTCTTCTTTGCCAGGAAACATCTTATAAAGGTCCATTATAGCTTCAACTGAAGGTGTAATAGCGCTACTTGTACTCATAGCTTTAACTGAAGATAGATATGTATTAGTCAATACAAATAGACCCAATAGAACGTGTGTTAGAACTTTACTATAAAATTTCATTTTACCCCTAATATTAATTTATTTACATTTATACTTTAATATCGCATCTCGCGCTATATTTATTATCCTATCTGAAATTGAACAAATGTCAATCGATATATTATTGCTTTATAGTCTTCAGGTTAGCTTCAGGTAAGATAAATAGAATAAATTTGAGTTTTAAGCCAAGTTTCCCTTTGTTGATTAATTCCTATCAAGAACAACAAAATGTTTTAAGCGGATCTATTCTGGTTAGCTTTTTTTTGAGTGTTAATATTCACCCCAAAAAGGGTATGATGTTTGGGTAAAGTTATTTACATTTTGTCGGGACGGTTTTTAGCTACCGTCCTTTTTTTTGAAATATTTAGATACAAGGCAAATAATTTTCCCATGCCTTTTTATGAATCTCTTCTAGATTTTTTTCGGAAATATATATTGATACAGGAGCTACCATAGCTGCAACAAACATTCCTGCTAATGAAACAGATTCATTTACTTCCTTATTTTCTTTTATTTTACTGTTAAGCTTCTCAAGTTCCTGTTTTATCAACTTGAGTTCCCCACAGGCTTCAGTTGACATTAAACGCTTAATTAAAGCTATTCTGGTTATTCGTGAAACAGGTCTAGTTAGTCTAAACATTGAATATGCTTGTGAAGATGCAATTAGTGAAAAAACAAAAATCGTTTTTGTGAAAGTGTTCATTATAATTCCTATACTTTTAATTTTTGAAAGAAATATTGAGCAGCCAATATAGTAAAATAAATTCTAGAATATAGGGGATTTATACAGTAAATAAACATATGCTAGAGTGCCACCACCAAGTGTTGTGTATGCAATAATAAATTCTTTTTTAAATTGACGTGAACTTATTTTACTTAAATCTTCCACTTTTCCTTGAAGTTGTTTTACTTGAGAATCTTTAGTTGTTGACATCAAACGTTTTAATAAAGCTCTTTTCACTAAGTGTTGGCTATTTTGTGTGATAGGGTTAACAACCTTAAACATTGAATATGTTTGTGAAGTTGCAACTAGTGAAATAGCTAAAATTGTTTTTTTTAAAGTACTCATTTAATTCCTGTATTATTTCTAGATTTATAATGGTATGAAACTAACACAGTTTTTGAATATTTTCCATCAAATTCTTTATGCAAAATTTACCTTTTTCTATGATTTATTTGGTAAATTTGATATAGTTAAAACGTTGACTAGATTTATGTATACAATAAAAATTAAAATTAAAAAAATATTGATAATATGAATATTAATAAAGTTATTTTGAGTGGAAGATTAACAGGCGATCCGATTTTAAAAAAACTACCTTCTGGAAATAATGTTTTAACTTTTAACCTTGAGACAAAACAAGAATTTAAAACTGCATCAGGCATTAAAGAAGCTTTCAATTTTATAGATTGTGTTATGTGGGGCAATGCTGCTGAAAATTATTCTAAACATATTAAGAAGGGCTTTGAAATCTTGATTGAGGGTTCTCTTGCCCTTGATTCATTTACAAATCAGAATGGCGAAAAAAGAAATAAGCATAAAGTTAATGTCCAAATCGTTAAATTATTAAGCACTAATTCTAATTTAAATCCAGTAATTGTAGAGGAGCTGCTACAAAACGAATTATAATCTTAATAATAATGGATCTATAAATCTTCTCTAATTGTTGGTATTAATAGCTGGTTTTTCTGATTTATCATGGTTAAAACAACAGCTATTAAGGCAATCCATAGTTACAAATATAGTTTTACCTTCAGGTGATACATTGTTTTTTAGGTCCATATGGTATTTATTAACCTCATGCCATTCAGGATCGTATTGATGAAGGTTTCTATAGGCATAAGCACCATCAACCTTTTTTGTCATTGCATAAACTCGTCTGCGGGAGGCAATAATGAGTTTAACATCATCTATGGTTTCTTTTATGTCTGGATACTTATCTCGCCAGGAATATAATGTTCTACGTGGAATATTATATTCAATACAAAATTGATCTATTTCTAGGGCATCCTTATTGTCACACCAAATTAACATTGTATAACGTAACCTTTCTCTCCATTGAGCCTTTTCTGGGAACAGATTTAATACTTCTTGTGATATATATTGTAACCGTGAATCTTTTGAAATTACTTCTAGATTTTTTTTCTTCATTGTGCAACTCCCATATGAGACCTATTTTTTTGTTACTTACATATTATTAATATTTTAACTAAAATACGATTGGATTTATATTAGAAACTTATTTTTGGCAAATTTTTGCACCCGAGAAGTCAAAATCAGGACTGCTCCATTTAAATTTGTAATGAAACAGTCCTGCGTTTGAAGTAATCTGTTTTTAACTATTTTTTTTTAAATATTCATCTAATGTATCCTTTACCAATTTCAAGCCATTTTGTAATTCGCGAGTTTTAGCTCTGGGTGAGTTAGGACCTGACATAATTTCCTTTTCAGTATTAACAAAAATTTCATTGGTATTATGTTTTTTTCTTGATTTATGTACATAATCAAGATACCAATATATCAAGTCCTGATCTTCTTTATCCCAAAATTTAACTAAAGTTTTTAAGAGCCAATCTCTAATATCGAATCCTTGCTGAATGGCTTCTCCTATATCTTTACAAACAGGCGTAGGACAGGCTTGTGAATTGGAATAAAAAGTTTTCCATTTTTCAAACATTTTTTTACCGGATTCATCATTGTCATGACAAATTAAAAGATAAGGAGTTTTCTTGGCAAGAGAATCAACTAATATATCTGGATTCTTCAGGGCACTACCAACAGCTATCGCAAAACCAAAGTTTCTAATTTCAAAACTCATAACCATAGCATCTAATTCTGATTCAACAACTACCATGACATTTTTATCTTTTGTTATTCCAAATATATTAAGCCCTTGTTGGCTACCAGATATAACTATATATTTTGAATATTGATCACCTTCAGACCAATTATCACGTCTAATTTTAATCCTTATAATATTGCCTTGTGGGTCAGCGGTAGGGATTACAATTCCAGCAGGTAACCAAAGTTTTTTATCTTCTTCAATTAAGCCCCATTCGGTTTTGTCTTGATAAATATCGCTTGGGTTATATCCTAGCTTATTTTGTTTAATAATCTCTTCGCTGACTCCTCTTCTATTTAAGTAACTTAAAATATTTGCCTGTTGCCAAATTTGTTTATGGGATTCTTCAATAAATATATTTGCTTTTGACATCCATTTATCATTTAAAGCTTCAATCTTTGAAGGTACAAATTTGTTATTTTCTTTTTTTTTGTATAAAACTGACATTTTATTATCTGGCACAAAAGCTCCTGTACATTTAACTGCATCCTCAAAAGAACCACAATGATATTTCTTGCAAAATTCAATGATATCTCCATGAATTTCACATTTACGGCACCAATAACTGCCCATGCAATTATTCATTTTCTTATTGGGCCACAATCTTAAACGGTCATTACCGCCGCATACTGGGCAAAAGGTTGCATATTCGCCGCCATTAGTTCCTGCTACCCATTTAGGGTTAAGTCCAACACTTTGCGCAAGCCTTATGATATCCATCTTGTAATCCTTTATTTATTTGTTGTGGAGATGTGGATTTAGTTGATTTGGAAAGCACAGTTGTAGAAAAATTGTCAAAAACATTTTTTCTGTAACTAATAAAAATAAAGCCACCATATCCACACCTCCACATACTTATTAATTATTTTCTATTTTTTTTACACACCATAAACTTGTTCCCTGATTCTTCCCTACTTGTTCTATGCGGTATCCATTTTCAATTCGGTTTTTATAATGTAATAGTTTCTTTGCTAAAGCTCGTTGGTTTATATTGCCTTTTGAATTTGGAATTAACTCTAAAATAGCTTCCTTTAACGTTTCATAACTTTCGTTCTTGGTATTTGGATCTGAAACAGTTAATACAATTTGCTTTAACTTAATGCTTTCTTCGCCAAATATTTCATGCCAAGAACTTAATAGTGCTGCTAAAATATGTCTGATTGGATCTTCATCTTCAATGTCTTTACGACTTTCGCATGGATCTGGTAACTTTATCCATATAACTGCTGATCTAACCCAGTTACTCCATTCTTCAAATCTGCCAAACGGTTTGATATCTTGTTTTGGACAACCAGCTACATAAAAAGCCCGTAATATTATTAATGCAGCTCTTATAAGTTTTGCTCTATGCTCAGGAATATATTCATGTAAGTTCAACTCAAATGAACGTTCTTCGGGACGTTCGACATTTGGATCCAACTTACATAATAAAGTTCTTGTTGAAATATCCCCCATAAATACTAAATTATTACCCGTTGCAAGAAATGTTGTATTGGTAGGTACAGTACGGGTTTCGCTACTACCCAATATTCTGTCCTTATATTCATGTTGTGTTAAAACTGCACATAGAGCAGCACTACCGAAAGGTTTTTCTATGTTGTCATAACATACAATAGGGTCACCTTCTATAAGCACTGAGAGAAGCCGTTTCTTCTCTTCTGCATCAGTTTCAGCTTGTGCGATAACACTATTTGGTTTTCCATTGCCAATTAATGAAATAACATCTGCTAATAAACTTTTTCCACTTCCCATTTTAGGGGCAGTAAAACCAAATAATGGTGCAGAAGAAATTGATTTTCTAATTAGAGCTGTAAATATTGCTGATATAGCAACTGATTTACTGACCTCATTTTCGAAGGGAAAATCTTTTAAAATAAACAATAAGATTTCTTTAGCTTCTTTAACTTCTTGAGCTGTTGGATTTTCTGGAATTTTTTCAAAGGAACATCTGTTATTAAAAAAGAACATTCCTGATGATTTATCGTAGCCAGGAATATCTAAGATAGTACCATCAGGTCGTAAAGTTGGCGCATTAATAATTCCAGATAAAATTGGTAGACCCCATTGTTGTTTTGCAAGCAAGGATCTTGCAATTTTTTCAGGGCAATCTATTTCATTAACTATATTAGAGCGCTTATCAAGCCTAAAAAATTTACCAAGTTTTGTTAGCAACATTGTTAAATATACTTGATCTATTTCTCTTATAATTATAGAGTCACGTGACCGTTTTATAATTGTCTTTTGTTCTGGGGCAAAAGAAATATTGAAAATACCTACAATCTTTCCTGCTCTTTGATAAATATTTCCGCATTTTATGAGAAGTTGTTCTGCAGCATCTACAGTTTCATGTAATTTAGAAGGCTCAACAAAAATTGTAGTGTTAATGCTGTTTTCTTGTTCAAGTAAATCCCTACATTCCTTGTGTAATTCTAATATTTTACTAGCTCTTAACTGATCTTTATCTATTTCAGGATCCACTTCCAAAAATTTTTCAAAAGTGATGTCTTCTGGAAACCCTAATTCCTGAATTTTGTTTTTAACTACTTTTACTCTTTCATAGTAAATATTTAATTCTTCTTCACGAATATCCTTTGTAGATTGTTGTTTTACTTTATTATTTTTTTTATTTGTATTATAATTAGTCATGTGAATAACTTTCAATTTTATAGGACCATTAACTTATGTTAGTGGTCTTTGCCGCTTTAAAATATTTAAAAAAAATAGTAAAGATAAGAGATCTGCTTATGGTTATCCTACCAAAATTCTTGAGTTTTTTTCTCAAAATAATAATAAAAAATTCCGTTGGAGTTCGACTAATTTGTACGAAGAAATTGTTGGGCCAAATCCAGACAATGATGGAATTCAAGCTATTTATGACGCCTGTACACAAATAAATGATCGACTTCTTGATGATTGCGACTTAAAAGATTTTTTAGACTTTGATATGCAATATGTTCGTATTCATCCTGATTATTTGGTCTAACTTTTAGAAATTTTACCAATTATTTTTTATATCCGGTCTATAACATTGCACCTAATATACGTACTAAAGCACTTTTACAACAACTTTTCAAAATTCATGTAGTTAGACCTAATTAGCCCTAACTACCATAGTTATATTTATTTTATGAAGTTTATAAAAAATTTAACTATGACCGTTCATATTCCGCCAAGAAAACCAGGACCCTTATCAGCCGATGAGCGTAAGCAGCTCACAGACTTCTTCTTAAGGATCATGGAACTAAGGCCGAAAGAACAAATCAAGAAAGGTGAAATTTATGTTGCAAATAAGTGAAATTGAAGTTGTACCTATAAAATCACAAAATGGGCTCGTAGGTTTTGCAAGCCTCATTTTTGACAATGCTTTC
>JABDFA010000014.1 GCA_013286795.1 Candidatus Babelota bacterium
CAGGATTAGATACCCTGGTAGTCCACGCCCTAAACGATGATCACTTGATGTTGGCTTTGCTTTTGCGAAGTCAGTATCGTAGCTAACGCGATAAGTGATCCGCCTGGGAATTACGGTCGCAAGACTAAAACTCAAAGGAATTGACGGGGGTCCGCACAAGCGGTGGAACATGTGGTTTAATTCGACACTACGCGAGGAACCTTACCTAGGTTTGACATGTATTTGACAGTTGTAGAGATATGATCTTCTAGGCTTCGGTCTAGACAATTACACAGGTGCTGCATGGCTGTCGTCAGCTCGTGTCGTGAGATGTTTGGTTAAGTCCTCTAACGAGCGCAACTCTCGCTTTCAGTTGCTATCATTTTATGAGCACTCTGAAGGGACTGCCCGGGAAACCGGGAGGAAGGTGGGAATGACGTCAAGTCCTCATGGCCCTTATACCTAGGGCGACACACGTGTTACAATGGCCAGTACAAAGGGTTGCCAACTTGCAAAAGTGAGCTAATCCCATAAAGCTGGTCTAAGTTCGGATTGGAGTCTGCAACTCGACTCCATGAAGCTGAAATCGCTAGTAATCGCATATCAGAATGATGCGGTGAATACGTTCTCGGACCTTGTACACACCGCCCGTCACAGCATGAGAGCTGCTTGTACCCAAAGTTATTTTAGTTGACCCGTAAGGGAGGCGAATACCTAAGGTATGGGTGGTGATTGGGCTGAAGTCGTAACAAGGTAGCTGTAGGAGAACCTGCGGCTGGATCACCTCCTTTCGAGGGAGATTATTAATTTACAAGAATTTTTTCTTGTTATAGGTGTAGAAATATAAAAACCTAAAGTTTTAAAGGCTTACAATCTTCTTAATGCACTGGGCCTATAGCTCAGTTGGTTAGAGCACCCCGCTGATAACGGGGAGGTCAGTCGTTCAAGTCGACTTAGGCCCACCATTTTTTGGTGGTTGCTAGGTGTTAGATTTGATTGATTAAGAATGAGCAAGTGATGTCCGTGAGAAAAAAATTAAGGGGATGTAGCTCAGTTGGCAGAGCGTCCGTTTTGCACGCGGAAGGTCAGCGGTTCGACTCCGCTCATCTCCACCAAATTCTTATGTAAGTTATGTAAAAAATTATTTTGATCTTTGAAATATTTGTAATCTTAAATACAAACGCGGAAAATAATTGAGTTTATTTTTAAGCGCTGATAGCTAATGATAATTAAATTTGTGGTTAATTGAAAAGGGCATTTGGTGGATGCCTATGGCATCAGGAGACGATGAAGGAGGTAGAAGGCTGCCATAAGCTTCGGGGAGCTGCCAATCAAGCTTTGATCCGAAGATATCCGAATGGGGAAACCCGACTTGACAAACTCAAGTCATCATTAATTGAATTCATAGATTGATGAGGCGAACGGCGTGAACTGAAACATCTAAGTAGCGCCAGGAAAAGAAAACGAATGTGATTCCCTTAGTAGTGGTGAGCGAAAAGGGAAGAGCCTAAATCTATATCATGTTAAAGCCTGCATGTGTTGTGATATAGACGTAGTGGGATGTAGATGTCAAAAATGCAGATTTTGAATCAAAATTTCTATTTTATTTGAATAACTCTGGAAAGGGTAACCAAAGAAGGTGACAGTCCTGTAAGATAAAAGATAGAAAATCTTGGTATCTCTATATTCCCAAGTACCATAGAGCACGTGAAATTCTGTGGGAATCTGCCCCGACCATGGGGTAAGGCTAAATACTACCTGATGACCGATAGTGAACAAGTACCGTGAGGGAAAGGTGAAAAGAACCCCGGGAGGGGAGTGAAATAGAACCTGAAACCGAATGTCTACAATCGGTAGTAGCGATGTATATGTACGCGCAACTACGTACCTTTTGCATAATGAGCCAACGAGTTATTTCTATACTGCGAGGTTAAGCTTTGAAAGAGCGGAGCCGTAGCGAAAGCGAGTCTGAATAGGGCGATTAGTAGTATGGAATAGACCCGAAACCTAGTGAGCTACTCATGTCCAGGATGAAGTTCCAGTAAAATGGAATGGAGGTCCGAACCGGTGTAGGTTGAAAACTGCTCGGATGAGGTGTGAGTAGGAGTGAAAGGCTAATCAAACTGGGAAATAGCTGGTTCTCCCCGAAATATATTTAGGTATAGTCTCGCTGAATTTTCTATGGCGGTAAAGCACAGTTTGAACTTAGGGGGCGCAAGCCTACCATATTCTTACTAACTCTGAATGCTATAGATTTTGAAGGCGGGAGACAGACTGTGAGGGCTAAGCTTCATAGTCGAAAGGGAAACAGCCCAGACCGTCAGCTAAGGTCCCCAAATATTCGTTAAGTGGTAAAAGATGTGAAAATACTTAGACAGCCAGGAGGTTGGCTTAGAAGCAGCCATCCTTTAAAGAAAGCGTAACAGCTCACTGGTCAAGTGTTTTTGCGCTGAAGAACAAACGGGGCTAAACGAATTACCGAAGCTACGGCTTGCATTAATGTATTCGTACATTTTTGCAGGGGTAGGGGAGCGTTCTTTGATAGATACAAGTTTAACCGTAAGGATAGATGTGTGGGTCAAAGAAGTGAGCATGTTGGTATAAGTAACGAAAAAATAAGTGAAATTCTTATTCGCCGCAAGTCTAAGGTTTCCGTGAGATCGGTTCATCCACTCAGGGTTAGTCGATACCTAAGCCGAGGCCAATTGGAGTAGGCGATGGACAGCAGGTTAAATATTCCTGCACCACTTTTTAACGTTTGAGCGACGGGGTGACGCAGTAGGGTAAATTGATTTGGACAATGGATTGCCAAACTACGCATTAAGAGGAACTTTATAGGAAAATCCGTGAAGTTATACACCTTGAAATGTTATGGGTATATCAATTCTTAATGAAGAGATATGCTTGATTGATCCCACACTGACTAGAAAAACCTCTAGCAAGTTAAAAAGTGATCGTACCGTAAACTGACACAGGTAGACAGGATGAGAATTCTAAGGCGTTGAGATAATTATCATTAAGGAACTCGGCAAATTGACCCCGTAACTTCGGGATAAGGGGTGCCTGAATTTGTTATTAGAACACTGTTCTAAGAGGCATTTTTAGGTTTCAACAAAGAGTCCCAATCGACTGTTTAACAAAAACACAAGGCCATGCAAACTCGTAAGAGGAAGTATATGGTCTGACATCTGCCCAGTGCTGGTCGGTTAACGGGAGAGGTCAGTCGTAAGACAAAGCCTTAAACCGAAGCCCCAGTAAACGGCGGCCGTAACTATAACGGTCCTAAGGTAGCGAAGTACCTTGTCGGGTAAATTCCGACGCGCATGAATGATGTAACGAGTTGGGAACTGTCTTAATGATACACTCAGTGAATTTGTAGTACAAGTGAAAATGCTTGTTACCCGCGACAGGACGGAAAGACCCCGTGCACCTTTACTATAACTTGACATTGATTTTTGGATTTGTATGTGTAGGATAGGCGGAAGACTTTGAAGCTAAGACGCCAGTTTTAGTGGAGTCGCCCTTGAAATACCGCTCTTATGCATCTGAAGATCTAACCCTGAATACCCGTTATCCGGGCGGGAGACAGTGTCTGGTGGGTAGTTTGACTGGGGTGGTCGCCTCCCAAATTGTAACGGAGGCGTTCAAAGGTTCCCTCAAGACGAATAGAAATCGTCGGTTGAGTGCAAAGGCATAAGGGAGCTTAACTGCGAGACATACAGGTCGAGCAGATGCGAAAGCAGGACTTAGTGATCCAGTGGTTCCGAATGGAAGGGCCATTGCTAAACGGATAAAAGGTACGCCGGGGATAACAGGCTGATTTCTTCTGAGAGTCCATATCGACGAGGAAGTTTGGCACCTCGATGTCGGTTCATCACATCCTGGGGCTGGAGAAGGTCCCAAGGGTTTGGCTGTTCGCCAATTAAAGTGGTACGTGAACTGGGTTCAGAACGTCGTAAGACAGTTCGGTCCTTATCCGTCGTGGGCGTAGGGTATTTGAGGAAGGCTGTCCCTAGTACGAGAGGACCGGGATGGGTAAGCCTCTGGTGTTCCAGTTGTTCAACAAGAGCAACGCTGGGTAGCTAAGCTTATAAGAGATAACCGCTGAAAGCATCTAAGTGGGAAACTCGTTCCAAGATAAGATACCCCGTATTTCTTCGGAAATACATTAAGGTCCCTTGAAGACTACAAGGTAGATAGGCTGGATGTGTAAGCACAGTAATGTGTTCAGCTAACCAGTACTAATAGACCGAAAGTTTTAATCACTCTATATATTTCTTTATTGGTAGCTATTAGATTTTAAGATTACAATATTTCAAAGATCAGAGTATAAAATTATAAAAGATCTAAAAAATTTTTGGTGGGTATAGCTGTGGGGAAATACCCGTTCCCATTCCGAATACGGAAGTTAAGTCCACAGCGCCGATTGTACTTGGCTGGTAACGGCCTGGAAGAGTAGGTACCGCCAAATTAAATTAAGCCTCGAGAGAAATCTCGAGGCTTTTTTTCTAAATATTTTAAAACTTTCACAAAACAAATAAGAATTTCTTTCTTCCCGTTCGCCCTGAGCGAATTCTGAGCGAACCGTAGGTGAGTCGAAGAATAAGTCGAATGGGTTTCTTTAGTCTTAAAAAAAGTATTTTTATATAATTTCCAGGTTAGATTTCTGTATTATTATTATTATTATTATTATTTGACAAGTAGGCTGTTTTTCTGCTTTAATAAATTTAAGTTTGTAATTATATTTAATTTAAATAATGGGAGGTTGTGATGCAAATTAAGTCAATTATTTTATCAAGTCTTTGTTTGATTTCTATTGGATCAACTAAGGTTTTTGGGGTTCTTGTACCAATCGAGCGTGAACCGAGCCCAAATGAGATAGAATTTAATAACTTTAGGGCCAATGATATGTTACACAATATGGAAGATAGAGCTATTTCATTATTTGTAAGGGGTTTT
The DNA here is from genome assembly GCA_013286795.1 of Candidatus Babelota bacterium. Taxonomy (GTDB): domain Bacteria; phylum Babelota; class Babeliae; order Babelales; family JABDEC01; genus JABDFA01. Next base: position 4,939 of record JABDFA010000014.1, read on the forward strand.
AGAGCAAATGATAGAGATTTAATTAGTCAGGCTATTAGGCTAGGAGCAAATATAAATGGAAATTATATGGTAGATAAGACACCGTTGATGACTGCTGCTGAGTATGGTTTATTAAACCAAGTGCAATTATTATTAGATTTAGGCGCTAATCCTAATATTAGCACCGATTTGGAGTGGCTAGAACATTCGGGATTATTATATAGAGGATCTACAGCTTTAATGTTCGCTATTGTATCTGATATGCTAAGATATCCTAGGAGAAGAGGGATGACGGAAGCTGAAATTCTAGAAGGAATAAGGCAATCTAGAATCACTTATCAAAATATAATAAGAACATTAGCTAATTTTAGAGATACTGATCTTAATCTTCAAGATGCTAAGGGTAGAACCGCTTTAATGATAGCTGTACTAAAAGGAGATGAAGAAGCAGTAGAAACATTAATAAATGCTGGTGCATCTTTAAATATAACTAATAATGAAGGACAAACAGCTTTAGAAATTGCTACGGAGAACATGCAACAAGGAGAATTTTCTCCTATAGCAAAATTAATATTTGATGAATATAAAAGAAGGCATTATATACAACAAGAAGTTCAAAATGTCTTAAATATTCCAGACTTAGAAAAAATAGTTTCAGAATATGTTTCTAAAAGTATAAACTAGATAATTTTTAAATAAATCACTCTTGCGAGTGTGGATTATTTTAAATATTTAGCGTTCAATGCCTAAAAACATTGGACGCTTTTTTGTTGCCTAAAAATAATAATTTCATATAAAATTATTTTTAAAAAAAGAAAGGTTTTTATGAATAAATTATTTTTATCTTTATTATTTTCTTTAGCTCCAGTTAACTCTTCTTATTCCATGAATAATAAAGAAGTTTTATTAAACGGTAAAAAAATTTCTTATAATTTAGTTTTAAATACTATTAAAAATCTAAAATGTTTGTTGGAACAGAGACCGGTAATATTTTATAAGTTGGTTCAACGTTGTTCTTCTAATTCTTTGGAAAAATCCGGGTGCCATAAATATAGTTGTCCAAAAGGAGGCTTGATAGTTTCACAGTGTGGATTAAATTTTCATGATTTTAATGTTTGTAGAATTGTAACAACATGCGTTAAAAAAGATGGTATAGATTATCAAATTGAAGATCCATTCGAGCAAGAAGATACTGAAGACTCTGAAGAAGAAGATGTTGAAGAAATGTGGGTCTAATTAATCTTTAAAGCTTTCTTTTGCTGCTTTTACAAAATTTACAAACAATGGATGTGGCGCAAAAACCTTACTTTTAAATTCCGGATGAAATTGGCATGCTATAAAAAATGGATGATTAGGGATCTCTATTATTTCTGGCAAGCCATCTTCACTCATAGCAGAAATTTGTAATCCTTGAGTAGCATATTTGTCTGCATATGCAGGGTTAAATTCATATCTGTGCCTGTGTCTTTCACTTAGATCAGTTTTTTGGTAAATTTTTCTTGCTAGGCTATTGGCATTAATTTTGCAATCCTGATTTCCAAGACGCATTGTTGCGCCTTTATAACGAATCTTTTTTTGTTCTTCAAGCATATCTACAACTGAATGTTCTGTGTTGGGATCAAATTCCGTTGAGTTTGCATTTTCCAATTTTAATACATTACGTGCGAATTCTATTACAGCTACTTGCATGCCTAAACATATTCCAAAAAATGGTATATTATTTTGTCTTGCAAATTGAACAGCTTTGATTTTTCCTTCGATTCCTCTTAATCCAAAACCACCGGGAACTAAAATTCCATGAATATCTTCAAATAATAATTTAGCATTATCATCTGTGATTTTTTCAGAATCTATCCAATTTATTTGTAACTTTGTCTTTGTTTCAATTTGTGCATGCTTAAATGATTCTATGATACTTTTATAAGCATCTTTAAGTTCCACGTATTTACCTGCAATAGCTATATTTATTGTAGAATTACCTGATTCTGATTTTATTGCGTTTAGTGTATACGAAATGTTTTTCCATCGCTCTAAATTAAAACTTTTATTTGTAAGCTCTAGAGAGTTTATTAACTTTTCGTGTAGGTTTTGTTGAGCCAATTTTAATGGAAGTTCATAAATAGATTCTAAATCTGGTGCAGAGATTACATTAGATTCTTCTACGTTAGTAAATAGAGCGATTTTTTTCTTTATATTTTCCGGAAGTTCCATGGGTGATCTGCATATTAGAATTTCTGGCTGTATACCCAGAGATAATAATGTTCTTACTGAATGTTGTGTGGGTTTTGTTTTTAGTTCATCTGATGTTTCTATATAAGGAACATATGTTAAATGTATAAAGACACAATTTTTACCCTTATTTTCTAACCCTATTTGTCTTATTGATTCAATAAATGGCCAGCTTTCTATATCGCCTACAGTACCACCTATTTCTATTATTGCAATATCTACATCTCTACCAATATCATGTATTGCTGATTTTATTTCATTTGTCATGTGTGGAATTGTTTGTATTGTTCCACCTAAAAATTCTCCCCTTCTTTCCTTTTCTATTAATTGAGAATAAATTTTTCCTGCTGTTATACTATTGTTTTTTTTCAGAGAAACTGTTGTAAATCTTTCATAATGACCAAGATCCAGGTCTGTTTCTGCTCCATCATCCGTTACAAATACTTCACCATGTTGATACGGATTCATCGTTCCAGGGTCCACATTAAGATAGGGATCCAACTTTAAAAAATTTATTTTATATCCCATTTCTTCTAGCAGTGCGCCTATAGAAGCTGCAGTAACACCTTTACCTAATGATGATAACACCCCTCCGGTAATAAAAATATATTTTGGCATAACAATTACTCTATAACTATTTTTTGAAAAAATAATAAACCTTTATAGTTTTATATTAACTCATAAAATAAATTTGTCTTTTTTTTTATTAAACAGGTTGATATTAAAAAGATTACGTTATATATTTTATCAATTTGTTTGGTTAAGTACTATAAAAAAAGGATAAAAAATGTTTAAGTATATAAGTTTTTTTCTAATTATTTTTTCTGTTAATTGCGATAGTTCTTTTTATGATATAAATAAAACTTTTTTTGAAAATTCACAGTTAGATTTTAAAACAAAAGATTTACCTGTTATTAACAGAAAACCCAAAGATGAATGGATAGATTTTTTAGGTTATAAAGTTGCTTCGCAAAGAGGTGTTGCTGCCTGTTCTGCTATGACTAGTAAGGGTATAGGGATATTGTCACAATTAGGTTTTGATGTATTGACTTACAAAACAATAAGATCGACTTATAATAGTGGCAATTCTTTGCCAAATATAGTTTTTGTAGAGCAAGAACAGATTAATTATCAGGATATTGGTAAAGAAGTAAAAACAAAATCAAAATCAAACAATATTGCGATCGCTAATTCTGTAGGCATACCTTCTTCTGAACCAGAATTTGTTATTCAAGATATTTATGTTGCCAAAAAAAGTTTACTTGAGGGCCAAGTTTTAATTGTTTCTGTTTATGGAGAAAATAAAAAAGAATTTGTTAATGCTGCAACAACTGCGAAATATTCAGGGGCAGATATTATTGAACTCAATTTTTCTTGTCCTAATTTAGTGCAAAAAGATGAAGTGTATCTGAATCCTGATTTGGTATTTGATATTGCACAAGAAGTTGTGCAAGCTTGTGTAGAAATTCCCGTAATTATAAAAGTTGGGGTGTTTAAAGACAAGTCTCTCATGAAAGAAGTTTTTATTGCTGCGCATAAAGCAGGAATTAAGGGAGTTTGTGGCATTAATGCTGTTCAAATGCGAGTTGTTGATGAAAAAGGAAATCTTGCTTTTGATCAAAGAACAATGGCTGGAGTTTCTGGCAAACCTATTAGAAAATTAGCATTGGATTTTGTCAAATGTGCTAGGCAAATTATAGAAGAAGAAGGACTTGATCTTAAAATTTTAGCAACTGGTGGCGTAACACAAGTTGTGCATTTTGATGAATTTATCTCAGCAGGTGCTGATATAGCAATGTCAGCATCTACAATTATGTGGGATCCTTATATATTATTAAAAGAAAAGTTAGCTTTAAGATTGTTTGAAATAGGTGCAATAAAATTTGGTGACTTTGTATTAAAGAGTGGAACACATTCTAATATATATATTGATCTTCGTGTTGCAATTTCTTACCCTGATGTTCTTGAAGATTTAGCTTTTTATATTTTAAATAATCTTGAAAAAGATGAAATTGATTTAGTTTGTGGCGTTCCATATGCTGCTGTTCCACTAGCTACAGCTGTTGCTTTAAAGGCAAGATTGCCTATGATTATGGCACGCAAAGAGGTTAAAGATTATGGAACAAAAAATAATATAGAGGGTGTGTATAAACAACATCAAAAATGTTTACTTATAGAAGATATTGTAACTAGCGGTGCAAGTATTTTGCAAGCAGCGCAAGTACTTGAAGGATCTTTGCTTAAAATTGCTCAAGTTATTGTCATAATTGACAGGCAACAAGGTGGCGCCCAAGATCTTGAAAAAAAGGGGTATAATGTTTCTTCTATTTTTAAGTTAGATGAGTTTTTGCAAATTTTAAAAAATGCAAAAAAGATAGATCAAGATTTTGTTGTTGATAAAGAACTAAGTTATAAGCAAAGGGCTAACTATTGTCAAAATAGTATGGGTAAAAAACTTTTGAACTTAATGAATAATAAAAAAACTAATTTAGCTGTAGCTGCAGATGTAAAAACTAAAAAAGAGTTGCTTACAATAGCTGAAGCTATTGGTCCAGAAATTTGTATCTTAAAAACCCATATCGATATCATTGAAGATTACGATGACACTTTATTGCCCGAGCTTAAGAAAATCGCTGATAAACATAATTTTTTAATTTTTGAGGATCGCAAATTTGCTGATATTGGAATGATTGCTGCAAAACAATTTGAGGGAGGAATTTATAAAATTTCTAATTGGGCAGATCTTGTTACTGTTCATACTATTTCTGGAGGTGGAACCCTTGATGCCCTCAAATCAGTATCAAATAATGTAGGCTTTATATTGTTAGCACAAATGAGTAGTAAAGGTAGTTTAGCAAATGGCGATTATACTAAGGCAACTGTGAGTTTAGCTGACAAATATTCTGATAATATAATGGGTTTTATTTGTCGGGAAAAATTATCAAATAATCCAGGATTTATTCATTTTACCCCCGGTGTACAATTTAATCAAAAGTCAGATGATTTTGGACAGCAATATTTAGATCCTGAAAAAGTTATTTTAGATTTAAAATCTGATGTTGTTATAGTTGGTCGAGGAGTTTTGCAAGCTCAAGATCCTAAAACGGCTGCCCAAAAATATAGAGGTATTGCGTGGCAAGCTTATTTAAAAAGAACTTCTTGATTTAGTACTACTTCTTAAACTTAGCCTTAAGTATGTCCCCTTGTTCTTTTGTGCAATCGTCCCAGCATTTTTTACTTTTTTCGCCAGAACAATTATCTAGGCATACAGAATATTTTATCATATCGTTTCTTAGATGATCGCAATTACATTCGTCATCCTTATTTATACATTTCATACAACTTCCAAGATCATCTGCTTGTAACAAATGTGTAGTTACAAATAATAACATTAATAATATTTTTTTCATTTTATCTCCATTTTTTTAATATTTTAAATTACATCCACTTATAATGAGTTTACCAGAATTGATTATTTATAAGCAATAGTTTGATTCTACATGAATAAATATGGGTTTTTCTCTGGAAGTAACCTTAGAAAAAAAAGTAAATTTATATTCATGGAATTTTTTTAAAAACCGTGGTGACTATGCATTATCCATATTTTTTTATATAGAAATTAAATTAATTTGACTTTCTACCGTTCGCCCTGAGCGACCTCTGAGAGAGCGTTTACGCGAGTCGAATGAGGGAGTCGAATGGGTAAAAATTTCAGTAATATATTTTTTTAAATTTATAAATTTCTTTTTAAATACAGGTAACCCATTCGACTTCTTTTTCGACTCACTGCGTTCGCTCAAAAGTCGCTCAGGGCGAACGGATCAGTGGATTACGCTTTTTTTATAACCAATTTATTTTTAAAAAGATGTGGTAATGCATAGACAATGCTGAGTATCACCACGAGTGCTTTTTAAAAGAAGACTTCCTTGCCTTGTTGAGTATACATATAAGTGTCAGCTTCAAAATCTATATTAGCACATTTCATAGCGCGTGCCATACGAGTAACTCCAATACCAGCGCCATATCTAGGAATCATTGGCAGGGAAAAATATTCATCAAGTTCTTTTATAACTCTTTCTTTTCCAAAAGAGCTGAATAATAATTGAGCATATTTTCCACCTGATATGGTATAAAAATAGTCACGCATTTCTTTTACATCCGTAGATCTTTCTGCTGAGCCTATTGTTTCTTGATCATAAAGTATGATGTCTACTTTATTAAAAATTCCATCTTTATCATGTTTCATATTCCAGAAGGGATGTGTTTGTTGTGGAAATCTTTCTAAACTAATTACGTTCCCAAAATCTTTGCACATTTGTTTTTCATGTTCAGCATTCAGCACATCTGTATTATATAGTTTGCACAAATTTTGGTACCCTAATGAAATCGATGGTTCAAATCCAAGAAATCTAAGAAGTTCTGTTTCTATTTTTTTCAAGTCTTCTATAGTACCATGGGATTCAAATTCAAACATTGGGAAAATTTTATCATGTCGGCCCGGTATTGGGAATGGTTCATTTCTGTAACTTGTTGTTTGACAAAATACTCCCTTTAATTTCGGATTTTTTAAAAGTTCATATTCCAACCACATTTGTCCAGTTTGTGGTAATGGATAGTTTGTCCCATTAAAAACAAATTGGGTTATAGTTTCTGGATCTTCACATGCAGCTAAAATTGATAATCTTGGTTGAGTTGGAACTTCTACAAACCCTTTTTCGTCTTGAAAAAAAGTACGGAGCTTTTTTGTTATGTAGTTAAACATTCTTATGTCTTGCATTAACTTTTCCCTTTATTTTAAAAATAAACAAATTAACAAATTAGCGAATAATCTACATAGCTTATTTTATTTTGCAAGAAAATATTATTTCGCTAATTCATTTACATCATGGACATTACTTTCTCTTATTCCTGACGCACTAATTTGAACAAAATCTCCTTTTGCTCTTAAATCTTCTATATTATGGGTTCCACAGTAACTCATTCCTGATTTTAAGCCTCCAATGAGTTGAAAAATAATCTCTTGAACCGATCCCTTATAAGGGATTAGGGCTTCAACACCTTCAGGAACATATTTTTCTGCATTATTTTTATCTGTAGTTTTTTCATTTCTTGCAAGATTTGCGCCAAATGAGGCCATACCACGAATTACTTTATATTTTTTTCCATTTTTTACAAAAGTCATGCCAGGGCTTTCATCTGTTCCAGCTAGTAAATTACCTAGCATAACTGTTGAAGCTCCTGCGCCTATAGCTTTAGTTATGTCGCCCGAATTTTTTATTCCACCATCAGCTATGATTGGTACATCAAATTTATCTGCTTCTTGAGCACATTCAATTATTGCTGATAATTGAGGGTATCCACATCCTGTTGTTATACGAGTTGTACATATAGAACCTGGGCCAACTCCTATTTTTACGCAATCTGCTCCAGCCTGAATGAGATCACGGGTCCCTTGGGCTGTTGCGACATTACCAGCGATAATTTGTGAATTTGAAAACTTTTCTTTTAATGTTTTTAAAACTTTGATTCCTTGTTGGCAATGTCCATGAGCAACATCTATTACCAGAACATCAACTTCGGCCTCAAGTAATGCAGTTGCTCTTTCAATAGCATCATCTTTAATTCCTATTGCCGCGCCTACAATTAATCTGCCTTTTTCATCAATTGCAGCTTGTGGGTATTTTGTTTTATTAAAAATATCTTTGCTTGTTATAAGTCCAGCTATAGAATTGTCATTATGTATTAATGGAAGTTTTTCTATTTTATTTTTAACCAATAATTCTTTTGCTTGTTCGATATCAATATCTTTTGTTCCAGTTATAAGTTTATCCCTAGGTGTCATAATTTCTTTTATTTTTAGATTAGGATTTTCTAAAAATTTAATATTTCTTGATGTTAAAATTCCAGAAAGTTTATTGCTTTCATCTGTTACAAGCAAACTTGTTACATGATTTTCAGTCATAATTCTTTTTGCTTTGCCAAGAGTTTCATCTTGATTTATAGTAAAAGGGTTTCTGATTATAGCATTCTTAAATCTTTTTACTCTTTTGACTGCTAATACTTGATCTTCTATGCTATTAAATCTATGAATAATCCCTATTCCACCTAATTGTGCCATAGCAATTGCCATTTCAGCTTCTGTTACAGTATCCATATTTGCACTGATTATGGGAATATTGAGCCAGATTTTTTTAGTTAATCTTGTTTTTGTTGTACCATCCTGTCTGGATTGGAATGTGGAGTATTTTGGAATTAGTAAAACATCATCATAACTAAAAGCCTTTTCTTTTATTGTTACTGCATCGCAAGCAAAAATAGATATATAAGATAAAATAAGAACTTTTTTCATTTTTTTCCTTTATTTTAAACTTAGTAAGGCTAGTAAAAAAACTCAAACGAAGCAAATTAATTAAAAATTTAGGTATAAAATAAAGTCAGGGCAAATGAATGAGTTTTGACCAAATAAAGGTTTTTTACAATTTAGGAAGTTTTTCTTCGCGCTCGTGGTGATGCTTCGAGCCGCCTTCATTAAAACTTCGGCGCCCAGGCAAGCAAAATAAGGCCTATCATACTGAGCGAAGTCGAAGTATCAGCATGACTGGAGTTTTTTACCTCTTCCCCGGTCATCCTGAGCGAAATGCGCAGCATGAAGTCGAAGGACGAACCATACGAGCAATAAAATTAATTCCTATCCACTTAAATTTAATAAATTAAAATAATTTTCTTAGTAAGAAAAAGCACGTTTAGATAAAGCTTTTTTCATATATTTACTCTGAAACAAAAGAAAAAGTCTTGTTTTTAGAGATAATTTTCAAGTATATTATAATTAATAACTGTTTTAGATATTTAAAATGGAGGAAAAATGAATAAATTAATACTAATAGTCTTGGTTGTTATTTTACAAGTTAGCCATAATTCATTAGCGCATGAACCAGAAGAAAACCTGCAAAAATTTTGGGATATAGCCAAGGCAGCATTAGAAGATAATATGAATTATCTTAATTCCCCAAATATTGATTTGAATATGAAAAGTGATACTACAGGACAGACGCCTCTGTTATATCAGATTATTTTAACTTTCGTTGTGAAGGGAGAATCTCGAGCGCAACATAAAAAAGCTATAATAAATTTATTAAATGCTGGAGCTGACCCTAATATAAACGGGTTTATGAGAGGAAAAGATTTTAACCCTTTAATAACTGCTGTATTTTCTGGAGATAAAGATATTGTTATAGCCTTACTTAAGGCTGGAGCCTCTTTAAGCACACTGGATATAGAGGGTCGCACTGCTTTGGATATAGCAAAAGAAAAAGGTCTTAATAATATTGTAAAAATATTAAAAAATGAAAAGGAAAAAAGAAAAAAGGCAATGCAAGGTTTTATTAAAGAAACTACTGAAGCAACAGGTTTGCTTCCAGAATTGGCAGAAATAGTTTATGAATATGCTGTGTGTCCAATATAAATTATTACGAATAACTTTATTAGCTCGTATGGTTCGACAAGCTCACCACGAGCGCGGAGGGAAAACTCTCTGAATTCGCTCATCCTGTATGCTTAGTGTAGCCTTAGCTATGTCTGGGAACTCCTCGAATGAAAAGACGGATCTAATTGCTCAAATCTGGATTTAAAGAAATTAATTTTTAAATAGCTTTAATTTCTAACGCTTCCAAATTTTTTTTTTATCTATATATTCAAGATCGTTAAATGGGCGCACTAAAAAAGGTGGTTCAATGTTACGATCATTTTTACTTAATAAAAAATTTATCTTAATTATTTTTTATATTTTTTATACAAACATATTATTTACTGAAGAAATAGGTCATGAGTGTGGATTTGCTTTTGTATATCTACGTAAACCTCTTTCATATTATAGAACAAAATATGATGATCATGCATGGGCACTAAAAAAGCTTTGTTTGCTTTTAGAAAAACAACGGCACAGGGGCCAAGATGGTGCAGGAATTGCATCATTTAAGTTAAATATGCCACCAGGTAAAAAATATTTCATGCGAGTTAGATCTGCAGAAAATAATGCTCTAGATAATATAATAAATATAGTTCTTAAAGATCTAAATTTTAAAAATAAATCTGAGCTGGATATTTTAAATGATTTAGAATTAAAACAAAATTATGAGTTTATAGGTGAAGCATATTTAGGTCATGTGCGTTATGGAACCTATTCAAAATTAGGAAATAGCTTTTGTCAGCCTTTTCTTTGCAAAAATAATATTGTCAGTAAAAGCTTTGCTTTTGCAGGTAATTTCAATATGACGAATAGCAAAGACATTCTTAAACAGTTAACTTCCCAAAATATTAACCCTACCAGTACTTCTGATACTGAACTTATTTTGCAACAAATAAGCTTTTATCTTGAGCAAGAACATGTCAAAGCTATATCCCAAAAAATAAATTTAGAACATGTTATTGAAAATGCTGCCCAACATTGGGATGGTGGATATGTTTTTGCGTCAATACTAGGAAATGGTGATGCATTTGTTTGCCGTGATCCTGCAGGAATTCGTCCAGGTTTTTTTTATTATGATGAGGAAGTAGTAGCTGCTGCATCAGAACGCTCAGCGCTTTCAGCAACATTTAATGTTGAACCAAGTAATATTAATCCTATAAAGCCTGGTCACACACTTATTATTAAAAAGAGTGGTGAAGTTTATGAAAAACAATTTATATCTACTCTCGAGACAAGACAATGCTCCTTTGAAAGAATTTATTTCAGTAGATGTACTGATCCTGAAATATATCAAGAAAGAAAAGCTCTTGGTAGTAATTTGGCAAACAGGGTTCTTAATATTTTAAATTATGATCTAGAAAATGTAGTATTTACCTTTATACCTAATACTAGTGAGGTTGCCTTTAGGGGTCTTATTGAAGAAATACAGTATCTACATAAACATGTAAAAACAGAAATGCTCGTACATAAAAATCAACGACTGCGCACATTTATTGCAAATGATCAAAGTCGATTTAATCTTGTTACCTCTCTTTATGATGTAACAAAAGGAATCATAAAACCTATTGATACTTTGGTTGCAATAGATGATTCGATTGTCCGGGGTACGACATTGCGTGAATCTATTCTAAAAAAGCTTATAGAGCTTAACCCAAAACGTATAATTATCATAAGCTCTGCGCCACCGATTCTTTATCCAGATTGTTATGGTATTGATATGAGTCAAATTGATAAATTTGTTGCATTTAATGCTGCAATATCTGTGCTTAAAGAACAAAATAAAGAATATATTATTCAGGAAGTAAAAAAACAGTGCAAGTTACAAAAAAACAATGAGCATATGACTAATTATGTCAAACGTATTTATGAGAATATTTCTTTTGAGCAACTGGAAAAAAAAATTGCTGAACTTGTCAAACCAACTGATATTAATTGGCAAGGGGAATTGAGCATCATATATCAAACAATAGAAGGTCTTCACAAGGCAATTCCTAATCACACAGGAGATTGGTATTTTACTGGAAATTATCCAACACCTGGCGGGTATAAAGTGCTTAATCAAAGCTTTCTTAATTGGTGTCAGGGTATTCAAGAGCGCGCATATTAGGAAGAATTATGTTTGAAGAATATAAAATAGCAACGTTAGGAAGTCACTCAGCATTACAAATTTTAAAAGGAGCAAAAGAGGAAGGATTTAAAACAGTTTGCATCTGTCTAAAGGGAAATGAAAAGCCTTATGAAAGTTTTCGTGTTGCTGATGAGATGATTATTATTGATTCATATAAAGATTTTTTTTCTATCGAAAAAAAATTAATTGATAAAAATGCAATTCTAATTCCTCATGCTTCAATGATTGCTTATTTAGGCATGGATTACATACAAAGTATGCAACTTATGCATTTTGGGAATAAAAACATTCTTTCAATTGAGGCTCATAGGGTTCTTCAAAAACAATGGCTCGAAATGGCTAACCTTAAAATTCCAAAACATTTTTCTAGCCCGGAAACCATAGATCGTCTTTGTATTACAAAGTTCCATGGCGCTGATGGTGGTAGAGGCTATTTTCTTGCAAAAGATGCAAAAGAGTTTTATACAAAATTAGCGCAATCAACAAAAGAATATTATATACAAGAGTATGTTGTTGGCATTCCTATATATATACATTACTTTTACTCTCCACTAACAAATGAAATTGAAGTATTAGGGTTTGACAAACGATATGAAGCAAATGTAGATGGCATTGGCAGAATAGCAGCAAAAGATCAATTAGCTTGTGAAATTAATTCATCTTACACTGTGGGTGGCAATAGCCCGGTGGTAATTAGAGAATCTTTGCTTCCGGAAGTATTTGCAATGGGAGAAGCAGTTATTAAAGCATCCCAACAATTAACACCTGGAGGTTTATTTGGTCCATTTTGTCTTGAAACTATTCTAAATTCTGACCTTAAGTTCTATGTTTTTGAAATTTCTGCACGCATCGTTGCCGGTACAAATGTATTCATGAATGGTAGTCCATATAGTTATTTGCGATACAATGAGCCAATGAATACCGGAAGAAGAATTGCTCGTGAAATAAAACAGGCTATCTTAACAGATTCACTTTCTAAGGTATTAGGATGAGAGAGGAAATAGAAAAAATTCTTGATTCATATGATCTTAAAAATATCACTATCGGCGTCTTAGGGAGTCATTGTGCACTTGATGTTTGCCGTGGAGCAAAAGATGAAGGATTTCCTACGCTTGTTGTATGCCAAAAAGGTCGGGAAAAAGCCTACTCACAGTATTATAAAAGTTCTGGATCTACTGGTATTGTTGATGAAGTAATTGTGCTAGAAAAATTCAAAGATATTTTAGATGATTCTATACAAAAAAAACTTAGAGATAAAAACGTAATTTTTATCCCCAATAGATCATTTGAGGTTTATTTAGATTTTGATTATGAAAAAATCGAAAACAAATTTTCTGTTCCTTTATTTGGTAATAGATTTCTATTAAAAGCTGAAGAACGTAATCTAAAAAACAATCAGTATGATTTATTAAAAAAATCTAATATTCGTATGCCAAAAATTTTTGATAACTGGAAAGCTATTGATCAAATTTGTTTAGTAAAAATACCGGAAAAAACTCGTAAGTTTGAACGTTCTTTTTTTGTTTGTTCATCACCTGCAGAATTTCAAAAAAATATTCAAGAGAAAATAAATAATAATGAAATAGACCAAGAACAAGTAAATCAAGCAATTATAGAAGAATTTGTGATTGGGTCCCTTGTGAATTTTAATTATTTTTATTCTCCACTTTCAAAACAGGTTGAATTATTGGGCACAGATATGCGCAAACAAACAAATCTTGATGGTTTATTACGCTTAACTGCTAGCGAGCAGCTATTACTCAAAGATAAACTTAAACCAAAATTTGAAGAAGCAGGACACATAGCAGTTACAGTTCTTGAATCATTGCTAGAAAAAGTTTTTGATATGGCAGAAAGATTTGCAACTATAACGCAAAAAGAATATGCTCCAGGAATTATCGGGCCTTTTGCATTACAATCAATGATTACACCGGGTCCCCCATCTAAGGATATCGTTGTCTTTGATGTTTCATTACGCATGCCCGGCAGTCCGGGAATAATGTTTACACCGTACACTTATTACAAGTATGGGATATCCATTAGTGCAGGAAGAAGAATAGCTATGGAAATTAAACAAGCAATAAAAGAAAATAGATTACATGAGGTTGTAACATGATACTCATTTTAGATTATGGTTCCCAATTTACCCATCTTATTGCACGAAGACTACAAGAGCTACACATTAATGCTAACATAATAAACCCTGAATATTTGCAAACAAGCGATCTTGATAAAAGTCAGGCAATTATTTTGTCTGGTGGTCCTGCAAGTGTCACGCAAAAAACAAATGTATTTAATAAAAAATTACTTATGAGTGGTAAGCCAATTTTAGGATTATGCTATGGTCACCAACTTTTGGCTCATGAATTGGGTGGTTCTGTTTCACAGTGTAATAGTCGTGAATATGGCATGACTCAAGTAAATGTTTTAGACAAATCAGATCTTTTTGAAGACTTATCTGACGTGGAAACAGTTTGGATGAGTCATGGAGATACTGTTACAAAACCACCAAAGGGTTTTGCAGTACTTGCTACTTCCCATAATGGCACAATTGCTGCAATGGCAAATCATGAGCATAAACTATTTGGATTGCAATTCCATCCGGAAGTTTACCATACAGTAAACGGGGTAAAAATTTTTGAAAACTTTCTTAAAATTAGCAAAATTGAAATTGATTCAAAACCCGTTAATAAAAAAGAGATCATAATTCAAGAAATCAAAGATAAAGTTGGATCAAATAGTGTTATTATGGGAACCTCTGGAGGAGTAGATTCTTTAGTTGCATCTTATCTTATAAAAGAAGCTATTCAAGAACGTCTTTATTGTGTATACATAGACAACGGTTTAATGAGAAAGAATGAAACCGAATATGTAGCTACTATGTATAAAAATCTGGGGTTTGCCAACTTTGAAGTTGTTGATGCTTCTAAGCTTTTTCTAGATAAGTTAAAAAATGTTAATGATCCTGAAGAAAAAAGAAAGATTATTGGCCATACATTTATTGAAGTATTTGAATCTACAGTTGCAACTCTCAGCAAAAAAAATCTTCATATAAAATTTCTTGGTCAAGGTACGATTTACCCAGATACAATAGAATCTGCATCAAATTCTCCTAATGCAACAAAAATTAAAAGTCATCATAATTTAACATTACCTGATAACATGAAATTAAAACTTGTTGAGCCATTACGCTATCTTTATAAAGATGAAGTTCGAGAATTAGGACAGTCTCTTAATATTCCAGATGAATACTTATACAGGCATCCATTTCCAGGTCCGGGACTAGCTATACGAATTCTTGGTGCAATTGATCAAGAAAAAATTGAAATTTTAAGAGATGCAGATGACATTTATATTTCAACTTTAAAAGAATCAGGAGAATATAAGAACATCTGGCAAGCCTTTGCTGCTTTGATTCCAATAAAAACTGTTGGTGTAATGGGAGATGCCCGAACTTACCAATATATGATTGCATTAAGAGCTGTAACTAGCGTTGATGGAATGACTGCTGATTGGGCAAAACTTCCATCTGAACTTCTTGAAAAAATCTCTGCTTCTATTGTTAATAAAGTTAAAGGAGTAAATCGAGTTGTTTATGACATCACCCAAAAACCACCTGCAACTATAGAATATGAATAGATTTCTTACGAAATCTGATATAATTTTCTTATTTTTAAATAAAACCTATCTTCCTCCGTTCGCCCTGAGCGACCTCTGAGCGAGCGTTTACGCGAGTCGAAGAGGGAGTCGAATGGGTAAAAATTTTTAAGAATTTTATATTTTTTAATCTAAGAAATCCTTCGACTCGGTCTTCGGCTCCTACGTAGCTCAGACCTCGCTCAGGACGAACGGGACGGGAGTAAATTTTAAATTTTGAAAAGAGCATAATAAAAAAAATCAAGGAACTTACATGCACAAAATATTTGTAATTTTATATTTAATTATTATCCCAATATCTGCAAGCGAAGGACAATACAACATCCTTCTAGTAGGCAACGGTGGTCGAGAGCATGCACTTGCCTGGAAAATGGCGCAATCTCCTTTAGTAAAACATATATTTGTCGCACCGGGCAATGGTGGAACATGCAAAGAAAATAAAGTTTCCAATGTTAATATTTCAACTACTGATATTCCTGAATTAGCTAAATTTGCTCAATCAAATTCAATAGATTTAACTTTAGTCGGTCCTGAAACGCCTCTTGCTCTTGGCATAGTTGATTTCTTTAATCAAAAAAATTTGTTATGTTTTGGTCCTTCACAGGCTGCAGCAAAAATTGAATCATCTAAAATTTTTGCAAAAGAGTTTATGAAACGCCATAAAATTCCAACAGCTCAATATGCAGAGTTTTCTGATTATGACGCAGCTCAAGTATACATACAAAATCATACTCCTCCATTTGTTATAAAAGCAGATGGACTTGCAAATGGCAAAGGGGTTATCATCTCTGATAACAAAGAAGAAGCTTTTACAGCTCTAAAAAAAATATTTCTCGATAAAGAATTTGGCAATTCAGGTGATCGCATAGTAATAGAAGAATTTATTGAAGGACAAGAAGTAAGTTTTATTGTTATAAGTGATGGAAAAAATATTATTCCACTTGCAACGGCACAGGATCACAAAAAGAGATTTGATGGAGATAAGGGGCCTAATACAGGAGGCATGGGAACCTATTCTCCAGTTTCTCTAGTAACTCCACAATTAAACGATAAAATTATTAAAGAGATTATTCAACCAACTATCAATGGTCTTTTGCAAGAAAACATCCCGTTTGTTGGATTTTTATTTGCAGGACTCATGATAGATACTAATGGTGATCCAAAAGTTTTGGAATTTAATTGCCGTTTAGGAGATCCAGAAACTCAATCTATTATGATGCGTCTGGATTCAGATTTAGTTCAACTTATTATTGATGCAACTAATAAAAAACTTGATCAATCAAAAATTGAATGGAAAAATTCTACAGCTCTTTCTGTAGTTCTTGTATCTGAAGGATATCCTGGTAAATATAAGTCAGGTATTACTATCGAAGAATTACCCCAAGATGAAAATGATATCAAAATTTTCCATGCAGGAACTATTGAAAAAGATCAAAAAATAGTAACATCTGGTGGTAGAATAATGTGCGTATCTTGCTTGGCAAAAACAATAGAAGATGCACAAAAAAAAGCATATTCATTTATAAACAAGATTCATTTTCCATATATTCAATATCGCACTGATATAGGCTATAGAGAAGCAAAATCCTGACCACAAAAGCGCTCGTCCCGATGCTTCGACTTCGCTCCCGACTTCGCCAAGGCTACGACGGGCAGGCAGCATGACCGGACTTTTTCTTCTATCCCCCAGTCATCCTGAGTGTAGCGCGTAGCGCGGAATCGAAGGACGAGGGAAACGGCGCATCTAATTATATTCACAAACAATATCAGATAAAACAGGCGGAAGATATTCATGTAAAGCTTCTTTGATTTTTTCATCCCCTATTTTTTTTGCATTGTTTAACATTTTTATTACTACTTTATCATGAATTGCGTAATCAAAAACAGTTTTGCCTTTTTTATCTTTAACGTTTAGATTAGCACCATATCTTATAAGTGTTCCAATAATTCTTCTGAATTTATCTAATTTTTCTCTATATTCGCTTGTACGTTCGAGCTGCATTTCAGGATCTCTAATTGGTTCTCGTAATAACCACGATAAAGTTTCAAAGAAATATTCATCTGATTTTACAACCTTAATTAGTAGAGTTTCTCCACTATCATCATATGGTGAAATTGAAACAGCATCAATGTTGGCTCCGGCATCTAGTAGCATCGCTAAGACTTCTGCATTTGATGCATAAAAAATCATAGGATATTTAGTTTCGAAATCAGCTGTAGTATAATGATTCATTAATAAAGTATAAGTATTATCACCTATATCCAAAATAGCATTGGGATTAGCTCCCTTTCTAATTAAATCAGATATCGTTTTTTCTCTGACATTTTCTTGAGGAGGAAATCCAACAGCTACAACTAGAGCTTCATCTAAAACAGCTCTAGGGCTAGCTCCCTTTTTAATTAAATCAGATATTTCTTTTTTCCTTTGATCCTCAGATAGGTAACCGCCTAGTGAATTAAGTGATGACCCTCCCATAAGTCTTGCTAAAGCTGCATTAAGCTTTTTATTTTCAGATTTTATTTTAGGTTCCTCTGCTGAATAGATTAAATTTGAGCAGCAAACTAAAATAGTTAATAAAGAATACTTTAGAACTTGTTTCATAACAACCTCCTCTTTTTTTAATAATAAATCTTAACTAATTTGATATTATCACATTTATAAAGCAAAAAACAACAATATTTTCAATTTGTCGATGGGGGGGGTAATTGGAAGGTTTTAACCTGAAAATGTCTAAATTTCTTTTTGTTTTTCTTTTACAACAGATTAACCTTTTGTATAAAAAAAGTACTTTTTCCTGAAGAAATCAATCGAACTGTTGCTTTAAGGGAGCTTATTTTGCTAATCTAGTTTTAGATGAAATACTTAAAAAAGGAGGAGAAATCATGAAGAAAATATTAATGATATTGCTTATAGCAATTTGTTTTATAAAAATTAAGTCTGAGACTCTAGGAGTTTTGAGGCCAGGGCAGGAGGGAATTAAGAATGAGCGTGGTGGAACCTGGTATTACAAAGGGAATGATCCAAATTGTAACATAACATGTGCCTCGCATGGTGGTGTGGTTAAGAACTTTTCTGGTCAGCCAACAACAAGAGATCAAGTATGTCATTCTTGGAATAATGGTTTCTCGTTTGCATGTGGATCAAAAATACCTGAACAATGTTTATGTAATAAGTAATTTTTAGTTATAAAAAAAGGAGGAGAAATCATGAAGAAAATATTGTTAATTCTATCGCTTATAATAGTTTGTTATACACAAGATTTGATATCAGAAATTCCAACCAAAGCAGATATAGATAATTTTCTTAACGATATCTTGCCTTTAAACTTATCATACAGAGATATGACTATCAGAGACATAAATAATATTAATGTAAATACTATTTATCCTTTATTAGAAAAATTTAACTATGACAAAAGTCTTATTAATGCTAAAAATAAATATGATAAAAGTGCGCTTTATCTTGCCGTATTGTCAGGAAATAATGATCTAGTTAAAACTTTGATAGCTCATGGTGCTGATTTTAATGAAGTAAAGCCAATCAATTATGAGGGCAAAATAAAGAGAAGTGTGCTTGATGATGCTCAGGTAATGTTGGATGCCGAAAGCCATCATATGATGCCCAGTCACACTATTGATATTATACACTTTAAAAATCAATCAAATAGGATCCAAAATCTTAAAAATGTAATAGATACATTAAAGAATGCTGGAGCGAAAACTGCAGCAGAATTAAATAAATAAGGAGGTAAAAAATGAAGAAAATATTATTGACCCTGTCGCTTATAACAATTTGTTCTACACAAATAAATTTTAAATTAAAAGCAGATGCAGCGCCAACACAAGCGGATTTATCTGATTTTGCAAATGCTATAAAAAAGGGAGATTTATCAAAAGTAACAGAAATTTTAGAGAAATATCAGAATAATTCTAAACACCACAATACAATAGCCAATCATCCTCTTAAATGTGGTGAACGTTACTTCAACAATTACATTGATTCATCTCCATTATTATGTACCATAAAATTTGGAACCAAATCGGTTAATGATATTGTAAAGGTTTTAATTAAATATGGTGCTAACGTTAATGAAAAAACAAGAACAATGGTTCCTCAAACTGCTATGGATTTTGTTATAGCGAATCGAAGTATTAATAAACCTGATGCAGAATCTATAAGAACAACATTAAAGAATGCTGGAGCTAAAACTGGAGCAGAATTAGAAGCAGAATTCGCAGAATCAAATAAACAGGTTGGTATACGCATATCTTAACATGTAAAATAGGATAGTTTTTTAAATTTTGGACAAATTTCTAAATTTCTTTTTGTTTCTCTTTTGCAACAACAGTAGCTTTTGGATAAAAAGAAAATAGTGTAGCAGGTTGGATAGAGATCTCTTTTGCCAGTTCATCCTGATAAAAAATATAAAGACCAAAAAATACAATTATACTGGATACATAAAAGTGCCAGGTGACTGATTCATTTAAGAAAAGCCAGCCCCAGCATGCAGTAAAAATAGGACTCAAGAAATCAGAAAATGAAAGAAAGGTTATAGAATATCGTTTAAGCAAATGTAAATATAAGTTGTGGCAAATAATGTTACTTATAAAAATAAGAACAAAAAGCCAGAATATAAACTCTGAGATATTATGAATTGGTGAAAATCCCTCAATAAAAAATGCAGTTATTATTGCCAAAAAACCTCCTCCAAAAGTTCGAATTCCATTCACCATAGAAGCTGAATAGTTTTCATCACGTATTAATTTACGTGCAATAACAAGTCCGTAACAATGACAGATGACTCCGACAAAGATGGCAATTTCCGGCCAAGAAAAAATGAAAAAATTGCCAACCAACTCTTCTGCACGGGAAGTTGATAATAATATTGGAATGAAACCGGCAAAACCTAAACAAAGTCCTATCCATTTTTTGTTTGATAATTTTTCTTTAAAAAAAATGTATGAAAAAAACGCAGCGACAAATGGGGTAGCATTTAATAAAAAAGACATCTTTGCAGAGGTTAAATAATTAAGCCCCCAATAGCGTAAAACATATTTAAGATAAATACCAAATATCATAATTTGCACAAAGGGCCAGACATGAACTCTCTTGAAAGAAAAATGCTGTCTTTGGAAAATATAGGAATATCCAATTAAAATAACACCTGCTAAAAACATTCTTAATCCGGCAAGAAAAATTGGAGAAGTAAAGCCAAGTAACATTTTGCCAAGCGGGATAGAAGTACCAAAAATTGCTTGTAAGAGTGATATTAGTAACATTTATTTCCTTTATAAAAAATAGTTTATTGCACGTTCAAAAATTAATAACCCTTGAGGTGAAACCTCTTCATGTCTCCAATTTGGGTAATGGTATTTTTCTACGAATCTTTCTGGATGGGGCATCAGTCCAAAAATATGTCCTGAAGGGTCACAAATTCCTGCAATTGCATTTAGTGCACCATTGGGATTTTCCGGGTATTGATTTGTTGACCTGCCATTATGCGAATACCGTAATACTACCAAGTTATTTTTTTCAATATTTGATAGTTGTTCGTTATTACAGTAAAATTTCCCTTCACCATGAGCGACTTGCAAACTAATTTCTTTGCCTTCTAATCCTTGGGTAAAAATACAGGGGCTTTTTTCAATTATCATGTTAACCCATCGACATTCAAATTTTCCTGAATCATTGTTTATAAGCGTAGCTGCAAATTGGTCAGAGTTTTTTGAAGGCAATAATCCCATGCGAACTAGTACTTGAAATCCATTGCAAATTCCAATAATTAATTTTTTTTGATTAACAAATTCATAAATAGATTCTTGCAAAAAAGAGACTAGTTCTAAAGCAAATATTTTACCGCTGGCAATATCATCGCCGTAAGAAAATCCACCAGGAATTGCTAGGATCTGAAATTCGTTAAATAATTTTTTATTATTTTTTAATTGATTTAATGAAATTACTTTTACATTTCCTCCAGCTTTTTCAAATGCATAAGAAGTTTCAGCATCACAATTTGTTCCATCAGTTTTTATAATACATACTGAAGGTTTTTTCATTAAAATATCTCCTGCATAGGTTTTTGCCAAGCCTGATATAAGAGTTCTATTTGAACCTCAAATAATTTTTGATCACTAATATTAACAGTAATATTTTTTTCTTTTATTGTTTTGCCCAATATTGTGTGCGGAATATCACTAAAAATTTTTTGATTATAAATTTCACAAGAAATTTCTACAAGAAAGCAGCCGGCTGTTTCATTAAAAAGTATGTTTTCTGGGTCCACTTCAAATGGGGCTAAATCTATTTGTGCGCCTATTTCTGAAGCAAAACACATCTCAGCAACTGTTACTGCCATACCTCCTTCACTAATATCATGGCATGCTAAAATATTGCCATCTTTAATAAGTTCATGTAACTTTCTAAAAGTTTTATTTACTTGGGAAAGTTTAATATGGGGCACATTGCTTTGATCTGTTACTTGAATTTTTTGAAAAATTGAACCACCCATAGATATTAAATCTAATTCTCCAACTAAAATAATATAAGATCCTATTTTTTTGAAATCTGCAGAAATAGTTTTATGTACATCTGGAATTTTTCCCATTGCTGAAATACATAAAACCGGAGGAATCTCAAGAAGTTCCCCTGATGGATATCTATAAGTACTTGAAAGACTATCTTTGCCAGAAATAAATGGTACTTGAAAAGCATCCATTGCATCAATACATGCTTGCATGGATGCATCAAGATCACCTAATAATTTTTTATTTGGTTTGGGCCAAATAAAGTTGTCAATTAATCCTACATTTTCCGGATCTCCACCAACAGCAACGAGATTTGCTAAGCTTTCCGTAATTGCCCAGATGCTACCTGCATAAGGGTCGATTCGATTTAAAATTGGATTTAATCCGTGACTAATTATAACACCGTATGGTTTGCCAAGTATTGGACAAAGTACTACTGCATCATTAGGCCCAGTTTTTTGTTTTACATTTAATGGTGGTAGTGCATTTGTTGCCTGAACACCATGATCATATTGTCTTATTATTGGTTCTTTGGAACAAATATTATAATCAGAAAGAATTTTACAGTAGATATCGATAAAGTTTAGGTTTGAATTTCGCTCGTATGGTTCGACAGGCTCCCGACTTCGCTCTTCGA
>JABDFA010000015.1 GCA_013286795.1 Candidatus Babelota bacterium
TGATCTAATAGCTCGTTTGAGCTCTTTTCGATCCTTATTTACTTCGCTAGAATAAACTGAATATCCACTTATCAATAATACTATCGCTATAAATTTATTTAATTTAGACATATTATCCTCCATTTATTTACTACTTTCTTTTTCTTTTTTTTCCTCTTCTGGAAACAAATAATCAGCAACTATCTGATTTAAGTCACTTAACAGATATCTTGTTTCATCTAGGTTCTTCTTAGTTTCTTCTTTGAGCTTCTTTATGACTTCTGACCATTCTTTTAAAACCTCGGCTGTCCCAAAATGGCCGTTTCTTAATGCCAATTCATATGCATTTTTGTCATATACTTCTGGCTTGTAATTTATATCAGCACCAGCCATTAGAAAAATTATTACTAACTCAGTCTTGCCATAAAATGCTGCCAAGGTAAGAGCGGTTCTTCCATCATATGCTTGCTCATTCACCTTTGCCCCTGCTGCCAAAAGAAGCTCTGCAATTTCGATAAATTTAGGAGAAGAAAACAAAGTAGTATACATAAGTGGAGTAAATCCAAATGAACCCTCTTTAAAATTTGGATCTACGCCCTCTTGTATAAGCTTTCTAACCTTTTCAAAATTTTGCATATGAATAGCTCGTATTAGCTCTATTTGATCCTTATTTATTTCGCTAGCATAAACAACTGAATATCCACTTATCAATAAGACTATCGCTATAAATTTGTCTAATTTAGACATATTATCCTCCATTTTAATCTATTTATCACTTAATATAATATTATCAGATTGAAATTGAAAAAACAATAGCTTTTAATAAAACAATTTGTGTCGCAGCAAAGTGATAAGTTCCTAGTATAGAGCAAAGTAAAAAGTTCCTCTTTTAGGGTAAAATGGTTATTGAGCAATAACACAAAAAACCCTAAAAAATGGAACTTATATGGAACATATTATCATGAATAGAAAAGAACGTGAACAGGTTAAAATTTTTGAACAGATTAAACAGGGAAGTATAAATAAAACAGAAGCTGCAGCGAGACTTAGAATATCTGTTAGATGGGTACGTAAAAAAATCAAACGTTACATTAAACAAGGTGATCTTGGAATCGTTCATAAAAGTAGAGGTAAAACCAGTAATAGATGTTTGAACAAAGAGAGCGAAAAGTTACTAATTGAATTACTTGGGGCTGAGTGGAAAGGATTTAGGCCGACTTTTGCTGCTGAAAAATTGGAAGAAAATTACAAAATAAAAGTTAGCAAAGAAACTGTAAGAACGATTATGATTAAAAAGGGTTTTTGGCAACCCAAGAGACAAAGAGTATTGCATCGAGCTCGAAGAGAAAGAAAGTCTATGTTGGGGATAATGATCCAATTAGATGGATCATCACATGATTGGTTTGAGGGGCGCGGTCCAAAATGTACTTTATTGGTATTTATCGATGATGCAACAAGTAAAATTCTATGGCTTGAATTTGCTACAGGAGAATCAGTTGAGGCTTTAATGCAAGCAACTAAAAATTATGTTGAAAAGAATGGTATTCCTCAATCCTTTTATACTGATCATGGATCTGTGTTTCATGTTAATTTAAATAACGAGGAAGATTATAAAAAAACTCAGTGGGAACAAGCGGTTGCTTTATTGGGTATTAAAGTTAATCACGCAAATAGCCCTCAGGCTAAAGGCAGAGTAGAACGTTGCAATAGAACACTGCAAGATCGTCTAATAAAAGAAATGAGACTTGAAAAAATATCTTCTATAGAAGTTGCAAATAATTTTTTACTTACAAGTCATTTTATAGAAAAACATAATAAGAAATTTTCTGTCGAACCAACCCAGCTTGGGAACGCCCACAAAAGTATTGATGGTTATGATTTGAATGATGTTTTTTGTATTAGAGAAAAACGCATTTTAGCCAATGATTTTACCATTGTTTATAATAAGCAAATTTTTCAGCTTCTAAAGCAACAAAAAACAATTTTGCGTCCTAAAGATGAGATCGTTGTTTGTATTGATTTAAATGGTGTTATTTGGTTGCAGATTAGAAAAACTAAACTTGATTTTATTAAGCTTGAATCTAAGCCTTTAAAAGAAGAGCGTTTTTATAAACAACCCTCTAAGCCTAGTGAAAATAGTAAAAGGTGGGTTTCAGGATTATTGCCCATTCGTAAAAATCCTTCTATTCAACCAGCTATATAAAAATCGCTATGTCTTTTTTAAACTTCAATGTTTTTTACTTCTTGCTCGTGCTTTCGAACATTGAAGCCATCCCCTTTAAGGGGAATAGGGGTATTATTAAATATAGCCGATTCAAAAAGATAGGAACTTTTCACCTTGCCTTGACATTAATAAAACAATTTGTTATAGTAATTATATTAAGGGTTATACTATCATATATTAGTTAATGGAGGCCAAGATGAACTTAAGTTTATTTAAAAAATTTTTATTTGTATTTTTTGCAACTTCTTTTTCCAACCATTTATCAGGCTTTGGCAAAATATTAAAAAATGAATTTATCTGTAAAAATCTTATTTCTCAAAATCGTAAAGACAAAGAGCTTTTATTTGCCATAACAACAAATAACCTTGATGATGTTAAGCGCTTTCTTAATTTGGGAGCCAATATTAATGCTATAAACGATTCTAATAATTGGGGAGATTGGGATGGATTTTATTCACGCAGAATGAGCGGAGGATATAATGCTGTTCGCTTAGGATTTCCTAACTATGACAAATATTCAGCACTTATGTTAAGTGTAAATCCCCGAATTGTAAATTATCTTATAAAAAATGGAGCAGATATCAACTATGAATTTATGGCATGCCTCAATAGAGAAGAGCTTTATATAATGCATGAAGATCAAACTAATTCACTTCGCTTTTATCAACGCACTAAAATAAATGTAGTTGATATAGCTATACTTAATTCACTTTCTCATGAAGTGTTTGATCATAATAGTTTAATGCTCAAAACAATACTATTATTAAAAGCTGGAGCTCGACCAAATAAATTAATAGTTGATATTTTAAGAAAAAAGGCAAATGAGAATGATTTAGTAGCTAAAGAAATTTTAAGCTTTTTAGTAGCTAAAGAAATTTTAAGCTTTCTTGATATTCAAAAAATAAGGAATAAAAACAAAAAAAGGCAATATACTCGTGAAACATTACCACCCAATATACCATCAGAAGTTATAAACTTAATTGGAGAATACATAACTGGCGAAACCTCAGAAGATGAAGAAAAAAGAGGCCAAGAATAAAAAGAAATCCATTCGACTCGGTCTTCGGCTCCTTGCGTCGCTCAGACCTCGCTCAGGACGAACGGGCTGGATAGAATATTTCTATAAACAACGCGTGACTTCATATAAAAACCCTGTTAACTAATAGCGATTTTATTATCTTTAACAGCAACTTTTAATTTCTTATTATTTGGGTTTTTTATCAGATATTGGGCTATTGGGATTGTAATATTTTGCTGTATAGCTCTTTTCAAAGGTCTAGCGCCAAACTCTTTTTCATAACCGATTTCAGATAAAAATTTAGAAACATTTTTGTCAATCTCGATTTCAACTCCGCGCTCTGTCATAATTTTTTCAAGATCCTTCAGTTGAATGTTCGCAATTTTCTCAACATCTTTTTCACTTAACATCTTGAAAAATACTATTGCATCAATTCTATTTAAAAATTCCGGTCTAAAGGATTTATAAAGAATCTGTTCTACCTGAGATTTAACTTTTTCGTTTAAATCTTTGGCTTCCAGTATAATTTCTGAGCCAATATTAGATGTCATAATAATTATACAATTTTTAAAAGATACAGTTCTTCCTTGCCCATCAGTCAAATGACCTTCATCTAATATTTGCAAAAAAATATTAAACACATCTGGATGAGCTTTTTCAATTTCATCAAATAAAATTACACTATAAGGATTTCTTCTAACTTTTTCTGTAAGCTGACCACCTTCCTCATATCCTATATAACCTGGAGGAGCGCCAATCAATCTAGCTACAGCATGTTTTTCCATATATTCAGACATATCTATACGTATTAAATGATTAGGATCATCAAATAAAAAATCTGCTAAATTTTTTGCAACTTCAGTTTTACCTACACCAGTTGGCCCAAGAAACAAAAATGAGCCTATAGGTTTGTTAGGCGATGATAGGCCAGCTCTATGAATTTGAATAGCATTTGTAACTTTTTCTATTGCTTCATCTTGCCCAATTACCCTGCTCTTAAGAATATCAGCCATATTTAGAAGCTTTTCTTTTTCACTTTCTTTTAGTTTTTCAACGGGAATCTTGGTCCAACGGGAAAGAACAGTAGCAATATCATCTTCATCAACTATCTGTTTAATAACTTGACCATCAAGTTTTTTTAATTTTTCTTGCTCCTTATTTAAGTCATTTTCAAGCTTTACCAAAGTTCCATATTTTATTTCTGAAGCTTTTGCAAAATCACCTTCACGAGCATAAGATTGATATTTATTATTTGCTTGCTCTATCTGCTCTTTTAATTTATTAATCTTATCAAGAGGAGCCTTTTCTGCCGACCACCTATTAACCAATATTTGCTGTTTTTCTTTCAAATCAGCAAGCTCTTTTTCTAAGCTAATTAATCGTTCCTTGGCAGCCTTATCATCTTTTTCTTTACTTAATGCAACTTTTTCTATTTCCAATTGATTGATTTTACGATCAAGTTTGTCTATATCTTCAGGCTTTGAACTAATTGCCATTTTTACCATTGAAGCAGCCTCATCGACTAAATCAATTGCCTTGTCAGGCAAAAATCTGTCTGAAATATGTTTAGCTGCTAATTTTGCTGCCTCTACCAAAGCTTGGTCTTTTATCCTAATTCCATGATGCAATTCATATTTTTCTTTTAAACCCCTCAAAATAGAAATAGTATCTTCAACTGAAGGCTCTTCAACTATAACTTTTTGAAATCTTCGCTCAAGGGCTGCATCTTTTTCTATATATTTTTTATATTCTGCAATAGTAGTTGCACCAATACAATGGATAGACCCTCTGGCAAGAGCTGGTTTGAGTAAATTTGATGCATCCATTCCACCACCACCAGAAGCTCCCGCTCCAACTAACATATGCAATTCATCTATAAACAAAATTATAGGAATATCTGATTCTTCTATAGCCTTCAAGATACCTTTTAATCTATCTTCAAATTCACCTTGATACTTTGTTCCCGCTATAAGAAGACCCAAATCTAATGAAACTATTTTGCTATTTTGTAAATTCTCAGGAACATCCTTATTAATAATTCTTTGCGCTATTCCTTCAACTATAGCAGTTTTACCCACTCCGGGATCACCTATCAAAACAGGATTATTTTTGGTTCTACGAGAAAGAATCTGTATAACTCTTCTTATTTCTTCATCACGACCTATTACCGGATCAAGCTTGCCCTCTTGAGCCATTTTAGTAAAATCGTGAGTATATTTTTCTAAAATTTGATATTTATTTTCTGCACCTTTTTCATTCACAGTTTTACCCTTTCTCAACTGTTTCATTTGATCAATAATTTTTTCTTTAGTAAATTTATTTTCTTTAAAAAAATTCTGTAAAGAGACCGGCATATATTTAGAAGTTACCCAACAGAGCAGAAAATGTTCAAGACTTATATAAGTATCCCCTAACTCATCAGCTTCTTTTTTTAATTGATTGAAAAAATCTTGCATTGAATAATCTAGAGCTAGATTCGCACCCTCAACTTTTGGCAATCTTGAAATCTCAGCATCTACAATAGAATATGTTTTCTCTATTGGCAAGTTTAGAGATTGAAAAAAAGTTTTACAAAAATCATTTTCTAAACCTGCAGCAAAAGTATGAATTGGCTGTAAAGCCGGATTTTTGTTTTCTAGCGCTATTTTTATTGCTCTATTGATAAGCTCTTGGCTTGCATTTGTAAAATTCTCCAAATTCATTTCAATCCTTTTTTTAAAAAATTTTAAGCTAAGCCCTCACTATCTTGCTGAATCTCTTGTCGACTTACGCCTTTATTATCTTTAATTATTTCTTCAATTTCTTTAAAATTCCAGTTATTTGCTATATTTATGGGATTTATTAAAGTAGCATAACTCAAAGCTCCACATCCGCAACCTGGAACAGGAAATATCATTAAAAATTCATGTTTAATAGATTGATTTACGTCTGCACCTAACTGTATCAATAATTTAACAGTATCAATATTGTTATTGCATATAGCGTCATGCAATGGAGTACATTCTGAAATCCTAAGTGCAATACCATCTTCTTCTTCAAAAGGGCTATCTTCCTGGTTATTTAACAAATTTTTAAATGTACAAGCTTTACGATTTTCTCTTTTGCCATATTGTTTAAGAATATATTTGGCTGGAAAAAATCCATTAGATTTATATATGTCTCTATTAAACACTTCTTCCGTCATATCATCTCTTAAATTAGGATCATCTTTAATAGTATCCCAATCCACCAATATTAGTTCATTCGCCTTCGCATCAATATCAGCGCCTAATGAAACCAATGCGCCAATTACATTATTGTAACCTTTTTGTGCTGCAAAATGCAAAATAGTATTACCACTTTTATCAGATTGTTTAACATCAATATTATATTTTTTTACCAATTCTATAATTTCATTCCTGTTTTTTAATCTAAAAATCTCATTCAAACCTTGTAGATTAAGAAATTGAATATCCTCCGCAAATTTGCTTTTTAACTCCTCATCCATTGCACAAACTTGATTTATCGATAACGAGAGAACAAATAATAACTTTGTAGAAAAAGATAGTAACTTTCTTGAAATACTGTTCATAATTTTATCCCTAATTTAAAGCTTTAATCTTATCATTATAAATTTAACATATAAAATATAAAGCAAAAAGAAAAATTTTGATTCTAAAAAGATCACTTAGCTATCAATGACTATTAGACAATCTTGCGCAAAAGTGTTTATTTGTGGGCAAAAAATTTAACTTTTTTAAAAATTTGGGTTATATTTAATTTAGTTATAAATGAAATAATTAATATTAAAACCTGCTCTGTTAGGGGAAAACATGAAACAATTACTTATTAAATATTTAAGCTTTGCTGTATTTGTTGGTACTTTAATTTCAAATTCTGATATTAAATCTATGAGTAAACCAGGCTCAGGATCTACTGTAGAGCTTGGTGTCATTGGAACCATGCTTGCACTTAGCGGCGCTGTAACTACTGCAAAAAAATTTGCAAGTTATTTTGGTAGCAAGACTCAACCTGCTCCACAAAATGACGCTGTAGCTGTTAACATTTCAGTAGACACCCCCCCACAAGTACCAACAGTAGAGATTCCAGCAGTAGAAGTAAATCTCTCAATAGATACTACTCAACCATTAACTGCAAATATTCCAGAATCTAATATACGCAATCAAGTAACTGAAGGCATTAGTGATTTTTTCAAACCACGCTTAGAATCTTTTAAACAAAATAGTTTTGAATTTTATAACAATATTAAGGGTGCGGTTAGTGAAAAATACTCTACTGCTACTTCTATAATTCAGAGCAATAAGTTCAAAATCACGATCGCTCTTGTTACTGCAGCTTATTTATACAAGAAAATGCAAGATAACAAAAAAAATAAAGGCTCTATTTATATTGACAACAGAAAAGGTGGCAAAATAATTATACAAAGACAAAGATAATTTTGTAAAAATTATTTCGCCAAAACTTCCTGATATATTCTCATTGCTTCTTCAAAAGTCTTATTATCATAAACAATAGAAGATATTGCATGAGTCAAAGCGACAGCATCAGTTAAAGAACGTTGGAAAATATTTCTTCCCGTAGCACTACCAGATGCTCCGCCAACATTAATCTGATCATAAAGTTCTTTTAAAAATATATTGGTTGCTTTTGATTCACCACCAGAGCAAATAACTTTTGTATTACCTGCAGATTTAGTAGCAACCTGTAATGTTTGGCTAACATCAAACAATTTAGAGTCTACTGAAGGGTGAATTTTTACAAAATCTGATCCTAAAGCATTAGCCACGCCAGTTGCTCCACTGAATATTTCTGGTTCAAGATGTTCTGGAAGAGATTTGCCTCTAGGATAAATCCACAATATTGCAATTAAACCATTTTGATGGGCCTGAAAAACAACTTGCGCAGCTTCATGTAACATTTTAGTTTCAAACTCACTTCCTAAATAAACAGTGTAACCTACACCACAAATTTTTAGACCTGAGTTTTTTTGGAACTCGACAACATCTTGCACAGACCAGAGTTGTCTACTTATTGGATCTTTATATTCTTGTTTTACTAAATTAGTCTTACCATTTAATTTCACTATATAATTAACGTTTTTATACTCATTAGCATATCGCGATATCAGACCTAAATGTGTTGCAAATGCGCCAATTCTGCCTTGGCTCGCTATATTAAAAAGGTGTCTAGGATCATTAGCATTTGGATGAATAAATGAACCATAAAAATCTTTATTTAAATGTTCTATTTTTTGATCACCTGCAAAGAGCATTAAGCGACCGGTTTTATGAGTTATTCTTTCTAAATTTTCTAAATAAACTTTTTTAAATTTTTCCGGCACGCTTGCAGGTACATTCATTTTTTTTCCTTTAACAAAAATCTT
Source organism: Candidatus Babelota bacterium (assembly GCA_013286795.1). Lineage (GTDB taxonomy): Bacteria > Babelota > Babeliae > Babelales > JABDEC01 > JABDFA01. Next base: position 8,605 of record JABDFA010000015.1, read on the forward strand.
CATATAATTCTATCATGAATCAACATTTTTTCTGCTATTTGTTCAAATACAGGTACAGCAATAGTAGAAGCGTAAACGCCTTGCTGGTTAGACTCTTTTATAAAAATAGCTATTACTCGTTTATAATCACCTTTTTGAACTATACCAAAAAAAGTAAAAATGTTTTTCTCTTTACAATATTTACCATCAACTAATAAATTTGCAGTTCCTGTTTTTCCCATAACAGAATAACCCTTAATATTTGCATGATGAGCGGTCCCCTTGGTTACAGTGTTTTTTAATATTTCTTTTATATTGTCTATTGTTTCTTGACTGTATAATCTTGGACCCTTTACATTAACTTTGTCATCTAAAATTAAGGTTGGTTTTATATCATATCCTCCATTTGCTATCACGCAAAAAGCTTTAGCCAATTGTAGCAAAGTTGCGCTAATTTCATACCCAAAAGATAATGCTATAACAGACCATTTGGACCATTGATTTGGTGGGGTTATAAAGCCTTTTTGTTCCCCAGGAAGAGGTATACCCGTTCTTTTTGTAAAGCCTACTCTAGTGTAATGGTCATAAAGCTTGGGACCAACTTTTTTTGCTATTTTTGCAACACCAATATTATTAGATTTTTCTACAACTTCAGACACAGTTAAAATTCCATGATCTTTCCATGTAGAAAATTGCATACCATCCATTGTAATAGTTTTTTTATTTTCACAATCTATAGTATCATTTATTCCTATAATCTTTTCTTCTAAAGCAGCCATCATCAAAAAAACTTTGATTACTGATCCAAATTCATAAACATCTGTTATTACATTATTTTTAGTATTTTGAATATTTAAGTTAGAGATATCATTTGGATTAAATGTTGGCCAACTTGTCATTGAAATAATTTGACCATTTTCTGGATCCATAATAATAGCTGCCGCTTGTTTAGCATCAAGTTTATTTGCAGCTTCCTGCAACTCTTCATAAACTAAAAATTGCAAATCTGCGTCTATAGTCAATTTTATAGGCTGGCCCTGTTTGCCTTCAATTAAAGTTTTCTTTGTAAAATAAAAGTATCCGGACCGCGCATCCTTTTGTAAAGTTACTTTTTCCGGTTGACCCGAAAGCTGTTTATTAAATTGCAACTCTAATCCCAATAGACCATTGTTATCTATATCTGTTACACCTGTTATTACACCCATAGATTCATATGGGTAATATCTACTTGGCTCCTGTAAAATCTTTATATCAGATAAATTTTTATCACTAATAATTTTCAATTGTTCTGGAGTTAGTTTTCTTTTAATATACATAAAGTATTTATTTTTTTTTGATTTTAACCTTGCGTAAGCTTTGGGAAAATGCTTCTTTAAAAAACTAGTTAACTCTTTTTCTTGCTCTAATTTATGGGGTAATATAAATGCTGATAAGCTATCCTTATTAGTAGCGATCAACTTTCCATTTCTATCAAATATTGGAGCTCTAACGCCTATCATTGTTGTTTCTATATTATGTTGCTTCGTAGCAAGCTGTTCGTAATAAGAACTGTTTATAATCTGAATCAAAAACAAATTTAAAATTATTATGAAATATAAAAGAACAAAAACCAAAAAAATAAAAAATGTTCTTATACTATAACTATTATTCATTGGACAACTTTTTTATTTGATTTAATTTAGTTTTTTGCATTTTTAGATTCTCAATAGCAAACTTCTTTATAGAATTTGGATTTTTTAATTCATAAAGCTGATGAGTTAATAATGATTTTTTCTGCAAAATTTCATCTCTTTCTTTTTCAAGACGCTGTTTTTGATAGGACAATCTAACAAAATAAGTTTGTTTATAAATTTGCAAAAAAATAAAGATTACATTCGTCACAATAAATGCAATTAACAGAAAATTTCTTTTTACTTTTTTCTTCATTATTGCTCTCTTTTGAAACCATGTACATCATACTAAAGTTAAAAATCCAGATCAATAATCTTGTTTTTTGTGCTACTAAACTGTTATTTAAGATTATATGATAAAAATAAAATCACTTTTTATTATTATCTTGTTTCTTCCTAAATCCTTAAAAAGTTATCCCTCTGAAATAACAATACTAGAAAAAGGAAAACAAAAGATATTTTTGTTTGGAGACTATCATACAAATAATGTACAAACAAAAGCACAAGTATATGCTACTTTTGATGCAGCTAAAATTCTTAATGCATTAGTAATAATTGAAGATAAAGAATGGAATGTGCAAGATCTGCCATTTGCTAGAAAAGTGGAACTTAATGATCCAAATTTACTTAATGTACAAGAAAGATATCTTTCTCCTTTAGGGTATCTTTGTAGAACATCCGCCATTGAATGTGTCAACGTAGAATTTCGAGCTATCTGGGATGCATTTAATAATGGCATGGTAACTTTATTTCAAGCAATTGAGATGAGTGAAAAGAGTATAGATGAATCAAAAAACTTTGCAAAAACAAATTTTGAAAAAATTTGTAAAGATGTAGAAAATGACGAATCCTGGCAGATATTAGAGAAATATAAAGATCTTAAAATTAAAGAATTTTTAAATAAAATTTCTATTGATGAACTATATTCTATTATGGGAAAGGACTTGTCTAAAGAAAGTAATTTAAAAAAACTTTCGCTTAAGATTAGGCCTAATAAAATCAAAGAATCTCTTTGGAAAAAATATGCTCCCTATGCTGATCTTTTAGATCAAATAATGGAGATGAGAATTTTAAGAGTTATATTTAACAATCCAGATAAAGAAAATATATTTGTATGCGCAGGAAGCTACCATACAAATTTAGTTAAAGATTATTTACAAAATCAATATGGTTATAAAGAAATAAAATCATCAACAACTGCTTATGACCAAATCTGCGCTTGTAAATTAGCATTATGTTGCTGTGATTGTATAACCCAACCTCAAGTTATAAATGTAAATAACTTCTTAAAAGAATTTCTAGAAGAAGAAATATGCGTTTAGATTAAGACTAAATTCTTTTTAAAAATCATAAATTACCCCTCCCATATTTTTGCTTGCAAATTTTATACAAAAAGTTTTAAATATTATAATATTTTCTTTTAGATTATAATAATAAGGAACATTAATGAACATTTATTATAAACTGGTTTCAGCATTTTCACTAATCATATCCACACAAACATATTCAATGCTCACCCCAGCAAAACAAATTATACGTTTAAATGCATCAAATAAATTAAGATCACTTTCTTATAGAATTGACTCAAAAAAATTAGCTGATCTGTCTGATAAAATCAAACAATTAGATATTCGCGTTTATGGGCTTACCCAAGCTAATTATGCAGAAAAATTAAAAACAGTAGAGATCGATTTATTAAGAGAGCAAATTAGTGAGTTAAAACGAATAAGAGAAGCACTAGAAAAACTAGCTTCAAAAAAATGAACAAAGAGTTTTTTTTGTTTTTAATAATACTACTTAACAATAACACATTTTGCTTTCAAAATAAGTATGAACCATCTTTCGATTATAAAAAGATTATTCTTAGAAAAATAATTAATGAATTAATACACGAAAAACAAGATCTAGATAAAGAATACACTTTTGGAAAATATACTAATTTTCCTTTAAAACAAGCTATAGAGTTCGATGATGAAGAGTCAGTAACATTATTAATAAAAAATGGTGCAAATGTTAACCTTAAAATCAATGAAGAAGGCGACACATTATTACATATAGCAGCTTCTGGTGAAAATTTAGCAATAATTAAATTATTAATTGAAGCAGGTATAGATATTAATGCAAAAGGTGGTGGGGGTGATACAGCTTTAATTCATGCCATTACAGCCCCCAATAATTTAACAGCAATAATAAATTTCTTATTAGAAAAAGGGGCAGATCTCAATATAAAAAATGATGAGGGAGACACAGCTCTAATAGTTGCAATAGAAGTATGCACCTATGGAAATAATCGCATCCATATGCAACAGATTATCAAAGCTCTAATATTTCACGGAGCAAATCTTGATGTTACCAACATTGATGGAAAAAATATTATGGAGATAGCTGAAAAAAAAGAGCTGGAAGAAATGATAGAAGATATTGTTAAAGAATACAAAAAATATACTGTAACATTAGATGTTTGGTACGTATAAAATTTAAATTATGTTTTTTACTTAAAAAAATTATAAGCAGATTTAAGTATTTCTTCAAGAGAAGAATGAAGTGGTTGCCAGCCTAAAATTTTATGTGCTTTAGTTGCATCAGCTACTAAAATAGGAGGATCTCCCAAGCGTCTGTCTGTTTCTAGCGTGATAACTTTTTTATCTAATAAAGTTTCCACTATCTTAATTATTTCTTTGACAGAATATCCAGTACCAGTACCCAAGTTAAAGAAATTTGAACTATTATTAGTGTTTAAATGTTCAAGCGCTTTATAATGAGCAGAGGCTATATCCCATACATGCAAATAATCACGAATACAGCTACCATCTTTTGTTGAATAATCAGTCCCAAAAATTTTGAAAGAAGAATTAGATTCTATAGATTTGAATATTAGGGGAATAATGTGAGTTTCTGGGTTATGCCTTTCGCCCAAATTATGCTCGTTAATGGAACCAGCTGCATTAAAGTATCTTAATGATACAAATTTTAATCCATAAGCAATATCAAAATCTTTTAAAATATTTTCAACCATAAGCTTGCACTGTCCATAAGGGCTAACAGGATTTTTTGGATGATCTTCTGTAAGTGGTAAAAATTCTGGAATTCCATAAACAGCACAGCTTGAAGAAAAAATAAATTTTTTTATATTATTTTGTAGCATAATCTCAAGTAGAGTTAACGTTTTTGTTACATTGTTAATATAAAATTTAAGTGGATCTTTTACTGATTCACCTACTTCAATGAATGCAGCAAAATGCATGACTGCGTCTATTTCGTTTTGAGTAAAAATTTGTTCAAGAAGATTTTTGTCTGCAAAGTCACCTTTTATAAATTTGCATGTTAGATTAAATTCTTGTCCTTGACTTAAATCATCTAATACTATTACTTGGTAACCTTTTTTTAACAAATATAATGCTGTGTGGGAACCTATATATCCCGCTCCACCTGTGATTAAGATTGTATTAGACATTAAAATACTCTCGACAAAAAATAAGAAAACTAAAAATTTTTTATACATATATAATCCATTCGACTCTGTCTTCGACTCCTTCGTCGCTCAGACATCGCTCAGGACGAACGGATCGTGGATATCACATTTCTTATACACAACTATGCTAAAACATTATACCAAGTCTAAACCAGGCCATCCATCTAAGCATAGCAGCATTGTCAGGTGCAAAATCAAAAGAACCACCCCCTCCTAAAAATATAGGATGTCGCCTCTCGGCCCAATTGTAAGAAAAAGTAGTATATAAAGTATGGGCAACTACAGATGGATGAGCAGCAGACTCAAGATTTAAATCGCTTTCTTGAATAGTTTTATAAGTATCAGTTCCATCAATTGTATTTGTTAAATCATTTTTTACACCAAGATAATTATTGATAGTTGCACCATTTCTGCTAGTTCCGCCAAAGTTAAATGTATCATCTGATGCTATAATTGATGCTATAGCAACATTTGGCTGCCAAGTACGCGATAATTTTACATCTTCAGGAGAACGAGAATGAAAATGATAACCAACTTCCCATTCAAAACCACAATGCTTAAAAATATATGCTGTATTTAAATCTCGCATAGAACCAGGATGCACATCTAATAATTGAGTAAAACTATTAATACCCGGAGAGGTAGTTGTGCTGTTCCTATCTAAGTATACCCACATATATCTACTGAAAGATTTATCTTTTAAATCAAAAGATCTTGTTTGAGTGTTTGGAGCAAATCCTGTTCCTGATGTATCTATGGCAAAATAAATTGACGTTTCACATTCAGACCAAATCCGAAAACCACCAGAAGTTCCAAAAAATAATCCAAAATGGCCATTGTTACCAACTACGGGTTCAAATAAAAATTGGCTAGTTGGTTTATTACCAGTAGGACCAATTAAACCAATATATGAAAATAAATGTCTTTCAATTTCTTTGACAAATATTAAACCAACTTTTAAATAAGCATCAGCTATACCTGTAGTGCTTTGAGGTCCTGCGATTTTGCCATATTTCCAAGTTGATTGAGCAAAAGCTTCTGTCATATTGCCAACTGAACCTGCAGGAACAGCTGGATCATTTTTATTTGGGCCGCCAGCATCAATAATTTTTTCTTTTAAACCAATATCATTTTTTACATGCTCAATTGGAACAACAATTTCAAACCAAAAACCTCTGTCCATATATCTTGAGAGATGTTGTCTATAAGATAAAGTAGCACCGAAAAAAGTTTGTTTTGGCTCAAAGGTAAGCTCGCTTTGAAAAGTATAATTAAACAATGTGGGTACAATAGTATCGCCTTGCACTGGATAAGCCGCAGTTAAAACCCCAAAATAATTCGCTATCACATCAAGGGTACCTGATTGACCGGCTGTGGATCCAAATTCTCCTGCAATTATTGTAGATTTTTCAAAAGGTAAAAAATATTTAGCCAATGCTTTGTGATCATATGATTGACCAAAATATGGCGTGATATCAAAATTAAATCTTTTTTCATTTTCTATTATCGCAATATTATCCCTTTTGATTGAAAGAACTTCAGGAGACGTTACTCTAAAAATTGGCTGTACTGTAAAAAAAGATTTGCTTGTATGAAAATTTGTATTAGGTAATAACTTTAAAGGAATATAGAAAAAAAATGAAATAAATAGTAGATTAAATTTTAAATTTTTTATCATCTTAATGTTTCCTTTTTTTGATGGTAAACTGATTTATAAGTTTTTGATAAATTAAAAAGGTTTTTTATAATGAATAAATTTAGTATAGACCAAAATTTAAATCAAACTACTAATATCGAAGAATTAAAAACAGCTAATGTTCTTTTGGAAGAACTAAAAAAAGAGATTCTAAAAAATATAGTAGGAAACGAGGAAGTTATTAATTTTATTATAGAAGCAATTTTGTGTAATGGACATATCCTCTTAGAAGGGGTTCCTGGAGTTGCAAAAACTACTATGATAAAAACCATATCAAACTGTCTTGGTCTTGAATTTAAAAGAATTCAATTTACACCTGATCTTCTTCCTGCAGATTTAATTGGAACTTTAATTTATAATCAAAAAACACAAGAATTTGAAACAAAAAAAGGACCGATTTTTGCAAATATAATACTTGCTGATGAAATTAATAGAGCTCCTGCAAAAGTTCAATCAGCTTTATTAGAGGCAATGCAAGAACATCAAGTAACTATAGGTTCCAATACATTTAAACTAGAAGAGCCATTTTTTGTATTTGCAACACAAAACCCTATAGAACAAGAAGGAACTTATCAATTACCTGAGGCCCAACTTGACAGATTTATGTTTAAAATTCTTGTTAAATATCCTAAATCTTTTGAAGAAAAAGAAATATTAAAAAAAGTGAGTACGATTCATGATATAAAACAAATCATGAACAAAAAAGATATTTTCAAAATTCAAGAATTAATAAAACAAATTTATATAGATGATAAAATTATTGATTATATAATCAATATAGTTGCAGCCACTAGGGATCCCAAAATATTTAATTCAAAAGAATTATCTTCTTTTATAAGCTTTGGAGCTTCTCCTAGGGCCACTATTTGTTTATATCAAGCTAGTAAAGCGCAAGCTTTTTTAAAGGGTAGAAATTTTGTAATACCTGACGATGTTAAAACAGTATGTATGCCTGTATTAAGACATAGAATAATATTAAGCTATGAAGCTCAATCTGATAATATAACTCCGGATGACATAGTAAGAAAAATTTTGGAATTAATTCCAACCCCATAAATTTAATTTGGCTTGACAAAAAATAAATATGCAGGAGTATAAAATTTGAGCAAAAAAGAAATAAGGAACTCTTGCATGAAACATCCTTTTTGGATACTAAATAGTAGTTTTTTTATAATCCTTTTGAGTGTTTTGGGTTTTATCTTTTTTTCAAAAGTAAAGATAACTCCCCAAAAAAGTATAGAGCCGAGTCTTAATGAGATTATAAATAAAAAACCTGATTTCCAACTAGATTTAGAATCTATTTATAAAAATGATATTTTTAATACCTATAGACCTAGCTTCATAAAAGAAGTTCCTGAAGAATTAAAAAATGTTATCCCTACTCCTCCAAGTAATCTACCAATTAATATCCCTGAATTAAGTGCACCAAAATTTTTTGAGCCATTAGATATTACCCTAACTGGCACAATGATTTTTGCTGACGAGAACAAAAATAAAGCAATAATAATGGACAACAAATCAAAAACTCAAATCAACTATAAAGTCGGTGATGACATTGAAGATTCTCAATTAATAAGAATAATGCAAAATAAAGTCATTATTTTAAGATCAAATGGACAACAAGAAATATTATATCTAAGACAAGATGACGCAAGTTATCAAAACCCTGCAGAAATTAATAATTGGAACAACATAGTCAAAAGAATTACTGATAATGAATATCTATTAGATCCAAAACAATTTGTCTCTTATGTAAATAATCTAGCTGAATTTGTTGACCTCTTAGATTTAATTACTGTCTACAAAAAAGGTAAGAGTGTCGCTATAAAAGTAGGTAAAATAAACTCAAGTTCTTTAGGTACAGCTTTGGGAATATTACCTGGAGATGTTATAAAAAAAATTAATAATATTGAAACTTCCTCTATAGACAATAGATTCCAAATTTATAAAAATTTAATATCTTTAAATGAAGGTGATATAATCGATGTTGAAATTAATAGAGGTTTGCATGATGAAAGATTTATATATAAATTAACTAACCTTAAAAAGATAGAAAAAAAAGCTCCAAAAGAAGACAAGACAACAGAAATTTTTGATAAAGCTCGAGCAAGCCAAATTGAAAGAGAAAAAATTAATATCCTTAAGTCTAAACATCAATTTGCGCCAACATTAAAAGAAATTAAATTGCGAGAAAAAAAGAATATGCTTAAGGTTAAAAACCGAAAAGAAGAAATAGAGTAAAATAAAAATGAACAAAAAACATTTTTTATTATTTTTAATATTGTTAATTCCAAGAGTGATTTTAACTAAAAAGGTAAAGATTGATCCAATCGCTGAACCTACACTTGACCCTATTGATACTTCTATTTTTCAAAAAAGAAATATTGTACACAAACCTTTACCCGAACCAACTAAACAAGAAGAATCGAAAGAACAAAAAAATGAAGCTGTTAAAAAAGAAACACCTAAACCTAAAATACAAGCTCAACTTGAATCTGAATCTGAACTCAGAATGTTGGAACTAAATTTTGAAAATGCTGCGCTAAAAAATATTTTGGATTATATATCAGAAGCCTTTGATGTAACATTTCTTCCAGATGATGCCATAAGCCTGGAAGACAAAAAGTTAAAGGGCGTAAATGATGTAAAGGTTACTTTTAAATCTAATAGACTTCTGCCTGAAAAAGATGTTTGGATGTTTTTAGATTTTATACTTAATTCTGCAGGGCTAGCTCGCATCCCTATGCCCAATTCTAAAAATAATTTTTTTAGGATTACAACCCTTGTAAATGCAAATAAATCTAGTTTGCCCACTTATATTAATATTAATTCTGATGATCTGCCTGATACCGGAGTTGTAAGGTATATATATTTTGCCAATACAAGACAAGTTTCCCAACTTAGAGATGTTCTAATAAAACTTCAAAGTAAAACAGCATCTATTGAAATTTTTCAAGATTTAAATGCATTAATTTTTACTGATGATGCCTATAATATAAAATCTTTAATGAAAATTGTTAAAAGCCTTGATAATAGAGAATTGCCGGAAGTTTTATCTGTGATACGTTTAAAAAATGCTGACGCTACAGATATATTAAATTTATACAATAGTTTAGTTAAAGGTAAAAAAGATGCATTTAAGCCTGCAGGTTTTGAGTCCAAATATTTTCCATCAGATACAAAATTAATAGCAGAACCTAGAACTAATGCATTAATAGTATTAGGCTCCAAAGACGTTATAAAAAGAATTGAAGATTTTGTTACTCAAATAGATAAAACAGTAGAACCAAAAGATATTATACATACATATTCACTTCAGTATGCTGCAGCTGAAACCATAGCAGCAATTATGAATGCTGCTGTTCAATTTGGAAAAGATTCTGATGCTGCAAAATTTGGTGGTGTAAGAAATGGAGAAAAGTATCTAAGCAATATGTATTTTGAAGCAGAACGTCAAGGAAATAGACTTATTGTACGGGGTTCGCCAGAAGATTATGCAATTGCCAAAGATTTAATTCAACAACTTGATCAAGAACAACCCCAAGTAGCCATTGAAGTTTTGATAGTTCTTTTAGATTTGACAAAAACCAAACAGATTAGCTCCCAAATTAGAAATAAAAATCTTGAAACATTCAATTTCCAACAATCAGGCTTTGGAACACCTCAACAAGGAATACAAATAAATCCCACAACAGGAAGCTTGATACAAAATCTAATAAGCTTAGCAACTACTGCACAATTAGGATCAACAGTATTTACTTTAGGCAAAGAGAACGTTTGGGCCATTTTTAGTATTTTAAAAAATACACTAAGTACTCAGATCGTTGCAAACCCGTTTCTTACAACAACTAATAAGTATACTGCATCTACTTCTGTAGGTACCATCAGACGTGTTCCAACAAGCGCGATCGTCAGCGGTACAGCTACAACTAACTCATTTAATGACGTAGAAGCAAACTTATCTATTAAAATTACACCTCAAATAAACTCTTATGGAATTGTAAATTTAGATATAAAAATAAACTTTGATAATTTCACTAATTCAACAGCTGTAACTCCCAATGATTTAGCTATAGGCGACAAAACCACACGTGAGCTTTCTACAAATGCCAATGTTGCTGATAATGAACTTGTTGCCCTGGGTGGTTTAATATCTAATACACAAACTTTAAATGAAACAAGGTGGCCAATCTTAAGTAAAATTCCTATAATAGGAAATTTGTTTAAAAATAAAAATAGTTTTACCGATGATACTCATTTGATTGTTTTAATTTCTCCTAAAATAATTCGTTCTATAAATTTACAAAATATTTATACAAAAAATAAAGCCGAAGTTGTCAATAAAGAACTTGAAGGAATACAAGATAGATTCAATAAAAGAGATCCTGTAAGAAAATGGTTCTGGAAAGATCCAATCAATAAAAATAAAAATATGCTTAATGATTTTGTTTATGGAGAAAAGGAAACAGAAGGCTTAGAATTAAGTAATGAGCCAGACAAGAAAGAAAAAACAAAGACAAAACCAGTTGAAAAAAAAGAGGCTATAATTTGTCCAACCGGCAAAAAAGTGAGAAATTTAGCTGACTGTATTAAAGATGTGGATCAAGACGTAAATAAGGAACCAAATAATGCTTAAATATCTAAAATATATTTTGGTGCCAGATAAAATAAATAATTATTTTATATTTAGTCAGAAAAGATTAGGTTTTGATATTACCAAAAAACAAATAAATACATGTCAAATTAAAGTTTTTTCAAAACGAAATGTTGTTATTGAAAAATGTGAGCAAGAGTTCATTGAGGCCACAAATGGCACAGATGCTCAAACGCGAATAGCAACTGCTTTAAAAAATGTAATTTTAAAACAAAACAAATTTGATATTTCAGTTCTAGCATTGCCTAGCTCTCTTGTTATTTTCAAAGAAATTACTTTACCTTTTCTTGAACCCGAACAAATTAGATCAGTTTTAGATTTTGAAATTGAAGCAGCATTACCTTTTACAATAGATGAGGCAGTTTCAGATTTTATTATTACAAAACAGGACAAGAAAAGTAAGCAATCTACTATTTTAGTTGCAATTGCCCGCAAAACTGACATTCAAGAATTTATTGGCCCATTCAAAACAGCAGAAATAAATCCTACGATTTTAACAGTGGACATATTTGCAATATATGGAATTTACAAAGAGGTGCCTGCTTATGCAAAACTTGAAAATGGCGTTATTTTAATCGATTTGGAATTTTATTACACTACAATCTCATATATACAAAATGGACAATTAAAATTAATCAGATCAGTTGCTCAGGGAATATCCAATATAACTAAGAATTTAGCTAATATTTTAAATATAGATCCAAGTAAAGCATTAGAATATATTTTAAGATTCGGCTTTGAAAACAGCGATGATCAAAAATATAATGATTCTATAAAGCAAGCGTTTTCAGAATTCTCTGGAAAAGTCCAGTTTACAATAGAATCCTTCAAAACACAAATTGAAAATTTTACACCTATTGAAAAAATGGTAATTGTCGGTTCAGGGTTACAAATTAAGAAATTATGCTCTATTTTTAATGAGAAATTTAATTTTAATTGTGAGTTTTTTAATTATAATTTAATTTTGCAAAATCCTAATTTTAAAAACAAAGAAAAAAATTTTGGTTTTAATAACCTTAAAAGTTTTGCTATAGCTTATCCTTCCCCTGTTAATGAAGATTTTAATCTACTACGCAAAGATTTTGCAACAACCGATTCTTCATTATTAAACAAGCAGATTATTACAGCTCTAAGTTTAGTTTTTTTGATTTTATTCTCACTTTTAATTTATAGTCAAAGCCAAATTAGTAAATTTCAAAGAGCTGTAAATAATTCCAAAAAAGAGGTTATATCAAAACTAAAAGATAGCTTTGATATAACAGATCCTTCCACGTTAAAATCTTTGAGCAGTGTTATAAGCGCCGCCAATAATAAAGTTAATGAGGAAGAATCTATATGGTTTGCGTTTTCTGATCAAACACGTTTTTCATTCTTAAAATATCTTCAAGAATTAAGTACTCGTATAGATAGACAGGCTGTAGGTTTAGATTTAAAAAAACTAATAATAACTAAAGAATTAATAACTATAGATGGAGAAGTAAAAGATTTTAAAGCCCTTGAAACATTAGAAAATGAACTAAATGAATCAAAATTATTTAGTCATGTCTCGGTTCCTCAAGAAACTACCTTTACAATTAAGATTACTATTAAATCAAGTGAGGTGGAGCAATGAACCTGATTGAAAAAAGTAAAAATTTTATATTATCTTTGGATGAAAAAACCTTTAAAAAATATAGTTATATTATAATAGCTATAATATTAGTCCTAGTAGGACTTATTCTTTATAGGCATTATTCAAAAATAGGTAAACTAAAAAAAGAACTGCAAACAATTAACAGGTCACGAGAAGAAGCACAAATAATTTTAACAAAAGATGTCCAAGTTAAAAAACAGAAAAAGATAGTTGATGAGATTTTAGAAAAGGGTAAGAACTTTAAAATTGTACAATATTTTGATTCTACGACTAATGCATTAAGATTATCAAATAACGTAAAAGATAAAAAAGTTTCAGTTAACGAACTGGAAAACTTAAGAACCAAAGAATACAGTGAAGTTAAATTAGATGCAACTCTGACAGCCATAGACACAAAGCAACTTGTCGAGCTACTCAATGAATTTGAAAAAAATGAAAGAATATATACAAAAAATTTAGAAATAATAAAATCAAATAAGGTACCTGCTTTGGATGTAAATATAACAATTGCAACACTTCAGCCTAAAACAGAAGAAGTAGAATTTGCGGAGTAAGCTCGTGATTAATACAAAAAAGATAATTTTTCTAATATTACTTGCTTATAATTTTAATGTTTTTGCACCAAAAACGAATAATTCTGAGCCTATAAAAAACATCTTAGAATTAAAAGAAAATAGAAAAAAAACAAAACCATGTAACAAAAAAATTGAATTTAATTATAAAGAAGAAGATCTTTCTAAAATTATTAATCAACTGGCCTCTTTGAAAAATATAAATGTAATTTTGCCTCAACCACCTATTAAATTCTCAGCTAAATTTACTTTTTACAAAGAAGACAAAATTACTGTTGATGAAGCTTGGACAATTCTAATAACAGCATTAGACATAGCTGGTTTTAGTATTATTAAAAAAGATGATATTTATCAAATAGTACAAAACACTGCAGTTAATAAGGATGCTGGATTACCTATTTATATCAACTCTGATATAAAATCATTACCTGATTCTGATTTAAGAATTAGATACTTATATTATTTTAAAAATATCACCTTACAAACAGGATCTGCTGCTTTTACAAATTTGGACAATATTTTAAAGGGAATGATCAAAGAGTATGATGAAGACCCAAGAGCTGGTTACACCTTAGATCCTGTTTATAATACGTTAATGATTACTTCAAAATCAAGTAGCGTAAAAAATGGTATGAGCATAATTCAAGAACTTGACCAAATTGGCTTTAGAGAAGCTATGATTATTCTGCCATTGAATCAAGCAAAACCAACAACTGCCGCTGAGATAATTAATAAACTAATTTCTGCAGAAGAAGAGTTACCCTATAGGTATTTTAAGCCTCAAAAACCAGGCGGATTTTTGTTTTCAGAATCAACTAAAGTGATTCCTATTGAATCAATAGGATCCCTTGCAATTTTAGGCCCATCAGATTCAGTTGAAAGAGTAAAAGATTTTGTACAGAAATATATAGATCTTCCTCTTGAAGCTATTAAATCAGTAATTCACATTAGACCAATTGAATATATAGATGCAGATGAATTAGCAGGCATTTTACAAAAATTTGTACAATCTAAATCTATAGGTGCTCAATCTGAAGTTGCTGATAAAGATGGATTTTCAAGCATAATAATTAAATCAGATAAAGAAATTGCAGCTTCAGTTGCGCCTACAACTTTACAAGTTGACTCTGGCACAGCTACAGCTGTGGCAGCTGCTGCTACTCCGCAAAGACCCCAAGTTTCCGGAAATAATTTAATTATTGCTGCCAGATCAGATCATTGGCAAATGCTAAACAAAATTATTGATCAAATAGATAAACCTCAACTTCAAGTAATGATAGAATCAATTTTTGTAGAAATGACAATAGATGATTTGCGTCAAATTAGCTCACAGGCCAGAACCCATGTAAGTGTAGACGGAGGACCAAAAACTTTTAACTTCCAATCTGCTCAACTAGCGCCACCCGTACTTAATTATACAAACCCTCCAACAAATACAAATATCAATATAGAAAGAGGTGTATCATCCGATCTATTAGGAACTTTAATAACACCGCCCGGAAGCACTACGCCGCAAAATATAGTTACTTCACAAAACTTAACTCCTGGGGGAATAGCTTTCACATTTACAGATGGAAATGGCATAGCATATGTTCTTACTTTACTTGAACAATATACAGACTTAACAGTTGTTTCAAAACCCTTTGTAATTGCAAAAAATAATACACAAGCAATAATTATTCAGTCAGATTTGAGAAACGTTGAAGGCCCAGTTGATCTTCAAAATAGCTCTGCCGGTGCAGTAGTACGCCAAAACGTTTTAATTCCAGCCGATAGAAAGGTAAACGTACTACCTAGAATAAGTAATGCGGATGTTATTAATTTAGAGATTAACATAAGTTCAAACACATTTTTACCTAATAATGGTGGGCTACAAAATGTTAGGCAAACTAATGTGATAGCTACCAACACTAATGTAAGAAATAAAGAGGTGTTGGTTTTGGGTGGACTTATTACTAATCAAAAAAACCATAGTTATACTGAATGGCCCATATTGGCGCGCATACCTATAATTGGAAATTTATTTAAAAGTAAAAGCAAAGAGGTTAATAAAAGATATTTAGTTGTTTTCATGTCACCAACTTTAATTGCGCCAAGAATTGAAGGTGGATTAAGCAGAAAAACTAAGTCTTTAATTAATGACATGAAAGAAGATATTATAAATCAAGAAAAAGCTATCTTAGGAAGCAATTTTGTTGATCTTAGGGATCCAATAACACGCATAGTATTTGAACACAAAGTACAAGAATTCTTCAATGATGT
This sequence comes from Candidatus Babelota bacterium, assembly GCA_013286795.1. Lineage (GTDB taxonomy): Bacteria > Babelota > Babeliae > Babelales > JABDEC01 > JABDFA01. The sequence goes on from JABDFA010000015.1 coordinate 24,543, forward strand.
TGATACTTATCAAAGTCAAACCGTATTTAAAGATCAAGGAAGACCAGATAGAGGAATATCATATAAAAAGAAAATTAGAACAACTGATGGCTATATCAAAGATATAGAAGGCTATACAACTAACAAGATTGCAAGAACAACCGCTGATGCCTTAAAAGCAGAAACAACTGTTTTGGGCCCGGATTTTGTAGATTTAAGAGACCCTGTTTCACGAGCAGTTTTTGATCATAAGCCTTACGAAGTTACTAAAGAAATAGAAGATTTTCATGACAAAGTTGAATTCCAAAAAAATCCTGATTCAGAATTAATAGAAGAAAAAAGAGTTAATTTAAAAGATATTGTTAAGGATCAACCTAACCCCTTAAAAATATTTTAAATCACTTCAAGATAGTTAATACTGGTATACTCTGAAATTAATTGGATTAAAACTCCAGGTAAAATTAATCCAGCTCCTTGATCTATAAATTTTTTTAAACTATATAAATATTCTTGATAAATTTTGAAAAACTTTATTTTATTTTCCTCTGAATATAAATGTTTGTTTTTTGATAGATAATGAAAAAAATTTCTTTTTTCATTATCCAAAACATTTGGATCTGCGCCCAAAAATAAAAGGAGTTTTAAATTTTTTAATTGACACCCTTCTGTTGCCCACATTAAAGAATTTATGCCATGCTTATTTGGCGTATCAATAGAATCTGGACACTTTGAATGCAGATACTTAATAATTGAACCATTTTCATAATAACAAGCAATTTGTATTGGAGTATACGTTACATTTTTATTATCTAACTTTACATGTGGCACTAATATTTCAATAATTGGAGCATTATTTTTAGAAATTGCATGAGCTAGCGCCGTAAAACCTGATAAATCTTCAATATTCATATTTGCTTCTTTTTCAATCAAAGTTTTTATTAAATCTACATGCACCTGACTAATGTCATCTCTAATTGCTATGTACATCAGTGGTGTCATGTCATAAGAGTTTTGATAATCAATTTTTATATGTTTAAAACGTTGCAATAACCTTAAAGCTTGAATAGGATTAAATTTAATCGCTTGAATAAATAAACTATTTCTAGATTTATCTCTTGGATCTACAAAATCAACATCTTCAAAGTTTTCATCTAGCTCAAAAACTCTACCTAAATTCTCTTCTAAATGTAACCTTTCAAATTTCAGCTCTATTGTAGATGAATACTTAAGAATCCCGGTTTTTTCATCAAATTCACTTCCTTCCAGCATTTCATTTATAAATTTAGTATCAGTTTCTTTATCCTCAAGAAAAGTTTGAACGATTTTTTTTCTACCATCACATATAATCCAAATTAACTCTTCATAATCCGTACTATTCTTTTGAAGTTTTGCTCCATACTGAACTAATAGTTTTAAAATTGTTTCACTTGTTGAAGAGTTTAATCCACGACGTAATTTATTCAAGATTCTGCCTAAAACCGTCACGTTTGATTGGTCCT
>JABDFA010000016.1:0-1834 GCA_013286795.1 Candidatus Babelota bacterium
AAACAAAAAAAATCTTTCCTTGCATATTAAATATATTTAGATTTGTATGCGAAAAAAAATGTAAAGAACAACAAGAAATAGAAAAAATTATAGAAAGCTTAATAATTGTTATCACCACTAGAGCAAAGGCTAATGATGAACAAATTAATAACCTGTTGTTGATTATAAAGCCTATACAGACAATTTTTGCAGAAATAAAAAAGCAGTATAATCTACAACAATGTTCTTATGGTTGCATTATTTTATGAAGCCTATCCCAGCTTTTCTGTAATCTTAGCTTGTAAATCAGCTTTGCTCATGTAACCAATTTCTTTAGATACAACTTTGCCATCCTTTAAAAACAAAAATGTTGGTACAGATGATACACCAAATTTTATTGCTATTTCCCTTGATTGATCAACATTAAGTTTAGCAAACTTATATTTACCGGATAACTCTTTTTCAAGTTGAGCGAAGATAGGTTCCATTTGTTGGCATGGACCGCACCATGTTGCAAAAATATCTAAAATCACTGGCAAAGATGATTGCTCAACCTCTTGTTTAAAATTTTCGTCAGTTACATTAATAGGCATTTTATCCTTTAAAAATTATTAAAATTTAAGATCATTATATTTTAATTATAATAAATTATATTCCACTGCAAAGCTTTTTTTCTCTTTCTACAACCGGACAACAATCTATTGTAAGTTCCGATAAAGTACCAAATAAATAAGAAGCACTCCAGCCTGTTTTTAATTTACCCCAAACTTTTTTATCTTTAGGTATAATGCATTCTATAGATGTTTCATTTTCTGCATCATGATTAAATAAAGTTATTTCTACATAATCAGAATCTTTAAATCTAGTTATTTTTCCTGAAGATTTTATTTTACTTATACAATCCAAATCAAATTTTAACTCATTTAATTCAGTTGCTTGAGTTTCGGGCTTTCTGTATACAATGATATTTTTATTATCTGAATTTGATTCTGAACCACCTATTCTAATATCATATAATTCATCTGTTTTTTCCTTACTTGTTACACTACCTTTACAGCATTGTGGAACTGAACTTTCTTTTGTCCAACCAGTTAGCAAAAAGATTGAACCTAAGCTTACTAGATAAATAATATAAGTTTTCATTTTTTTGCCCTTTTTTAAAATTAACAATTTATGATATACTTACTATACGTGGTATTATGAATGCAAGTAAATAATCTATTTTTTAACCTTGGAGAAAAATATGAATGAACAATATGGTGTATCCAAATCAGGCAGAACTTTATTACAACAAATATATGCCTGGATGTCTTTAGGTTTAGCTTTAACTGGTGGAGTTGCCTATTATGTTGCTAACACTCCTTCTATTGTAAACTCATTAAAAAATAATGCTGGTCCTCTTATCGTCCTTCTTCTACTACAAGTTGGTATTGTAATTGGATTGTCATTTTTTATTCAACGCATGTCTTATTTTGCAGCTGCAACTTCTTTTGTTTTCTACTCATTAATTTCTGGTATAACATTTTCATTTATTTTCTTGGCTTATACCCAATCATCTATAGCAGCTACATTTTTTGTGACAGCAGGAATGTTTTTAGCTTTATCTTTATATGGCTATTTTACCAAAGCAGATCTTTCTGGAATGGGAAGCTTTCTCTTTATGGCGATAATTGGATTGATAATTGGCGGCGTTGTAAATATGTTTTTACACAGCGAATCATTAGATTATATCGTTTCAGCTTTTGGTGTGATTGTATTTTCTCTTCTGACAGCTTATGATGTTCAAAAAATCAAAGATATGAGTAATCATATGCTATTAAGTGGTGAGGATATGGGCAAAGTAAGTATTATTGGC
>JABDFA010000016.1:1934-20797 GCA_013286795.1 Candidatus Babelota bacterium
CTCTTCTGACAGCTTATGATGTTCAAAAAATCAAAGATATGAGTAATCATATGCTATTAAGTGGTGAGGATATGGGCAAAGTAAGTATTATTGGCGCTCTTACACTTTACTTAGACTTTGTTAATTTATTTCTTTATTTACTACGCTTTTTAGGCAAACGTAAAGATTAAATCTTCTTTAAAATATATAAAAAAACCTCGTAATATTACGAGGTTTTTTTATATTAATTATTAATAAACTTAATCTTGATTCTCTAATTCGCCCCAACCTTCCTCTTCAGCTTCTTCAGCAGGAACATCTTCATTCCATGATTCTTCTTCAGCTGATTCAGCTAAAGTCCGAGCCAGATCTTGAGCTTTCTGTGCTCTTTGTGAAGCTAATCTTTCTTCTTCTAGCCTTTGTTCTTCTTTTCTTCTAAGTTCTTGTTGATGAAAACGCTTGATCTCTTCTTGCTTTCTCTTTAATTCTTCTCCCTCTTGAACTCGTTTGCGTTCTTTTTCTTTTTCTATTTGTTCAAGCTCTTTTATTTGTTGAAGTGCAAGCTCCAATTCTTGAGCTTGGATATTTTCTTGAATTTCTTTATCATCTGTTTCAAATTTACTCCAAAAAGCGTTTCGTTCGTCAATTGTATGATTCTTTTTTGCTTTTTGTGTTAAAAACATTATTGTGTTGTTGTATCCAATCAGATTGTCATTCTTGCAAGCTGAAATCGCCATATCAAGAGCTGTACGCTTAGTTACTATATCTTTCGCATCAACATCTGCTCCATTATTTACAAGAGCTTCAACTAGTTCATCATTTCCTAGTACAGCAGCTCTCATAAGAGCAGTCTTTCCATATATTTGATCTTGATAATCAACGTTTAAACTCAATTGAACTATTTTTATAAGTAAGTTAATAAATATTTTATCTTCTTTTTTATATTTCTTTTGACAGGCTATCATTAATGCAGAGTTCCCGGCCCCATTTAACCAGTCAACACTAGGAGTAATAGGATTATTTATGAGAATTTTTTGCATTGATTCTATATCATCAAATTCTAGTGCTTTTAAAAGTTTTTTTGTCGCTAATAATATTTGGTCTTTTAGTTTAGATTCATCCTCTGCTAAATAATCAATCACAATATTTGTTATATCTGAAACCAATGGTGTCTTAGAAAAAAGATTTCTAATGTCAGCTCTTGATTTATAAAAAGTTGAAATTATAGCAGCATTATTTATAGCTTTTTTATTTTTAGCAATTTGTTCTTCTTTAATCCAAGCTGCTGAAACAAAAGAAGCCTTCCCTAATACAAGTAATAGTAAAGTAGCTAATCTGAGATTTTTCATTTTATTCCTCCATTATTTTAATTAAAAATATAAATATACTATAATTAACTATAATCTATTTTAAAAAAATTTCAAGTATTATTTTTTTATTCCATCTATAAGAACTGAAGAATCGAATTGTTTAGCCAAATTAATTGTGTCAGATACCTGATTTGGTGTAATTGTATTTGCTCTTCTGACAGCTTATGATGTTCAAAAAATCAAAGATATGAGTAATCATATGCTATTAAGTGGTGAGGATATGGGCAAAGTAAGTATTATTGGCGCTCTTACACTTTACTTAGACTTTGTTAATTTATTTCTTTATTTACTACGCTTTTTAGGCAAACGTAAAGATTAAATCTTCTTTAAAATATATAAAAAAACCTCGTAATATTACGAGGTTTTTTTATATTAATTATTAATAAACTTAATCTTGATTTAATTCTCTCCAACCTTCTTCTTCAACTTCTTCAGCAGCAACATCTTCATTCCACGATTCTTTTACTAAATCAGCTAAAGCACGAGCCCGATCTAAAGCTTCTTGCGCTCTTTGTGAAGCCAATCTTTCCTCTTCTAGCCTTTGTTCTTCTTTTCTTTTTAATTCTTCTTGATGAAAACGTTTGATATCTTCTTGTTGTCTCTTTAATTCTTCTTCTTGAGCTTGGCTATCTTCTTGTTTATGTTTTCTTGTTTTTTGTCTTAAAAGTTTTATTGTATTACCATATCCCAACAAATTGTCTTTATTGCGAGCTGAAATTGCCATTTCAAGAGCTGTACGATGAGTTACTATGTCTTTCACATCAACGTCTGCTCCATGATTTATAAGTGCTTCAACTAGTTCATAATTTCCTAATGCAGCAGCTCTCATAAGAGCAGTTTTACCATATATCGGATCCTGATAATCAACATCTAAACTCAATTTAACTATTTCTATAAGTAAATTTATAAATCTTCTGTCTTCTCTTTTATATTTTTTGCAGAAGCTATCATTAGAGCAGAGTTTCCAGCCTCATTTAACCAGTCAACACTAGGAGTAACAATATTATGTAAAATAATCTGTTCCATTGACTCTATATCGTTAAGTTCTAATGCGGTTAAAAGGTCTTTTGTAGCTGATAATATTTGCTCTTTTAATTTAGCTTCGTCTTCTACTTTCAAGTAATCAATCACTATCTTTGACAGATCTGGCAGCAAAGGGATTACAGATAAGAGGTCGTCGGTGTTAATCTTTAATCTGCTATAAAGAGTTGCAGCTATAGCATTTTTATTTGCAAGTTCCTTTGTTTGTCGGGCCTGTTCTTCTTTAATCCAGGCTGCTGAGACAAAAGAAGCCTTTCCTAATACAAGTAATAGTAAAGTAACTAATTTTAGATTTTTCATTTTATCCTCCATTGATTAAGAATATAAATACTATAGTTAACTATAAGCTATTTTGAAAAAAATTTCAAGTATTCTTTTTTATTCCATCTATAAGGTATGTTAGACTTAGATAAAATAGCTATAATATACGTTAACAACATCAATAAAATATAAGATTTAATATTAACATCTTCAGATGTAACTAGTTTATTAAACTGCATTTTTTTAATCATGTTCTTAAAACTTATACTTTTTGGATTTTCATCTTTATGCGAACTACCATAAGAATAAGTTTTTTTATAACCTAATTTTTCTGTAAATATTTGTTCTAAAGTTTCATTATGGCATCCACCTACGCAAACAAAAATATTTTGGTTTTTGCAATTATATATTTCATGTAAAATTCTGGCTTCTAATAATCCCCAATTCATGCATAAAATACAGTTAAACACTAATTGTTTGTTATCTAATGCTTTAGAATATTTTTGAGCCTTTTGTAAAAATTCTTTATTTCTACAGCATTCTATGTAACTTAGATTTTTATACTTTTCTAAGTTATCCAGGTTTTTTTTAATTATATTATATGTTTCTTTATAAAAAGAGTTTAAAATAGAGCTGTCATTATATTTTAATATATCTTCAAGAGCATCTCTGTAATCTGAAAGTAAGGCTCCTAACTTAATATTAGAATAATATAAAAATGGCCCTAGATTGCCCCTAAAATCAACGTCAAACGACGAAATTTGCTGAGATTTACATTCATAGCTCAAAAGCCCCAAATAACAGCTTTTTATGTCTTTTTCATCTAAATTATTAGATTTTATAAAATTATGGTCATAATTCTCTACTATAACTGAAGAATCGAGTTGTTTAGCCAAATTAATTGTGTCAGATACCTGATTTTTGGTATTTTTTGTATGTTTATGGAAATCACTTATCAGATATATATTCTTTTCAGGAGCATTAAAAACATCCACCCTGTAAACATAAGATTTCACAGGTATAAATATTAAAATTAATGATAAAAAACTAACTAATTTGAATTTCATATTTCCCCCTTTAATAACAGATAATTTTAGTTATCTACTATTAATTTTATATGAAATATTCAAATTGTCAATTTATACAAATAAGCCTGAAAAGAACTAAAAAGGTCTAATAACCCCACGCATCATCAACCCTGTTAAAGGGGGTGCCAAAATCTGAAAAATTAGCCGGCACAAAATCGAAATAATAATCTGGATAATAAAGCTCATAATCATAAGGGTCATAACTATCGTCATAATCCCCATAAGTTTCACATCCTTCAATAGAAACAAAGGGAAACATGGGCAAGAAAAAAGCCTTTGTCTTAGATAAACTTAATAAAATAAAACAAACTAATACTAAGATTAAAATTAGTTTATTCATAATACTCAACTTCATCTTCGTACACTGGGTAGACATCATAGTAAGGGTCATAATAAGGAGAACCTATTCCAAATGAAACTCCCGGCCCACTATAATCTCCACCTCCAAAGCCAACCTCAAACCCAAAAGCATTAGATTTGCTATTAAAGAGAGTACACACAATAAATAGTGTTAAAAATATTAATTTTCTCATAATAACCTCCATTTTTATAAGTTATTTACTTTACATTCTAAGGTTACATAAAGTTTTATTACAAAAGCAATAATTATTTACATATAGAATATTTTGCTCAAATTGGCCCTAAAAACAAGATATTATTTAATAGATTTAAAAATACTGTATAAACCAAAAGCGATTAATATAAGACTTGAAATAATATTTAAATATTTAAGATAACTTTCTGAAAATTTAGATCTTAAAAATGCAACGATCGATGTCAGACTGCTAAACCAAATCAATGAACCTGTAAAAACTCCCGAAACCAAAACAATTCTCCCTAAACTAGATTGCTCTGCTCTTAAATCCAAGCCAGAAAAAATCCCTAAAAAAAGCAATATAGTTATAGGGTTTGCTAATGTTATTAAAAAAGCTGATATATAAGTATTAAATATACTTACACGCTCAAGTGTACTATTTAAATTAATTGTAACAGAATGAAATAGATTTCTTATTCCCAATACAAGCAGAAAAAGCCCCCCAAAAAATTTGATAATATTTTGATTGTTAATCAGAAAAACGTATCCAAAATTAAGACTAAATACTGCTATTGCCGCACACACTGCATCAGCAGCAGCCACTCCAAGAGCTGATACAAATCCAATTAAACGTCCGTAACGTAAAGATCTTTGTATGCATAAAAATCCAACTGGACCAATAGGTATAGCTAAAAGCAGTCCAAGAGATACACCTTGAAAAAAAAATGTTATGAAATTTATATTCATAAGAATAAATGTTAAAGATTTTTAATAACTTTGACTGCCCTACTTCGCTCCTAAAGGAGCTTCGAAGGGCATACTTCGCCTTCAAATAACATTGCCAACTAATTATTTAATGTTAAAACCTTTAAAGAAATGGCCACTACTTCGCTACTTCGTAGCTACGAAGTGCAGGCTGCCATACGACTTGTCCGACGAAGCTTTATGCGAAGTCGGAAGCCTTGGCGAAGTATGGAGGAGAGGGTGGGATTCGAACCCACGATCCCGTTCTCACGGAATAACGGTTTTCAAGACCGCCGCATTCGGCCACTCTGCCACCTCTCCAAACAAAAATACTTTAAAAGTGTATACCTTATTAAACCATAAATCAATACGGTTCTTACAAAATTTTAATATTTAAATTTAATAGTCGCTTTCTTGCTTGTTATAAATAAATTGCTAGCTTTCTCACACAATCTCACATAATCTCACATATAATACATAGGAGTATATGTGAAACAGCTATTTTTGATATATTTCTAAAGATTTTTTTTGCTCTGGTGATATCTTTACTTTGACCATTTTTATTTGTCTCCTAATAACAATATAAACTCCAAAATATCTTATCTACTTCAACAACAACCTATTTGGGAAAAATCTATAACAATCTTTTATCTCTAAAAGCTCTTCCAGAATGAGATTTCAAATATTTTTCGAATTCAGTAGCTTTTTCTTGATCAATAAACATTAAACACATAACTAACTTCCAAGGTTTATATTTGGATGCGTGATCACTTGATCCTGAGTTATGATCTGACAATCTTTTTTTTATATTTTCTGTATACCCAACATATATTTGATTGGGATTAGTAATAGATTTGATTATATAAACGTAGTACATAGATTTTTAAATTGAATAAGCGCCCACTGGGCTTCCGGCGTCACAAAGTTATGCCGGACAGGCCCTTCGTCAAGCTCAGAACAGGCTTCTGTTTCTGGTTAATCAATATCAGTCCTCTAAACAAGCCTGGTTTACCGGGTCCTTCGATTCACTACGCTCACTCAGGATAAACTCCGTTCAAAACAAGCCTGGCTCGCCGGGCGTAGCCCTTTATGGGCGAAGCCTGGTGCACCGTGGTGGACTATTTTAGAACCATTTTATATGAAAATATTAATTTACCAGCCATTAAGCAAATGCTTGTGCCAGTTTAAAGCATATGGAACTTAAAGACCTATTTTTGAATTGCCTTATAATCTGTTAGGGCAAGATTTTTACTTTATTTTAATTATATTTGATATAAAGAAATCACTAGTCTAAAAATTTAAGGAATTTATGGATATCCCAATAGACGAATCAGGGCAGTTTAAGGTTCTAGAAAATAATATCGGCAGTCCTTAGTCCTCAGAATCACTTTTTAAATGCCCAACCCGCTTAAAAACCTTATTTTAAAGGCGGCTCATCTTCCCAATAATCAGCAATTATATCCTGAATACCTGGAATAGTTTCAGCAACCTTTGTCTGTTTTAATATTTCTTTTAGTTTTAATTTTTTATTTGCTCTTATATTTGCATCCCAAGCACGTAGAAACTTGAGCATTTCTTCTTTTTTCTTTGCCAATGCTTCTCCATATGCTGTAAATCCTTCATAAGATTCAGTATTAATATCCGCACCAGCCTCTAATAATTTTTCAGCTATAGCAACGTTACCTTTTCTAGCAGCCTCTATTAATGCAGTTTCCCCATATAGTCCTTGAGCATTAACATCAGCACCTTCACTTAATGCCTTTTGAACAGCTTCTAAATTATTATTTTTAGCTGCTTCCATTAATCTATCATTAACTGTTTCTGATCCAAAAAAATGACAAGATAATAAATCTGACGATTTTATAATCAAAAAAGTTAATATTAATATTAACTTTGTAACTGAATTTTTTATATTTTTCATAAACAATTAACCCCCATTTATTTAAATTCAATTTTTAAGTATGATAACTCAGTATTCAAAATTAGTTCTTTTTTACGTAGCTATCATACTTAAAAATCTATATTTGCAAAATGCAACAGAATCTGAACTAAATATTATTCCTTTGTATATGGTTCAGGGGTAAAATCACGTATATCTTCTTCTCTACCTCTAACAACTGTTGCTAAATTATCAATCTCTGTTCGTAGACTATCTAATTCTTTTTCAATTCTATTCAATGATGCTTTTCTTGAAGCCAATTCACTAGCTACTGAATCATAAACACCTGATTTCCTAGCTTTTTTTTCAATGCTAGCTAACTTACTTTTTAAATAACTAACATCCATTGAATAAGAATTTTGGACTCCAAAGAACGATAAAATCATAGCAACTATTGCTATTTTTTTTACTGTATTCATAACATCTCCTTTTTTTTAAACATATTACTATTACCACACATTTTTACCTCCATTATTTTTCTTCAATTGCAACATAATCCGAAGCAATATTTATTAAATCTCTAGGCAAACCAATTTCTATTAAAGTTTTTCGCATTTCATCTATTCTTTTTTTATCTGCAATAGATTCAACTTTCATTTTCAATTTATTTATTTTTTTGGTTAATTTCACTAAACCTAGAGAATAATCCAAATCATAACCTCTAACTTGTACATGCTTAAAATCAGACCATTCAAGCATGATCTCTTCAAGTTCTTTAAAAATTGAATCATATATTCCTATTTCTTCAGCTAGGCTTACAATTTCTGCAATTTCTTTTGCTAAATAATCAATTCTATTTGATAATTGCCGATGTGTTTGTAAATTATTAATATCTGGATCATTCCAATCTGGATCAATTGTATAGGAATATTTGATTCCACCTATATGCAAAATCATAACGACTATTGCTAACTTTTTCATTAAATTCATAGAAATACCTCCCTTTTTTTACAACTAAATATTATATTTACATATTATCAAATTGAAATTAATAAAAACAAGGGTTTTATTAGCCAAAATTAGCCAAATCTACCCAGGAATAAGTTAAAAACTTATTTTAATCACCTATAAATACCTTATAATATGAATAAACCATTAGCCCGAAACCTGTTAAAAATGTAAAGAAAAAGTGAATAAAAAAGTAAAAAATATTCAATTCATATTAGATAAGTTAGAGTCAGCCTCAAAAAGAGCAATTATACCAAAGATACCCAGATCTTTTTTTCCTTTACTTCATATATTTGGAATAGTGCTTTTACAAAGTAAAGAGCTAAAAGAAGCTATTATAATAATTTTAGATAAAGAAGAAAAGGTAGTGAAGCACCTAGAGATATTTAAAAAAGCAGCCTTAAATGAGCTTATAGAATACGAAATTAAGATTAGAAGCTACTTAGAAATCAATAATATATATAACCTAGAACTTATACATTTTTTAAATGAGTTTCAGTCGCATCTTAAAAACCCTGAACCATTAATCAGCAGGTTACGTTTTGAGCTAACGCAAGCACTAAGTATATTATTACATGATAATAAAGTTAACCATGACAATTTTCTGGAAATATTCGGGGAAATTAAACAAATTAATGATTATAGATATATACCTAATGCCTTTCCAAAATGTGATGCTTGGCAAAATGAAACCCTTTATATTGACCAAATAAAATTAACAACTGATTGGTATGGCCTAAAACAAATTATGGTTTTTTTTGAACGATATGATTTTAGGCATAATGATAAAGTTATTAATGAGTTAGCCAAAAAAGGTTTAGAAATTGACAAGTTACATGATGAATCTATTGCTTTAATGAAACATGCATCTGCTAATCAAGAAATGCCCTCTAAATTATTTCCCACAATTGAAGAATATAAAAGTTATATGATAAAAATAATTGAATCTATCAAAGAAATTATTTCATCTTCAGCTGTTAAGTTTGAGGATATGCAATATACATGTGCTTATAGTATTGATACAGCTCAAATGCTAATTGATGGTTATACACCCATACAATTTACATCAGGTTTAAAACCAGATGAATTGCTAGCTAAAACAAGCCGTCATAAAGATAAACAATTATCCTTTAAGATAATATTTAATGATCTTAAATTATTTAAAGATGGTGGACGTATAAAAGGAGAACTTAGTAACTCAGAAAACAAAATAGTAAAAAACCTTATTGAAAATACTAATGATAGATTTTTCACTTCAGGATTTCCAAATTTTTTTGTAATTCAAAATATAGAGGGTTCTCTTACTCAAAAATGCGTTTTAGTTAGCGCAGCGTATAAACTGATCAAATCAAGCTAATCATTTAGGTAGTTGGAAGTACGCAGCGCGATTCTGGTCACTTTTATAAGTTATTCCATAGTAAAACTTTAAGATTTTTAAAGAGGTAATATTATGGAACAAAAAATAACTGACATTCAGATAATCCCTGTTAAGCCTAAAGACGGGCTTGTAGCATTTGCAAGTTTTGTATTTGATGACTCTTTCTATTTTGCCTCTATAGGCATCTACACACGTCCTCAAGGCGGACATCGATTAACTTACCCCACTCGTAAATCTTTAAACAACAGCTTGCCCATTTTTCATCCAATTAATAAAGAAATCGCAAGCATGATTGAAGAAGCTGTAATAAGCAAATACATAGAAATTAGTGTTGGTGAAATTTAAGTTTTTATTGAGTAGTAACATGAATTTAAAAATTAATAATGTTCAACCAGAAACTAATAAAAATGCTTTGGATTATAAGCCAATAGTAGATTTGTTTGCATTGCTGCTTGAATGGGAAATAAAAGATGTACAAGAAAAAGAACAAAAAAGTAAAAATGTTTCGTCGGAATCATAACGCAAAGATAATTAAGCAGAAACAAACATATTCAACAGAAGAAATATGTAACCTGCTAAAGATTCACGCTCAAACAGTGGGTACCTGGTATAAGTCTAGCCTTAAAAGGATTGATAACAAGCAACCATACTTAGTTTTTGGGCAAGATTTAATAGATTTTATTAAAGTAAAAAACAATAAACGTAAACGTAAATCTGAGGCAAATGAAATGTTTTGTTTTAAGTGTCAGAAACCTCGCAAATCAAAGGATAATATTGCATGCATTAAAATCTATGATTGCAAGGTAAATTTAATTGGAAATTGTGAGATATGTAATACCAAAATAAATAAAGTTATTTCACCGCAAAAAATAGATGAATATAAAAAAATATTCAGGATACAAGTGATACACGACAAAAATTTATTAGAGTGTGGCAACACCTGCACTAACACTAACACAACTACAAACCCAAACTAAGAGATAAACTATGGTTAAATATAATGCTGAAAATGAACGAATAAAACGCCTTTATTTTGAATGGGAAAAAGAGGCTAATGGTAAGAGCTTATCTACCGTGGATAATATGCGTAATGCCATATATTTGTTTGAAGAATTTACAAAATTTAAGAGCTTTAAGCTGTTTAATAAAAATGATGCTGTTTCTTTTAAAAAGCATATTGCTCAAAAGTTAAATCAAAGAACTCAAGAACCTATAAGTAAAACCTACTTGCTGCATACGGCTAACAATTTAATGAATTTATTTAAATGGCTGCAAGCTCAGAAGGGCTATAAGAAAAAAATTAACCTTGCTGATATTGCATATTTTAGCTTATCAGAAAAGGATATGCAGACAGCTCAATCTGTAGTTACTAAGAAAGTACCCACATTAAATCAAATTGAGCATGTGATAAAAAATATGCCTATAGCAACTGAAGTGCAAAGAAGAGACCGGGCTTTGGTAGTATTTCTTATTTTAACTGGTATCAGAATAAGTGCTGCTGCTTCAATTAAATTAAAACATATTGATATTGAACAAGCTTATGTTGAACAGAATCCTAATGAGGTAAAAACTAAGTTTGGTAAAAAAATACTTACATACTTTTTACCCATCAATGATTATTTTAAAGATATTCTTGCTGAATGGATTAATTACTTAAAAAATGAAAAATTATTTGATTATGATGCGCCTTTATTTCCAAAAACAATTTTAGAACTTGATGAAAATAAACAGTTCATAAGAGAGACTTTAGATGTAGCACCATGGCAATCCACAAACTCAATTAGAAAGATTATTAAAAAAGCTTTTCAAGCAGCTAATCTGCCTTACTATAATCCACATTCTTTTAGAGATACCTTGGTAAGACATTATTCTAAGATTTGCAAGACACCTCAAGATTTCAAAGCATTTAGCCAAAATCTGGGTCATAATAGTCCATTAACAACTTTTACAAGTTATGGCCACATTGATGAATACAATCAAGGTGAAATTATTAAGAGGTTAGGTAAGGGTAATGAGGAAAAATTAGCTGATAAAAATAATTAAACTATAAATTTTGTTCAGTATTTTTCGTATATAAATTATAATAAAAACATATTACTACAAGGTATTTTTCATGAGCAAACTCGATAAAGCAATTATTTATACTCGTGTGTCTTCTAAAGATCAAGAAGTTGAAGGATATTCTATTCCCGCACAAATTAAAATATTACAGGAATATGCTGCAAGCAATAATCTAAAGATAGTAAAAAGTTTTATAGAAGTTGAAACCGCAAAAAAAATTGGCCGAACGCAATTTAATGATATGTTGGTGTTTCTTAAAAATGAGCCCCTAGTTAAGCATATTTTGGTTGAAAAAACTGATCGCTTGCATAGAAATATAACTGATTATGCAGCAATTGACCAACTTATAGAAAATTCAGATATTAATGTTCACTTGGTAAAGGAACATACAATTCTTAGTAAAGATTCAAATTCGCATGCAAAATTTATGCATGGTATGCATGCCTTAATGGCCAAACATTATAGTGATAATCTTTCTGAAGAAGTTAAAAAAGGTATGAAGCAAAAAGCAGCGCAGGGCACTTATCCATCTCGTGCACCTTATGGATATTTAAATACAGTAATTGATGGCAAAAAGGTCATCGTTATTAATCCAGATACCGCTCCTTCTGTTAAAAAAATGTTTGAATTATATGCAACAGGTTCCTATTCTTTGCTAAAACTTAGAGAAAAGATGATTGAAGATGGAATACCTGAAAAAAATAGAGACAATTTTTATACGAGTCACATAGAAAGTATCTTAAAAAGTGAATTTTATATAGGTTCATTTTCTTGGGGTAATAGGCGGTTTGAAAATGCTTCTCATGAGCCCTTAATAAGCAAGGATCTATTCCTGCAGGTTCAAGAAAGTCTTAGAAATCCCCATAAAATTAAATCTCGAAAAGGATTGTTCCCTTATACTAATTTTATTAAATGTGGTGTTTGTGGTTACGTACTAACGGCTGAGATAAAAAAGGAAAAGTACATATACTACCATTGCACAGGTTATAAAAGTAACTGTAAACAAGGTTATTTAAAGGCTGAAGTTATTGATCAAAAGTTTGAGGAGATTTTAGGTAGTATTCATATATCTGAAGAGATTCAAGGAATGATAATCCAAAGCTTAAAGTCCAGTCTTAAAGATAAAGTTGAATACCATAATAAAGTTGTTCAGCAAACTGAAAATCAAATAAAATTCCTCCAGAATCGTATTGATAATGCGTATATGGATAAGATTGATGGAAAGATTACTGAAGAGTTTTGGAAGCTACATAGCCCAAAATGGCTTGAAGAAAAAGAACGTTTAACTATAAAACTTTTGGCTCTTCAAAAAGCAGATAAGAATTATTTAGAAAATGCCAACATAATCTTAGAACTTTCCAAAAAAGCGATAACACTGTTTAAAAAGCAAAACGCGAATGAAAAACGAAGGTTAATTGATATTTTAACATCGAACTGCAGTTACCAAGATGGAAAGCTCGATGTAAAGCTGAAACCTGTGTTTGAAGTAATAGCAGAATCTGGAAAAACCGGAGTATGGTGCGCCCAGGAGGAGTCGAACCCCCAACCTTCAGATCCGTAGTCTGACGCTCTGTCCAGTTGAGCTATGGGCGCGTAAAATTTGGAGAGAGAGGGATTCGAACCCTCGCGCCCTGTTTCCAGGACTCTTGCTTAGCAGGCAAGCGCTTTAGACCACTCAGCCATCTCTCCAATATAAAATAAAATCTTAAATTTACTTTTATATATAAATTTTATTAAAATTCTTATTATTTATCAATCCACCATCGCTTCTAAAAATAAAGATTTTGATAAATTAATAAAGCTATGGCAGACAAGAGTGAGTTAAAAAATGTCATTAACAATTATTATAAAGGTAATTCCAAATTCTGGAAAGCAAAAATGTACTTTAGATAAAAATAATCAAATTAAATTTTATCTAAAAAGCAAGCCAGAAAAGGGTCTTGCTAACAAAGAATTAATACAAACCATATCAAAAAAAATTGGAATTCCTCAAGCAGATATAGAAATAATTTCTGGACTAACCAGCAAAAATAAAAAATTAAGAATAAATAAAAGTATTAACTTAGAAAACATACTATTACTTTTAGGCTTAGAAATTAAATTACAACAAAATATTTTTTCAGATATGGAGAGATAAAATGCCGTCTTATAATTGGAAAGGTATAGATTGGTACGGCAATATATATTATGGCAAAGATTTTGCTAGATCTTTTAATGATCTAGCAAAAAAACTATTAAATCAAGAAATAGGTTTATTATCAGCAAATTATGCTCTAAAAACTTCTTTTTTTAATAAAATTTCTATTTCAACGAAATTCCATTTTTTTAAAGATTTATCAATTTTAACTGAATCTGGCATTAAATTACATAAAGCCCTTGATATAATAGCAAATAGAACAAAAACTTCTTTATTTAATAAAATTATTGAAGAAATAGCTTTTGATATAAAAGAAGGAGCAGAGTTTAGCCAATCCATGCAAAGATATCCTAAAATTTTTGATAATCTTATTATACAGATAGTTCAAGCAGGAGAAGAATCCGGAAAAACAGTTGAATCATTAAAATTACTCAGTTTACACCTAGAAAAACAGGATAAATTTCTCCGCAAGCTAAGATCCGCTCTTCTTTTGCCGGCAATAACTTTTACCTTATTTATGATAACAACCCTAATCATATTCATAATAATAATACCTTCATTTTCTGCTGTTTTAAGCTCTTATAAGACATTGCCCAGTTCAACTCAAAAGCTTTTAAATTTAAGCCAATTTATTTCAAATTTGAACCCTATTCTTGTTATTACAACATTCTTATTCTTTCTAATTATTTCTCTAAGAATATTAAAAAAACCCAAAGTAAAAAGTTTTTTTGATTTATTTTTATTAAAAATTCCTTTTTTAGGTAAAATAATTAAATATTTTAATCTAGCCTACTTTCTACAATCTGTTTCACTGCTATTGTTTGGTGGGGTAAATCTTTCTAAAGCTCTTCTTCTTGCAAAAAACAGTATTAATAATTCCTTTATAAATAATGATTTAAATAAAGTCTCTGAAAACGTATCAATGGGTTTAACTTTAAATGAAAGTTTTAAAAATTTACCCACTTTAAATTGTATACCTGATTTAATAGAAATGATAAATATAGGTGAAGAATCTGGAAATTTGGGATTTATGCTAAACCAAGCAGCTTTAATTTATTTTGACAAAATCGATGAATTTTTAGCTCTTTTTTTGACAGTTACACAACCTATTCTTATGATAATATTGGGCTTAATAACATCATTATTAATATTTTCAGTTTATATACCAATATTTAATTTACCGAACACATTAGCATAAAACAATTTAGTAAGGGTTGGCAATCCCAACCCTACTTACTAAATTAGTTAGAAAGGTTATTCACCATTGCCTTCTTCACGTGTTCCTGGAGGACATGAGTAGATAGTTTCACATTCTACTCTTTTGCAAGGTTTTACACATTTCTTAACATATTTAACGCATTTTGGTGGTCTTGGACCGCATTCTGGTTCGCATCTGCTGCCACAAGATCTCTTATTACAGCAATCAGCTAACAAGCTACCGCCTATACCAAGAAGCGCCACTGTTAATAACATCTTTTTCATTAGGACTCCTTTTTTTAGGATTAATTAAACATAAAAACCAACTACACTTGAATATAAACGCGCGTAATATTCTCTTTTATTTTCGCAAAAAAAAGTACAAAAAATCAATACTTGTTTAAAAAAAGTGTTAATTAATTAAAAAATAACCAATTTTACCCTGATCTAACAGGTTTTTATAATATTTTATTTATAGAATTTGTTTGACCGAACACCGTTTTTTGAGTATTTTTTTAATAGATCTTAGAATATATGCCGGGATGGCGGAATTGGTAAACGCACGGGTCTCAAAAACCCGCGGTGGTAACATCTTGCCGGTTCGAGTCCGGCTCCCGGCACCATACTTCGCCAAGGCTTCCGACTTCGCATGAAGCTTCGTCGGACAAGTCGTATGGCGGCTTGTTCTTCGTAGCTACTTGAAAAGTAGCGAAGTAGAAGCCATTTTCTTTAAAGGTTTTAACATTAATAATTAGTTGGCAATATTATTTGAAGGCGAAGTATGCCCTTCGAAGCTCCTGATTAAGGAGCGAAGTAGGGCTCTCACAATACAGAGTGTAGTAAGTTTTCTTTAAAGGTTTTTATGCAGGAAAATTGTATTTTTTGTAAAATTATAGCCAAGCAGGTTCCGGCAACAGTTATTCTAGAAACTCCAGAAGTTTTAGTTATAAAAGATATAAATCCTAAAGCACCTGTACATTATCTAATAATTCCAAAAAAACATATAAACGATTTAAATTCATTACAATCAGAAGAATCAAATCTCATTGCTAATTGTTTATTATCTTGTAAAGAGCTTTCAAAATCAGGGGCATTTAGATTAATTAGTAATAATGGAAAAGAATCAGGACAGACTGTCTTTCACGTTCATTTTCATTTTTTGTCTGGCAAACTAATGCATGATTTTTAATAAATTATGAGCTTATTTTCGCTATTAATTACTATTGTTTTATCGGTATGTTCAACTGGAATTATGAGTTACATATCTATGGCAACTCCAATAGGACCATGGATTGAACCTACAATAGTTTTATTAACAACAATCTTATTTAATTTATTTCAAAAAAATATAATTAAGCACTCTCAAAATATAGCAATCATATCAATGGGAAGTTCTGTTGGCGGAATTTTAGCCACTGCTCTGGGTTTTTCATTTCCTACCTTATTTTTTTTGAATAAAGAACTATTTGAATCTTGGATGATTGATCCAATATACTTCTGTTGCATGATAACAATATTATCTCTATCAGCAAGTTTATTTGGCTTTTGGTTGGCTAATATATTAGAAAATAAATTTATTTATGAACAACAATTAGCTTTTCCTATAGGACAGCTTGTTTACAAAATGATATCTTCTCAAAATCAAAAAAATAACGCTAAAATTTTATCACTTGGATGCATCACAACGTTAATTTTTTGTATTTTGCAGGATGGAATTTATAAAATAAAAAGTATAATACCTAAATTTATAACTATTACCCATAATTTAAAACTGGGAGTGCTTCAAATACCTTCTATAACCTTTGATTTATTTCCTGCTTATTGGGCCATAGGTTATATCTCAGGTCATATAATTGCTATTCCCTTAATAGCTGGAGCTATTTCAAAAATATTTATTATTGATCCTCTAAACAATATATTTTTTTCAAATATTAATTCAACAGCATTTTTATTAGCTTTTTGTGGAGGAATAGTTTTATGTGGCGCAATAACAGGAATTATCGCCTTACCTAAATTTTTATATCAATATTTTATAAAATTAATATCTTTAACAAAAATAAAATTTAAAAGCCAAACACTGGGATTTATCGCAAGAGATGTTGATACTCTATTATTATTTTTTATTTTAGGTATTAATTTTATATTTCTCACTTATTTTAAATTTAGTTTATTATCACAAATTTACTTGATATTTTTTACATTTATATGCACTTATCAAATTATCGATATTGCAGGTAAAATTGGACTTGCTCAACTTGGAAGATTTGCAACTTTTGTTATGGTTCCTGCAATGTTTATTTTTAATTTAAATTTTATTCAAATAACCTTTATAGCAACTTTTGTTGAGATTTGTGCTGGAGTAGCTACAGATCTGATTTTTGGTCGTAAAGTAGCTCAACTTTCTTCTATTTCTCCTAACATAATTAAAAAATACCAATTAGTTGGTATTTTTGTTAGCTCAATTACAGCAGGAATAATTTTTTGGTTTTTAATAAATCATTTTTCTCTAGGCTCAACAGAATTATTTGCACAACGAGCTCAAGCCAGAGCTCTATTAATTAACGCGATAAGTTTTAACCATTATGTGCTTCTTTTGGGTTTTATCTTTGGATATGTATTAAAAAAAATTAAAGTAAATCCTATGCTTGTACTTGGTGGCATCTTAATGCCACTTAATATATCTGTAGGTCTTATAGTCGGTTCATTTTCCAGCAAATTTATAAATGACAAAGAAAAAGGTGAATGTTTTTGGTCAGGAGTCTTTGCATCCCATTCCATTTGGATGATTTTTCAAGCAATTCGCTTTTAATTTAACCCAAATATTCATGCACTATGTTGCACAAATCAGGTATAACATTCCCTTTTTGTAAACTCTCGTTTATACATGCCTTTTTATGTGCTTTTAATTGTTTAAATTTCTTTATAGCTTTTTTAACCCATTTCTTTGTATTTTCAGGCAACTGATTCACATAATATTCAACATTATGACCCTCTTTATTAACAAGATCCAGGTTATATTCTAAATTTGTTTTAAATAAAACTATATTGACAACCCTAGGCAAATCTTTAATCACTTTTTTTTTAAAGTCATCGTCAGCTATGAGAAGATTTATAATAACTATAACACTATCTAAATTATACATCAAAATAGTATTTCCTCGATAATCTTGTAGATTAATATTTGCACCGGCTTTAATCAAAAGCTCATATGGTACATTATTAGAATTACGTAGAATAGATCCAAATAAAGGTGAATAACCACAATGATCTTTTGAGTTAACATCAGCTCCATTTTGAACTAATCTATATGCAATTTTTTTCAAGAAATTATGATAACTTTGAACATTCGAAATCCAATTTAAGGCCGTCCTGTCAATACGCTCATCCTTAAAACCATCTGGATTGGCTCCTTGCTGCAATAGTCGTTCAACCTCTGCAAGGTTACCGGCAATTGCACTATCAAAAAGCTTTTTGTTTAATGCCTCTATACTTTTAGGCTCTTTGACCGATTTCTCTTCAATTTGTGATGATTTGATATAATCAAAAGATAAGAACGCTATAAATGTTATTAAAAAGATATTCTTGTTCATTTTTAACTCTATTTTATTCTTCTTTTTCTTTCAATTCTGTATCTTTTACAATATTACCATTTCCATCTAAATATTCATGCACTATATTGCACAAGTCAGGTATAACATTCCCTTTTTGTAAGCTTTCGTTTATACATGCTTTTTTACGCGCTTTTAATTGTTTAAATTTCTTTATAGCTTTTTTCATCCATTTCTTTGTATTTTCAGGCAACTGATTCACATAATAATCAAGATTGTGACCCTTTTTATTAACAAGATCCAGGTTATACTCTAAATTTGTTTTAAATAAAACTATATTTACAACCCTAGGCAAATCTTTAATTCTTCGTTTCAACAAATCTGTATTTCGCATATTTATAATACTTATTATAATATCTAAATAATGCATCAAAACAGTATTTCCATTATTATTTTGTAGATTAATATTTGCACCAGCTTTAATCAAAAGCTCATATGGTACGTTCTTAGAGTTGCCTACAACGGATCCTAATAAAGGCGTAGAGCCTTTGAAATTTTTTGAGTTAACATCAGCTCCATTTTGAACTAATCTATATGCAATCTTTTCCAAGAAATCCCTATAACTATGAACATTCGA
>JABDFA010000017.1 GCA_013286795.1 Candidatus Babelota bacterium
TGTTGTTGTTGAAAATTCATCAATTTTTGCGATGGATTTTAGATCATCTAAAAAGCGAAAACAACCCAGTGAAGATCAAGAAGTAAAAATAGAATCTGAATCACAAATCAAGCAAGATATAATAGCAGGAATAAATGCTTGTCGTAGTATGTATTTAGAAAAGCACTTGCCTAAAGTTTTAAGTGATATAGTGCAAGAATATGATCCTATAAAAGATGAATGGATATGTGAAAAAACTTTTGGAATTGATGACGATTTCATTAGCAAAGTTTTTATATTATCCGAAAATGAAATTGCTTATATTGTAGGCAGGACAATAAAAATATGGAATTCAGAAACAGAAAAATGTGAATTATCCCTTGAATTCAACGGTATCTCTGCTTTAAGTCCATTATCAGGAAATAAGCTTGCGGTAGGTTCGGGAAATTCAGTAATTATATTGAATTGGAAAACAGGCAACAGTGAACTTATATTGAAAAGGGAAAAGTGTGCGTATCCTAATGATCAACTCGTTCAAGGGTTGTGTTACCTATCAAGCAATAAGTTAGTCGTAAGTTATTGCGATGGAATGAAACTATGGAACTTGCATACGGGAAAATGTGAAAAAAACTTTTTCTCTTCACCAACTTTTTGCAATCAGATATGTAAATTACCTAATAATAAATTAGCTATTGTAATAATCAATGAGAAGAATAAAACAGAATTAAAAATATATAATTTAGACACAGAAAAATGGGAAGAAAGTCTTACTCCAACTTTTTTGAGGCAACATGGATTCTTCATTTTTGCACTAGATAAAATATTGGTTTCCGGATTTTTGGGGACATTTGAAATTAAAGTTTGGGATCTGGAAACATTAAAATTTATAAAGTCGATCAATACACCTGAACAACTTTATGGAGTTAATTGTTATGGAACAGTAAATAAATTAATTATATGCGGAACTGGGCAAATGGCTATTTTAGATCTCGATTCTGAAAAATATGATACCATATCTATAAAAAATATTACTCCCGCCAGTGCACATCAATCAATAAAAACCGCTGTATTAGATAATAAATTGATTTTGAATATATGGGGATCTGGCAAGATGCATATATGCTACAACCCAAAACAGATATCAGATATCTATCATGAAAAATTAATTAATAAATTTAAGAACGTAAAATAGGAGGATTATTATGAAAATTTTAAATAAATTATTATTGATTTTGTGTTTAAGTGGTGCGTCTATTTTTGCAATGGATCAAAAGATAGTTAAATCATCTAGAAAAAGAAAATTGGATGATACAGAACAAGAAATAAAAACTAAAAAAGAGGTAACCCATAGAAAGTTAAGAGAAAAAGATAAATTAACTCAAATAAATGATTTTTATAAAACAACATTAAATAAACATTTAATTGGTGTATTGAGTGATCTTGTGCTTGGTTACGTTGATATAAATTCTTCTCTAAATAGGAATTCAGACTATCGTTGTTCTTATTCACTTAACGAAAATACAATGAAGGTGAAAAATGTAATTCAATTGCAAAATAGGTATTTAGCTGCTTATGGTACTTATAAGAAGGCGATTGAAATTTGGAAGTTAATAGAAGATAAATATTCTCATGTTCAAACTCTGTTAGACGGAGAATATGTTGACGGTTTAATTGAGCTTCAAGATGGTTCTCTAATTTCTTTTTCAGACGATGATGTCAGAATCAAAAAATGGATTTTTAAAGATGGTATATTTTGTTTTTCTCAGGTTCTTTTTTGTGATAGGGGCATCAGAGGTATAACCCAATTAAAAGATGGTTCTTTAGCTGTTTGTTCTACAGACAAAACAATAAAAATATGGTCTTTAACAAAATATAATATATATTCCTGTACGCAAATTCTTAAAGGACATACCGATTTTGTGAATGGCGTTATTCAATTAGAAGATGGGTCATTAGCTTCTTATTCATATGATAAAACAATAAAAATATGGGCCATTGAAGATGACAATTATGTTTGTAAACAAACTCTTGATGAACATTCTTATGGAGTTAGAAAAGTAATCCAACTACGTAATTCCAGTTTAGCTTCTTGTTCAAATGATGGGACAATAAAAATATGGAAACAAGATAAAGATTCTAAATATTTTTGTTTCTATTCAATTGACGTAGATGAGTCAAAACCACCAGTTCATGGATTTATTGAACTTCAGGATGGTTCTTTGGTTTCTTGGTCAGACGATAAAAAGGTAAGAAGGTGGTGTTTTAAAGAAGATAAATATTTTTGTTCTCAAATTTTGCCAGAAGAAGCAAATTGTCTAATACAATTGCAAGATGGGTCATTAGTTTCATGCTCTAGTGATGATAAAATAAATTTTTGGCAAAATGAAATATCAAAAATAGTGATTCCTATTATAGAAAATGATTAAGGGGGATATATGAAAATTTTAAATAAGTTGTTTTTATTGGTTTTATGTTTAAGCAGTGCATCTGTTTGGGCAATGCAGGCTCCTAGAAAAAAAGCTTGTTACGGCTTGGGTCGTGAATTAACTATAGATAAGCATAAAGTTTCTGAGGAACATGAAAAATCTATTCAAGAAGATAATGTTCAAGCTGTTTTACAAAAATATTTGCCTAAGGATTTAGCGAACATAGTTCTTGAATATGGTACTGAATGGAAGCGTATAGAACATTTTAGAAGATACTTAGAAGGTGTCTATAAATTATTGCTTTTATCTGATGAAAAATTAGCTTCTGGTGATAGTGAAAAATCAATAAAAATTTGGGATCTAGAATCTAAGAAATGTATAAAAAATTTAAAAGGACATACTGATGGGGTAGTAGATTTATGTTCTTTGCCTAAAAATCAGTTAGCATCGGCATCTTGGGATAAGACTATAAAGATATGGGATTTGGATACAGAAACATGTATACAAACCTTGCATGGGCATCAAGACAGAGTATGGAAAATTTGTTTTTTACCTGATGGAACTCTTGCATCTTTTTCTATTGATTATACCATAAAAATATGGAATTTGGCTTCTGGAGAGTGTTTGGTTACTTTACCAGAAAGTTATGGGCCATCTATGTGTGTTTCATCTGATGATAGATTTTTAATATCTGCAGGAAATGCTGGTGTAAAAGTTTATGATATAAAAAATAATTTTAAAACTATTTATAGAATAAAAGGTAATTCAAAGACTATATGTCCTTTGCCTGATAATAAAATTGCATATTCTTTACTTTCTAAAAATGAAACTTGTTCTAAAAATGAAATAATTATATTTGATTTAAATATGGGTCAGAAGTTAAATACTTTTTCGTGTGGATTTAGTTATGGATCTGTGATTAATTCAATATTATTAATTAGTACTAATAAATTAATTTATTCACACGACAGCCAAGTAAATATATTAGATTTAAAAAATGGCGAGATAACAAAATATTTTCATGAGGATACTTCAATTAATTCTATGGCCATTCTATCTGACGGAAGCATAGCTATTGGTACTAGCAATGGTATATCTATTTGGGGATCAGATTTTGTTAAATTAAAAAGTTTAGAAATCAAAGCTGATAAAAGTGGGAAAAAAAGAACTTTAGAAGAATCTGAAGTTCAGGACGTATAGGAGGTTTCTATGAAAATTTTAAATAAATTAATTATATTTTTTGTGTTGATTTTAAAGAGTGTACCAAACTGTTTGGGCACGGATTTAGAGACAAAAGTTAAGCAAGAGAATGGCAAACCAACTTTTATAAAAGAAGAGGTAATTAAAAAAATAAAGGCATATAGAAGTAAAGAACTGGAAAAATATATGCCAAAAGTTTTGGGTGATCTAGTGCTTGAGTATAATGTAGATTGCAACCATGAAAATTGCGAACAATTTCAATTTGATAGCGAAGACGAAATTGCATCACTCTATTATTTATCAGAAGATGTCTTTGCTATAGGCTATGTAGATAAAATAAATATATGGAACTATAAAACTAATAAAATTACTCGAGAATTTAAGTTAAGTGGGTTTAGGCATCAGCTTTGTCCTTTACCAAATAAGCAATTTGCATATGCCGAAAACGGATCCAAGAAAATAAAAATCTTTAATTGGCAAACTGGTGAATGCGTCAGAACACTTCAAGGGTATAGTTTGGATAAATATGGAGAAGTTACTTCCTTATGTTTAATATCTGACGTTCATTTAGCATCTGGTCATAGATATGGAAAAGTAAAAGTTTGGAATTTAAAAACTGGTAATTTTGAAAAAAGTATTATGAGGAATAATAATAATTATTATTGTGGATTTTTATGTTGTTTGCCAAATAAAAAACTAGTAGCTGGTTTTAATGATGGGTATATGATGATATATGATTTAGAAATAGATGATTATGAAAAATCATTTAGAAATGAAAATCATTGTAACATCAATGCTTTATGTTTTTTAGAAAAAAACAAATTTGTATCTGGTGATAATTCAGGTGTCATAAAAGTATGGGACTTAGAGAATTACGAATGTATCAAGACCATTATTTCTAATGAGAGATTTTGCCGACCTATTAAAAAAATTATTCCTTTGTCAACAAATAGATTCTTAATAGAATTTTGTTTTGATGTACCTAAAGTTTTAAATATTGATACAGGTCAATATGAAAAAATAATTCTTGATTCTAGTTATGATTTGGAAGTTTTTTTTGCAGCAAAAGATAGTTTTTCTAATTTGATATGCATTTTACCTGATAATTCATTAGCATTTATTACCGAGTTAAAAGTAATAACCATATTCAAAGAGCTAGTGATTCCAAATGAAAAATTAATGACATTAATTGATGATTATAAACAAGCTTTAAAAAATTACAAAGCAGATGATAAGGCATCTTCAGCTGAAACTGAAAAATGCATTATAGAGCTTTTAAGATCAATAAATTTTTTACTTTATGAGTTTGATTCTGAGCGGCAAAGAGATAATTTAAGCGCCAAAAAATTATTATTTAATAGAGAAGTTGACTTAAAAGAATTAAAGAAATTAGCGGTATTTCTGCAAATAAAGATCAAAGAAATTCGCGAGCAAATGATTGTTATAAGTAAATAATATAGGAGCTATGATGAGAATTTTAAATAAGTTGTTTTTATTTATTTTATTTTTAAATTCAGGTTCAATTTTTCCAATGCAGTTTTCTAGCAAAAAAACTGATGTGGGATTGGGTCATGCGCTGAGTACTGATGAGCGCAAAGTATCTGATGAAGAAGCGCGAAATTTTCTGGATTTTTTAAATAAATTGAAAGTAAAAGATGTTGATGAGAATAATGCTCAAGAACTTTTACAAAAATATTTACCCAAAGATTTAGCAAATATTGTACATGAATATGCTACTGAATGGAAAATGTTAAGTAGTCTTGATAGGATCTTTGTAGAAGATGTTGAAGCATTATTGCTTTTACCTGATGGTAGATTGGCCAGTGGAGATTCCAAGAATTTAATAAGAATATGGGATCTAAAAACTAAGAAGTGTATAAAAGATTTAGATGGTCATACTGATTGGGTAGTAGATTTATGTTCTTTGTCTAAAAATCAATTAGCATCAGCTTCTTGGGATAAGACCATAAAAATATGGAATTTAGATTTGGGGGAATGTATTAAAACATTGAGTGGTCATCGAGATCATGTAGATAAAGTTTGTCTTTTACCTAATGGTAATCTAGCCTCTTCTTCTAGCGATTATACAATAAAAATATGGAATTTAACCTCCGGTGAATGCTTGCTTACTTTACCAGAAAGTTTCGGACCGTCTATGTGTGTTTCATCTGACAATAGATTTTTAATATCTGCAGGAAATGGTGGCATAAAAGTCTATGATATAAAAAATAATTTTAAAATTGTTCATAAGATAAAAGGTAATTCGAAAACCGTATGTCCTTTACCTGACAATAAAATTGCCTATTCTTTAGTGCGTAGGGCTGAATATTGGTATCTTGGTGCTGATGCTGAAATTGTTATATTGGATTTAAATACAGGGCATAAGCTAAAGACATTTTGGGTTGCTAATTCCTGTGGCAATGTAGACAATATAGATTCAATATTATTGATCCAGGATAATAAATTAATTTTTTCGTATGGAAGTCATGTAAATATATTAGATTTAAAATCTAATAAAGTAATAAGATGCTTTCATGCAAGTATTGATGTTAAATCAATGGTTATCCTACCTGATGGAAATTTAGCTGTAGGCAATAGCAATGGTACATCAATTTGGGGATCTGAACTTAATAAATTAAAAAGGGGTTAGAAATTAAAACTGATGATGACAAGAAGAGTATCATTAGAAAAATCTGGGGAGTCATTTTCAATGTATGATGCTAATAAGCTGAGGAGCGCTTCATTTTTCTAGACCATAACAAAATCATCTGGATCTTCTAAAACCTCAGATTTTACTAGTTTTTGAGTGTCTCTTTTTGAGATAATGTCATTAGTTTTTTGATATACTGCATCAAATATATTTTTATTTTTAACAACAGTTTTTTTCTTATTACCGTCATAAATAAGTTGTTCCATAAATATTATACTTAGTGGTGTTTGGCCAAAATAAAAGAAATCTAAATTTGCGCCAGATTCAATAATTCTCATAACTTCTATTTCATCGCCATCTGCAATGGCCAACATAAAATCTCTTTTTTGTTTAGGCGTTAATTCATATGTCCATAATTCTGTTGGTGCCAATCCGATAAGTTCAGAAGATTCTTTTTTATCAATTTCCATCTTTAACTTAATATGCTCAATTAACTCTTTATTATCTGGTCTATGTTTTAAAGCAAAATCGAGTACTGTTCCATGATCATTTTTTGTATTTATATCAGCACCATAATTTAATAATAAATCAAAGATTTCAATATCTTCTATAAAAGCTGCACACATTAAAGCAGACCAACCTCGGGGGCCTTCTGATTTCAAAAAAGAGACATTTTTTTCTAATATTAATCTTAATGTTTTTAAATCTTTTATTTCAAATTTTCTCTTTTCAACTGCACCATAACAGACAGCCAGAGACAAAAGTGAATCCCCGTTTTGATCTTTTACATTTACATTTGCACCATATCTTAATAATATTTCTACTAGATCTACACACCTCTCACTTACGGCTAGTGCTAATGGAGTATTGCCATCTTCATTCTTGATATTTATGGATTTATTGCTTTTTTTAACGAGAGTTAAAAGAATTTTTTTGTTTTTTACTAAAACAGCTGCAAAAATTGGTGTAGAATGATCTTCACAAATATTATCGACGTTAGCATTATTTTTTATTAATAATTCAACTAATGGCAAATTATGATTGATAATAGCGCACATAAGCGGTGTATTAGAATGTTCATTTCTGCAGTTAACATCAGCTCCTTTATCAATTAACTCTTGTACAATCTTACAATATTCTTCATAATAAAAATGACAACTAATGATTTTTATCGAATATGATAAAAGTTTATTGTTTAATAATTTTTGTCCTTTTTCGGGTAGTTTTAGGGTTCCTATTTCTTTAAAATTTACTAGGATACATAAACATTTACCTCTAATTAAATCCCATATTTTTATTGAACCATCCCAATGTCCTGAGACTAATTTATCTGAAGATAGCACTTCTATGGTATAAACTTTATCTAAATTTAAATTTTCAAAAGCTTTTATACATTTACTGTTTTTCCAGTTCCATATTCTAATTGATTTATCCCATGAAACTGAAACAATTTTTTCATCTGACAATCTTTTTATGTCAATAACGCAGCGTTTGTGTCCGATGAGATCTGTATGTTTTTTTGACTTTAGATCCCAAACTTTTAAATCTTTAAAAAAGGTACAATAAACCAACTTATTTTTTGTCACAAAAAAAGATCTGACGGTTGAATCAGGTGGTTCATTATAAAAGGATAGAAATTCTAAGCCTTCAGACAAACTTAGTTTGTTATTTGATTTGGTATCTGTTGGAGCTTCATCAGGAGCATCTTCATAGCCTGTATCTAAAAATTCGCCAGGGCCAGCTTCTATTTTTTGTATAATTTTAGAAAGTTTTTCTAGTTCTCCTTCAAAAAGCTTTCTGATTTGGGGACGTATTTCTGTTTCTGGGTGAGCGTTTAAAAAACTTTGCTTGCTTTCAACGTATATTTTATCTATTTGGTCATCATTATCTTGTTCCATTGCTGTTATATTTAAATATGATATACAGAAAACGAATCCAACCATTATTTGTTTCATGTTTTTTGGGTTTCAATTTTTTTATATTTAAAATTTACCATGTTAGTTTTAAATATTTTTTTGAAACAATCAATAACTTTTAATTCATGATCATTTCCCTTAAAAGTCGCCTTCATTAGGTAAATCGGTTAAATCACTTAGCAGGAAAACTTTTTATTTATTAATAGATGTAGGAGCTGATGTTAACCAGATATAATATTTGGGAGATACCGCTCTCACCTCTGCAGCAAGTTATGGAAACACATACGCAGTTGAAGATTTATTATTAGCAGGAGCTGATATGGATTATAAAAATAAATTTAAAAATAACATGACAGCATATCAATTAACAATGCAAGGCGGGCATTTGGAAACGGCAGAGGTTTTAAGAAAATGGGCAAAATTTAAAAGAGAACAAACAAAAGAGGAGCTTGATGAGTTAGGTTACTTATTAGGTGATCTTAATGAAATAGTTTGTGATTATACATTTGAACCTATAAAATAATAAATTAAACTTTTATATACACTTATAAAGGTTTTTTTGATTTTTTATATTCGAATGTTTGTTATTGGAAATATTTATGCTCATTATATTAAAATTATTTTTAGTTTTAACAATTTTTTTTTCCATTAATTCAATGAATTTTAATTGTTTGGAAACAGAGAAAAAAGAAAATCTGGATTCAGTTGATACCAAAGTAATCCAAAAAACTATGATCCGGGATATTTTAGAAGAATATTTATTGAAAGATTTGGTAAGTATAATTTCTTTGTATGTTGATCAATGGGAATGTACATCTAGATTTAAAGATAATGAAAAAATTCAGGCTTTATTAGAATTAGATAATAACAAATTAGCTGTGGGTGGTTATAAAGTAATAAAAATCTGGGATATGATTACTTACAAACTTATAGATAGTATTAATGGCCATGAAAATAATATTATATCTTTATGTAAATTATTTAAAAATAGAATTGCTTCGGGTAGTATGGATAAGACAATTAAAATCTGGAGTTTAAGTTCTAAAAAATGTTTAAAAACATTGAAGGGACACACAGATTGGGTTACTATACTTTGTCTTTTACCTGATGGTAATTTGGCTTCTGCTTCTTTAGATTATACGATAAAAATCTGGAATTTAGACAATTCAAATTGTTTGTTTACGCTTACTGAAGCTAAAAACTATATTAATAGTATGTCTCTTTCGCCTAACAATAAATATTTAATTTCTTCCGGTGGAGATGGAGTTAAAATTTACGATTTAAAAAATAGATATAAAGTTGTTCGAGAAAATAATTGGATTAAAGGTTTCTTTTGTATTTTACCTAACAGAAAATTTGTTGTTGCTTTTCCAGATTCTAATTCAAAAAAACATTGTTATGCTATACATGATTTTTTTGGAGAATATTTAAAAGTTTTAGAAAAAAAAGAAAATAATTCAAACTCTATTTCTAATCCTGTTCGGCATCTTTCAGTTATAGATAAAAACAAATTAATTGCTTGTTGGGATTCCTCTATAGAAATATGGGATCTAAGCACAGAAGAATGCATTGGATATAATAATTTTGATGTTAAAAAACTGGTAACACTGTCTAATGGTACTTTTGTATTAAGTTTAAATAATGAAATTTGTGTGTGGGCTAATCTAGCAATTTATAAAGTTAAAGATAATAAAATACAACAAGAAGATTTTTCTGAAGAGCTTGAAGTTGAAGAACCGGAAGATGATTGGGAATTGATATAAAAAATATATCAAAATTAATTTTGGGTTTATTTAAATAAAAAAATATTATTTCTTTCCAGTAAACTTATAGCGTCCTCTTTTTCATCAAACTTAATTTGTTTTACGTATTTCTTAATCAATCTTAATGAAATAAAATAGTTTGCTATTGTTTTCTTTTTTTCGAGCCAGTTTGTTCTTTTGTTAATTTTTTTAAATAATTGTTGTGATATTTTATATCTTTCAATTAGATTTAGCAAATTTGTATCAGGAACAACTTGTTTAGAACATATTCCAATTTGCCCGCTTCCTCCTACCGCAACTCTGTTTCCTGGCAGTAAACATAAATGTTCGGTCATTGTTCTAAATTGTGGACTTTCGTATATAGTCTGAATGTTTCCATTTTTAATATTGAGAACTTTAAGTGTATGCCAATCACCTATAATTAACTGATCTGTGGAAATTGGAACTATCCCAGAAATTGAGTTAGACCCAGTTTTAAATATTTTTTCACATTTTTCAGTATTTAAGTCCCAAATTATTATTTCATTATCAGGACCTATACCACTAGAAAAACTGGCTGCCAATCTGTTATTTTTTAATAAAACTAATCGAGTTACATGTTTATTCTTAGGGCCTTTTAAAGTACTTATATTACCAGTATTAATATCCATAATTTGTATATTTTCACGAACTTCTACAGAAGCATAGGCAATTTTATTATTTGGTAATGTACATATAGATGTTATTGTATCATAAATAGGCCCACCTTTAATTTCAAAAGATTTTTCACATTCTCCATTGTCTAAATTCCATATAGTTATAAAACCTCCAGTTGTTGCTGCTATTAATTTATTTGGAGCTAATAAATCTAAAGATTTAACATCATTTGCAAATCCAACGCCGCTTTTGAAATTTTTGGGAATTTTTAAAATTGTTTCACTTTTAGTTTTTGGATCTACAATTAATATTTCGTTACAATAACCTAATGCAATTTTATTTTGAGATAGTGGTAATATTGAGTAAATAAAACTTCTTTTTTTTCTGTCATTTTCAAAAGTATACTTAACTTGATTGGTTTCCAAATCATAAATCTTAAATCCAGTTAATGTATTACCTGCTAATAATTCATTTGCAAATATTGGCTTTAAAAAATCAATACGATAGTAATCATACAATTCTTCATGGGCCCAAGAATCTCTTATTTGATCATAATCAATATATTGTTGCGTTAGCTCACTCAAAACTTTAGGCATATGTTCTTCTAAGCATTTGCTATAATAAGTTCTAACTTTAGACAATCTGGTATTAGAAGACTCAGACTCATTAAACCTTTTTTCTTCATCTTGCATTGCAGATAAAGAGACAGTATGGAAAGTAGTTAAAAATATCATAAATTTTAAGATTTTGTTCATAAAGCCCTCTATTATAAGAAATATTACAAAATATCTACTATTTATATCTAAGTATATCAATAATATTATAATTGTCAATTTTTTTGCCATTATGAATTTTTATGTAATTTTAAGGTAAATGGTTATTATTATTGAGTTTTTTTATATACGTTAGCTTACCTTAATTGTATCTTGAGTTCGATAGTTAGACAAATTCAAAATAAAATTTTTTATCATTAAGTTGCTGTCTCTGGAACATACAATTTGGATGCTATTGGTTATTGGAATTATATTATTATAAAATTTCAATACAGCTTTAAACTCTTTTAAAATTGCGTTTCGTTCTTCGTTGTTAAAAGCTTCAAGAAGATCTGCTATAAAAAATTCTATGAGATTCTTTGCTTTTAGTGTTTTACGGCTAAAATATGAGTAATCAGTATTAAATTTACCGTATTCGATGTTTTGCAGTCTATCCCAATCTTTATCGTTTAAATTTGGAAATTTTACAACTGGAGAAAATTCAAAATTGTAATAGGTAAGGCCTGATTTTGCAAGCGAATTATGTATCTTTTCAATTGTATTGTCTATCCTAGCATTTTTTAAAAATTTTTTAAATTTTTGCCTTATATTATCAATTGGTTTGTTAGAACTATGAATAAAAATCGCGATTCCATTTTTTTGCAATAAGGTTTCTACTTTGGAAATAAATTGATCCATATCTTTAAAAACATAAGCAAAATGAGAAGCTATTACAAAACTCGCAGATTTTATTAATTTAGAATCTATTGGATCATCTATAAAATTACCAACTTTTACATTCGTTTTAGTTACACCTTTCTGTTGAACTAAATCTATGGTAGATATTACAAAACTTTCTTGGATATCAATTCCTCCAAATGTAATATTGGAAGCTCTATCTGGTAAGATATTTTTAAAAACATCCACGATAGAAGCGCTAAATTCTCCCGTTCCACAACCAATATCATAAATATTAATTCCTGATTTAAAATAGTCCGGGTAATATTTATAAAAATCATTAATGAAATTTTTTATTATCTGATAAGACATCTCCTTTTCATTGGTATTTTCTAAAAAGGTTTTAAATAGAACAGGATATTTTTTTTGATGGGCTAAGAATCGGTTTTTTAATTCATCATCCTTTTCAATTTGAGTTTTAGGCATTAAATGTTTGCTGGAAATTGTCTTTGGTAAGACTATTAAATCTGACTTAAAGGAATTATATTTAACAATGTAGAATAGTGAAGTAGAGACTATGATAAAAATCAATAATTTTTTCAATGTTTTCATAAAACTTTTATATACATTCGAAAATAAACTATTCTTTAATCTTAGTTAAATTGCGCAATTCTTTGCTTGGTAGCAATGAAAAAAGTGATTTAGGGTTAAAAGCTTTATTCAGCATCAAATTTATTTCAGCAGATTTTGGTAATACAAAATAATTATATATAGCATTAATAAATTCGTCTGCCTTATATTTATTAGAAAATTTCCACCTATGCCCTAATTTTGTTGATGTTTTTTGTAGACCAATCTTTTTTGTAAATTCATTTAAATATATATTTTTTTCATCATCAGAAAATATTATATCTATTGATTTTTTTGCAACTTTTATAATTACATTATTTAATACAATTACATTGTCTGGAGCTTTTGTACTAATACAATACTCGTCATTAATTAATTCTAATTGTTTGATATAAAAATATTTTTCAAAAGCAGGTTCTGTTGCTGCAAAGGAGCTTATAAGTTCCAAAAAGCTTAGACTTGTACTGATAGATTCAAATTTATGAATTCCTATCCCAGGAAGCATAGAGACAATTGCTGGAATTGTTTTGCCTTCCCCGGCTTGTATTTGTACTTTTGTTTCAATTTCTTTTGGATATATTAATATAGCTTTTTTGTTATTTAATATTATTTGTTTATTTTCTATTTTATGTTTTAAAGCTAAAAACTCACTTATTATTCCAATATTTTCATTTAATGGTATAGCTCTAAAAATACCAGTTTTTGGCTGCATAATTTGTGGCAATCCCATTATACCAAAAGGGTCTTTGGCATCTGTATTCGAAATTATATCTTTTAAAATATCAACCAATTCTGAATCCTTAAATATTGTAGGATGTACACCTATTTTTTTTGTATATTTATGTAACAATTCAAAAAAAACTTTAAAATCTGTTGCATTAAGAAATATTTGATCTGTTAATGCTCCAGTTACAACTGTAAAATTAGGTTTTTCTATTCCTCCAATTACATTTCCTTTTTTATTCATTAAATTAGTTATATATGGTAAAAAAATATTATATCCACCAGAAAAACATGATAAATAATATAAAAAATTGGTATTAATATTTTTGCTTAAAAATTGTATTAAATTTCTAAAATTAGTGACATCCAACCCTGCAATTAAAGCACCCGATGTATCTATTTGTGGAGCAGTTTTTATTGATGCGATATCAATTAAATTTTGTTTGGCAAAATTGCCGTGACCTTCTAAAAAAATATTCCATAAACCAAATATTTCATCTTTACCCTGAATAAATAATTGTTCTAATAAGTGCACTTCTGGTGAATAATCTGGTGTTAGTTCTACTTTGTTTTTGAGTTTATGGCTGGAAATTTTCTTAAATATTTTAGCAGCAGGATCTATTCTAAATCCAATTATGATTTCTTCGGGTGTGTATTTAGGATATTTTTTGCAATTATTTCTGAATTCTTCTGTGTTAAACTTTTCATTAAGTTTTTTGGAATAATCTTTTGGTATAAGCAGATATAAACTTTGTTCTTTGGTTCTTACTCTATAAAAATCCCAGAATTTGTCGTCTAATAAATTGTAAAATTCATTTTTACATTGTAATTGTATATAGTCATTAACGATTTCTATACTATTTAAATAATTTTTTAGTGTATGACTTGAAGTTATTATAGGCGAAGTTTTTTCACATAATGCAGCTGCAAAGGTATTTGTTATTGCCCCTGGGCTTTTTTCCTTTGCTTTTTCTAGTGTATCTAATAATATAATAACATCATGAATTGGAACTTCTTTAACTTCCTCTTTTTCTTTTTTTTCTTCTTGCTCTAAGCTCAATCTAATTGCTTCTTCTAAATTAGCTCTCTCTATTGCATCTTCCTCTTCTTGAATTTTTTGTTCTCTTTGATGCTCAAGACTCAATCTAATAGCTTTTTCCAAATCTGTGTTTTCTATTCTTTTTAAACGTGTCTTTTCTTGTTCCAGCAAGCTCTCTTTAATTGCTTGTTGCAAAGCGTGTTGAGCTTTTTCTTCTTGTTCTGATTCTATACGCTTTCTAGCTTTAATTTGTCTTTCTTTTTCTAACCTAATACTTTCTCTAATGACTTCTTCTTCAAGGCTACGATTGATAGCTTCTTGAATTTCTTTATCTTCATTTGATTTGGTAGCTGGAATAACAGTAGTATGGTTGTTAAATAATATAACAATTGTAGCTATCAATAAATTAGATGAGAAAGTTTTTCTTATTAAATTCACTAACATTTTAATTTCCCCCTGGTATTTGACCTATCTATAATAAAGATACCTAGAAATTGCATAATTGTCAATAAGAGTTTTTGTCGGCGTGGTCCTCTGTAATTTAGGATATTTCTTGAAAGTACAGGTTTGTAAAAATTTGTATGAAGTTAATCTTTATTAATTTTTATGGTAGCTTGTGAAATAAATTATAAGTAACCAAATTATTTGTGGAGTTGCATGAATAGTTTTATAAAATTTGCAAATTATCAAGCGCTATATTTTTTAGTTCCAATTTTAGTTTTGTTTTGTATTTATAGACTTAGATATTATCAGTATGCTGCGTATAGGTATACACTTGCTGATTTTTTAAAAAAAGAGATTAGGGAAGTAAGTTATCCAAAAAATATTTTATTTTTAATGAGATTTATTACTCTATGTATTTTGTTGGCGCTTATTGCTAAGCCCCAGTTTGTTGATGTAAATTCTACAGTTAATGTAGAAGGTATAGACATAATTTTAGATATTGATGTATCTGGAAGTATGCAAGCGTTTGACGATGTTCAAGATAGAAGATCCAGAATCGATTTTGCAAAAGATGAAGCAATAAGATTCATAAAAAAAAGAACTAATGATCAAATTGGAGTTGTAATTTTTGCTAAAAATGCTGTTTCACGTTGTCCATTAACACTGGATAAAAATATTTTAATAAGTTTAGTGAAGGATTTAGAGTTAGGAGAAATTGATCCTAGTGAGACGGTTATTGCAACCTCATTAATTAGTGCTGCAAATAGATTGAAAAACTCTAATGCTAAAAGTAAGGTTATAATTTTATTAACAGATGGAGAGGCGACACCTTCTGATGTTCCTATCAATGTTGCATTAGATATTGCAAAAAAATATGGTATTAAAATTTACACTATTGGTATAGGTAATGAAAATGGTGGATTTATAAATCATCCTATTTTTGGAGTAGTTGCTGCTGGTTCAAAATTAAATAAAGAATATCTTGATAATATAGCTAACCAGACTGGTGGACAATCTTTTTATGCTAAAAATCCTGCTGAACTTAAGAAAATTTATGATGTTATTGATAATTTAGAGAAGAGTAAGTATGATACTACAATTTATAATAAGTATTATGATTTTTTTGTACCTTTAATTTTTGTTGCAATATTATTATTGTTGTTAGAATTATTATTAACAACTTTTGTGTGGTTTAGTTTATGAAAAATTTTTTTGGTTGGGATTTTGGATCACCGGGAAATATTTATTATTTTTTAATTTTGATTGTTGTTGCTTTAATACTTATATTACAAGTCAGAAAAAGTTTAAATTTGGCTAATATTTTAGCTAGTCCTGTTCATCAAAAAGAACTTTTAATTAATTTTTCAAAGTCCAGAAAAATTTTAAAGTCAGTTTTATTTTTATTAAGTTTATTTTTTTTATTATTTTCTTTGCTTAGTCCTCAAAAACAAGATAAACCAGAAGATATAAAACAAGAAGGTAGAGATATTTTTATTGCTCTAGATATTTCACGTAGCATGTTGGCAAAAGATGTAGAGCCAAATAGATTGGAATTTGCCAAGGAAAAAATTAAACAGCTAATTAACATGCTTAAAACAGATAGAGTTGGATTAATTCTTTTTTCCGGATCTGCATTTGTGCAATGTCCATTGACTAAAGATATTGCGACTTTTTATATGTTCTTGGATCAGGCAAATGTTGAAACTGTTTCTTCCGGTACAACTTCTATTGATATGGCTGTAAAAGTTGCTATAGATAAATTTAGTTCTATGCCCGCAAAAAAAAGTAAGATACTTGTGTTGTTTACTGATGGTGAAGATTTTTCTAGCAATTTAGCCGGTATTAAAAAACAGGCGCAAAAAGAAAATTTGGCTATTTTTGCAGTAGGTGTAGGCTCTGAGCAAGGTGCGCCTATCCCATTATATGATGAACAAGGTAATCAAGTAGGTCATCAATTAGATGAGAAAGGATCGGTTGTTATTTCTAGATTAAATGAAGGAATTTTGAAAACTTTAGCTAATGAGTGCGGTGGATATTATGTGCATGCTACTTCTAATAACAGTGATTTAAAGGCTATAAGTTCTAGAGTAGAAAAATTTGAAAAAGAGGTTTTTGGATCTCAAAACCTTATGAAATTTGATCAAAAGTATCCTTATTTTGTTTGTGCAAGTTTAGCATGCCTTTTGCTTGAGTGGTTAATATGAATAAAAATTTTAGTTCATGGTTCGTCCTTCGATTTCGTGCTACGCACTTCACTCAGGATGACCGGACTCCATCCAGTCATGCTGAGCAACGTCGAAGCATCACGAATGGGGTGTTATATCTTGTTTTTTTGTTAAATGTAGGTTTTTGTAATTGCTCAATTTTAGATAAATATAAAGCAGTAAATGCATATAATAAAGGTGAATTTTCCAGATCTGAGAAATTGTTTGAAAAAATTATTGTAGATAATCCAAATGATGTTGAGAGTCTATTTAATTTAGGTAATGCTTTTTATAAAAGTGGAGACTTTGAAAAATCAGGTAATTATTTTGAGAAAGTAACTCAAGCTAAAGATCTTAGTCCTGAAAAACAAGAACAAGCATATTTTAATTTTGCTAATAGCTTAGCGCAACTTAATAAATTAGAAGATGCTTTAAAAAATTATGAAAAGGTTGTTGAAATAAACCCTAATAATGAACGCGCTAAAAGTAATATTGAAAAAATAAAAAAGATGCTTGAACAGCAAAAGAAGGATAAGGAAGAAAAAGAAAAAAAAGATAAGCAAGATAAACAAAAACAAGATAAAAATAAAGAAGATAAAGAGAACCAAGACAAGCAGGATAAAGAACAAGAGGATCAAGAGAAAAATAAACAGAATCAAGATCAGAAAAAGAAACAAGAAGAGTCTGAACAGCAAAAACAAGAAAAACAAAAACAGCAAGATCAACAGGGTGGGTCTGATAAAAATAAAGAACAAGATAAGGGGAATAAAGAAGAAAAAGAAGAGAAGGAAAAGGGAGAGGGCGAAAAGCCTGAAAAACCTGAGCAACCTGAAAAACCTGAAAAAAATGATAAATCTCAAAAAGAAACTGGTGAACAAAAACCTCAAAATCAGCAACAATTGCAAAAAGGAGAGGCTGGTGGTAAAGATAAGGAAGATAAAAAGGGTCAACAATTAAATGCAGTTATGCGTATGATTGACGAAATGGATCAGGAAGTTAATAAGAGTTTAATTAAGAGAAAATTAAAAGAAAATCAAAATCAAAAAGGCTATGGTCAAAAAAATTGGTAAAATTTGCGTTCATGGATTCGATACGTTTGCTACGCAAACACTCACCACGAACGGGTTGTCAAAGAAAATTATACTAAGTCTTGCTAGCAATCTATTTTTATTTTTGTCTTTTAATGTTTTTGGTATTGATAAATCTAATTTTAGAGTTAATCTTCGGGCTTTAGATAGCAACGGAGAACCTTTAGAGCAAGCAGGTATAGGAGTTCCGTTTACAGTTGAATTAACAGTAGAAGGACCTAAAGAGTTTGGCAATCCTGAAATTCTGGGTATGCAAAAATTATCAGGGCCAATTTCTGTAAGCAATATGATGAGTAATACTAATGGTAGAGTTAATGTAAAAAAAATATTTACTTATCAAGCTTTGGTTGAAAAAGAAGGAAATTTTAAAATAGGTCCTGCACAAATTAATATTGAAGGTAAAAGAATAGATTCTAATATTTTAAATGTGCCTGTTGGTTCAGAACTAAAATCTAAAGGGGAGACTGAACTTCAAAAGAATGCTTTCTTAAAATTATCTTTAGATAAAAATGAAGTTTTTATTGATCAGAGAATTT
This sequence comes from Candidatus Babelota bacterium, assembly GCA_013286795.1. Classification (GTDB taxonomy): domain Bacteria; phylum Babelota; class Babeliae; order Babelales; family JABDEC01; genus JABDFA01. The sequence goes on from JABDFA010000017.1 coordinate 18,665, forward strand.
ATTTGAGTATTAAATTTTATTTTAACAATGAAGATATAAGATTAGTTAATATAGAAACTCCAAACTTGAAAGATTTTTATTTTGATCAACAAAAAGGAGAACAATTTTCAGGTATAGAGGAAATTGAAGGGCAAAAATTTGGTTACCTTGAATATAAATATCCTATTTATCCAAAGAAAATTGGTGAACTTTTAATACCTTCAATGAAGGCCACAATACAACAACCAAGATCAGGTAGGATGCAATCTTCATTTGCTTTTATGTTTAGCGCTATTGGTGAGCAAAAGAATATACGTTCTAATTCTTTAAAAATAAAGGTTAATAAGTTACCTAAATTTGAAGGTAAAGTTAATGGTGTGGGCAAGTTTGTTAAATTTGTGGCATCTGTAAATCAGATCGATGTTACACAATCAGAGGGAATAGTATTTAAACTTGAGGTTGAAGGTCAAGCAGATATGCAAAATCTGAAGACTCCAGAACTTAATATGCCTCAAGATTTAACATATTATGATTCAAGAAATTATATTGAAGCTAGCAATATAAAAGATTTTGAGAAAAAATATTTTGAGTTTATAGTACAACCAAACAAAGAAGGTAAATTGATAATACCTGAGCAAAAGTTTATTTTCTTTGATCCAGAGCAAAAAAAATATAAAAGTTTAGTTACAGAACCTATTGTGTTAAATGTAAAAAAAAGTGAAGCTCCAAAGAAAGAACATCCTGTACAAAAAATTGAACAGGAGATTTCTTTGAATGAGACTTCACCAATTTATT
>JABDFA010000018.1 GCA_013286795.1 Candidatus Babelota bacterium
ACTTAAAATCAATAAACGCTCCATTTTCTATTGCTTCTCGGATACCCTTAAAATAATTTGATATAATTGATTCTTGAAGATTCAATGATTGCCGAATGGCATTTGTTTCAATGTCAGTATACTCTTCAATTATTGTAACTAGATCTGGAAGCAGGTGAGTACTTGATGTAATTCGATCTTTATATTTTTTCAAAAATTCTTTAAATTCTCTCTCGCCACTAGTTTCAGATTGATATGAATCAATACCTAAGATTAACCCTATCTTAAATATTGCGATTACAAAAATAATTAATTTAAAATTTTTCATTTTTTTTAAACTCCTGCATTAATCTTCCTGATCTATATTTCCCCAACCTTCTACTTCTTCACCTGGCTCAGGACCTTCTTGCGCCCAGTCTTCTTCTTGAGTCTGAACAACAGCAGCTGCTGCCATAGCTTCGTGAGCTCTTTGATAGCGTAATCTTTCTTCTTCTTGCCTTTGACGCTCTTCTTGAGCTAGCTGCTCTTTTTTAGCATTAAATTTTCTCACACTTCCTTGAATTTCCTGTTGTTGTATTATTTTGAGCGCTTCTTGCAATTCCTTATCTTCTTCTCTTGCAGCTTTAATTTCATGAGATAATAAATCTCTTATTTTTCTATAATTTTCTAAATTCGAACTACCCCCTTCTATGACACTTCCTCTTGTTAATCCAGAAAGATATATACGTTCTGCATATTCATAAGCTGTTTGCCCCTTCTCATCTGGAATATTTGGATCAGCTCTAAATTCAATCAATTCTTTTACTAATTCGTAATTTCCAACTTTGGCAGCTATTATGAGTGCCGTTTCTCCTTCTGAAAAATTTTTAGAGTTTAAATCAATTGCTTTATTTTGAATTAATAAATCAGCTATTGAATCTAATCCTATTTTAATTGCAAGAATAAGTGGGGTATCTCCATATAAATCTTTTGCATTAACATCTGCTCCATTTTCTATTAAATATTTAATAAAATTAAAAAGCTTTGGTTTATTCATTCTCGATTTCAGCAACCTAGTAAGAACTGTATCTTTACCTGGATATTCAAAGTTGACATAAGCACCGTTTTCAATTGCTTCTTTTAATTCTTTAAGATCCTCATTTTTAATTGCTTGAGCAAGCTTGTATGTTTGTTTAGCCATATTATCAAGATCAGCATATTCATAAATTATTGGAAGCAAACAATCAATTAAAATTCCAGATCCTTTAATTTGTTCTTTGTATTTTTGTGAAATCTGGTTGAACTCCTGCTCCTCAATTTCTCTCGAAACCATGGCTGAAACCAAAGATAATTTACATATTGCCACTACAAAAATAATTAATTTAAAATTTCTAAACATTTTGGCCTCCATATTTAATCTTCTTGCTCTATGTTTCCCCAACCTTCTTCTTCAGCAGGCGCTGTCTCTTCTGCCCACCCTTCTTCTTCCATAGGTTGAGCTGCAGCTGCTGACATAGCTTCTTGAGCTCTTTGAACTCGCAATCTTTCCTCTTCTTGTCTTTGACGCTCTTCTTGTAAAGCTAGCGCTTTTTTAGCATCAAATTTCCTTACACTTTCTTCTATTTCTTGCTGCTGTATCCTCAGTAAAGTACCCTGTAATCTTTTTTCTTCTTTTTCTCTTTTTGCTTCTGCTTCTTCCCTTATAGCTTCAGCTTCAGGAGATAATAGATCCATTATTTTCTTATAATTTTCTAAATCACTTTCTATGAAACCACCTTTTGAACCAGAAAGGTATCTGTACCTTGCATAATCATAAGCTGTTTTACCATAATCGTCTCTGATTTTTGAATCGGCTCTACGTTCAATCAGTTTTTTTACCAATTCATAGATACCATTTTTTGCAGCCGAGATTAAGGCTGTTTGCCCTTCTACGTCTTTGAAATTTAAATTTGTATAATAATAATTTAAATTAGATTCATTCTGTATCAACAAATTAGCTATATTATAAAATTTTCTATCAATTGCAATAACTAGAGGAGTGTCTCCCTGATTCTTTAAATTAACATCAGCGCCATTTTTTATCAGATATTCTACGATAGGATAAAGTTTCTTCTCTTCTTGAGATTTTCCCAGTACACGAAGAAGAGGAGTGTCTCCATTAGGATATCTAAAGTTAATATAGGCACCATTTTCAACTGCCTTTTTTATACCTTCAAAATCTACTGTTGAAATTGAACGAGCAAGGTTATTTGATTGTTCAATCGTATTATCAATTAATTCAACACCTGCATATCCATAAATTATTGGAAGCAAATCATCAATCAAAATATCTGTTTTTTCAATCTGTTCTTGATATTTTTGTATAAATTCTTCAAACTGTTTTTCTTCAAGTTTTTCAGGCTTATTTGAATGGTCTATTGCTGAAACTAAAGATATCTGAGATATCATAACTATCGCTAAACCAATTAATTTTAAATTTTTCATCTGCAACCTCCTCTATTTTTAATCTTCTTGCTCTATATTTCCCCAACCATCTTCTGCTTCTTCAGCAGGAGCTGATTCTTCAGCCCACTCTTCTTCTTCAGGTCGAGCAGCTGCTGCTGCCATAGCTTCTTGGACTCTTTGCGCTCTTGCTCTTTCTTCTTCTTGTCTTTGACGTTCTTCTTGTGCAGCTCTAGCTCTTGCAATTCTTATATTTTCTTCCATTTCTTTACTTGACGCAGAACTCAATGAACTAGCTGATCTTTTACCTTCTTCTTTTTTGACATTAACTCTAGGAGCCAAGAGGTAGTTTATTCTTGCATAATTCTCTGCTAAAACTTCCCCTTCTCTAGAAGCAGAATATTGGTCTTTAAGGGATTCTGCATAATCACGCGCAGTTTTACCATGTTTATCTTTAACTTCAGAATTCGCTCCATATGTAACCAACTTTTCTACCAAATCACTTTTACCCTGCTTTGCTGCAAGAATAAGAGCCGTTTGGCCTTCTGAATTTTGAACATTTAAATTAGTACTTCTTGATATCAAAAAAGAAGCTATGTCATATAATTTTCTATCAATAGCAACTATAAGTGCATTACGCCCTTGTCTGTCTATTGCATTAACATCAGCTCTTTTTTCTATCAAAAGAGAAGCTATTCTGCCTAATTCTCTATCAAGCGCAATAATAAGCGCAGAACGCCCCTGACGATCTCTTGCATTAACATTAGCTCCTTGTTCTATTAACGAATATAAAATTGGAAATTTATCGCTTTCGCTACGATCCACTTTGATAATTAAAATAAGTGGCGTATCACCTTCTTCATTTATTTGATTAACGCGAATACCTTCTTCTATAACTTTCTTAGCTTCAGCTAAGTTTCCTTTTTCAATAGCAAGCTTAAACGCTTGATAATTAGCATCCAGAATTGATTGAAAATCAATATATCCACTAACTATTTCGGGTAATCCTTTAGGTGAAAGATGCTGCCTGATCTGTGCCATGTATTTATCAACTATGTTTGGATACTCTTCTCTTCCAATACCTAAAACTGAAGATAATTGAAATACAGATATTATAGCTAAACCAATTAATCTTAAATTTTTCATATTAATTCTCCATTTATTTTATATTTTAGAATACCATAATTAAACTTATTTCAAGTATATCAAATCCAAATAGACAAATCAAGATTGTTTTTATGGGCCAAAAAGGCTGCTTTTTAAGGTTATTTTGATCATAATGGGCAAAAATGTTGCTATTTGATAATATTAATAGTTATTTTATTATTAAATAGAGCTTTTTATAAAATATAAATGGAGGAGGTATGAAATTCTTAAAAATTACAGTAATTTTAGCAAATTTGTGTATTTTTTGGTCAAATACAACAATAACATGTCCTACTTCTTTGGGAAAAAATTTATTAGATACAAATCAAGTATCCTATAAAGATCTTTCAAAACAAGCTGGATCTTATGAATAAGTTATATTATTTGTGTTTAAGTTTTATATTTTTTAATAATTATTTATTAAATAGCTCTGTAGGTTGTATGGATAACTCTTATCACATGACCAAACCATGCGACCGCAAAAACTTACACTATGTCAGATGTGAATGTCCATGCAAAAGAATACTTAATCAGAAAGGTATCTGTTTGGAATGTAGACACATCGGAGATCCGGATAGAGGTCTAAAAAATCTCATGCAATTATCAGAACCAATATTTAGATAATCTTCTTAACAACAGGTGTCATTTTTATCTAATGACATTTCTTCCATTCCATCTAATACTTCAGCTATAACCATACCTGAAATTTCATTTATCATATCTATACGTTTCTGATATTCTTTGCCTTTAAATTTAGCATTTATCCATGCAAATATTATTTTTTCAGCCAATTCATTGCTTACAAAATCAGCAGGCAAAACTAAAACGTTAGAATTATCATCTTCTTTGCTTGCTTTCGCAACATCTTCTGACCAAGCTAAAGCGGCATAAATAGTCAAAAATTTATTTGCTGCAATAGACATGCCTACACCATTACCGCATATTAATATTCCAAAATCAGCATTTCCATCTTCTACTTCACGGCAAACAGGCATAGCAAATTCAGGATAGTCTGATCTTGCGTCATTAAAAGCTCCGCAATCCAACCAACTTATATTTTGTTGCCCATTAGTTTTGATTTTTTCCCTTAAATATTCTTTAAGCTTAAAACCTCTATGATCTGATCCTATTGCTATATGCATTCGTTTTCCCTACAAGTTATATTTATTTCTTTTTTCTCACAAATCTCACAAGATCTATTATAGTTTATACAATAACCTTGAGGAGAGCAATTTTTTAACATTTTTCCATCTTCATCTAACTCCCAAGTAAGAGTAGCTATGTTTTCCATTGCATGGAAACATAGCCCTATATATTCAATACCTGGTTGAATGATATTTTCTCCATCAGAATCTTTAGCTGAAAATTGTAATAAGTATACAGTTTTGAATTGACTTGTGTATTTTCCAAACAAATACTTAAATTCTCTATCTAATATTACTTTTTTCAAACAATATGGTAAATATGTCTTATCACCAACTTTTAAAGAAACCATCCAAGGTGAGTCTGGATTATTTGTTAAAGGATTGGATACATGTGGCACATGAACTTGAACATAGAAAGAAATTAAATCTCTATTTTCAAGACATCGTTTGTCCAGCATTTCCTGAGCCTGCTCCTCACTAATAAAATTCTTTTTTGCAAAAAGCTTTATGTGACATTTTTGTACTTCATTAGTTAGCCACATAGCATCAAAAATTCCCAATGTTGTGAATTCATAATAAACTCGAGTTGAACGTATATGTTGTTGTGGTATAATTCTTATACACGGATTAATCTGACAACCTTGATTGAATGTTCTTTTGCCCCAATCTATTATAGTACAACCCGGCAACAGAAGAAGAAATAAAAATAAAATTGAACTCTTTTGAATCATAATTTTTCTTTCTATAATTTGTTAATATTCCAAATGTTAACAATAATAATTTATAAGGTGTATCATAAATATGTCAACTTCATTACTTATAGCTTGGAAATATTTAATTAGCAAAAAAAATGGATCTACATCTATAATGATTAAAATCTGTTTTTTTTCCATATCTTTAGCTGTATTCTCTTTAAGTTTGATAGCTTTAATTATGAATGGTTTTGAATTCGTAACAAAGCAAAAAATTGAGTCTATATATCCCCAACTTATAATGCAATCTAATGAAGGTTATATTAACTTTCCTAAAATAAAAAATATTTTAGCTCATGAATTCAACCAAATAGAAAGCTTTGCTCCTTCAAATACCCAATATTGTATTATACAAACTAATGAAGATGCAAAATCAGAAGACATAAACAATGTTGTAATAATTAAAGGTATTGATCCTAAGAACGAATTTAAGGTAACCAAATTAAACGAAAAAATAGAATTTAAATTATTTAATAATTTACTTGAACTATTCAATAATAACAAAATAATAATTGGCAAAAAATTAGCACAAGATTTAAAAATAAATTTAGGATCAACAATAACAATATTGGTGCCACAAGAATTTGAATTTGGCAAAATTGGATTTGAACCACATAAAGTTTTTGTTTCAGCCATATTTAATACAGGCATGGATGAATTAGATTCAAAATCTATAATATGTTCGTTAAATCTATTAGAAAAATTATATCCGGAATCTGGAATAACTTATATTGGAATTAAACTAAAGCCAGGTGTTGATGAAAATAAAATCACACAAATATTAAAATCCAGATTTAAATTACAAGTATATTCCTGGAAAAACTTATACCCATCTTTAGTTTCTGCTTTAAAATTAGAAAAATATGTAATGATTTTTATTTTTTTCTTAATATCTTCAATTGCTACCATGAATATAATCTCTCTTTTATTTATGTTTATTACACAAAAATCTAAAGATATCGCAATTTTAAAATGTATGGGTCTAAATTACTTTAAAATAAAAATAATTTTTTTACTTATAGGGACAATCTTAGTAGGAATATCTTCGCTATTTGGTCTAATATTGTCCTATCTTGCTGCAAAATTTTTAGAGTATTACCCTTTTATTGAATTACCCGATGTTTATTATGCAACTCACTTGCCAATTAAAATTGAAGCTTCTATTTTTATCTGGATTTTTGTAATGGTTATGTTAATTGGCTTGTTTGCCTGCTGGATACCTATAAAAAAAATTAAGGGATTTTCTTTGGGACAACTCTTAAGATTCTGAACAAGAATCTTGATTTTTCTATTTGTATAACTACAATAATTATATACTTGATTTATTATATTTTTTTCAGAAGGTTAATATGAAAACTGAAATGTTATTTCTATTTATGTGTCTGGGATCTATAGGGTCAATTTATTGCATTGGTAAAGAAGATTCAAATAAAACATTGATTAGAGACTTTACTGCTTTAGAGTTAGCCTTATCTAGTGAAGATGGAATAAAAAAATTATTGTCAGACTATAAAGCTGATCCTGTTCTCAGAATTAGTACACGCATTCTCCGATTTACACCCTTAATGGTAGCTGCTAAAACTGATAGAATAGATTTAGTAAAACTTTTCTTAGATGCAGGGATAAATCCTGATATTCAAGATGCAAATGAATATACAGCTTTGATGTATGTACTCTCATTTCCTGATTCTCGTAATTGTTATAATATGACAAAATTGTTATTAGAAGCAGGAGCTTCTTTAGATTTAGTAACCAACGATAAAAAAACAGCTTGGAGCATAGCAGATGGTAGAGTAAATGCTACTATAAAAACATTAATACTAGATGAATCTAAAAAAAGAGAAAAAATCGCACAGGAAATACGGGGATAAAATACTTTAACATACTTAGCTGATCTAATTTCAGGCATTATGTTTGCGCAAATCCAAATAAGTATGAGGAAATTTTTGATGTATAATTACATCTGATTTAATCTTTTATGATCACTTTATATTGTAGAAATCTAAAGGCACTAAGTGGCCATTACGTTTTCCATATAGTTCATTTATTCCCAAAGCTTTTAAAACTTTAAAAAGACTTGTAACATTAAAATCTTTTTTGTTTCCGGTTGGTAAACGCATGGCTTGAACAACAGTTGGAGAAACATCAGCCATTTCTGCTAATTTACGCACAGAAACTTCATCATCTTCCATTAAAGCAAGAATTAATTCAGATAATGCTAAATCTCTGAAACCTTCTTCAAATTCTTTTCTGCGTTTTGGAGAAAGTGAATCTACATACTCATCATAAGTAGATTTGTATTTTTTAGTCGTAGTAACTTTTTTCTTTGCATCTTTTTTCATAATCAGCTTTCAATTTTAAGGCTTTTTCTTTTTCTCTAGGCGGCATTTTATCAGTTTTTTTTACATATGCATTTGTTACAATAATTTTCGCATCTTTATAAAAGAAACATAAAAATCTGTCAGGAGATGGTTTAAAGGCATATACTTGATCAAGTTCATTTCTAAATTTTTCTTCACTGCGTATTCTTCCAGAAGTCGCAATCAACTTGAATAAATACATAGCCTTCTCTTTTTGTTTGTCAGAAAGTTCATTGAAATAATCAAGAACAGCGCTTTCTTTTCTACTATTGTAATACCATTCTATGGTAAAAAATTCCCCTATATATACTATAAACTTGTTATCCATATTTACTCAAGTTGTTAATACTTTAACTATTTGAATTAGTGTACCACGAACCAAACACGATGTCTAGCGTTTTGTATGACCCTTAAATTTATTTTATTATTCTGCTTTTTGTTTCTTTATTTCATTTTGATGATAAATAATCATGCAATGTGCAAAACTAGATAAGTTCCAATACATTCAAAATCTATTTTAGCAAAAAAACATTTGTTAAAATTAAAAATAATTATTATAGATTTTAAGGAAAAAGATTATGTACAAAAGATTTTGTTTACTGTTTTGTTTTGTTTTCTCTTCTATAAAAACTGAAATTATTTTAAATAAAGCTTTTTTGCACGTTGGAAATTCTAAAGATAAATTAGTTTTTTATTTTAATGAAAATCCAAAAGTAAATTCTACGTCATCTAAATTAAAAAACAATATTATGGAATACAGGTTTTTATTTCCAAAAATAAAAATTAGTACTGAAGCAAATAAAATGATTAATCGTGTAAAAACTAAAAATAATTTTTATGATTTAAAAATTTCAAAAAAACTTGGGGATCTAGAAATAAAAGTTATTTTTAATACTAAAAAAGTAATAGATATAGAAGCCTACTCATTTACAGCAATAACCTCTGCAAAAGGGGTTTCTATAAATATTTTGCATAAACCTGTTTCAAATAAAATTTCCAAAAAAAATGTAATTATTGATATGGGGCACGGAGGTAAAGATAAAGGAGCTGTTGGTAAATCTGGAATTCAAGAAAAAGATATTACTTATAAAATTGGCATTGATTTATATAATCTTTTAAAAGATCAAGGTTTTAATGTATATTTAACTAGAAAAAAAGATGTTTTTGTTGATTTGGACAAAAGAACCAGCTTTGCAAATTCTATACCAGGAAATTCTATATTTATTTCTATTCACGCAAATCACTCTAACAACAGTAATACCTGTGGTATAGAAAGCTATTACTTAGACTATGATTTATTAAGACCCATTCGACTTCCTCTTCGACTCGCTAACGCTCGCTCAGAGGTCGCTCAGGGTGACCGGGGTGCGAATGATTTTTTAAGACCTCTTAATAAAAGCAAAATATTATGTGAACTATTACATAGTAAATTAATAGATGATTTAAAAAACATTAATAATAATATTGTAGATAGAAAGACAAAGAGTTCTGTGAGTCAGGTATTGTTAGGTACAGAGATGGCTTCTGTTTTAATAGAAGTAGGATTTGTTTCTAATAAAAAAGAAGAAAAGTTATTAAGTTCGCCTGAATATATTCAAGCAATAGCAAAATCTTTAAGCGAGGGAATACAAAGCTATTTTTCTACAGGTTCCTGAATCTTTATTTTAACTTGACTTAATAAAGATTGAACAGCTTTATGGTCAGGAACAAAAAGCAATATATCTTCTAATATATTTTTAGCTTTTTCAAGATTGTTCAAATAAATATATGTTATTGCAAGATAATATGAAGCATCAACATACTCTGAAGAAAGCTCAACGGATTTACTCAGGCTTTTATTTGCCTTGACAATAAACTCATTAAATAAAACATCTTGATCTTTATTTCTTATAGCGTTTAATAATTCTAAACGTCCTAAATTTAGCCAGGCAACTTCAGGTGATAAATAATTTTTATTCTCTGTTAATTCCTGCCAAATTTCTTGTGCCTTATCCTCTTTGCCTAAAGCTAAAAGACTGCAAGCATAATTATTTAGAGTATCGGCTTTTAAAGTAACAGGAGTTTTTTTATCATTTATTATTTTTTTACAAAGTTCACAACATTGTTTAAAATCTTGTAATTGATATAAAAGAGTTACTTTATAAGCAAGAGATTCGGGCTTGTTTTCTAATTCTATAGATTTATCTACAAGCTGAAGCGCTTGCCTAATATTATCTTGTTCGGCTTCAAATTTACTTTGTTCTGAATAATTTTTTGCTAAAGGTATGTTTTTTTTATTTGAGCAACTTGGTATTATTAGTATTAAAATAAGAAATAATATAAATGATTGTTTTTTCATACAAATTTTTTAATTAAATTTAATATAAGTCTATATTGAATATAGCAATTATTTTAAAATAAGAGAAACTCTGTGATAGAAAGTATTTGGAACTCATTTTTGGATATCGTTCGTCAAGAAGCGGGAAGTCGAGTTGTTGAAACTTGGCTTAAAGCTGTTTCATTAGATAAATGGGATTTCATTAACAAGACAGCTTACATTCAGGCTCCAAATAGTTTTATAAAAGATTGGATTTGCACCAATTATTTAAACATATTTGAAGTTCATTTAAAGAGACTTTTTAATGTTGACAGCATAAAGATAATTTTTTTTGTGGAAAAACTTGAAACATCATTTATTAAAAATTCGAATGACAATAATATTATTCCTGCAAAATTAGAAAATCATTCAAACAATATGCCCAGTCAAAATATAATCAAGAGTCATGTAAACTCTTCTTATATTTTTGATTCATTTATAGTTGGACCAAATAACTCCTTAGCTTATGCCGCAGCACGTGCAGTTTCAAAAAAACCGGGAATATTATATAATCCATTATTTATTTATGGGGATTCCGGACTTGGCAAAACTCATTTATTACATGCAATCGGAAATGAAATCAAGCTCTACAACAAAAATATTTCAATTCTTTATCAAACCACTGATAGATTTGTTAATGAATTTATTAATGCTATTCGATTTGACAAAATCCACACATTCAAAAGCAAGTATCAACGAGTTGATGTTTTGTTAATAGATGATGTCCAGTTTATCTCAAACAAAGATCAAACCCAAGAAGCTTTCTTTCATATATTTAATAACTTGCATGAATCAAGTAAACAAATTGTCTTCTCAGGAGATAATTATCCAGGAAATATTAAAGGTATAGAAGAAAGACTACGCTCAAGGTTCGAATGGGGATTAGTAACAGATATTCACGCCCCAACACTAGAAACCAAAGTGGCTATTCTAAAACGAAAGGCTAGTTCCACTAATGAAATAATATCAGATGATGTAATTTATTTCATCGCTTCAAAAATAGATTCTAATATCAGGGAACTTGAAGGTGCTTTAATTCGTGTATTAGCCTTTGCTTCTTTGACTAATCAGGAAATTTGCCTTGAATTAGCAAAAAAAGTCTTAAATAATAGTAAAAATTCTCAAGAAAAAACAATATCTCTGGATTCCATTGCTAAAATTATATCGAAACATTATTCATTTAATGTCTCAGAATTACAGTCAAAAAGCCAAACAAAACAAATCTCTTTTGTTCGTCAGGTTGCGATGTATTTAATGAAACAAAAAACTATGAAATCTCTTCAGGATATAGGAGCTTTTTTTAATAGAAGAGATCACACAACTGTATCTTATGCGATAGATAAAATTCACAAAATGAGAGAAACTGATAAAGAATTTAATATAAAAATAAAACAATTAGAATATGAGCTTAATAATTAAAATAAGGGAAAATCTGTTTCAGTATTATTTTGTCTTTCATATCTATAATTTTTAGAGCTCATAAAGTTTTCTTTTATATATTTACTGGCAATAGTTAAATACCAATCCACATAACTATAAAAATGTTTAATTTTCTTTTGTATGCCTATCAAAGTTGTAAAATGTTCAGTATCAATTATTACCATTTTTCCATTTGCGTCAATTTTGAAATTTTTGGGATTTGCGTCTAATGTGTAATCTAAAAAGGTACATAAATTTAAAAATTCTTGTTTGTAAGGAGAATTGTTTTTAATATCACTGTTTATCTCATCGCAAATAATAGCATAAGTTGCAGGAATAATTATTTTTTGCTTCTTTTTATTACCTATATTTGATCCGGAAATTTCAATATATTTTGGATTTTTTGGCAACCAAAACCATTTTCTTGGCAAGTCAATACGCTTTGACCAATAAGAATCTTTTTCTATCTTTTCTTTTATCAAATCTATATTCCTTACTCTAGTAAATCCCATTACATGTCTTAATGATCCACCTAATACAAATACCCCTCTTTCCTGAAATGCCTTTGAATAAGGATCGGTTAAGCTTTCAGGAGTTTCTGTAAAAATTTTTAGTACGAAGGGATAGTTCTTAAACTTCATCACATTTAATCCACAATTTGTAAATTTATTAAAATCCCTTCTTTTTAATGGCACAAAATCTTTAAATTTATTTTTTTTATTCTGAATTTCTTGAAGAAAGTTCTCTATAATTTGATCTAATTCTTTAGATTCAACAAATTTCTCTGTTTCATATTTAAACGAAATCTTACCCTTAGGTAAAATTTTGGATTTAAAATAATTTTCATTATAGGTTTTGAATATTGGAAGCTCTCTTATATGGGAGTCAATGAAAGTATGTTCTTGTGATTCTCCTGGCCATTTTGCACTAATTTTAGCCAAACTTGAATCAATCTTTCTATGTATATTTCTCGAATTTAATTTTGCTCCATAAAACAAAATTATTATTAAAATGTAAATTCTGATTAACTTCACTTTGACCCTCATTAAACGTTCCATTATATCTTAAGTTTATCATCGTAAGAATAGTTACATCAAGATATAATGTTTTTTTATTAGTTGATTTTTTTAAAAATGGCCTGTTATTATAGATACTTAGGTAAGCTTTTAGGTTAAAAAATGTGCCAAGAAAGCAAAAGAGGTGAGTTGTGTCGGATCAAAATAATTTGTTACTAAATTATCAAAAAATACTCAATTGCATAAGCCATCTTCCAAAACAAATTTTATCTCTACATTCTTTAGACAACGTACAACAGTTTGTATTGCACGGGATATGTAATAAAAATTGTTTTAATATACCTAAAGCAGCCTATTTTATTGATAACCCTGATTTTGATTTTATACAGGGTATAGCAGGTTTTAATAATCTTGAATATTACCCGCATGACCATGATATATGGCTAAATCCGGATACATTTTGCGAGTTCATAAAAAATTCTGATTTTAATAATAAAATTAAAAACTTTAATGAACCAAGTGTCAAAAAGAATGACTCCTTAAATAAAACTGTAGAAAAAATATCACATGATATAGGTTTTAATAAACCTTCATTTTGTTGCTGGCAAATGAAGCATGATAATCATGGTCTTCTGATTTATGAAAAAGAAGATAATGTAATGGATTTATTTAATGATCATTTTTTAAATAGCCTTCATTTACTTAGTTTTTGCCATATTGGATAAATTTTTTATTTTAAAATATGTCGTTGAAAACTTATTACAATAGCTGATACATTGTCAGTGCTTCCCTTTTTTAAGGCTGCATCAATTAAAGCTCCGGCTGCTATGGCATAATTTTGATTTTGTTTGAGTGATTCTTTAACAATATCAACAGCATCTTGATTACTTAAAACATCCCAAACACCATCACAAGCTAAAATTATAAACTCAAAATCACTGTCAATTTTAAGCTTATATATCTCAGGCGTGGGTATAACATAAGGATTTAAATTTTTATCTCCTAGGGCCCTAGACATAGCTAATATACCCATTACTCTAGGAACACCATAAGTTTTTACAAATCCTCCTAATTTCTTAATTCTTTCTAATTCATCGGGCATATCTGGTTTATGATCAAACGATAAAGGTATGGCTGCACCTTTCAATGAAAGAACAGCTCTAGAATCACCCACGTTGGCTATATAAAGATCTCTCAAATCATATTTCTCATCTTTTACTAACAATGCAACCAATGCTGTGCAACCTGTATTTTCTGATAATTGTTTATCTGCATTATCATGAGTCTTCTGGAACCCTTGTTCTATAGCTAAACGAATAGATTGAGTTTTATTATCTAGAATTATATTTTTATGTAGATATTTTGCAGCATAATCCGCCATATATCTACCACCATGTCCATCAAATAATCCAAAATATACGTGTTTGCTACCAACATTAACACTATGAGCATCCTCCATATTGGGCCTTAACCCTTTTTTCTCTGCAATTCCATAGAAAGCAACTAAATTATTTAATGTAAAAAAGTGAATAATATTAAAAATAATTAATCTTATTCTCATAATGCTCCTATAATTAAACTATTTTTTTTCCATAATAATTTAATTATAGCAAAATAAAATTTAATCAAAAACGCTTCCTCTTTTATTGTTTACATAAGCACTGAATAGTGCTTATTTCTTCTGTTGTTTGGCCTTTCTTTTGTCTTATCACAGGTTCTGGTATTGAAAGATGCATTGGAAAAAAAGTCTTTGTCTTTGTGGTAATTTTTCTTTCTATCATTACTCGGCCGCCATGTGAATCACAAGTTTTTGTACAATCAGGATCATTATCTTCGATATCATACCAATTATCTGCTTGTAAAGAGCAGATAATTGCAAAAGATAAGATTAATATTCTCTTCACGATTTTATCCTCATTTTAAGACACAATTACTTACTACAGATAAATATAACAGATTCTGATACCTGAAAGCAACAATTTATTTCTATCTGAAATTTGGACTAAAAGTGTTTAACAAACCTGAAAATAAAGCTCATTCCCTGAGATCTATTTCTAACGTTTGTTTCAAAATATAAATATCCAAAAACAATAAAGTCCGGATTTAAAAAATAAAGCATGCCAGGTCCTAGGCCCAAAACTCGTTCTTTGCTATCTGGAATCTCAACGCTTTCAAGTCTATTATTCTCTATTTGTTGCAAGAAATAACCATTAAACCCTAAATAAAATTTTTTTATTACTTCATATTGTAAACTAAAGTTAAGATGAACAGCACTCCCTTGCTTTACATCTGTCACTGTATTCTTCGCGCACCACAGATAAAACAAATGCCAAGATGCGCTTGCTCGTTCTGTAAAATAAAATGTTGCGGCCCAATATGGATTAAGATAAAAAAAACGTGTTCCAGGATTTATTGTATTCCTGGGTAATTCGTTCTTCCCTGAAGGACAAGAAAACTGAAACTCCAATCTATGCACAAAAAGTGGTCTATCTTTGTACATAACAGGATCCCATTGTAAATAGGTTCCAAGTGAAGTATTTCCAAAACCGGCTCCACTACTTCTAATTCCTAAATTGTTTCTTTCAGCATGGGAATAAACAATTGTAGATACACCAAAATCCAAACCTCCCTTGGCATTTAGGAGAACATTCTTTTTTGTTTGATAAACTAATTGTGATATTATAGCAAAAGAATTAAAATTTGGAGATTTCACGCCACCTAAAAGATCACCTGTTGAGTTTAAAAATTTATCAGTATGATAAAAATACGCAAACTCAAACAAATACCAACCAGGATAAGGTCTAATTGGACCACCATCTAACATATTGGTAAGCCCTAAGTTTACGTTAGGCAATCCATATCCCCACAAACCTTGAAACATAAAACCTGTAATAAAACTTGTAAAAAAAATTAAATTTTTCATTTTATTTAATACTCCCTTTCTTATTTTATAGTACAATAATTTGTTTAATTGCTTTAAAACATTTATTATTTTTTAAAAACTTATACTTTTAATAAACTTTTAAGAGAGACTATGAAATATAAAATTCCTCTATTTTTTTTAATAATAATCAGTTTAATATCTTTTTCTAGAATATATTCTACATCAATGGTTTACAACTTTCGTATTGCTCAAATAACAAAACAATTTCAGTTCGATCAAGAAGAAGATAAACATTCTACAATCATAGCGCTGTTTTTTGATCAAATCAGAAAAAAATATGATGGTGAGTATCAAAACTTTTTAGGAGGTTTTGGGTCATTAATTTACAATTTTAATGATTATTATATAAGGATGGATACTGCATTTTCACACATAACAGATAAACAAAAAGATATTTTGACATTTTCCGATACAGAAACTGATGATATTCTTTTTTCTTTTGGATACAATTTTTTAAAAAGAGAAAAAAACTTAATGACTTTTTCAGGTCTATTAGGAGTCCCTACTCATGAAATATATAGATTGCAACATACTGATTTTGGTTATGGTCAAACTTCATTAGGCTTACAATTGGATGGTTCACATTCTTATACTGAAAATGATAAAAATATTTTTTTATATGGCGCTAGATATATAGGCTTTATCCCAAGAACCGCATTTGATATTCATGAAAACAGATATAAATTTACCATAGGCAACATGGGTGATTTATTTATCGCTGATAAACATAATTGGTCAAATCAAGGAATAGAATATGGCTACACAGCTAAGTTCAGATTTGGAGCAAAAGTTTATCCAAAATTTGATGATATAATAAAAAAAACTAATTACATTAGAAGCAACTTTTATATTGTATATAAATATAAATTTTATCTTGGAGACACGTCAAATAAACTTCTATTCTATTTTTCATATGGCTTTGATCATATTCCAAAAATATATGGTAATAAATATATACTTACATTTTGGGCATCTTGGAATGTAAGCTTTTAAAAATGTTTTAATAACCTTAATATCAAACTAATACCTTGTGGGCGGTTTCTTACATCCATTTCAAAATATAAATATCCAAAAAACATTAAATCTTCTGAGTTCATATAAAGCGCGCCTGGCCCGATCCCCAAAACTCTTTCTTTACTGTTAGGAACTACAACATTATCTTTTTTTGTATTATTAAGTTGTTGCAAGACATATCCAACTAAAGCTAAATAAAAATTGTTTATTACCTCATATTCAAAGCTAAAATTGCAATGAATAGCAGTTCCTGGGCTAACTTGATTGGTAGGATTTTTTGCGCACCATAGATAATGCAATCTCCAAGAAACAGACGCTTTTTCAGTAAAATAAAATGTTGCTGCCCAATATGGATCAATCCAGAAAAAACCAGCTCCTGGATTAATTGACTTATTTGACAAAAATTGACCTGTTGGAAATGATGCGTTAAAATTTAATCGATTTGCAAAAAATGGACGACCTTTTCTATAAATAGTATCCCATTGCAAATATATTCCTAGATCAAAATCTCCAAAACCGGCTCCACTATTGGTAATATTTAAAATATTTTTACTAATTGTTGAAGAAAGCACAATAGGCAGTACAAGATCTATACCTCCTTTTGCTTTTAATAAAACATTCTCTTTTGTCTGATAAATAAATTGATTAACAATTGCATAAGAATTGTAAGTTGGGGATGGAACACCATCTAAAAGGTGGCCCGTAGAATCCAGAAATTTATTTGAATAATAATACTGAAAATATTCATAAATATAAAAACCAGGTTTGGGTCGTACTGGACCACCATCTAATATATTTGTAAACCCTAAATTAACTGCAGGTAATGCATAACCATAAAGATCTTGGATAATTAAAGTTCCAATTAAAATCAAAAATATATTAAGTTTTTTCACCTTTATCAAAACTCCCTTTTCTTTTTAAACTTTTTTTAATTGGAACTTTAATTGTTCAAGATCTTTATGGTTATGGGTTACCAATTTAGAATAATAGTTTGTGAACCTATAAAATCATCTATTTCTTTCTGTGAAAATTTAAATAAATATACTGGTGTTAGAAAATAACTTAAAACTATTTCGCTTAATACTGGAAGTAAACTTTTTGTTTTGTCAGGATTTTGAATTATTAAGTTTAAAAGTTTTTTAAGTTTTTCAATTTTTTCTGCATCTTCAACAGAGTAAGAAATATTAAAATCAAATGCCAGAAATGCTTTCTCTAAAACATCTTCTGGTATTAAAATTCTAAATGTATTTGCGTTGCGTACTGTTTTTACTCCCTGTAAATTGAATTTTTCAATTAAAAATACTAAAAATGTCTTAAAAAATGTCTCAGAGTTTTTTTGTGGGGGACTTTTTTCAATTGTATAAGTTTTATCAGTTGAATTAGATATTTTTTTCCAGCCATGCTTTAGCTCTTCAATAATCTTTTTGAAACATTCAATCACAATTTCTAAATCACACTCTTTATTCATAAATAAAAAAAGTATCCATTCCCGACCATACCGAATATGAGTGTGGACATAATTTTGATAATTATTTATTAGGACACTTATTATCGTTATATTTGTAATAGTATCATCCATTCGTAAAACATGACAAGCTCCTGATGCAGACTTAGTATCTAAAACAGGCTGCTTGGAAAGTTGTATTAATACATTTGAAATATATTGTGAAAGCTCATCTAAAGTTTTATATGTACATAAAGGATTTACTTTTTCAAATTTGCTTAGATCTTGTTCAAATTGAGTTTCAGATGCAACTGCATTAAAGCTATTAATAAATAAAAAATTAATTATTAAAAATTTAAAAATCTTAATATTCAAGAGATCTCCTTATATTATGAAAAATTATTGGCTCATATGGTTCGACAAGCTCACCATGAGCGGGG
>JABDFA010000019.1 GCA_013286795.1 Candidatus Babelota bacterium
CAGTCTGTTATATTTCACCCAGATGAAATTTACCCTATTCCATTTAATGCTTCAGAACTGGAGGATTAAATTAGTTTATTAAGATAAAGAAAGCTTGATAATTGATTTTTATATAATCCTTGAATCAAATTATAATAAAAAATATCAAATCCCCGTTCGTGGTGAGTAGCCCGTAGGGCATATCGAATCCATGAACGGTTTATAATTTTTTTATCTGCATTCATGGTTCGATACATCCGTCTTCGCCAAGGCTACGCCGGACACTCACCACGAATGGACTTTAAGAATTTTAACTCCCAGGTTTGTATTATTGTGAAGCTTCTAACTCTTCTTTTTTATTAGCTTTTCGTGATCCAAAAAGATATTCAGCAATAATAGTAGCAATATCTCGCGTAAAATATAAATTGTCTTTTGCTTCGATTAAAAATCTCCAATTATGCAAAATCTGAACTATGTTTTTATCTTGTTGACCTGTCTCTGAATAATATTCTGCAAAATCTAGAGAACTTGCCTTACAACTATTACATTTTATATGCATATCTGCACCCGATTCTAATAATATCTGTACAATATTCTTATCCCCTTGATTAATTGCCCAATGTAGAGGAGTATAACCAATCTCTCCTGATTTTTTATTTACATCTGCACCTGATTCTAGCGCTTTTTTAACTAAATCTATTTCACTGTGCTTCACTCCCTTAACAAGCATTTCATCAAATGACTCACTCATTGAATAAACTAACGAAAAACTCGTTAAAGAAAGCGCTAAAAACAGTAAAGCTAATTTAATTTTCATGATAACCCCTTAAATTAAAGTTTAATATAATAATTATTATTTATTTTAACAAACAGAATAAAAATGTCAACTAGTATTTTTCAGATAAAAAATTGAATAAAAATACCTATTTTTCTTCTTCATGAGCACAGCAGTGTTGTAATTCTAATGTTTTTTGTATAAGAGAATCTTTTTTAGATTTTAGCTCTGGCTTAGAGTCAAAATAAGTGTTTAGAAGAGAACTTAGATCCATATCAACCTTGGCCCCAGCTCTTCTTTGTCTGCCCTCTAAATTTTTTATTGGGATAATGCCTGCAATATGAATAGCATCCATACATTCCTGTTGAAGCACTCTTAAATTTACAGAATCAGTCATTTCACTTGGTACATGGTAAACTATTTTTACAACAGAATCTTTTATATTACTACTTCTTATTATATTTATTAACTGTTCAGTAGGATCAGATCCAACTTGCAAGTATGTATCTATTTGAATAAATGGACGAGTTGGAACCTCTACAAATTCATAGACTGTTTCATTTTTAGATTTAATTTTTACATGACAAAAACCTTTTTTTTCTTTTCTCTCTCCAAAATCTATTCTTTCTATAGATCCAGCATATACTAAGGGTATTTTGCCATTTTGATTTAAATTTTGAAAACGATGCAAATGGCCCAGTGCTATATAATCAAATGGCTCTATTGCAAGTTGCGATGGTAATAGTACCGGATCATTTCCATATATAGCCCGTTTTTCTGATCCTGAAAAAACTCCGGAACTTACAGTTATATGACTTGCAAGAATAGCAGGAATTTCAGGATTCAATTTTTTTGCAAACTCTTCAATAATTCTAGCAACAGATAATGATATATATTCTGTTATATGCGAAGCAGAACTAAAAATATGATTATTTAAAGATAAATTATTTCTTGATGGCCAAGGGATTCCAACTATTTGGACGGGCCCATTTCTTGTATTAATTACAAAAGAGGTTGGTTTAGAAATTACATAAAAACCATCTACCGGTAAAGAACTAAATACATCTAATGAATTAGCTTTACCAAAACTCAATGGATTATCATGATTTCCAACGATAATAACTATTGGTATACCCGCTTTATAAAGCCTCATCAAACAACGCATTAAAAGTTTTTGCTGAGTAGGACTGGGCGCCGCTGTCTTGTAAGCATCTCCTGAAAAAACAAAAAGATCTACGTTATGTTCTATGGCATAATCAATACAATAATTTAAAGCATTCTCAAAATCTAATAATCGTGAATGGATACCGGTTTTTGGATCTATCTTCCCGTAATTTTCCATTCCAAAATGTACATCAGCTGTATGTACGAAACTAATCATCCTTCGATTCCGTGCTGCGCACTTCACTCAGGATGACTGGGGAGGAAGAAATAGCTCCGGTCATGCTGAGCAACGTCGAAGCATCATTAAACTTTTCTCTAATAACTTGTGCATAATCTTTTTTATTTATTTGCTCAGTTCTTGCAATAGCCATTGAATTTTCAGGAACATCAGAAGTAATTACAGATCCGGCTGCAGTATAGGCTCCTTTGCCAATTACAACTGGTGCCACTAAGCTATTGTTACTTCCAATAAAAGCATCTTCTTGTATAATAGTTTTCTCTTTTTTAAAACCATTATAATTACAAGTTACTGTTCCGGCGCCAATGTTAACATTATTTCCAATTTCAGAATCTCCAATATATGTTAAATGTTTTATTTTTACACCAGAGCCTATATCGCTTTTTTTAACTTCTACAAAATTACTTATTATAGAATTCGAATCAACAGAAGAACCTGAATGAATATGAGTAAAAGAACCAATTACGCAATTATTTTTTACTGTAGAATTTTCAATTAATGTATGTGACTTTATAACAACATCATCTTCTATAATAGAACCATCTATAACACTAAAAGATTCTATAACACAATTATTTCCAATTTTACTATTTTTATAAATTTGCACGCCTGATCCTATACTAGTACCACTACCTATAGTAACATTTAAATCTATGTGATTATTTTGAGCAGTAGAAAACCTAATTCCACAATCCATCCAATATTTTATAATTTCAGCTCTTTTAATTTGTTCCACTGCCCACAATTCTTGTAATGTGTTTATGCCCCTTATAAAATCAAAGTCTACAGAGAATGTCTCAATTTTTTGATTTTTAATATTAGCTATTTCAATTAAATCAGTAATATATAACTCTTTTGTAACTTTACTTTCGTAAAGTTCATTGATCGCTATTTCTAAAAAATTCTTGTTAATTAAATATATTCCAGCATTAATACAAAAATCTTCTTTTCTTTCCTCTGTCTCATCTTTTGCTTCAATAATTTTTATCGAATTCCCGTTTTGCACAACTCTACCATAAGATTTCATTTGGGGATCGATATTATGTGCTATTACAAAACTAATTACTGCATTATTTTGCAAATGTTTTTGAAAAAGAGAATTTATTATCTGCTCCGTAATTAAAGGAACATCTCCATTTAGTATAAGAATATGATCTTTTTTCCAAAATTCCCGTGAACACAGAACAGCATGACCTGTTCCTTTTTGCTCTTCTTGAAAAGCAAAATTTATTTCATTATTATGGTGTGCCTTTACTAAAGACTCAATCACTTCTCTTTTATGACCAATAACCAAAGTTGTATCTATTTTCATTTTTTCTAATAACTTAGTTATATAAAGTATCATTTCTTGGCCACAAATTTTTTCAATTAATTTTGATTGCCTTGATATAAATCGAGAAGATTTTCCTGCAGCAAGAACTATAGCTTGAAGATTGTTATACATAAAAATCCTTAATTTTCTTTATAAACTCTTAGTTTATTGTATTACTAAAAACTATAATTGTTGATAAGAAATTAATATTTTTTTTAATTTTTTTAAATAGAGTTATTACTAAACAATGCTCGTATGGTTCGACAAGCTCACCACGAGCGCTCTTTCTTTCCTGTACCCGTTCGTCCTGAGCTTGTCGAAGGATACGAATGGGTTTCATAAGAAATCTAATATTAAAGGTTGTTCATGAAAGCTTTATTTATATTTTTGATTTTTCATTGTTCTGTTATAGCCATACATGAAGAAAAAGAAAAATCAGAATCATTATCTCAAAAAGTTATTAAGATAAACAAACAAAGAAGACAATATCTAGAAAAATATTTGCTTATTTCAGACTTAGTGAAATTAATTGAAGAATATGATCCAATAAAAGATTGGTGGAAATGTGAAAAAATTATTAATGACCGAATATTTTTTAGAATACATTACCCATCAACCTTAGACAGGGTTCATCTTACTTCATTTTGTATGTTACCGGGCAATAAATTAATTTCTGGTTACTTGAATGGAAGAATAGAAATTCATGACATTGATTCTGGTAAATTATATAAATCCAATTCACGAATAGATGATAATATAACTGCATTATGCATATTACCTGACAATAAAGTTGCTTCTCGCGGTAGAGGAACTGGTGTTAGTATTTGGAATATTGATTCTTGCGTATGCAATGTGCCCCAATTATCTGGTAATGTAGATACATTATGTTTAATTTCTGAAAGTAAATTAGCAATAGGCAATTCTGATGATTACAGAAATCGTTGTGGCCCAGGAGAAGTAACGATTATTGATTTCAAAACACATAAAGTTCATAAAACGTTGAAAATCAATTCCAAGGCATACTCTTTATGTTTATTACCTAATCATAAATTAGCCGTAGGATGCGAAAACGGGGAAATAATAATATGGAGTTTTGGTTCTTTGTTTAGTTCTACTACAAAATTAAAGGGGCACAAAGATATGGTTAAAGTATTATGTTTATTGTCTGGCAACAAATTAGCCTCTGGATCTAATGATAAAACTATAAGAGTATGGGATATAAAATCTGGCAAATGTCAAAAAGTACTGAAAATGAAAGACGGTGAAGAACAAACTGAATTCCATGTATTATGTGCACTACCAGGAAATCAATTAGCCTCCGGATCATTTTACTCCTCAGTTATTATATGGGATCTTAACTCGGAAGATTATCATATAGCGTATGAAACACATCATCATAATGCAATTTTTGGTTTATGCATATACCAAGAAAATAAATTAATTTCCGCAGATAGTAGCGGAGAGATAATAATATCCAGTAACCCGGTAATTTCCCTTTTAAGTCATAGCGATGAAGAATTTAAGAAATTTGTTCAAGAAAGAGATTCTTTATATTTAAAAAACAATAAAATTTAGATTACGTTACCAATTTAATATGCCTTTAAAAAAACACAAAATAAGCTATGCTTAATACAAGCCCTCAGCAAGATAAGGTATAATATGATTAGCTTTAATAAAATAACTTTATTTTTTTTAGTAGTAATTAATACATGCAATATTTATGCGATAATAGATAATCGCTATATTCCTCTATATAGACAAATCTTTAGACATTATACAGATAAAAAATCAGCATTTGGAGCAAACCTATTTTTTGTCACAGGCAAAAGCGCAAGAGATCAGGCAGGAGAAGATGTAAGCGTAGCCGAATTAAATGGCAAATATGATTTAGCAATAATTGGCAAATCGATGGAAAAAGCTGGACTAGAAAATCCAATACTTGATCAACTTCAAACTAAACCACATATTATTTTCGATCTTGATGGAAAATTAGAAGCGCAAGGTTTATGGATAGGATACGAACAAGCATTGGGAAAATATCTAGGGTTAGGTGCCAATATATATATGATGCATGTTACCTCTAGACAAGATTTTAATATTTCTGAAAAATTAATAAAGGATCTTAATTTATTAAATGGTATGGAAAATATTTTAAGAAAAAATCAAGGAGAAGCTAATGATCTAATGGGGTTAAAATTTGGACAATTTAGCAAAACAGGTTTTTCTGATTTAGATTTTTACTTTAGAATAGGTAATGTTGTTGATTATTACTATAAGTTTAGAAGAATCGATTATGGAATCTGTTTTGGTGTTCTTGTACCAGTAGGACCAAAAATTGAACTTGATAATCCAGCATCAATACCATTTGGAGGGTTAAATGGGCTATTTGGTATATATTCTATGGCAGATTTTACATTTGAACTCAAAGAAGATTTGGTAGTTGGATTATGGATACAAATATGTCAAAGATTTGAAAAAACTCAAAAAAGTAGAATTCCTGTTGGTCTAGAACCAATTGAGTTTGCACCGTTAACTGGACCTGTTCATGTAAAACCTGGAATAACATTTGGAATATCTCCATATATTGCCCTTGAAGATTTAATGAACGGATTTGGAGTTAAGGGACGTTACACTTTTGTATTGCATGAACATGATAATTTAATTGATATGCGTCCAGATAAAACTGTTCCTTCAAAATTAAGACCTGTTATAGACAATTCAGGATGGATAGCTGAGTATGCAACCATAAGTGGACTATATGATTTTAGTAAAACAAATAAACCTAGAAAATTTGCGCCATTAGTATATCTTGATTGGGATATACCTGTTAACGTATTTGGCGCAAGAGGTGTTGCTAAGACCAATAGAGTTTCTCTAGGTATGGAAATTGATTTTTAATTTAAAGAAAAGATACAAATATGGAAAAATCAAAAAAAGAAAAATTTTCCTTAATGAATTTTATCCCTGCAAAACAGTTATTTAGTTTTTTCTCCAATGATATGGCTATAGATTTAGGAACAGCTAATACTGTAGTATACGTAAAAAACAAAGGGATCATTCTGGATGAACCTTCTGTAGTTGCTGTTAAAATTAATTCTAACCAAGTGTTAGCCGCAGGAAAAGCTGCAAAGGAAATGTTAGGCAAAACGCCAGAAAATATAATAGCATGTCGCCCCTTACGTGATGGCGTCATTGCAAATTTTGAATTAGCCGAAAGCATGTTACGATATTTCATAAGAGCTGCAAATGGTAATCGTAGAACTTTAACCTATCCAAGAATGATTATTGGCGTTCCATCTGGAATCACTCAAGTTGAAAAAAGGGCTGTTGAAGATTCTGCAAGACAAGCTGGCGCAAAGGAAGTTTATACAATTATAGAGCCACTTGCTGCTGCTATTGGTGCAGGTTTGCCCATACAAGATCCATGTGGAAGCATGATAGTAGATATTGGCGGAGGAACTACAGAAGTTGCAGTTATTTCTCTAAAACATGTAGTATTTTGCAAATCAGTACGTGTTGCTGGTGATGAAATGGACCGCGCTATTGTTCAATATGTAAAACGCAAATACAATCTTCTAATAGGTGAAAGAACTGCAGAAGTTATAAAAATAAATATTGGAACTGTCATGTTAGATTCAAAAATGGAAAGCATGGAAGTCAAAGGACGAGACCTCATTACAGGGGTTCCAAAAACTATAACATTAACAAGTGCTGAAGTTAATGAATCATTACTTGAAACTATAGCAACTATTGTTGATGTAATTCGTGTAGCTCTTGAAAATACACCACCGGAACTATCTTCTGATTTAGTAGACAAGGGAATAGTTATGGCTGGTGGCGGCTCACTTTTACGAGGCTTAGATAAACTGATCTCAAAGGAAACTGGCCTTCCTGTGCGTATTGCAAAAGATCCATTACTTTGTGTTGTAAAAGGTGCCGGTAAAGTTTTACAAGAGTTTGATTTCTTCAAAGAAACATTAATGAAGTAAACCGTAACTTTCGTTTTCATGCGCAATTAAATTTAGATTTATTTTCCCCGGTCATCCTGAGGGAAGCGCGCAGCGCGAAGTCGAAGGATTTAATAAGGGTACTTGCGTGGCTTTTGAACAAGGCATTAGATTAAAAAAGAAATTTGGACAACATTTCCTAAAAGAGCAATGGGTTATAGATAACATGTTGCAAAATGTTGATCTAAATGAAACTAGCTCTGTTTTTGAAATTGGTGGTGGCTCTGGTTTTTTAACTAGAGCCATACTGAAAACAAAAATTGCTCGTCTTTGGGTTTTTGAAATAGACTCTGATTGGGTTAATTATCTACAATCAAATATCAAAGACAAGAGATTAACTGTTCACCATGAAAATATTTTAGATTTAGATTTCGATCTATTTAAACCTTATCAACCATGGACGCTGCTTGCTAATCTACCATACCAAATTACATTCCCAATTTTATATAAGATCCAAGAAAATAGAGCTTTAATAAAAGAAGGTGTAATAATGGTACAAGAAGAAGTTGCACAAAAAATTTTAAAACAATCTGGTAAAGATTATGGTTACGTTTCTCTATTTTTTCAACATTATTTTGACTGGAAACTTTTAGATAAAATTTCCCCTGCTGCATTTAATCCCCCTCCAAAAGTTTATTCTAGACTTCTTTACTTTAAACCTAAACAAATATTAACTCCTATAAAAGACGAAGAAAATTTCTGGAAATTTGTAAAAATCTGCTTTAGACAACCAAGAAGAACATTAAGAAATAATCTTATCCAAGCTCATTATAATTTAGATAATCTAGACCATAACGTTCTTAATTTACGTGCGCAACAAATAGATATGGTTGGTTTATTAAATCTTTGGAATAAGATTGATTATAAACCCTAACAACTACAACTTATTCAAAACTTCCCCAATCCTCTTGTCTAGCTTGCTCAGAATCTTCCTCATTCCATTCTTCTTCTACCGGCTCCATAGCAGCTTGAGCTAGGGCTTCTTGAGCTCTTTGTTCACGCTCTCTTTCTAGTTGAAGTTCTTGTTGTTGATGTAAAAGTTGTTTTTCTTTTTGTTTTTGAAGTATTTTTTTAATCTTCTGCACATTCAACTTGTCTTCCTCTTCTAGAGACATCTCTGTTTCTTTCTGTTTTTTATACTCTTTCTCTCTAATTTCTGCCTTTGTTTTCTCAACTAAATCCTGTTCTTCTTTTATATCTTTTTCAGTTTTGACTAAATCCATTATTTTTTTTATATTTTTCCACTGGTTCTACAAATTCAGAGTACTGATCTTGTTCATCTTTAGGTATAGACAATAAAAAGTCTCTCATAATACCCCTAGGATCCTCATTATTGCTTTTAATGTATAAAAAATTTGCATAATAAAATGCATTCTTATTTGATTTATCGGTAATATCTTTGTTAGCTCCGCTTTTAATCAAAGCTTCTACTGATTCATCATCACCTGCTTTAACTGATATAATAAGAGCTGTTTCCCCAAAATTGTTTTTATGATTTATATCTGCTCCACTTCTTATAAGTAGCTCCATTAAATTAATTCTATTGTCACATAAATAACACCCGGCAAATAGTTTTCGTGACTTTTTAGCTAAATTTAAAAGCGCTGAGTTACCTTTATTATCCTGCGCATTCACATCTGCATTATTTTTTATTAGATAATCCGCAAACTCATATGCAGCCAATCCTTTTCCACCCATTAATCTATCAAATACAAATATCAAAGGAGTTTTTCCTTCATAACCATCTTTAAAATTTACATAGGCACCATTCTCAAGAGCCTGTTTCATTTGATCGAAATTACCGTCAACAACCGCTCGCATTAACCTTCTGCTTTGTTCTAGAATATTTTGTTCAAAACCAGCATACCCTATTATTAAATTAGTTAAGTCAGGAATAAGAATATTTGATGCTATTACTTGATCTATATATTTTTGTGCAAGCTCATTTGACTGTTTTTCTTCTAAAACATTAATTCTATGAGTTTTCCTTTGAATGCGTTCATTTAGTGTCTCTTTCATTGCTCCCAAAATTAATGAAGCTTTCATTATTACAGAAAAAATTAAGATAATTAATTTAAAATTTTTCATTTTTTAACCTCCAATAAATATTTTAATAAAAATAATAACTTATGCTAAGCTATAACAATAATATCAAATACAAATAGAAATGTCAACTAGGGGTAGCTTATGGTGATTTATATCTAATAATCGAAGCTTTTAAGCAAAATTTCTCCTGCAGCATTTAATCCCCCTCCAAAAGTTTATTCCAGATTACTTTACTTTAAACCTAAACAAATATTAACTCCTATAAAAGACGAAGAAAATTTCTGGAAATTTGTAAAAATATGTTTTAGACAACCAAGAAGAACATTAAGAAACAATCTTATTCAAGCTCATTATAATCTTGATAAGATAGAACATGATTTTTTAAATTTACGTGCTCAACAAATTGATATAAATTGTTTATTGGACCTTTGGTATAAAATAAATAATATTTGAAAGGTAAAAAAATGAACTTAAAAAACTTTATATTTTGCGCTTTAGTGGCAAACGCTATTTCATATGTAAGATGTAGTGATATGGAACAGAAATCTCAAAAAGAACAAAATTTATCAAACTATGAACAAGTTCTCAAAATGTTTCCAGATATTCTTGATACTCTAAAATCCAATAATATAACTGAAGATGAAATTAATAATGCTAGAGACAGACTTCTAATTGAAAAAAATTCAATATGTTTCAGAAGAGGTAAAAATATAGTTTATATCCAAAAGACAGAAACATTACTTAAATATAAAGTAACTATACGTGAACCAGTTATGTTTTCTCATGCTTGCTAAAAAATAATTTTGAAAGGTAAAAAAATGAACTTAAAAAACTTTATATTTTGCGCTTTAGTAGCAAATTCTATTTCATATGTAAGATGTAGTGATATGGAACAAAAATCTCAAGAAGAGCAAAAATTATCAAACTATGAAAAGCTTCTAAAAAAATTTCCAGATATTCTTCCAACTTTGCAATCAAATGATATTACCAAAGATGATATTAATGATGCTAAACTCAATATTTCAGAAGATGGGGTATCTTTTATGAAGGATAATTTGACAGTCGTTATTCAAAAAACCGGAGTAACATATGAAGTATATTATGCTCGTGAGGGAGTTGCAAATTAGCTAAAATCTTAATTTAAGATAAAGCTCGTTAATTAAAGCGGGTTTTTTTTACCTCATAAGTATTGAACCTGCACACCCTTTTGACTTCATATTAATATTCTGATTTAATTAAAATTGATTATTTCTAACATATAATTAATGCACTTTTTATGTAGGGAGCAACATGTTTAAAAAATCAATTTTAAATCTTTTATTAATTGGCACATTACTTGGACATACACCACAGACTAAACCTGTTAGTCCCGGGATTTATATACCTGTAGGATTAATTTTAGGGGCAACCTTTGCAGCAGGTGCAGCAACTACACTAGTATGCGGAGCTTGTGGATACGGCTTGTATGTATGGATTGGAACCCCATTAAAAAATAGCTTAAGTTTAATCAAAGAAATAGAACAACTAAATAAATTTTTTGAATTAAGCAAAGCAAATAATATAAACGGGTTTACACTTGCTTTAAAAGAACAAAAAATAAAAAATAAACACAAGTTAAAGAAATTCTCAAATAAGCTAAAAAAATATTCAAAACAATTAGAAAAATATAGTTCATCTCTTTCTGAATCATTAATAAAAAAAGAAAGAAAAAATAAAGTCCTAGGTGTTCATGATATCAAAATGGTTTTAGCTGAAAACAAACTAGCTGTGCAAAAACTGAATGATTTAGAAAACTTTGTAGAGAAAAATCAAGCGGTAATTTTGAATAACCTTATCTATAGCGTATCCCTAAAAAGTTCATAGGAAGCTCGTATCCCTCGACGAGCTCGGGACGAGCGCATTTATTAAAAATTGTTAATACTTAGCTAAAGCTTGATTATATAAAATTTATAAAATATTAATAATGCGCTCATGGTGATGCTGAGCGAAGTCGAAGCATCAGCTCGAGCGCATCATAATAATTTTCTTAGAATTAAGACACCCCTGAAAAAACTTAACTCAAATCAAAACATTATAAATATATTAAGCCATTATTTTAATTTCATCAATATACTCAGTTTTAAAATATTCTCATTTGAAATAAAAAGCTACTAGACGTATTCAATTTTTTGATTTATAATATTCATAATCAATCTCAATTATAACTATAACAGGAAACGATGAATACTAAGACAGATCACATAAGAAATATTGCTATTATCGCTCACGTTGACCATGGAAAGACAACCCTGGTAGACAAGCTATTCCAAGCTTCAGGAATGGTCCAGACAGAAGAACGATCTATGGACTCAAATGCTATAGAAAAAGAACGTGGGATAACAATTTTAGCTAAAAATACAGGGATCTATTATAATGGCTTTAAGATAAACATTGTTGATACTCCCGGACATACTGATTTTGGTGGAGAAGTAGAACGTACATTACAAATGGTCGAAGGTTTTCTGTTATTAGTTGATGCAGCCGAAGGTGTTTTACCAGGCACAAGATTTGTATTATCAAAAGCTTTAAATTTAAATTTAAAACCTATAGTAGTTATAAATAAAATCGATAGACCTGATGCTGATATTGAGCGCACAGAAAATAGTATTAATGATCTATTTTTAGATTTAGTAGCAGATGCGGATCAACTTAATTACCCTGTAATTTATGGTTCTTCAAAATTAGGTTTTATGACTCTTGATCCTAAAAAGCCTACAGATTCTATGATACCGTTATTAGATACCATTATAAAATCAATACCTGCTCCAAAAGCACAAGAAGGCGGCTTGCAGTTTTTGTGCACAAATATAGATTATAATGAATATTTAGGACCCATCGCTATTGGAAGAATTTTTACTGGGAATATAAAAATTGGTCAATCTGTTGTAATATGCAAAGATGAAACAAAAAGTAAAGTTACAAAGATTACAAAAATATTTTCATTTGAAGGCTTAAAACGCGTAGAGGTTACTGAAGCTTTTTGTGGAGATATAGTAGCTCTTACAGGATTTGATCAAGATGCTCCTATTGGCAGTACAATATGTGATCCTGAAAATCCAAAGCCTATAAAATATGTAGCTATTGATGAACCAACTGTATCTATCTTAGTAGGAGTAAATGATTCACCTTTTAATGGCAGAGAAGGTTCTTTACTTACCTCAAGACATTTAAAGGAACGCCTAGAAAAAGAATTAAAAACAAATGTAGCTTTACGCGTAGAGCCAACAGCTTCACCTGATGTATTTAAGGTTTCAGGAAGGGGGCAGCTACATCTGAGTATTTTACTAGAAAATATGCGCCGTGAAGGTTTTGAAATGCAGGTTTCAGCACCACAGGTGATTTTTAAAACCATAAATAGTGAAAAATGTGAGCCTATAGAATGGATGGTTATAGATATACCTGAAGAATATCAGGGTGTGGTTATGGAAAGACTTGGTAGAAAAAAA
>JABDFA010000020.1 GCA_013286795.1 Candidatus Babelota bacterium
AAGTTGGGGGTTAGGTGGATCTTATATTAAAAATATAAGCATAATAGGTGTTAAACCCCCGAATATTCTCGTTCGTGGGTGTCCATTCTATGTCAAATTAAAAATACATCTTGACCACAATAAAATTGATGAAATTTCCAGAGAAAATTGTGTTTCCGATAGTTTTTTTGTTGGTATTCGTTGTGATAACCAAAGAGGCATAACTGTATTTGATATATTTCATGAAATGCGAAATTATATAGTCGAAAATTTGACTAAAAATGATAATTCCGTCATAGACTTGCAATTTGAAGTGAAAACTCCTGAATTATGTCAAGGAAACTACTTTTTATCATTCGGTATTGCAATTGGTAGAGTAAATCAAGTTGTTCCTTTATATTCCTGTGATGATATTTGCGAGATTAAGATAGAGGACGATAATAGAATATTAGGACTGATGATTCCAGAATATAAAAGTGAAAGGTTAAATTAATGGGACATGTACAAGAGAAATATACAAAAACATACTTTACAGGTAAAAATAAAAATGGGACTCCTGCTGGATATGGATTAGAGGGTAACTATAAAGGAATGGAAACGTCCTTAAGAGATTTTGATATCCAAATTTTAAAGAGAATAAACCTTAAAGATTCCCATGTTTTAGAGATTGGTTATGGCAGAGGGGAGAGCATAAAATATATTATGAATGAAGGTGCATCATCATATATTGGTGTTGATTTTGCTCCCCCAGCTTTTGAAATTGCTCAAGAATATTTAAAAAAACATGGGTTAACAGCCCCCAAAATATATTGCTCT
This sequence comes from Candidatus Babelota bacterium, assembly GCA_013286795.1. GTDB lineage: Bacteria > Babelota > Babeliae > Babelales > JABDEC01 > JABDFA01. The sequence continues at coordinate 796 of JABDFA010000020.1, forward strand.
GATGCTCTTGATTTTTTACGTGATCATGGGGATAAAATTGAAAATAAAATTGATATCGTCATAATGCTTGATGTTCTAGAACATATACCTCGCAGCGAATTATCTTTAATAATGAGTTACTTAAAAAAGTATCTTTCTGAAAAAGCAGTTCTTGTTATAAATACCCCGGCCTATAAATTTGATAACGATGTGATTGTAGATGGATTGGATGAACGGAATCTCATCAATACTGTTGATCATGCAGATCTTATTGAAGAAACCAAAGGCATGCATTGCAATAAATACACGATCTCATCTTTACCAAAATTCATGAGAAAAAATGAATTTTTAAATTTAACAGAATATCAAATATACATACATAATCATGATAATTTTTTTAATCCTGAATTTAATTCTGGAATAATAATCCCCTATTCTCAATTATGGAAAAAAGCACAAAACTACGGATTTCCCCTGAAAGGTGAGTATATTGCCGACTGTCTTGAATATGCTTACCAAATTGATAATCAACTTGAAGTAGTTTCATGTACTCATCAAACTTTTGAAGGAATTAAGTTATTAAGTACCCCCTCTCTGGTTCAAGGCTATGAAGATGATGGTGCTTTATCATTTTTTGAGAATCACATTAAAAAAGGACAGATTGTTTTTGATGTAGGAGCCTATATAGGACTTAGCAGTTTATATTTTTCAAAAAAAGTAGGAAAAACCGGAAAAGTTATTGCTTTTGAACCTAATAAGTATAATCAGAATCGCATACAATATAATTATTCTCTTAATCCCCAATTCTTAGACAATATTCAATTATACAATTTTGGCTTATCGGATGTTAACGAGTCAGCAGAAATGCTCCTAAGTGACAATATAGAAAATGGCTTTGCGAGTGCCTCTCAATTAGTAACTGGTGGCTGTACAGCCATTCCTAAATCAGAATTAGAATCTATGGGATTTTTTAGAGAAACTGTAAAACTAAAAACTTTAGATAGTTTTGTAGAAGAAACAGGCATTATTCCTGACGTCATTAAAGTTGATATTGAAGGAGCAGAACTATCCTTTTTAAAAGGATCTGTAAATACTCTCAAAAAACATAAACCATTACTATTTATTGAATTACATAATGTTTTTGCAACATGTTTTGTCATTAAATTATTAGAGGAACTAAACTACGAATTTCACGTCTTATCAGAAGAATGGGGCAATAGAGTTCAAATGCTTGCTAATTATGGAGACAAATCTTTGATAGGACTATCGGACCATACTAAAATAGATAATTTATTTAAGGCTTATAACAGCTCTAAAGCAAAAGTATACCAAGAAAACCTTGAAGCTTATGCTCTTAGTCAAACTTTAAAAAACAAATCATTGCAATTAGCATATTCAGATTTACTAAGAAAATGCAATATGCTTTACAAATTCTTTCCAATCAAATTTGCTGTATCTTTGTTAAAGAAATATAAAATGATCTAGTGCAAATTTAACGGAAAAAAATGAAAGTTTTGAAGATCAATGACATCTTGATTATATAATAAGCTAGGAAATTAAAAGGCTCATGTCGTATACTTCTCCCCGCGTTTCAGTCATTATCCCCACATACAACAGGGGGCATCTCATCAGAGACGCAGTAGATAGTGTATTATTGCAGTCATTTGATCCCTTTGAGCTTATTATAATTGATGACGGTTCAACAGATGCAACGCCCCAAATTTTTCGGTCCATAAAAGATTCGAGGGTAATTTACGAACGACTTGAAACAAACAGAGGGCGTTCCCACGTTCGAAATGTTGCCCTAAAAATGGCTAGGGGAGAATACATAGCCTTTTTAGATTCCGATGATTTGTTTTTACCTGGAAAGCTTGACTTGCAAGTTCGATATCTTGACAATCATGCGGACGTTTCCATGGTTTATACCCATGCCCATTGCCTTGATCTGATTCGAGATTTTAAGACTGAGTATTTAGCCACAAAATCGGGTCACATTTACAAACACATCGCTTTTTTTGTCCCTCTAACAATAATATTGCCGACCGTAATGGTCCGTCGACACGTTTTTGAAACTGTGGGAGGATTTGACGTGCACTTAAATAGATTTGAAGATACAGATATGTGGAGACGAATCTCAAAGAATCATCTTATTCACGCCATCCCAAAATACACCTGCCTCATCAGAACACATAATGATAACACCCTGAAAAATCAGAATCCCCTTGCTATCATAGAGGACCTTCAATACTATACACAAAAAATAATATCTGAAAATATTGTTGATAAAAAAACACTCATGAACGGGTTATATGGTTTATATTATTATTATATTTCAGCCTTAGATTCAGTACCTCATTTCAGTAAATACGCTACTGAACTTGAAGCTGTTTTGGAAAATTATGGACGGCAACTTTTTCCAAATCAATGGGGTTCTTTTATACTCAAAAAGCGATTAAAAAGGAAGATTAAAAAAATTTTAAAAAGATGTTATTCCAAATGATACACAACAATCAACAAGTTTCCATAAATAAAAAGATGAAGATTTTTCAAATTAATGGACATGAAACTCCAGGATCAAGATTTCATGGTTTAGCGATCACGCCTCAGCTTAGAGAGTATGGCGTCTATTCCAAGCATTTTTCATGGTTAAAAGATACAAATAATCCTAATGTTATAACCATAAACGATCAGATAAATCATAGAATGTATCACCTATATCGTAAAGCTGAAAATTTTTTTTCATTACAATCTGTATTATATCCTTATGCCTATAAGATTATGAAATTGCCTGAATTTAAGGAGGCGGATCTTATTCACCTCCACATCATTCATGCAGGTTTCTTTAGCATGAGACATCTTCCCGAACTAACAAGAAGAAAACCCGTCGTTTGGACGTTACATGATCCATGGGCATTGACAGGTCACTGCCTACATCCTTTTGATTGTGACCGTTGGAAGATAGGATGCGGTAAATGTCCTGACTTAAAAACCTACTTTTCATTGAGGCGAGATCATACCAAATTCTTATTTTCATACAAAGAACGTTCTTTTAGGTCCCTAGATTTAGATATTGTTGTCGCCTCAAAATGGATGAAAAAGCCTCTCCCATGTTTAAAAAAGCTAGAATTCATCATATTCCTTTTGGCCTTGATCTTAATTTTTTTAGTCCAGAAAACTCCCCTGAAGCTCGAAAGCGTTTTGGCATTCCAGATAATGCAATTGTTATCAGCTTTCGAGCTGAGGATGGCCCCTATAAAGGATTAGTATATGTTCTCGAGGCTCTCGAAAAAATTCAAACCACTATTCCTGTATGCCTTTTGACTCTGGGCCGTACCACCATAGGAGACAAATTTTCCAAACGGTTTCAACTTGTTGAACTAGGCTGGGTTAATGAGCAAACTATTATTCGTGATTTTTTTAGAGCAAGCGATATCTTTTTAATGCCATCCCTCGCCGAATCATTCGGCA
>JABDFA010000021.1 GCA_013286795.1 Candidatus Babelota bacterium
AAAAAAAGTTTGTCTTGGAATGCAAAAACTAGATAAGGAATTATTTGCTTGTAATTAAAATTAGTTTCAGCATGTTCCCTGGATATAAACTCTTTATTTTTATTAATAATATTAATGTATTTATTATAATCTACGTCTAAAATTCCTTGCCATTCTTCAGAATTAAAAAAAGTATTTCTTTTTACAACTAATATAGATTCATTGTACATATTAATCCTTTTTTAGTTAATCATTTTTTCAATTAAATTTCTCAAAGGGAAACCAAAGTCGCTTCTTTTAAATTTCTTAAGTGAATCCTTTACTTTTTCTATATATTCTTTATCATTTATAGATTTAGTTACTAAAGTATTTATTTTTCTGTAATTTTTAACTACATCTCCTAGGCAATGTTTTTTTATGAAATCGGCATTCATTCTTTCCCAATAAATACTAAAGCTAATTGAATCTATTAAAATTGGTACTCCTGTTTGTATAGCTTCACATACAGAGTGGCTACCAGATTTTGTAATTATTACGTCTGATGCAGCCATTAAATCAGCGATTCTATCTGTAAAGCCAATCATAGACATTGTAACATGTTTTCGTAATTTAATTTTTGATATTTTTTTTCTTATATCTTCATTTTTTCCTAAACATACCACAAGATGAATAGGGTTTTTATTTTTAGCTAAATGATACACATAAGTGTAAAGAGAGCTTGAACCCTGCGCTCCCATTAAAATCATTACAACTGGCTTATTTTTTATTATTGAAAAATCTTCCTTAATTTTATCTATATTTTTTTCTTCAAAAAAAGTTTGTTTTAAAGGGTACCCCAAAATCTCAATTTTTGATCTTGGAATTTTAGAGTCTTTAATTTTGTTAAATAACATTTCATCATCAAATGCTAATGTATACATAAATTTTTCATATTTTGGTGATTCGATATCATAAGTGAAGTATGAAGTATCTAAATCAGTAGGTATTATTAAAAATGGAATATCCATTTTTTGGGTAACATTATACACTACGCCATTTATAAATGGTATAACAGAGATCACTAGGTCCGGCTTGGTAGATTGAAAATATTCCTCTAGGGCCGTTTCCATAGATGTTTTTTTTAACCTTACAAACCATTTGCCAAAATTACTTAGTGCATTAATGCATCTATTCCATTTTCCCTTAAGAAAGTAATTATACAGATCTTCTGCGGCCCAAGAGTTAAAAGTTAGTTTTCTTACAGGATCAAAACTTGCAAAAAGGTCCGGTATAGGATTAATAATTTCGAGTTCATATTTGTCTTTTAAATAATATTTTAAAGCTTTAGAGGCCTCTGTATGTCCGCCGCCTCCTTTGCTGGTTAAAACAATAATTTTCTTTTTATTGGGCAGGAGTTCTTTTTGATTATCAATTTCATTAGTAAATAAATAACAGTTCACGCAAAGTGTAAAAAGTGGTAAAAATCTATTCATAAAATTACTCTTTTTTCTAAATTAAATTGATCAAATTATAAAAAATTCAAGTACAATGTTTTTGATTAATTTGTACTATAAAATGAAATGTTCTTAATTCTTGAATTAACAATTAAATTACAAATATCCTCTAGTTTAATATAAATATGAAATATATGCTATATGCAAGCATTAATTTCATATTATCTTGGGTGTCATTATGGTGCTAATAATATGGTTGCTTTTATTGGGTTTTTTTGATAATATAAAATATATTTACTGATTTTCATTTTTTTATGTGTGGGGATTTATAATGGGAGGTTATTATGAGAATTAAATTATTACTTTCATTTCTATTTTTAGGGTTTATTGGATCAATTTATAGTATGAGTCCAGATGAAATGCTCCTAGAAGGAGTAAAAAAAGATGATATTAAGCTTGTACAAGAAGCAATAGAAAATAAAGCAAATATAAATGTTATAAATAAAGGCAATACACCTTTACTATTGGCTATTAGGAAAAATAATGAGCCAATAGTAAAATTATTGTTAGAAAAGGGCGCTAATCCTAATGCTAATAAGGGTAAAGCTTTGCATTTTGCTATAATAGGAACCGATGATTCTATAGTAGAACTATTGTTAAAAAATGGTGCCGATCCTAGTGTTACGGATAATGGACGAGGAGATGGGTTCGTTGAATCACTTATAACATTAGCTATTAGATTAAATCGTAGCAAAAAAGTAATAGAACTATTATTAGACAAAGGCGCTGACCCCAACGTTCTCTTTGCTGATTTTAGTAGCCCAGATATGCATATGACATCTTTAATGTTTGCTATATTGCATAAAAAAGAGCTTATAATAAAGTTATTGTTAGATAATGGTGCAGATCCTGATATTCAGAATGATTACAACGAAACTGCTTTAATGCATGCTGTATATAAAAAAAATAACGATATGGCGAAGTTGTTGATAGCGAAGGGCGCAAAACTTAATATCAAAAATATAAATGGGAGTACAGCTTTAATAATTGCTGTAGATCATGGTAATGCAGATGGAGTAAAATTATTATTAGAAAATGGTGCTTTGTTGAATTTAAAGAATAATGAAGGTAAGACCGCTTTATGCATAGCAAGACTAAAAAATGATAATTCAATAGCAAAATTATTATTAGAGGAATCAAAAAGAAGAATTAAAGAAAGACGAGAGATTTATGAAGAGGTTTCCAGAACTGAACACTTATTGCCAGAATTGGCTGATATAGTTTCAGAATATGTAGTTTGTCAAAAAGAAGATAAGTGTGAATAGAGGTTATTATGAGAATTAAATTATTATTTTCGTTTCTATTTTTAGGGTTCGGATCAATTTATAGTTATCAACTTTATGAGGTTCCGATTGATGAATATGCTCCTAATGACATGCTTCTTCATGCATCGAGTATAAATAATATAGAATATGTTCAAAAAGCTCTTGATCAAGGTGCAGATATAAATAGTCAAGATGATGGTTATACGGCTTTAATGAGATCTGTGATGCGAGGGCATGAGGCCATTGTAAAACTATTGTTAGAAAATAATGCTAATCCCAATGTTCAAAATAATATTGCTCAGACCGCGCTCATGCTTGTTGTATATTTTAGACCTGAAAATAGAGCAACATTAAATATAGTAAAATTATTATTAGATGCTGGTGCATTCACAGATTTAGTGGATAAAGAAGGGGAAACTGCTTTATATAAAGCAAATAAACAAGGGAAAGACTCTATAGCAACATTCATAGAAGCTGAGGCTGAAAAAAGAAAAATACAAAAACAACAGGCTAAGAAAGAAATTGTTGAAACGGCTTGTTTATTACCAGAGCTTGCTGATATAGTTTTAGAATATGCCAATTATCCAACATAAAAGTTAAATTTTATTTTTAGATTTATATAGTTTCAGGATAAGTCTGATGTTCTTAGAGCTCTAAGATCTTTTACAAAAACTATTATTGTGTTTAAAATTGAGAGGTCATAAACAAAGCTGAGTTGTATCTAAAACTTATAAAAAATATGGAATATAACTTTAAGAATATTGAAAAAAAATGGCAAGATGTATGGTCCAAGGAGCCTTTTGGAAAAACTGGACCAATCAATTCTGGAAAAAAATATTATTGTTTAGATATGTTTCCTTATCCTTCAGGATCAGGCTTACACGTTGGACATTGGAGAGGATATACATTATCTGATGTTTATGCCAGAATAAAACTTATGGAAGGTTATAATGTTTTGCATCCTATGGGATGGGATGCATTTGGGCTTCCTGCTGAAAATGATGCTATTAAAAAGGGTATTCATCCAAAAGTTGGAACTGCTGCAAATATAGCTAATTTTAAAAAACAGTTAGAACAGATAGGCGCAGTTTATGATTGGGATAAAGAATTAGATACAACTGATCCAAATTATTATAAGTGGACCCAATGGATATTTATACAGATGTTTAATGCTGGTCTTGCTTATGAAGCGGAAACTCCTAT